>NZ_AYWO01000018.1 GCF_000502955.1 Mesorhizobium sp. LNHC252B00 | reverse complement strand
GCTGGTGCCGGGGCTGGCGCAGGTTCGGCCGGCTTCATCGGTTCCGCCGGTGCGGGTGCAGGGGCCGGTGTGCTGGCCGCCGGCGGCTCGGCCGGTGCCGGGTGCTCACCACTTCTTCCGAAAACATAATACGCGACAACCGCCAGAATAACGACGACCAGTGCAATCAGCCAACCACTGCCGCCGCCGCCGCCGCTTGGCCTCGGAGTGTTGGTGGATGGATTGAACGGGTCGTTTGGATTCGGTGCGTTCGCCATAAAACTGTCCTCCGTGGATGAAAAATATCAATCAACACCAATTAACGCGCAATCACCTAACTGGTTTCACGCTAGGGTTGGAAAACGCCAAAAACAAGGGCAATCCTGCCTCTCCTGAGGCTAAATGGCGTCGTTTCGCCACGCAGTGTGCCACGTTCGCGCCTGCTATGGTCGTTTCTGAGGATTTGCCATGATGAATCGAACAGTGCTGGTTGTTCCGAATCACTTCGCTGCTCTTGCCGGAGCCCAATTCGCCGACCGCTATGTGCTGGTCACCGAAGGTCTTTCGTTGACCGCGCTCGGCGCGGCGGAACGGGCCCTGGGGCGAACGCCGCGATGGGTCGGCAGGCTCACGGCCTTGCGCAACCTTGCTGTCAGGCCATTCGGGCTGAAGACAGGCCACGAGCCGGCGGTGTTGCCGGCTGGCCGGATCGGAATATTCCGCTCATCAGCCAGCTTCCCGGCAAGGTCGTGCTTGGCCTCGACGACCGGCATCTCGATTTCCGCCTCCTGGTCGAAGTCAGGGATCTCGGCATGACTTGTCAGGAGGTGGCCGCAACGACCATCGTCAAGACACACAATTGGCTCGGGCGCGCGTATCTGGCGATTGTCATGCCGTTTCACCGGATCATCGTTCCGGCGATGCTGGCTCAGGTTTTGACCAAATAGAGCTAGAATGCGACAGGTGTAACGCTGTAGCCGGCCTTGCGGAAATCCTCGACCAGGCCTTCGGGGCCGGGAAGGTGGAGCGCGCCGACCGCCATGAAGGCATTGCCCTTGGCAAGGATCGGCTCGGCATGTTCGACCATCACCTTGTTGCGGCTGGTGATCATGGTCTCCTCGAACGACGCATAGCCCGCCGGGTCGTCCTGCCCTCCCGGCATGGCGGCGCGAAACAGCGGCCAGAACATGCCGGTGTCGCCGCGCTGGTAGAGCACGATCATGGTCTCGTTGATATCGTTGACCTTGTCGCCGAGCTTCAGCGTGTCGACGAGGCCCTTCATGTGAAAGGCCAGCGGCAGCGAGGCCATGGCGCGCAGCTGGCTTTCAGCCGTCTCCAGCCCTTCCACCGGCTTTCCGGCAGCCTTTGCACCCTCCGCCAACTTGACGTCGAGCACCGGTGCGCCGCCGGACTGGCGGGCGAGCTCGCAGGCCGGCAATGCCATCATGGCCGACAGCATCCACGGCTTCATCTTGGCAACGGTCGCCGGCGGGATGCCGCGCGCGTCGAGGGCGGTGTTCATGGCCGCGGCATCGTCGGGTGACAACAGCGACGACAGCGTCGTCGAGTCGGTGAACATCATCAGGTCCGGTTCCTTGAGCATCGCGACCATCATCTTCTGCTTGTCGAGCACGTCGGTGGTTTCGATGACGATGGTGCCGGCGGCGTCATAGGCCTTCTGCGCGTCCGCGGGCAGCGTGGTGACGCGCGGGTCGGTCATGTGCATGGTGCCGAACAGGAAGGATGGTTTTTCGCCCGGCTTTTCCAGCTTCCACAACAGGCCCTTGCCGTTCGGCGTCGCCGCTGCTTCGGCCTCTATCTTGCGATAGGTCGCCGGATCATTCTTCTGCAGGGCCGACAGCATGTCGGCGCCGCTGCAGGTCGGGATTTCGGCATGCGCCCTGCCGGCCGCGAAGAGCAAGACGGCGAGGAACGACAGAAAAAACAGGACGTTGAGCGCAACAAGCAGCTTCAGGGAGACGTGAGCTGCACGGTCGGCGATGGCGATGACGCGTTTCATGATCCTCTTCTAAGACCGAAAAGCGGCAAAACGGTTAACCTGCACGGCGAAATTGAAGGGTTTATGCCCTTGGATGGGCGGATTCGTAGATTTCGAGCAGTCTTGCGGTGTCGACGCCGGTGTAGATCTGCGTCGTCGACAGGCTGGCGTGGCCCAAGAGCTCCTGGATGGTGCGCAGGTCGCCGCCGCGCCCGAGCAGATGCGTAGCGAAGGAATGGCGCAGCGCATGCGGCGTCGCGGTGTCGGGCAGGTTGAGCGCCGAGCGCAGCTTGGCCATGTCGCGCTGGACTATGGCCGGGTTGAGCGGGCCGCCGCGCGCACCGCGAAACAGCAGGCCCTTGGGGTCGAGATGATAGGGGCAGAGCCGGCGGTATTCGGCGATTGCCCGCAGCGCCACAGGCAGCACCGGCACCAGCCGCGTCTTGCCGCCCTTGCCGGTGACGCGCAATACTGTGTCGGCCGCCGACCCCAGGTCGGCACCGGCCAGGCCAAGCGCCTCGGAAATACGCAGGCCGGAGCCGTAGAGCAGCGTCAGCACGGCGGCGTTGCGGGCAGCGATCCAGGGTTCTTCCGCCAATTGACCCTCGACGGAAACGACATGCTTGGCATCGCTCGCCGTCAGCGGCTTGGGCAGCGATTTGGGCTGGCGCGGCGCGCGCAACGCGGCAGCGCCAGCCGCGTTGGCGAGGCCGCGCCGTTCGAGGAAACGCAGCAACGAGCGGATGCCGGCGAGACCACGGCCAAGCGTTCGGGCCCCGGCGCCGGCGTTGCGCCGCGCGGCGAGAAAGCCGCGCAGATCGGCCGGGCGCAGGTTGGCGATGTCCGCAATTCCGGGCGAGCCGCCGCAATGGCCGGTCAGGAAATGCAGGAACTGCCTGACGTCACGCTCATAGGCTTCGACGGTTTCCGGCGACAGTCGGCGTTCGCGCGCGAGCATCTTCAGCCAGCTTTCACGCGCCGCCTGGAGATCGGGTTTGGCCGGGATGAGGAATTCTTGCATGGCGGCATTTTCGGGTATTCGGGTTAGGAAGCGGTGAAGAGCCCGTCATTGAAATGACAGCCGCGTGGGGCTAGAGCAGGCCAAAGGATATTTCGCCATGAGCAAGCCCCAGAACCCTGTCCAGATGGCCGTGATCGGCGCCGCCCATGGCATCAAGGGCGAACTCAGGGTGAAGACCTTCACCGGCGAGCCGATGGCGCTGGCCGATTATGGCCCGCTCTATGCCAGGGACGGCCGTGCTTTCCAGATCATCGACATCAGGCCCGCCAACACCGTCGTCGTGGTGCGTTTCAAGGGTATCAGTGATCGCAACGCCGCCGAGGCGCTGGCCGGCACGGAGCTGTTCGTCGATCGCTCGATGCTGCCGGACGACGGCGAAGAAGACGAATTCTATCATGCCGACCTCGTCGGCCTGGAAGTCCGGGACGACACGGGTGCCGTGCTCGGCAAGGTCGTCGCCGTGCATAATTTCGGCGGCGGTGATATCCTCGATGTGACGCTGGGCGGGCGCAAGGGCGTGCTGATCCCGTTCACGCAGGCAGCGGTGCCACAAGTGTCCATTGCCGAAGGCTTCGTCCGGGTCGACCCGGCGGCGGCCGGGCTGGTCGACGACGCGGACGGCGATGGCCCGCGCGAAGAAGACTTCGACCCGAAGGGCAGGCCGCGCGGACCGAGCGACGCCGGGGGCAACCGGTGAGTTTTTTCGCCTCCGTGCTGACGCTCTATCCCGAAATGTTTCCGGGCGCGCTCGGCCTGTCGTTGGCCGGGCGTGCGCTTGAGGCCGGCACATGGTCGCTGGAGGCGATCCAGATCCGCGACTTCGCCACCGACCGCCACCGCACCGTCGACGATACACCGGCTGGCGGCGGCGCCGGTATGGTGATGCGTGCCGATGTGCTGGCGAAAGCGATAGACCATACCTCGCCGCCAAGTGATGCACGGCCACGGCTTTTGATGAGCCCGCGCGGCAGACCGCTGACCCAGGCCCGGGTGCGCGAACTGGCCGCGGGTCCTGGTGCCGTCATCGTCTGCGGCCGCTTCGAGGGGGTCGATCAACGGGTGATCGAAGCGCGGGAATTGGAGGAAGTCTCCATCGGCGATTTCATCCTCTCTGGCGGCGAGCCCGCCGCACTGGCGCTGCTCGATGCGGTGGTGCGGTTGTTGCCGGGCGTCATGGGCAACGCAGTATCCGGCGAGGAAGAGAGTTTCGAGAACGGCCTGCTCGAACACCCGCACTATACAAGACCGCAGGAATTCGAAGGCCGCGAGATTCCCGAGGTGCTGATTTCCGGCAACCACAAGAAGATCGCCGCATGGCGGCGGGCGGAGTCGGAAAAGCTGACCGCGGAGAGGCGTCCGGACCTGCTTGCTGCTGCTCAGCCCTTGGTGAAGTAGTAAAAGGCAAGAAACAGGCCGACGGCGACGACGAAGCCGCGCACCGCGTTCTGCGGCACGCGCTTGGCGATCCAGACGCCGGCATAGCCGCCCAGCGCGCCGCCCGGGATCATGATGATCGCCTGAGGCCAGGCAACGACGCCGCCCGAGACGAAGACGGCGATCGCGACAGCGGCGATGACCACGGCCAGCATGTTCTTCAGTGCGTTCAGCCGATGGTAGTCGCCGGCTTGTGTGAGGCCGAGCGTTGCCAGCATCATCACGCCCATGCCGGCGCCGAAGAAGCCGCCATAGACGGCGGTGACGAACTGCGCCAGCGAGCCGGCGAGTGAGCCCACGGAAGCTTCATGGCCGGGTTTTGGCGCCGGCTTTAGCCACGGCCCTGCGGCGAACAGCGCCGTCGCGCCTAACAGCAGCCATGGCACCAAGGCGCGAAACGATGGGTTATCCAGCGCCAACAAGATCAGTGCGCCGGCCAGCGCGCCGGACGCCGAGATCAGGCACAGCACAAGCGCGCCGCGCCAGAAATGCCTGATGTCGGCAGAGTAGGCGAGCGTCGAGGTGATGTAGCCCGGAAATTGCGTGACCGAGGACGTGGCGTTGGCGACGATCGGCGGCAGGCCGACCAGCGTCATGGCGCCGAAGGTGATGAAGGTGCCACCGCCGGCGACCGCATTGGCGGCGCCTGACAGAAAGCCCGCCAGGAACAGCAGGATGGCATCGAATACAGACATGGAGGTGGCGCTCAAAAACTGTGGTATTGCAGGCTTAGGAGGCCTGAGGGCCCGGAGCAACCCGGCACGGCAAGATTACGATGGTGCCATCCGAGCAGAAAATGCGCGGCCAAGGCGTGACAAAGCTGCGAAATAGCTGTATGTGCCCGCCCGTACCGGCCAGAAAGAATCTGCCGGACCCGTCAACAATGACGGTGTAGTCGCCCCTGCCCGATGTTTCAAAGACAGATGTCTCGAACAAAGGGCATAGCCGAGCGGTCAATGGAACTGCAAGGCGAGTGTCGGACGCTCTGACTGTCGGAAGAACAAGAAGTGGACTTTTGAGATGGATATTCTCCGTCAGCTCGAGGCCGAACAGGCCGCCAAGATCGAAGCCAAGCGCAAGCTTCCCGAATTCCAGCCTGGCGACACCGTGCGCGTCCAGGTCCGCGTGACCGAAGGCACCCGCACTCGCGTCCAGGCTTATGAGGGCGTCGTCATCGCCCGCGCCGGCGCCGGCTTCCAGGAGAACTTCACCGTTCGCAAGATTTCCTACGGCGAAGGCGTCGAGCGCGTGTTCCCGGTCTACTCGCCGATGGTCGAAGGCGTCGAGATCGTGCGCCGTGGCAAGGTGCGTCGCGCCAAGCTCTACTACCTGCGCGATCGTCGCGGCAAGTCGGCCCGTATTTCGGAAAACACCGGCGTGCGCGCCCGCAAGCTGAATGACGAGGAGCGCGATGCGCTGAACGCCGAGAAGGCCCGCATCGAGGCCGAGAAGGTAGCCGCCGCCGAGGCTCTGGCCGCTGAGAAGGCCGCCCAGGACGCCGCCGAGAAGAAGGCCGCCGCCGAGGCCGCTGAAGCCGCCAAGGCTGCCGAAGCAGCCACCGCCGAATAAGGTTTTCGACGAGCATGTTCAAAAAGGCGGCTTCGGCCGCCTTTTTGAGTTCCCGGAGAACAGTTGGGCTGGCTGAAATCCGCGGTTGACTCGGTTTATATCGTGTACTAAATAATCGTGCACGATTTAACTGGAGAAGCGAAATGCCTGCATTGTATTCCACCCAAGCCCGCGCCGTCGGCGGCCGCGCCGGCCATGTCCAGAGCAATGATGGCCTGCTCAGCCTCGACCTTGCCATGNTGCCATGCCCAAGGAGCTGGGCGGCAAGGGCGGCGCCACCAATCCCGAGCAGCTTTTCGCCGCCGGCTATGCCGCCTGTTTCGAAAGCGCCATGCGCTTCATCGCCGGCAAGCAGAAACTGCCGCTGCAGGACGCCTCGGTGACGGCCAATGTCAGCCTGCACAGCAATGCGCAGGGCGGATTTGTGCTTGGCGTATCGCTCGCGGCGGAAACGAAAGGTCTTGATCAAACGGCGGCGGAAGCGCTTGTATCGGCGGCGCATCAGGTTTGCCCCTATTCCAACGCCATCAAGGGCAACATCGAAGTGACGCTTTCGGCAAAGGCGCTTCCGGCAAAGGCAGCATGACCGCGGAAACGACAACCACGTCCACACATGCCCCGGCGCAATTCTCCGGGGTGGCAAAACTCGATCAACAGCTCTGCTTCGCGCTCTATTCGGCAAGTGGGCTGATGACGCGGCTGTATCGTCCGTTGCTCGATCCGCTCGGCCTGACCTATCCGCAATATCTGGCGATGCTGGCGCTGTGGGAGCGCTCACCGAGCACAGTGGGCGAACTTGGCGAGGCGCTCGGGCTCGATTCTGCGACGCTGACGCCGCTGCTCAAGCGGCTGGAGGCCGGCGGCCTAGTCACGCGCCGTCGCGACCCCGCCGACGAGCGCCGGGTTCTGGTGGAGCCGACGGCGAAGGGCCAGGCACTGCGCGAGCAGGCCAGAAGCGTACCGGCAGCGATGCTTTGCAATCTGCCGTTGGACGTCGACGAGTTGAAGTACCTGCACCACACCCTGACGCGGTTCGTCTCCGGCTTGCGCAAGGCGGATCCCGGCACCGCGAGCCCGAGCTGATCGCAGCCGCAGCACTGATCCTTCTCGAATTGCGGGATTGAAAGCATTGGAATCCGCTTTCGCGTGCACTGACGCAGCGGAGCGTCTTGCATGACGCCTGCGGAAAGCTAAAGTCGGCGCCGGATTTTCCTGCAAACCCGGCCATGCCCGGGTCATTCAATTCCCGGGGAGTGTGTCATGACCAAATCGAAACTGCTGCTGGCAGGCCTGCTTGCCTTCATCCTCGCGCCTGTTGCCACGTTCGCGCAGGCGCTGCCCGACCTTGGCGGCAAGAAAGTTGTGGTAGTGACCGAAAACGCCTATCCGCCGCTGCAGTTCATCGACGCCAAGACCGGCAAGCAGATCGGCTGGGAATATGATGCGATGAACGAGATCGCCAAGCGGCTCAATTTCACGGTCGAGTACCAGAACACCTCCTGGGACGCGATGATCCAGGCGGTTTCCGACAACCAGTACAACATCGGCATGACCGGCATCACCATCAAGGACGACCGCAAGGAGAAGGTGGATTTCTCCGACCCCTATATGCGTTCGGAACAGTTCATGCTGGTGCGCGGCGATGAAAGCCGCTTCACCGACGCCAAGACCTTCGGCGCCTTCAAGGACGGCTTGATCGGCGCGCAGGCCGGCACCACGCCCTTCTACACCGCGGTCTACAGCGTGCTCGACGGCAACGAGCAGAACCCGCGCATCAAGCTGTTCGAGACGTTTGGTGCGACGGTGGAGGCGCTGAAATCCGGGGACGTCGATGTCGTGCTGACCGACGGCACCGCAGGCAAAGGCTATGTCGATGCTTCCGAAGGCAAGCTGAAGTTGATCGGCGGACCGCTCGGCACCGAGGATTTTGGCTTTATCTTCCCGAAGGGTTCGGATTTGGTGAAGCCGGTCAACGCGGCCATCGCGGCGTTGAAGGCCGACGGGACGCTCGATGCGCTGAACAAGAAATGGTTTCTTGATTACAAGATGGGGCAGTAGGCCTCCTTGCCACGCGCATTACATGATGGTTATGCGCGACAATTCGCGCTGACTTTTCGCTTGAACGCCCCCCTCTATCCTGCCGGGCATCTCCCCCTCAAGTGGGGAGATTGGCTGTTCATTCTGATTTCGCCAATCGCAAACGTTAGAGAAAGAGCGACGTCATCGAGGCTGCCAATCTCCCCCCTTGAGGGGGAGATGTCCGGCAGGATAGAGGGGGGTGGCCTGGCGCGTCGCGACATTTGCTTGGCCGGCATCGCCTGAATGTCGACGCATGCATCTTCCTCCAAAGCCGACTTCCCCTGGTGGCTCGTCGTTGCTGTAACCGTAGCGATCGCGGTGGCCGTCTTCGTCGCCACCAGCAACCTCTACGCCCAGGTCTTCGCCACGGTTGCCAAGGGTATCGGCATCACCATCTTCGTCACCGTGATCGCCTTCGTGCTGGCCTCGGTCATTGGCCTCGGCATTGCGCTGATGGGAATGTCCGGCTCACGCTGGCTACGCCAGATGGCCCGCTTCTATGTCGAGATCATCCGCGGCGTGCCGATCCTGGTGCTGTTGTTCTGGATCGCCTTTGTCGGTGCACCGGCCTTCGTCACGGCCTGGAACGCGCTGACCGAGCCGCTGCAAAGCGCCGGCATGCTGGGCGAGTTGCTGGTGCGCGACGTGTCACTCTTGTGGCGTGCCATCATGGCGCTGACCATTGGCTATTCGGCCTTCATCTCGGAGGTTTTCCGAGCCGGCATCCAGGCGGTGGAAAAGGGTCAGATCGAAGCGGCGAAGGCACTCGGGCTGAGCCGGGCGCAACGCTTTCGGCTGATCGTATTCCCGCAAGCGATCCGCACCATCCTGCCGCCGCTCGGCAATGACTTCGTCGCCCTGGTCAAGGATTCATCGCTGGTCTCGGTGCTCGGGGTCGCCGACATCACGCAGATGGGCAAGGTCTATGCCGCCGGTTCGTTCCGCTTCTTCGAGACCTATTCGATCGTGGCCTATATCTATCTCATCTTGACGGTAGGCCTGTCGTTGGCCTTGCGCGCACTGGAACGGCGGCTGCATCGCCAGCACGAGCAATAGTTTTCGGGCCAAGACAGCGCTACGATCCCTCAGCATTCTCGTTGAGGAGGTCCCATGATCGTCGACAAAGCCAATGCGGCGCTGGATTCGGTCTATACGGCCGACACGCCGGAGGCGCTTGAAGAGGCCTATGCCGCATGGGCCGCGACCTATGACAGCGAGACCGCATCGCTCGGCTATCTCCTGCCTTTCCTGATCGCCGCTTGGGTGGCGCGCCATGTGCCGGCAGGCGACGGGCCATTGCTCGATGCCGGCTGCGGCACCGGCCTGTCGGGGCCGTCACTGAAGGCGCTCGGCTACCGCGACATTGCCGGGCTCGACCTTTCCGGCGACATGCTGAAGATCGCCGGCAGCCGCAACGCCTATAGCGAGCTGAAGCAGGCGATGCTGGGCGGGACTCTGCCATGGCCGGACGGCCACTTCCGCGCCTTCTTCTCCGCCGGGGTGTTCACCATCAGCCATGCGCCGGCGTCTGGCCTGCATGAACTGGTGCGCATCACCCGGAAGGGCGGACATGCGATCTTCACCGTGCGCGACCAGGTGTTCGAGAGCGGCGGCTTTCAGGCCGTGTTCGACCAACTGGAGCAGATGAAAAAATGGCGAGCGGTCGAGCGAAGCCCATGGTTCCGCTGCTATGCGATCGCCGAGCCGGATGCGTTGGTGAAGACTTTTGTGTTCGAAATCCTGTAGCGGAATAAGCTTGGTCCTCGCCATCCAAGCACCCCATCGGTCGGAACCATGTACACGTCGGTGCGTTCCAAAACCGTGGGGCTGCGCCTCACCGCTACTATGGCGCCGCCGCAGTATCTCGGCACAAGAGGAGAAGGCTGAATGGCGTCCGTCCGTTATATCGTTGCCGACATAGACAAGGCGGTAGAATTCTACCGAGACAATCTCGAATTCAAGGTCGAAATGCACAATCCTGGCAAGTTCGCAGCGCTGCTTCGCGACGATCTTACCCTGTATCTCAGCGCTCCAGGTGCGGGAAGCGGTGGTCAGGCCGGAGGTGAACCGGAGCCAGGCGGATGGAACAGGTTCATGGTCATAACCAGGGGGCTGGACACCCTGATAGATCGGAAGAGCGTCGTGTAGGGNGCGCTGGCCGGGCTATTCTGCTTGAAGATCCATCGGGCAATGTGATTGAGCTGTTCGAATTCAAGAAGGACAGACAGTGATCTCCCCATTTCGGGGGGCGGGCAACCAGGTTCCGCGAAGGCACGCAATTGCCGAAAAGCCAAAACATTGGTATGAGCCACGCCATGGAAGAGCTATTTGGCGATCCGGCCTATAAGGGGTTCGTGCTGCAGGACAGGAAACGCCTGCCGTCGCGCTTCTCCGCGCGCGTGTCCGGGGCGCTGACCAGCCGACTTTCCTAGGCCGACCTGTCCAGGTCGTTTCGCCGGGCCGAAAGTCAGGCGTCTGCTCTTTCTCATTCTCATATCGACGGATTTACGCACATGAGCGCACCGCGCACCCTCTACGACAAGATTTTCGACGACCATGTCGTCGACCGCCAGGATGACGGCACCTGCCTGCTCTACATCGACCGCCACCTCGTCCATGAGGTGACCAGCCCGCAGGCCTTCGAGGGCCTGCGCATGACCGGCAGAAAAGTCCGGCATCCGGAAAAGACGCTGGCCGTGGTCGATCACAACGTCTCGACCTCGCCCGAGCGCAAGTTCGGCATCAAGAACGAGGAAAGCCGCATCCAGGTCGAGGCGCTGGCCAAGAACGCCAAGGATTTCGGCGTCGAATATTATTCCGAGAACGATATCCGCCAGGGCATCGTCCATATCATCGGCCCCGAGCAGGGTTTCACCTTGCCCGGCATGACCATCGTCTGCGGCGACAGCCACACCTCGACGCATGGCGCCTTCGGCGCGCTTGCGCACGGCATCGGTACGTCCGAGGTCGAGCATGTGCTGGCGACGCAGACGCTGATCCAGCGCAAAGCCAAGAACATGCTGGTGCGCGTCGACGGCCAGTTGCCGGAAGGCGTCACCGCCAAGGACATCATCTTGGCCATCATCGGCGAGATCGGCACTGCCGGCGGCACCGGCTACGTTATCGAATATGCCGGCGAGGCGATCCGTGCACTGTCGATGGAAGGACGCATGACGATCTGCAACATGTCGATCGAAGGCGGTGCGCGCGCCGGCCTGATCGCCGCCGACGAGACGACCTTCGCCTATGTCAAGGACAAGCCGCGCGCACCGAAGGGCGCGGCCTGGGATGCGGCACTCGAATACTGGAAGACGCTGCGGTCCGACGAGGGCGCGCATTTCGACAAGGTGATCGTGCTCGACGCGGCCAAGCTGCCGCCGATCGTTTCCTGGGGCTCGTCGCCCGAGGATGTCGTGTCGGTGCAAGGCATCGTGCCGAACCCGGAAGACATAACCGATGAAAACAAGCGCACCTCCAAGCAGCGCGCGCTCGACTATATGGGGCTGACGCCAGGCACCAAGATCACCGATATCTCGCTTGATCGCGTCTTCATCGGCTCCTGCACCAATGGCCGTATCGAGGATCTGCGCGCCGTCGCCAAGGTGGTCGAAGGCAAGACGGTCAGCCCGCATGTCGATGNCTGGCGCGAGCCGGGCTGCTCGATGTGCCTTGCCATGAATGACGACCGGCTGAAGCCGCATGAGCGCTGCGCCTCGACCTCGAATCGCAATTTTGAGGGCCGGCAAGGCTTCAAGGGCCGCACACATCTGGTGTCGCCGGCGATGGCGGCGGCGGCGGCGATCGCCGGCCACTTCGTCGACATCCGCGAGTGGAAATAACTCCGAAGCGCCCAGCTTCGAACACGTTCCAGGCCCCGGACCGCTTTGCGGCTCCGGGGCCTTTTTTATCCGGTCCGTTCACATATTCGCTTTCGCTTAACCGCTTGTTTGCGCTTGCGCTCTAAGTCTTCCCCGACGTAAGCGGGGAAATCACAGTCGTTTGGACACGGGTCTGCTCATAGCGCTGCTCAATCCGACGATAGCGTTGGCGCTCGGCGCTGCGTTCCTCGTGCTATGGTCCTATCAACGCCACCGCCCGTATCTCGCCGTGCTGGCGATCAGCTACAGTCTCTCGGCGGTCGGCTTCCTGCTGCAGTATTTCACCTTGCCGATCGGCATGCCGCTGACCAAGCTGGCGTCGAACATCTGCTTCACCATAGCCGGCTGCTGCCTGTCCGGCGCCGTCGTGCACCGCCATGGCCGCAAGGTGCCCTATGTTGGGATCGGCGTGCTGGCGGGCGGCGGCCTGGCTTCGTTGTGCTGGTTCCTGTTCGTCGCGCCGGATCTCACCTGGCGTATCCTGGCGATGAATTTCGCTTTCGGTGGGATCAGCCTTCTGGTCGCCGCCGAACTGCGCCCGGTGCGCCGCAACGGCCCGACCGAAAACATCCTGTTCGTGCTGTCGCTGCTGTCGGGCGTCAACTTCTTCGTGCGCACCCTTATCGTCGTAGTCGCGCACGGGCCCTTCACCAGTTATGACGGGTTCTACGGCTCGTCCTACTGGACGACGGCGCTTCTGTCGCACGCTCTGCTGTCGCTGCTCATTGCGCTGTGCCTGTTTTGCGCCGCCGCACTCGACGTGATGAAGGCGCTGAAAACGGAGACGCATACCGATCCGCTGTCGGGCCTGTTCAACCGCCGCGGTTTCGAGGAGCGAGGCATGCTGCTCTTGCGGCACTGCGCCACCGCGCGGTTTCCGGTCGCGCTGGTGCTGGCCGACCTCGATCATTTCAAGGCGCTCAACGACGTGCATGGACATGCGGCGGGCGATCGGGTGATCGCTGATTTCGCCGCCAAGCTTCGCTCCGCGGCAGGCGCACGCGGTGTTGCCGGGCGTATCGGCGGCGAGGAATTCGCCGTGCTGCTGCCGCTCAGCGACCTCGGCGCCGCGCGGCTGTTCGCCGAGGCCGTGCGAACGCTTTATTCGGCTGGCCATGTCGACGGGCTTCCTGTCGGCACCAAGGTCACCGCCAGCTTCGGCGTGGCGGCCCGAAGCGGTGACGAGGCGCTTGAGCCGCTGATGCGCCGTGCCGACGACGCGCTCTACAAAGCCAAAAAGAATGGCCGCGACAGCGTGCGCCTGTCTTATGAGCGGCCGGAAACGGCGTTCGTCCCGGAGCCGCTCAAGCTGGGCTGATCTCGCACGGCCGGGCCGAAAAAACCGGAACCATTTTTGACGACATGCACTAGCATTAACGTCTTCTTCGCCCGTCGATGCTTAGCTGTCGGCGCGGGTGCGGGAAGATCATGAGCGGCGCCAACTTCATCCTTTTGATCAATTTGTCGGTTGCAGGCCTGCTGGCGGCGTCCTTCATGGCGATTGCCATCCATGATGTCGGCCGCGCTGCGGCGCGCTGGCTGGCTTTTGGCTATCTGCTGGGGATGGCCTATTCGGCGATCGAATTCAGCATTCCCGCCTTCACCGACGCGCGGCTCCCGGTCGTTGCCGCCTTCGCGGTTTTCCTTGGCGCCACAATTGCGTTCAATGGCGGGCTTGCCCGCAAGTATGGCGTGGAGCCGCCCTGGCTGCCGATGCTGTTGTTCCTGGTCGCCACGACCATGGCCGTGTATTTCGTGCAGGACCTGCCACGCCAGTCGCTGGTCCGCATGATGGCCTACCAGCTTCCCTATGCGGTCATGCAGTTCGTCGGGCTGGCAATCGTCTGGTCATCGAGGCAAGGGCCCGCCCATCTCGATCGCATATTGATGGCCGTTCTGGCAGCGAGCGGCCTGCAGTTTGCCTCAAAGCCGTTCATTGCGCATGCGCTCGGCGGCTGGGGCGCCAATCCGCAAGCCTATCTGCAAAGCAGCTACGCGCTGGTGTCGCAATCGCTCGGCACGGTCTTTGCGTTGGCGCTGGCGCTGCTGATGCTGGCCATCCTGGTTCGCGACGTGCTTGCCGAAGTGACCTCGAAATCGGAGACGGACACGCTTTCGCGCCTGCTCAACCGCGGCGGCTTCACCCGCCATGCGGAGTTGGCGGTGCTTGGCGCGATGCGGCAAGGCGTGCCGGTCGCCCTGGTTATCGCCGACCTCGATCACTTCAAGAGCGTCAACGACAGTTTCGGCCATGCGTCCGGCGACCGGGTGATCGAGACTTTTGCAGGTTTCCTGCGTGAGGCCGCCGCCGGCCATCATGTCGCCGGCCGCATCGGCGGTGAGGAGTTCGCCATCATGCTGCCGGGAACCAATCTTGCCGCCGCCCGGCTGTTTGCCGAGGGCACCCGCAGTGCTTTCAGTGCGCTTCCCATAAACGGGCTGCCGGCGGACAATCGCTGCACAGCGAGTTTCGGCGTCGCCGAACTTCATCCGAGCGAAGATTTTACCGATCTGATGCGGCGCGCCGACCAGGCGCTCTATCAGGCGAAGAATGCCGGGCGCGATTGCGTGCGCATCTCGGCCGGGCCAGCCGACAACTGGTCGTCAGCCGGAATGGACGGCAGAGCAATTCCAGGAGAAATGTGAGACGTTTCCCCGAGAAAGGCGCGGTGCGCTTTCCCTTGGAAATTGCGTCCAAACACGAGTCTAGCGGCAGGGGCTGAGTTCCGGCATCTCACCGTCGGAAAGTCCGTACATATAGGAACGGCCCTTCACCAGCACCGGTGGCCGGTAGCAATCGCTGTAGCCTGATAGATCGTCGGCTTCGTTCTCGTAGATCACCTTGGGCTGGCCGGCGCTGGTGTAGTCGGACAGTTGCTTGGCCAGCCTGCCTTCGCCGACGAGGATGCGCTTGTAGCCGGCGGCACTGTCGATGACGAGATTGCCGAAGGAATCGGCGTAGACGCGATCCTGATGCCGCGCACCGGCGACTGCTGGCGCCACGAGGCCGACGACCGAGGCCGCCACTGTGAGCGCCGCAAGGCGCGATCTGCCCGAATTCGAACGCATGGCGTCCTCCATGTCTTGAGGAAAGCCTCCTCGAATCGGAAATTAACGCTTTCTTAACCTTTGTTAAGAGGCTGACGCGCTTCGCGGCGATGTCTCGGTGAACATGGTTAATATCCGTTAATATCCGACTGGATGGAAAACCCGGCGGCCATCATTCGGCCATGCTTGGCCGCACCATCGCGCCGGCGTTCGTCTCTGCGTCGGGATGACCTAAATCTTGGCAAAGCATTCGCGGCTGATTTGCCGCGCGGGAGGACGGCAAATGGCGGTACGCCGAATGGTTTGGGTGTCCGTTTTCCCGTTGCTCGTTACCGTTGCTGCCTGTGTGCCGCAGGATGGCGCGCCGAAGGCGGTCAATTCGTCTGCGCCGGCTCAGCCGTCCATCGCAGCCGCGGCGCCCCCGGCAGCTGCAACCAAGATCACCACCGACCTTACTGCGCCGCGATCCGGCATAGGCACGGCCACCTACAGATGCGGCAATAACGGCATGATTGCCATCCAGAATCTCGGCACGTCATTGCGTGTGGTCGGGTCCGACGGCGCGACCGAGGAGTTTGCGGCGTCGCCTGCCAACCAGAGCAGCCGCTACCAGGCGGGCACACATGACGCAATCGTGATCGACGGAAGCGAAGCGCTGGTGATGAAGAAGGGGTCGACGCCGCAGACCTGCAAACGCTAGCGCCAATCTCGATATCACTGGGCCCGGTGACAGGCATGCTGCACTGCAGCGATATCGAGCCGGCTTCGGGCCCCAGCGCTAATCGATTGAAGCCGGGAGCTTGCCGTTTAGTCAGACTAAATTACGTTTTCGAAACGGTTTTCTGGCTTTGACGCGGTGCAAAAAGAGCATTAGAAACCGGCTGTCCGAAGTCGCAACCGGAAGCGGCAATGCCGCATTTCCACATGAGGCAGGAGACGCCGAACTGGGGGAGCCATGAGCAAATCACCAGCCACCCGCGAATTTGCCAGACGTGAACGGCCGCTTTCGCCACATCTGAGCGTGTACCGGCCGCCGATCACGATGACGATGTCGATCATCCATCGCATCACGGGCGGGGCGCTGTATTTCGGTACGCTGCTGGTCGCGCTGTGGCTGATGGCTGCGGCAAGCTCGCAGGCGACGTTCGACTGGGTCAACTGGGCCTTCGGCACCTGGCTCGGCCGGTTGATCCTGTTCGGCTACACCTGGGCGCTGATGCACCACATGCTGGGTGGCGTGCGCCATCTGGTCTGGGACACCGGCAACGGTCTGGAGAAGCACACGGCCTGGAAGATCGCCTGGGCCACGCTGGCCGGCTCCATCCTGCTCACGCTGCTGATCTGGATCGCCGGCTATATGGCGCGGGGAGCCTGATCATGAGCGACAACAACTCCGACATGCGCACGCCGCTGGCGAAGGTCCGCGGCCTCGGGTCCGCCCGCGAGGGCACCGGACATTTCTGGCGCCAGCGCCTGACCGCGATCGCCAACATCCCGCTGATGCTGTTCTTCGTCGGTTTCCTGATTGCACTCAACGGCGCCGACTATGAGCATGTGCGGGCAGCTCTTGCCAATCCGTTCGTGGCGATGGTGATGGCCCTGGTGCTGGTCTCCGGGCTCACCCATATGCGCCTCGGCATGCAGGCGATCATCGAGGATTACGTGCATGGCGAGGGCATGAAGCTGGCGCTGATCGCGCTCAACACATTTTTCCCCATAGCGGTCGGCGTCGCCTCGATCTTCGCCCTGCTCAAGCTGACATTCGGAGGCTGAGTTGGCCAAGGACGCAAAACGAGCCAACAGCGCTGGCTATACTTATGTCGACCACAAGTTCGACGTCGTTGTCGTCGGCGCCGGCGGTGCCGGGCTGCGCGCCACGCTCGGCATGGCCGAACAGGGCCTGCGCACCGCCTGCATCACCAAGGTGTTCCCGACCCGCTCGCACACGGTGGCGGCGCAGGGCGGCATTGCCGCTTCACTTGCGAATATGGGACCCGACAATTGGCAATGGCACCTTTTCGATACCGTCAAGGGATCGGATTGGCTGGGTGACATCGACGCGCAGGAGTACATGGTCCAGCAGGCGCCCGCCGCCGTCTACGAACTCGAACATTACGGCGTGCCGTTCTCGCGCACCGAGGAGGGCAAGATCTATCAGCGGCCGTTCGGCGGCATGATGATGAATTTCGGCGAAGGCCCGCCGGTGCAGCGCACATGCGCCGCCGCAGACCGGACCGGCCACGCCATGCTGCACACGCTCTATGGCCAGTCGCTGAAGAACAATGCCCAGTTCTTCATCGAGTATTTCGCACTCGACCTGATCATGGAGCCGGACGGGACCTGTACAGGCGTCGTCGCATGGAACCTCGACGACGGCACCATCCACCGCTTCTCGGCCAAGATGGTGGTGCTGGCGACAGGCGGCTATGGCCGCACCTATTTCTCGGCCACCTCGGCGCACACCTGCACCGGCGACGGCGGCGGCATGGCCGCGCGGGCGGGTTTCGCGCTTCAGGACATGGAGTTCGTGCAGTTCCACCCGACCGGAATCTACGGCGCCGGCTGCCTGATCACCGAGGGCGCGCGCGGCGAGGGCGGCTATCTCGTCAACTCCGAGGGCGAGCGTTTCATGGAGCGCTACGCGCCATCGGCCAAGGACCTTGCCTCGCGCGATGTCGTCTCGCGCTGCATGACGCTTGAGATCCGCGAAGGCCGCGGCGTCGGCCCGAAGAAGGACCATATCTTCCTGCACCTCGACCACCTCGATCCGGCCGTGCTGCATGAGCGGCTGCCGGGCATTTCGGAATCGGCCAAGATCTTTGCCGGCGTCGACCTGACCAAGGAGCCGATCCCGGTGCTGCCGACGGTGCACTACAATATGGGCGGCGTGCCGACCAACTACTGGGGCGAGGTGCTCAACCCGACGGCACTCAATCCCGACCAGGTGTCGCCGGGGCTGATGGCGGTCGGAGAGGCCGGCTGCGCCTCGGTGCATGGCGCCAACCGGCTCGGTTCGAACTCGCTGATCGACCTGGTGGTGTTCGGCCGCGCGGCGGCGATCCGGGCGGGCCAGGTCATCGACCGCAATTCGGCAATTCCTTCGCCCAATGAGGCCTCGGTCGAAAAGATCATGGACCGCTTCGATCGGCTGCGCCACGCCAGCGGCTCGACGCCGACGGCGGTACTGCGCGAGAAGATGCAGAAGGCGATGCAGGAAGACGCGGCGGTGTTCCGTACCCAGGAATCGCTGGACAGCGGCTGCGAACGCATTTCGCAGATCTGGGGCGAGCTCAGGGATGTCAAGGTGTTCGATCGCTCGATGATCTGGAACTCCGACCTTGTCGAAACGCTGGAACTGGAAAACCTGATGGCCAACGCCATCACCACGGTCTACGGCGCCGCGGCGCGCAAGGAGAGCCGTGGCGCGCATGCGCGGGAGGATTTTTCAGCCCGAGATGATGCCAACTGGCGCAAGCACACGCTGGCCAGGCTCAGCGAAGACGGCAAGGTGACGCTCAGCTATCGGCCAGTGCACACCGAACTGCTGCTCAAGGAACAAGATGGGGGTATCAACCCGGTCAAGATCGCACCGAAGGCCAGGGTGTATTGACGATGGCGCTGGCGGCCTCGGGATATTCCGGCACGCCCCTTCCGGCCAAGCTCGGCCTGAAGGACGGCATGACCGCCGCCTTCATCGCGCTCCCCGATGATCTCAGCGATCTCACTGAGGCCGTTGACTTCGCTCAAGTCGATCGGCTGGCCGATTGGTCTGATATTTCGGGAACGATCCTGAAATACGACGCCGTCCATGCCTTCGCCCGGCAACGCGCCGAGATCGAGGATCGCCTCGGCGATGTCGAGGCAGCGATCAAGCGCGACGGCATGGTCTGGGTATCCTGGCCGAAAAAGGCTTCGAAAGTGGCCACTGACGTCACCGAAGGTGTTGTTCGCGCCGCGGCGCTGAAGCGCGATCTGGTCGACGTGAAAGTGGCCGCCGTCAATGAAATCTGGTCCGGGCTGAAGCTCGTCATCCGAAAGGACCTGAGGTAATGGTCGAACTGACACTCCCCAAGAATTCGCAGATCAAGGCGGGCAAAACCTGGCCGAAGCCGGAGGGCGCAACCAACCTGCGCGAGTACCGCATTTACCGCTGGTCACCGGACGATGACGAGAACCCGCGCATCGACACCTATTTCGTCGACATGGACGATTGCGGGCCGATGGTGCTCGACGCGCTGCTCTGGATCAAGAACAAGATCGATCCGACGCTGACCTTGCGCCGCTCCTGCCGCGAGGGCATTTGCGGCTCCTGCGCCATGAACATCGACGGCTCCAACACGCTGGCCTGCACCAAGGGATGCGACGACATTTCCGGCGCCGTCAAGGTCTATCCGCTGCCGCATATGCAGGTGGTCAAGGATTTGGTGCCGGACCTTACCAATTTCTACGCCCAGCATGCCTCGATCCAGCCATGGCTGAAGACGGTGTCGCCTGAGCCGGCCAAGGAATGGCTGCAGAGCCATGAGGACCGCGAGAAGCTCGACGGGCTCTACGAGTGCATCCTGTGCGCCTGCTGCTCGACCTCGTGCCCGAGCTATTGGTGGAACGGCGATCGCTATCTCGGTCCGGCAACGCTTTTGCAGGCCTATCGCTGGCTGATCGATAGCCGCGACGAGGCCAAGGGCGAGCGGCTCGACGATCTCGAGGATCCGTTCCGGCTCTATCGCTGCCACACCATCATGAACTGCGCGCAAACGTGCCCCAAGGGCCTCAACCCGGCCAAGGCGATCGCCGAGATCAAGAAGATGATGGTTGAGAGAAGGGTCTAGGCGGCAGGTTGGTTGCCGGCGCGAGCAAATCCAATGAGCGATGATCTTCCAATTCTTTCCCCCGTCGAGGCGCGCATCCTCGGCTGCCTGATCGAGAAGAAGGAGCTGACGCCGGATGTCTATCCGCTGACGCTCAATGCAGCACTGGCCGCCGCCAACCAGAAGACGGCGCGCGAGCCGGTGATGGCGCTGGAACAGGTCGAGGTGCACCGGGGGCTGAAGCTGCTCGAACAAAAGGGGCTGGTGCGGCAGATGTTCGGTTCGCGCGTCGAGCGCTACGAGCACCAGATGGCGCAGCGCTTCTCGCTGACGACGCCGCAGACCGCTTTGATCGGCCTGCTGTTGCTGCGCGGGCCGCAGACGGCACATGAACTGCTGGCGCGGAGCGAGCGTATGGCGCGATTCTCATCGATCGAAGATCTGCGCGCCGAACTCGACATGCTGATCGGCCGCCGACCGCCACTCATCCAGGAAATCCCGCGCGGACCGGGCCAACGCGAGGACCGCTACGTGCATCTCCTCAGCGGCCCTGTGGACGTTGCAGCCCTTTCGGCGCAGCGGAGTGCATCGGCCCTGCCGGCTTCCGACCTGGAGGCGCGGTTGGAGGTGCTGGAGCAGGAAGTCGCCGCACTTCGCGCCCGGCTAGACGCGCTGGGCGCATAACCCCGGCGCGCCTGTGCGTTCGCGCCGGGTCATCACGCTGGATCCAGCGTGCTCAGCCGAGCCGAGCGTCAAGCGATACATTTATGGCGCCGAGCGCCTTCGAGACCGGACATCCGGCCTTGGCCTTTTCGGCCAGCTCCCCAAATTTCGCGGCATCGATGCCGGGCACCTTGCCGACCACCGTGAGGGCGCTGCCGGTGATCCCCGTGCCGGGAACCAGCGTCACCACCGCCTTGGCGTCGAGTTCGGTGGCGGGCGTGCCGTTCTCGGCCAGGAAATGCGAGAACTGCATGGCAAAGCAGCCGGCGTGCGCCGCCGCGATCAGCTCTTCCGGATTGGTGCCGGATTTGCCGCTTTCGTCCTCGAAGCGTGCCTTGAACGAATAGGGCGTGCCCTTCAGGGTTCCGCTCTGGGTGTCGAGCGTGCCCGTGCCCCCCTTCAGATCGCCTTTCCAGACGGCGTTTGCGGTGCGGTCCATGAATTCCTCCTTGGTTGTCGTGGCTGGGGTTGCCGCGGCTGGTTGCCTGGGGGAGCCCCGGCGTCCGGTCAACTATAGCGCGCGCGAAGGCGAAGGCCACTGCGCTCTTTGAACCACTGCGCAGTTGGTGGCCAAATTCTTTTCGAAAAAGTGCATGTGCAAAAATGTCGGCTTTGATCTCCCGCGCCCGTCCTGCGGGCGGCCACGAGGTTGTGGCCGGATGGAGGTTCGTATGGACAATCTGTTTTTCGCACCGTGGAAAGGCGCAGGCCGCAATGCCTGCCGACCGGAAGACTTCTGGTTGCACCCGCCGGCGTCCGGTTTTGGCCGGCTTCTGGTCGCGGTTGCCATCATCGGCATCGCGGCGTGCCTTCTCGACCATGCGGCAGCGGTCAGGGGCAACGCTGACACGCTCGTCACCGCGTCCTATGGTTCGACTGGTTCGACGCAGCAAGGGAGCTGGAAATGAAATATGTCTGTCTGGTCTATGGTGAGGAAAAGGACCTCCATGCCATGACGCCGGAGCGTCTGGCCAAGCTCGATGCCGATTCGATGGCTCATGACCGTTCGTTGGATCAGCGTGGGATACTGATCATCGCCCAGGCGCTGCAATCGGTGAAAACGTCGAAGACCCTTCGCAGGCGCAAGGGCAAGAGCCTGATCACCGACGGCCCGTTCGCCGAAACCAAGGAGCAATTGCTCGGCTTCGTCATGATCGAGGCTGATAATCTTGACCAGGCGCTGGAGATCGCCGCCGAGATTCCGCTGGCCGAAATCGGCACTATCGAGGTGCGCGCGATCTACGATGTGCCGGGATCGTAGAGGCGATTCCTTCGTCGCCCGTCGTCTGGAGCGGTGGTTTCATCGGAAGCGCCTGGCGGGGTCCGAGTTCTTCGCCCGGCGCAACTCTTGCATGTTGAAGCACCGCAAGAGTTCTCCTATCGTTGGCGGGATTTTGGGGGGTGTCGGCATGCCGTTCTTGATTGCTGTCCTTGGCGTGCTGGGCGCGGCGGCGTTCTGGTGGTACCGGATGAAGGCCATGAACGAGGCTGCGCGTGACGTTGCCGATGTCATCGGCCGGGTCCAGGGTTCGGTGCGCCGCAAGAAGCTGCGCAAGCAGGCGGCCCTGTCGCCACTGACCGCGATCGACGATCCGGTGGTGGCCGCCGCGACGCTGATCACCGCAATCGTCTCCGAGGAAGGGCCGGTCCTGCCGCGACGCGAGGCTGTCATTCGCTTGGTGATCTCCGAGATCGCCGACAAGAAGAAGACGGACGAAGCGGTGATCTACGCCAAATGGGCGGCAGCACAGATCGACGACACCACTGTTGTCATCGACAAGCTGGCGCCGTTCCTGCGCGAACGCCTCGATGTCGCCGAGCGCAACGACCTGCTGCAGATGGTCAACCGCGCCGCCCAAGGCGGCGAGAAACGCCTCGAGATATCCGACCAGCGCATACTGCGGCTGCGGCAGAAGCTGGGTTTCGAGGTGAACTAGGGGTATGCTGATATTCAGGTGATGCCGGCCTGCGAACGGCAGCTTCCTGCGCTTCCGGTTCTCGCGTACCCAAACGTACGCTCCGCTCCGGTTCTCGAAACCCACCGTTCTCGACTCGGCCTGATCTGAATCTCAACACACCCTTGCGTGTAATGACACCCCGATCAGATCGCCTCGCCCTTCAACAATCGAGGCGTGCTAGCGGACAGTCCCGACGCCTGGCGGATGAAGAACTCCTTCAGGCGCGGCATGCGTTCGACCAAGCCGAGGCCGATGTCGCGGACGGCGCGCAGCGGGCCGATGTCGTTGGAAAACAGCCGGTTCAGCACATCCGTCGTGATGCCCATCTGGACCGTGTCGAAGCGGCGCCATTGCTGGTAGCGTTCGAGCACGTCGAGCGCGCCGATATCCTGGCCGATCCGGTCGGCCTCGACGATCACCTCGGCAAGTGCGGCGACATCCTTGAAGCCGAGATTGAGGCCCTGTCCGGCGATCGGATGGATGCCGTGGGCGGCGTCGCCGGCGAGCGCGATGCGCGGAGCGACGAAAGCGCGGGCGATGGTGAGGCCGAGCGGCCAGGCGCGCGGCTTGTCGGCAACGCGGATCTCGCCGAGCTTCAGACTAAAGCGCTGTTCGAGTTCATGCTCGAAGACGAGGTCGTCACCGGCCACCAGCTTCTCGGCATCCTGCGTGCGCTCGACCCAGACGATCGACGAGCGATTGGTGCCGTCCTCGCTGGGCTTGAGCGGCAACGTCGCGAAAGGGCCGGCCGGCAGGAAATGCTCTTCGGCGCGGCCGTTGTGCGGGCGTTCATGCGCGACCGTGCAGACGATGCCGGACTGGCCATATTCCCACTTCACCGTCTTGATGCCGGCCATGTCGCGCAGCTTGGAGTTGACGCCGTCGGCGGCGACCAGCAGCCGCGCCTTCAGTGTCGCACCGTCGGCGAGATGCACGGTGATGCCACCGCCGTTGGTCTCGAAACCCTGCACCGCCACGCCTTCGATGATGTCGATGCCGAGTTTCTCGGCGCGGGCCCGCAAGGCGCCGTTCAGCACTTTGTTGGCGACCATATGTGCGAACGGCTCGCCCGGCGCCACTTCGCCGTCGAAGGTCAGGAAGACCGGACGCACCGGATCGGAAGTGCGCGAATCGGTGATGATCATCTCGGTGATCGCCTGGGCCTGCGGCGCCATTTCGGCCCACACGCCGAGCTGGTCGAGCATCCGGCAGGCGGCGGCGGCAATGGCCGAAGCGCGGCCATCCCTTTGCCAGACACCGGCCGGCGCGGCATCGACGAGAGCGACGGCAAGGCCCGGACGGGCCTGCTTCAGCGATACGGCGCTGGCCAGGCCGACATAACCGGCGCCGGCGACCAGAACATCGAGTCCAGGCTTGGTTTTCGTGTCCACCTTGCGTTGCATCAACTTCGCTCCTTGCGCGCCAGCCGCGTCTTGCGCCCTTGACTGCCTGTCCGTCCTGTCGGAAACCGCCATAACACTTCTGCTGCGAGGGCGCGAAATATGACGGCCGCCATGGACGAGCTTCTCGGCATTCTCGACCTCGAGAAGCTGGAACACAATCTGTATCGTGGTCGCAGTCCCTTGCTCGACTGGCAGCGCGTCTTCGGCGGCCAGACCATCGCCCAGGCGCTGGTCGCGGCGCAGCGAACCGTCGACCCTGATCGTCACGTGCATTCGCTGCATGGCTATTTCATGCGGCCCGGCGACACCAAGGTGCCGATCGTGTACGAGGTCGACCGCATCCGCGACGGCGGCTCCTTCACCACGCGGCGCGTGGTGGCGATCCAGCACGGCCAGGCGATCTTTTCGCTGGAGGCGTCGTTCCAGCAGGATGAGGTCGGTCTCGAACACCAGGTGCCGATGCCGCAGGACGTTGCCGGACCCGACACGTTGCTGTCACAGCGCGAGTTGCTGGGCAAGTTCGGCGAGGCGGTGCCCGAAGGCATCAAACGCTATTGGGAGCGCGACCGGCCGATCGAGATGAAGCCGGTGATGCTGAAGCATTACACGAGCCGCGAAAAGTTGGAGCCGAAGCAGAACATCTGGATCCGCACCACCGGTCCGGTTCCGGCGGATCGCGCCATCCAGGCGGCGGTGCTCGCCTATCTCTCAGACATGACGCTGCTCGACACCTCGACCTTTGCGCATGGCCGCGCCATTTTCGACCGCGATATCCAGGCGGCGAGCCTCGACCATGCCATGTGGTTCCACCGCAGCCATGCGCTCGACGATTGGATGCTCTACACGCAGGACAGCCCGTCGACACAGGGCTCGCGCGGCTTCACGCGCGGGTCGCTGTTTGCCCGCGACGGCACGTTGATTGCCTCGGTTGCGCAGGAAGGGCTGATCCGGCTCAAGCGACCGCCTACAGAGTAGGCATTTTTCGAAAATTGCATAGTTTTTAAGCAGATGCTTTGCCGTTGTTGCGGGCACCTCACGGCTTCGGCCGCCTTCATCCCTTTGTTTACAACGGGTTAACACCCTGCTTCGGCACTTGGCACGGAGCTTGAATCCACGTGGGCACTCTCCGGCTCTTTAGGATCGGTGAAGTCGTGCAAACGCGGGGGACCGCAACAGCAAAGGGTGCAACCTTATGAAAATCGTGATGGCAATCATCAAGCCGTTCAAGCTCGACGAGGTCCGCGAAGCGCTTACCGCCGTCGGCATCCAGGGCCTGACCGTCACCGAAGTCAAAGGCTACGGGCGTCAGAAAGGGCACACGGAAATCTATCGCGGGGCGGAATACGCGGTCAGCTTCCTGCCGAAGATCAAGATCGAAGTCGCGGTCAGTGCCGACATGGTCGACAAGGCCGTCGAAGCCATCACCTCAGCCGCCAAGACCGGCCAGATCGGCGACGGCAAGATCTTCGTTTTCGGCATCGATCAGGCGGTGCGCATCCGCACCGGCGAAACAGACACCGACGCGCTCTGAGCGGCGATCACGTATTCCAATGGAGAGTTCAATGAATATTCCTTCTACCTTGAAGACGACGGGACGGGCCGCCCTTTTGGGTTCGCTCGCTCTCGCAGCATTGGGCACGGTCGCCGCCTTCGCGCAGGAAGCGGCTCCTGCCGCGGCAGCGGCTGCACCGGCTGCCCCAACCCCGGTGCTCGACACCGGCAATACCGCCTGGATGCTGACCTCGACGGCGCTCGTGCTGATGATGACCATCCCGGGCCTGGCGCTGTTTTACGGCGGCATGGTGCGCAAGAAGAACGTGCTCGCCACCATCATGCAGAGCTTTGCCATCACCTGCCTGGTGACGGTGCTGTGGTTCATGTTCGGCTATTCGCTGGCCTTTTCCGACGGCGGCGGCATGAACAGCTATCTCGGCGGCACCTCGAAATTCTTCCATCACGGCATCACCACTGCCTCGCTGTGGCTGCCGGGCGTCGCGAATATTCCTGAATTCGTGTTCTCGATGTTCCAGATGACCTTCGCCATCATCACTCCGGCGCTGATTGCCGGCGCCTTCGCCGAACGCTTCAAGTTCTCGGCGCTGCTGATCTTCATGGCGCTGTGGCTGCTGGTCATCTACGTGCCGATCGCGCATTGGGTCTGGGGTGGCGGCTTCCTCGGCACGGCCGGCGTGCTCGACTTTGCCGGCGGCACGGTCGTCCACATCAACGCCGGTGTCGCGGGTCTCGTCTGCGCGCTGGTTCTCGGCAAGCGTGAAGGCTACGGCGCCACCAACATGGCGCCGCACAACCTGGTCTATTCGGTGATCGGCGCTTCGCTGCTGTGGGTCGGCTGGTTCGGCTTCAACGCCGGTTCGGAACTGGCCGCCGACGGCCTCGCCGGCGCTGCCATGCTCAACACCCAGGTTGCGACCGCAGCCGCGGCACTCGCCTGGATGTTCGCCGAATGGATCGTCGCCAAGAAGCCTTCGGTGCTCGGCATTATCTCCGGCGCCGTCGCCGGCCTGGTCGCGGTGACACCTGCCTCCGGCTTCGTCAACCCGACCGGCGCCTTCATCGTCGGCATCGTTGCGGGCGTCGTCTGCTACCTCTCGGCGGTCAAGGTCAAGCACATGTTCGGCTATGACGACTCGCTTGATGCCTTCGGCGTGCATGGCGTCGGCGGTGTCATCGGCGCTCTGCTCACCGGTGTTCTCGCCGATCCGGCGATCAACAGCCTCGGTGCAGGCGCTTCGCTCGGCAAGCAGATCTACGGCGTCGCCGTCACCATCGTGTGGACGGGGATTGCAACCTTCGTGATCCTCTACATCGTCAAGGCGCTGGTCGGCCTGCGTCCGACGACCCAGGAAGAGGTCGAAGGCCTCGACATCTCCCAGCATGGCGAAGTGGTGCCGTAAGGCCAGCTCCGCCTCACGGGGCCGGTGGAACCTCCTCCCGCCGGCCCCCCAAACCATCCCGTCGTGACACTCTCGAAAGGAGTTCACGCATTGAGGCCCGGATAATTTCCGGGCCTCTTTTTTGCCAGGATGCGGCGATGAGCAAGCCGCACGCCGAATTCTGCGCAAACCTGCAGGCGCTCGGTGGCGCCAACTGACCTGCCGGGCCCCAGCCCGATCTTTTGTTGCCAAAAACGGACAATGGCGGGCACGCAGGCCCGCTATTGTCTCGTTCCGCGGCAGGTCTATCTGCCAGCTCCGTCGTCCATCATGGTGTTTGCCAGCGCCTCAAAGGCACTGCTGCATGCATTCCAAGCGGCTCAACCGGTGGTAACGAGGTTTGATCACCTCAACCCCTTATAGTTAATGCGCCTTTAACCTTCCCACCGATAGTCTGAGACCCGAATCTGCCGGAGTGCGCCACGCACCTGGCGAGTCCATGACAGACGGGGAAGAGCATGCGTTCAGGGGCCTCAGCACCGCTCGCGCTGGCCGATACGGGGCACGGCATCCAAGCCTTCGCGCGGCGTCAGGTCGGGCGGATGGTCGGCGCTGGGCTGTTCGCGCTCACCGCCTTTGGGGTCGCCAGCCTTGCCACGTGGAACGTCGCCGATCCGAGCTTCTCCCACGCGACGAACAACACCGTCACCAACGCCATGGGCTATGCGGGTGCCGTGTTCTCCGATCTGGCCATGCAGTTCTTCGGCCTCGCCGCCGTCGCAGCGCTGGTTCCGACGGTGATCTGGGGGTTCCTGCTGTTTTCCGCGCGCGGCATCGACAGGCTGCCCAAGCGCGGGCTGTCCTGGTTCGGCTTCGCGCTGTTGGCCGCGGCAATGGCCGGTTGTGTGGTGCCGCCCAAGACCTGGCCGCTCCCTACCGGCCTCGGCGGCGTGTTTGGCGACATGGTGCTGAAGATCCCCAGCGTCGTCATCGGCGGCTATCCGACCGGGCTTATCGCCAGCATCATCGCCATCCTGCTGGCCGCACCCGCGCTGTGGCTCTTTGCCCATGGGTCGGCGCTGATCGGACGCAAGAACGGATTTGCCGTCATGGAGGACGAGCCCGCTGATCCGCGCGAGGACGACCTTTTGTTCGACAATGATGAGGACGAAGGCGACGAGGGTATCCTGGCGCTCGGGGCAATTACTCATTGGTGGCTCTCGTTCCGCGCGTGGATGCACCGCCGCGCCGCGCGCCGAAGGCAGGAGCGTGACGAGTACGAGCCGGAGATGGAACAGCGCTCCACCGCCTGGCGGCGCGCCGCCGAACGGGTCGAATCGGCTGAGTTCGCTGAAACGCGGATGAGCCAGGCTGGCCGCGCCCGCGTCGAGCCCGAATTCTTCGCCGCCATGGTCAATGACCGCAGCGTCTCGCTCGACCCCGACGATGCCGATATTTTCGAAGCCGACGACGATCTGGATTTCGGGCCGGAACAGGAGCCCATCAGGCGCGGCACCACCAAGGTCCAGCCGTTCCGCTCCGATGCCGCCACCCGCGTCGAGGCACCGGCACCGCGTCCGGCTCCCGGCGCCCGTGTCCAGCGGGAGGCGCAGACATCGCTGATCGGCTCGGAAAAATTCGAAATGCCGTCGCTGCACTTCCTGTCGGAACCGAAGAACGTGGTGCGCGACGCCAGCCTGTCGAAGGACGCGCTGGAGCAGAATGCGCGCCTGCTCGAAGGCGTGCTGGAGGATTTCGGCGTCAAGGGCGAGATCATCGCCGTCCGTCCCGGTCCGGTGGTCACTCTCTATGAACTCGAACCGGCGCCTGGCATCAAATCGTCGCGGGTTATCGGCCTGTCCGACGACATCGCCCGCTCGATGAGCGCCATCGCCTGCCGCGTCGCCGTGGTGCCCGGCCGCAATGCCATCGGCATCGAACTGCCGAACGCCAAGCGCGAGACCGTCTATCTCAGGGAGATTCTGGCCAGCCGTGATTTCGAGACGACGAAGGCCAAGCTGGCGCTGGCGCTGGGCAAGACCATCAATGGCGAGGCGGTCATCGTCGACATCGCCAAGATGCCGCACGTGCTGGTCGCCGGCACCACCGGCTCGGGCAAATCGGTCGCCATCAACACCATGATCCTGTCGCTGCTCTACCGGCTGACGCCGCAGGATTGCCGGCTGATCATGATCGATCCGAAGATGCTGGAACTCTCGGTCTATGACGGCATCCCGCACCTGCTCACGCCGGTTGTTACCGATCCGAAGAAGGCTGTGGTGGCGCTGAAATGGACCGTGCGCGAGATGGAGGACCGCTACCGCAAGATGTCCAAGGTCGGCGTGCGCAACATCGACGGCTTCAATGCCCGCGTCAGCCAGGCGGACAAGAAGGGCGAAAAGATCTCACGCACCGTGCAGACCGGCTTCGACCGCCAGACCGGCGAGGCGATCTACGAGACCGAGAATCTCGATCTCGAGCCAATGCCCTATATCGTCGTCATCATCGACGAGATGGCCGACCTGATGATGGTCGCCGGCAAGGACATCGAGGGTGCGGTGCAGCGCCTGGCGCAGATGGCGCGCGCCGCCGGCATCCATGTCATCATGGCCACGCAGCGTCCGTCGGTCGACGTCATTACCGGCACCATCAAGGCCAATTTCCCGACCCGCATCTCCTTCCAGGTGACGTCGAAGATCGACAGCCGCACCATTCTGGGCGAACAGGGCGCCGAGCAGCTGCTCGGCATGGGCGACATGCTCTACATGGCCGGCGGCGGCCGTATCCAGCGCGTGCACGGCCCCTTCGTCGCCGACGAAGAGGTCGAGAAGATCGTCGCGCATCTGAAGCTGCAGGGCGTGCCGGAATATCTAGACGCCATCACCGAGGACGACGGCGAGGACGACGACGAGCCGTCCGGCAAGGGCGGTTCAGGCGGCGGTGGCGGCAACGGCAATTTCGAGGATTCCGACGATCCTTACGATCAGGCGGTTTCCGTTGTGCTGCGCGACGGCAAGGCCTCGACCAGCTATATCCAGCGCCGGCTGGGCATCGGCTACAACCGCGCCGCCTCGATCATCGAGAAGATGGAGAAGGAGGGCATCGTCGGCCCGGCCAACCATGCCGGCAAGCGCGAGATCCTGGTGCCGACCGAAGACGACAAGTTCTGACGAGAAGGCCTGATTCTGACGAGAAGGCCTGACGCTTGTGACAGCCGGTCCGGCAACCTGGAACGTTTCAAGGCGTTGAACCGACTGAGGGACGCTTGACCCGCCAAATTTCAGCCTAACTGGCGGTCCAAGCACAGAACAACTCAGGAATCAGATGAGAGTGACCGACATGAGAAATGATCCTTCAGCGCCCGGCAAAGTTGCTCCCTCACGGCGTCAGTTGCTGGGCCTCGGCCTGGCGATTGCAGGGGCGGCAGCCTTCAACGCGGTGCCCGGCTTCCAGGTGCTGGCCTCGGCGCAGGCGGCCGTGCCGGCCGCGGCACAGAAGATCGCCGATCATTTTTCCTCGGTCAAATCGATGAGCGGCGAATTCGTGCAGTTCGGCCCCAAGGGCGAGCAGACAGGCGGCAAGTTCTTCCTCGAACGGCCCGGCAAGATCCGCTTCAACTATGATGGCTCTTCAAACTTCCGGGTGATTTCAGACGGCAAGTCGGTGGTCATCCTGAACAAGAAGCTCAACACGTCAGATCTCTATCCGCTGTCGAAGACGCCTTTGAAGCTGCTGCTCGACGACAGGATCGACCTCTCCGGCGACCGGGTCAAAAGCGTCAAGCAGGAGGATGACCTTACTACCATCCAGCTCGCCGACAAATCGGTGTTCGGCAATTCGAAGATCACCATGATGTTCGATCCGAAAACCTTCGATTTGCGCCAGTGGACGATCACCGACGCGCAGGGCAAGGATACGACGGTGATGATCTTCAACACCAAGGAAGGCGTCAGCTTCGCGCCTGACACTTTTGCCATCGACTACACGGCGAACCGCGAGCTCAACACCAACAAGCCGCGCTAAGCCTGTCGTTATAGCTGTGGAAAGCAGCGGGCCGGGCCTCGTCGGGCGTTGCCCGGCTTGTCTTTGCCGCCCGCGGCTGGCAATTTCCCGGGCTGACTCCGTCAAAAGGCGTCTTCCCCGCCGGGACCCATCGGTTCTGGCCGGTTGCACGCTGTCCTGGATTGCCAATGCCCTTTTCCATCGCCACCTGGAACATCAACTCCGTTCGGCTGCGCATGCCGATCGTCGAACGCCTGCTCGTCGAGCATGCGCCTGACGTGCTCTGCCTGCAGGAAACCAAGGTTCCGGACGAGCTGTTTCCCGAAAAAGCCTTCCGCAAGCTCGGCTACGAGCACATCGCCTTCCATGGCCAGAAGGGCTATCACGGCGTCGCGACGGTGGCGCGGCGGCCGATCGAGGTGGTCGAGAAGCGACGCTTTTGCGAGATCGAGGACAGCCGGCACCTCTCGGTGACGGTGCGGGCCGGCGGCAAGGCGATCCTGCTGCACAATTTCTACGTTCCGGCCGGTGGCGACGAACCGGATCCCGTCATCAACAGGAAGTTCAAGCACAAACTCGATTTCGTCGCCGAGATGAATGCCATCCGGGCCGAGCATGACGAGGTGTCCGGCTCGGTGCTGGTCGGCGACCTCAACATCGCCCCGCTCGAACACGACGTCTGGTCGCACAAGCAACTGCTCAACGTCGTCAGCCACACGCCGGTCGAGACGGAAAATTTCGAGGCGATGCGCCTCGCCGGCAACTGGGTCGACCTGATGCGGCTCAACGTGCCGCATGAGCAGAAGCTCTACACCTGGTGGAGCTACCGAGCGCAGGATTGGGAAGCGTCTAACCGCGGCCGCCGGCTCGACCATGTCTGGTCGTCGCCAAATCTGGTGCCCAGCTTTTCCGGCTACGAGATCCTGCGCCTGGCGCGCGGCTGGGAGCGCCCGTCGGACCATGTGCCTGTCATCGCGCGGTTCGATCTGGATTAGGTGTGTCTATATTCAAGTGAGGCCGCCGGACTGCAAATGACGGCCTCCTGTACTACCGGTGCTTTCACTCGGAACCCGCCTTTTTCGACGCGGCCTGATCTGAATCTCAAACACACCCCAAAGCGCGCCAGACGGATTCAAACGACGCGCTTCAAGTCTTTGTCCTTGCGCGTGTCGTTGTCCCGAAATTGCGGCGCTGATACGCCTGCCGCGTGATCCAGCAGGTAGGGGTGGTCGCGGTGGCGCGTCGCCAGCATCCGCTGGGCCGCCTCGATAATTTTCGGCGCCGGGACATTGGCGACCAGGCCGGTTGGACTTGCGTGGCGGGACTCGATCACGTCCACGCAATTGGAAAGCGGCCTCCAACGGGCCATATTGGCGCCGCCACTGACGATGACCATCGGCGTCATCACGGTCGCCATGAGATGTGCCGTACCGCCTTCGGCGCCAATGTAAAGATCGGCAAACTCTCCGAGCGCCAGCAGAAGATCGCTGACATCGACACCCTCGACCGTGCTGGAATCGACAAGTTGCAGCTTCGGCACGCGTTGGGCCAGTTCTGCCACATCAGGGCCGTCCCCCGGGGTTTTCACATAGAGAAGATTTGCCCCGTCGGCGATCAAGCTGTCGGAGATAGCGACAACCTGATCCGCCGTCATGCGTTTGCCGCCGTCGCCATGCGCCGCGACAACGATCAAGGGAGCATGCTTGCCCTCCGCCAGGCTCCTGGCCGCCGCCCGCGCGGCCGGGGTGGGCTCCAGCCGATGGTCGAAAGGCAACCGTTTCCCCGCAAGTCGCTCGATGAGGCGGTGGTAACGCCATGCATTGTGCTCGGGTCGTGCTTCCGACCTTTGGCCAGGGCGCCAGGAAAGAGCGAAACCCGGAAAGTTCGCTTCATAGGCGATCCCGCGGCCGAGCAGCGACGCCGAGGCCTGGAGCAGCCAACGCGCCGAGATGCGGAAATCGACAACGGCCAATCGCCCCTTGCCCTTGCGGTGGCTGGCGACGAGATGCGCCAGAGGCGTCCGTACATTGATCGCATCGACCAAGTGGCCGGCATGGCGATCGAGGACATGTTCAAGGGACGACGAGCCGGTGGTTCCGTAGACGATAAAACTATCGGGGAACGCGGTTCTGGCGGCGCGCAAAGCCGGAATCCGGATCAATCCGTCGCCGAACGCGTCGTTGCGGGCATACAGGATGATCGTCTCATACCGAGCTGGCAGCATGCCTCGCTCCCCAGGAACCTGGTGGTGGCGGTGCCTGTTAGGCCGCCCGCCTTCGAGGGGTTCTGTAGGATTTCACCTGTTGCCTGTCAACGGAACCCTCAGGTCCGGGCGGCAGTACGGTCAGCCCGTATATCTGCGCCTCCATCTCAGCCGGAGAAGCGTGGCGCCAGCTCTTCGATGCGGCGGATCATCGCCTGGAAATCCTCCAGGATTCGCTGGTGCAACTGAACCGCCACTTCGGGATATTCCTCCAGGATACGGCGGAACATCTTGCGGCTGAGCCGGATCACTTCGGAATCGATTTCGGCCGATGCGCTGGTCAGCCGATTGGTGTCGGCGATCAAGGCCAGTTCGCTCAGGATCGTGCCGGGGCCGGCGGTGCCGATCGGGATGCGTTCGCCATCCTGCTCCCGATAGAGGACGATACGCCCGCTGACCACGATATAGGCCGAATCGGCCTCGTCGTCCTCGCGGTAAAGCTTGTGGTTGGCAAGCAGCCTGGTGTTCTCGGCGCCAAAGGCGAGCAGGCGCAATTGTTCCTGCGTGAAGCCCTCGAAGAGCCTCACGGCGGACAGGATGCGGATGTCGTCATCCAGCGCCATCTAGCTGTGTCCCCGAACGGTCAGTCCAATCCCTCCTTCACGAGTCGATCCTGAATCCCCCTCCGACAGGATCGCACCCGACAGCAGTCCCGCCCAGACCGCTCATTGGATAATGAAATGTTTAAGGAACCAGCTTGTAGCCACCGCTTTCTGTCACAAGAATTTCCGCATTGGAAGGATCGCGCTCGATCTTCTGGCGTAGCCGGTAGACATGAGTTTCCAGCGTGTGCGTAGTGACGCCGGAATTGTAGCCCCACACTTCCTCGAGCAGCACGTCGCGCGTCACCACCTTCTGGTCGGCGCGATAGAGATATTTGATGATCGAGGCCTCTTTCTCCGTCAGCCGCACCTTGCCGCCGCGCGGGTCGATCAGCAGTTTCTGGCTGGGCTTGAAGGTGTAAGGCCCAACCGAGAAAGTGGCGTCCTCGCTCTGCTCATGCTGGCGCAATTGCGCGCGAATGCGCGCGAGCAGCACAGCGAAACGGAACGGCTTCGTCACATAGTCGTTGGCGCCGGCTTCGAGGCCAAGGATCGTATCCGAATCGGTGTCGTGGCCGGTGAGCATGATGATGGGCGCCTTGTAGCCGCCCTTGCGCAGGATCTTTACCGCTTCGCGGCCATCCATGTCGGGCAGCCCGACATCCATGATAAGCAGATCGATGAGGCCGCCGCGCGCAGTGGCGACACCTTTTGCGGCAGTCGATTCCTGCAGCACGTCGAATTCCTCGTAAAGGGACAATTGCTCGACCAGGGTGCCGCGCAGGTCGTCATCGTCATCGACGATTAGAATGGTGCGTGAAGTCATGGATCAATCCGTTGTTTTGAAAAGAAAATTCAGTTGACCGCTGCCTGTTTATGCGGAAGCTGACCGGCACAACAGCCGATCACAGTGATTTGTTCCGTGGCACGATCATACAAGAAAAAACACGATCGCAATGCAGCCGGCGCAATTTTGCGAAAAGGGCTGCGCGTGCTGACCGTGCGGGCCAGGCCCGGCCATCCAAGCCAGGGCCTGCTGCAGGCCGGCAAAACGGTGTTTGCGTGCGCGCTGGGGGGCGGCGGTATCTCGGCCGACAAGCGCGAAGGCGACGGCGCCACGCCGCTGGCCTCGATGCGGATCCTGTCGGGATATTTCCGGGGAGATCAGTTCTCCAGCGGCCGCAAGACCCGTCTGACGATGACGCCGATCGGGCCTGATCTGGGCTGGTGCGAAGTGCCTGACGACCGCAATTACAACAGGCCGGTCAAGATCCCCTATGGTGCCAGCCACGAACGCATGCGGCGCGACGACCGGCTCTACGATGCCTGCCTGGTGCTCGACTGGAACGTGGCGCCACGCCGGCGCGGCCGCGGCAGCGCTATCTTCTTCCACCTGGCGCGCCCCGGCTTCACGCCGACGCAAGGCTGCGTGGCGGTGACGGCGCGAACCATGGCGCGGCTTTTGCCGCTGCTGTCGGATCGGACGGTGGTGAGGGTGGTGAGGTAGGGAGTAGGGAGTAGGGAGTAGGGAGTAGGGAGTGGATGCGCGTCGGCGCGCTTTAGCCCCCTATTCCTTTACTGCCTGTCTCCTTATTCCTTTGCCAGCCGATGTCGAGAAGGCCGAGGCGGCCCATTTCGCGGTCCATGGCGCGTGCAACGTCCTTGCGCCTGGCGCCGACGTCGCGCAGCTGCCGATCCGACAGGTCTTCGACGTTCTGGTGCGGGAGATTGATCGCGACCCGGGCATGGCGCAGCCAGTCAAGGGCCTCCGTCAGCCAGGCCGGACGGCGTGTCGATGAATTCAAAGCGATGATGGACATGGGGTGATCCGTTCTCTCCGGGCATCAAGTCCGGCTTGATAATGCTTCGATGGCTGGATCATGCCATATTGAAATTACTGTGAGAAACGAGTAGTTTTCTCTGGATCATCAAGTTTTCTTTGAGGATAAGATGACCCGCCTGCTGCCCGGAACTCGCGCCTTGAGGACGCTGGAAGCAGCGGCCCGGCACCTTAATTTCACCCGCGCCGCCGATGAGCTGGGCCTGACGCCAGCCGCCGTCAGCCACCAGATCAAGGAAATCGAGGATCAGCTCGGACTGGTGCTCTTTACACGCACCAGCCGCACCATCCGGCTGACCGAGGCGGGCGCTGTGCTGTTCGAGGCCTCCACCGACGCGCTCGACCTGCTAGGCCGGGCCGTTTCGCGGGCGCATAAGCTGACGCGCGGTACGGCCCTTTTGAAGGTGACGCTCGACGCACAGTTCGCGTCAAAATGGCTGATGCGTCGCGTCGACCATTTTCGCAAGCATCAGCCCCATATCGAGCTGAGATTCGACATCGCCTATGAACTGCGGGATTTCGAACTTGATGACATCGATGTCGGCATCCGCTTTGGTGCCGGCAAATACCCGGGACTTCGCGCCCACCGGCTGTTCGACAACATCCTCATTCCGGTGTGCAGCCCGAGCCTGTTGACCTCCGGTCCGCCGCTGCGCGAGCCGCGCGATCTTTTCAACCACACGCTTGCCCATATCGAGTGGTCGCGACAAGGCGTGACATGGCCGAACTGGCGGATGTGGATGGCGGCCGCCGGTGTCAACGATTTCGACGACAGCCGAACCGTCGTGTTCAAAAACTCTACAGATGCCGTCCAGGCGGCGCTCGACGGCAATGCCGTCGCGCTCGCCGATTTCGCCATGGTGGCGAACGACCTTTCCCAGGGAAGGCTGGTGCAGCCCTTTGAACTCGGCCTGCGGGTAGCGCCCGAGTTCGCGTATTTCCTGGTCTATCCCGAGAGTACCGCCGACGATCCGCGTATCGTCGCCTTTCGCGATTGGATTCTCGAGGAAGTCGCCAAGACGCGGACCTGAGATTGCGGCAGACTGTCAGGCTGCCGCGGCGCCGAACCAGCCGATCACGGCGCCGATGATCAGCAGCACGCCGAGCCAATGGCCGCCGTCGATGAGGGTCAGATCCCAGCCGAAATTCTCGTAGCGATGGTTGACCGAGAGCGTTGTGGCGACGAAGCCCAGCCAAAGCACGAAGCCGAAGATCAGCCCGGCGAGCAATGTCGGCTCGCCGCCCGTTATCGCGCCGACGACAAGCGCCAATATGTACGCCATGACCAGTTCGGCGACGAAGCTGATCACGAAGGGCAGAGGCGATTTTTTCATCGTGGTCGGATCAAGTTTGGCGGCTTTCAGCCATGGCTTGCTCAGGCCCATGTACCAGGCGGCGCCGAACAGCCATGCCACGATTGCGGCGGCGATCACCGCCAGCCAGTTCACTGCTGAAAAATCCATGAGTCCCCCCTCCAGATGCGGATATGATGGAACGCCTGTTCGGCGATGGCGTCAAGCAAAGCGCCAGACCGTCGTGCGCTTGACCAGCGCATCCTCCAGAGCCCGTGTGACGGCCACTTCATAGACCGCAAGGGGTTCCAGCCCGGACTTCGGCATATACGACCGGCCGGGGTCGCCGACAAGAATCTCGGCGCCGCGCGCCACTAGGGTTGAGAACCACGGCATCAGCCGGTCGGCGAAGGATCTGTCGTAGAAAACGTCGCCGGCCAGGATCATGTCCCATCCCGCATCGGTGCCGATGCAATCCGTGCCGAGGAATTCGATTATGACGTCGTTGGCCTCGGCATTGAGACAAATCGCGGTCGCGCAGAACGGATCGATGTCAGTTGCGATCACCTTCGCAGCGCCGGCCTTGGCGGCGGCGATGGCGACAAGGCCGGAGCCGGAGGCGAAGTCGAGGACGCGCTTGCCCCGCACGGCGCCGGGATTGTCCAGGACATAGCGGGCAAGGCCTTGGCCGCCGGCCCAGGCAAAGGCCCAGAAGGGCGGCGGCAGGCCAATCTCGACCAACTCGTCCTCGGTCCGCTGCCACAATTCATGTGCTTCATCAGCAAGATGAAGCAGGATTTCCGGCGCGTGCGGCGGCGCCATCAGCGCCGTGTTGTCGAGAATGAATTGTTTGGCGCTGTTCGGCGTCAGCGCCGTCACGGAGCCGGTGTCAAGCCGCCCATGCGGCAGACTTCCTTCCATTCGGCCGGCGTCACCGGCTGCACGGAAAGCCGCCCGAGCCGCACCAGAGCCATGTCCGCAAGCTTTGGATTGGCCTTGATCTCTTCCAGCGTCGGCGGGTTCGGCACATCCCTGACGGCGCGGATGTCGACGCATTCCCAGCGCGGATCATCCGACGTGGTGTCGGGATGGGCCAGCGCGCAGACCTCGGCGATGCCGACCACGTTCAACCCATCGTTGGAATGATAGAAGAAGCCGAGATCGCCGATCTGCATCGCCTTCATGTTGTTGCGTGCGGCGTAGTTGCGCACGCCATCCCATTGCGTGCCGGCCTTGCCTTTGGCCTTCAGCGCCTCAAAGGAGAAGACCGAAGGTTCGGATTTGAACAGCCAGTAGTTCATGTCTTTTCTGCTCCTGAGGGTCGCTCGCCGACGATCGGAATTAACTAGCCGGCGGCTTGTTGAACGTCCAGTTCCACGGGCGAATTTCGACGCTCTCGAACAGGCCGGCCTTGGCGTAGGGGTCGGCGGCTGAAAGGGCCTGTGCACCCGCCATGTCGGGCGCTTCGATGGCGACGAGGCTGCCATTGGGCTTGCCTTCGGCGTCAAGGAACGGACCGGCAAAAGCCAGTTTCTTGTCGCCATTCAGGCCTTCCAGGAAGGCGATATGCTCGGGCCGCGTGTCAAGGCGCACCTGCAGACTTCCCGGCTTGTCCTTGCAAATCACAGCAAACAGCATGGTCTCTCTCCTGGTCGTTGAATAGATGTCGTGGGATCAATCGTTGGTTTCGGTCTTCAGCGGCCGGGTCATCAAGGCCGTCACAGCCTGCCGGATGGTGATAGCGCCGTCCAGTATGGCAGCGACCGCGGCAATGATCGGCGCGTCGATATTGTGCTCTATGGCGATGCGGGCAGCGATCGCCGCCGTCGGCACGCCTTCGGCCAGCGGCAACCCGGCAAGAAGCTTGCCTTGCCCGAGCGCCAGCCCATAGGCGAAATTGCGCGATTGGGTGGACGAGCAGGTGAGCAGCAGGTCGCCAAGGCCGGAAAGCCCCATCAAGGTTTCAGGCCTCGCGCCGAAGGCGGCGCCGATGCGGCGCAGTTCGACAAAGCCGCGCGTCACCATGGCGGCCTGGGCGCTGGCGCCGAGACCGGCGCCGGTGACAGCACCTGCGGCGATGGCAAAGACATTCTTCAAGGCGCCGCCGATTTCGACGCCGATCAAGTCGTCATTCGAATAACAGCGCAGGTTCTCGGCCGAAAAGCGGGCTGCGAGATCGGCGGCGAGAGTCTCGTTGCGGGCGGCGACGACCACGGCCGTCGGCAGGCCGCGGGCGACATCGGTGGCGAAGCTTGGGCCCGACAGGGCCGCGACCGGATTTTGCGGCAGGATCTCTTCGACGATTGCCGACAGCAAGGCGCCTGTATCGCGCTCGATGCCCTTGGCGCAGAGAACGAGCGGGCTGCCGGCCGGCATATGGTCCTTCGCTGCTGCCAGCGTAGCCCGCAGCGACTGCGCCGGTGTCACCGCCAGCACGCAATCGGCGCCGTCGAGCGCGGCTTGGATGTTGCTCGTCGCCACGATGCCGGCCTGGAGCATAATGCCCGGCAGATAGCGTGGATTTTCGCCGCGGTCGATCGCGGCGACGGTCTCCGGGTCGCGCGCGTAAAGGCGGACGAAATGGCCGGCGCGCAGCATGGCCAGCGCCAAGGCAGTGCCCCAGGCCCCGCCGCCGAGCACGGCAACGCGCCAGCCGGTTGGCGCTGTGTCGTTGCGGCTCATTGCCCCCTCGTTCATGCCTTGGCTCCGCGCCGGCCGGAGCCGACCATCGGGGTCGAGATGCTGTCCAGCGGCCAGCGCGAGCGCGGCACGAAATCGAAGCCGTTGTCCTGCGCCATGCCTTGGCGCAGCCGCTCGATGCCAGCCCAGGCGATCATCGCCGCATTGTCGGTGCAAAGCTTTAGCGGCGGCGCAATGAAGGTGAAGCCGGATTCGGCGCAGAGCCGCTCAAGCATCGCCTTGATAGTACGGTTGGCGGCGACGCCGCCGGCAACGACCAGCGCCGGAGTCTTGGTGGCGGGAAATGTTTCTCGAAAGCGGGCCAACGCGCGAGAAACGCGGTCGGCCAGCGCATCGGCGACCGCCGCCTGGAACGAGGCACAGATGTCGGCGACATCCTGGTCGTTCAAGGGCTCAATCGCCGCCGCCGCCTGGCGCACGGCGGTCTTCAATCCGGAGAAGGAGAAATCGGGCTGTGCCGAGCCCTTCATCGGACGCGGAAAGACAAAGCGTGAGGCATTGCCGGTCTGTGCCGCCTTCTCGACATTCGGTCCGCCGGGATAGGGCAGGCCGAGCATCTTGGCCGTCTTGTCGAAGGCCTCGCCGAGCGCGTCGTCGATGGTGGTTGCCCAGCGCTGATAGTCACCGACTCCACGCACGGCGAGGATCTGCGTATGGCCGCCGGAGACCAGCAGCAGCAGATAGGGAAAATCGAGCCCGTCGGTCAGCCGTGCCGTCAAGGCATGACCTTCGAGATGGTTGATGGCGATCAGCGGCTTGTTGGCCGCCGCGGCGATCGCCTTGGCCGTCATCAGCCCGACGATCAGCCCGCCGACCAGGCCAGGACCGGCGGTCGCGGCGATCGCATCGATGTCGGCGAGCGCGACGCCCGAATCGGCAAGCGCCGCCTCGATGATGCCGTCCAGCGCCTCGACATGGGCGCGGGCCGCGATCTCCGGCACGACGCCGCCGAATGCGGCATGTTCCTCGATCTGGCTAAGCACGATGTTGGACAGGATTTTTGGCGCGGCATCGCCGTCTATCGCCACGACGCTGGCTGCGGTTTCGTCGCAACTCGTCTCTATGCCAAGAACGCGGATCAATTCGTCGCTATCCCAAGAGATTGTCTGTCAGGCCTTTCCCCGCTAGGAGAAGGGCCTGAAAAGGCCTCGGTTACTTTAGCCGCATTTCTGCGACCCCAAGTGGCTCCACTTGGCTGCAAAATGCTCAGGCCGGGGGGTATCACGGACCGCGCGCCATGCAAACAACCTTGAGAATCGGAACACGCGGCAGTCCGCTAGCACTGGCACAGGCGCATGAAACGCAGGCGCGACTGATGGCCGCGCATGGCATGCCGGCAGAGGCGTTCGAAATCGTCGTCATCTCGACCAGCGGCGACCGCATCCAGGATCGGCCGCTGTCGGAAGCCGGCGGCAAGGGCCTGTTCACCAAGGAGATCGAGGAGGCGCTGCTGGCGGGCCGGATCGACATCGCCGTGCACTCGTCGAAGGACATGCCGACGCAGCTGCCCGACGGTCTCGAATTGTCCGCCTTCCTGCCGCGCGAGGACGCGCGCGACGCCTTTGTCGGCAAGGCGGCGAAGACGATCGCCGAACTGCCGCAGGGAGCGAAAGTCGGCTCGTCGTCGCTGCGGCGGCAGGCGCTGATCCGCCGCATGCGGCCTGATCTCGACGTGGTGATGTTCCGCGGCAACGTGCAGACGCGGCTGCGCAAGCTCGACGAAGGCGTCGCCGCCGGCACCATCCTGGCTTATGCAGGGCTGAAGCGCCTTGGGCTCGAGCATGTCGTGACCGACCTGATACCGCTCGACATCTTCCCGCCGGCACCGGGGCAAGGCGCGATCTGCATCGAAACGCGTATCGGCGACCGCGATGTCGAAAAGATGCTGGCGGCTATCCATGATGTGCCGACCGGCCAGGCGCTGGCCTGCGAACGCGCCTTCCTGGCAGCGCTCGACGGTTCCTGCCGCACGCCGATCGCTGGTTATGCGACGATCGAGGACGGAAAACTGTCGTTCGCCGGACTGATCATCTCGCCCGACGGCACGCAGTCGCACACGGTCGAGCTGCAGGGACCGGCGCAGGACGCCGCCCGCATCGGCGATGAAGCCGCGCGGACGGTGCGGGCCAAAGCCGGCGAAAAGTTCTTCGACGGCTGGCTCTGAAATGCGTCGCGTCCTGGTGACGAGACCGGAACCGGGCGCCTCGCGCACCGCGCGGCAACTTAAGGAGACAGGGTTCCAGCCAATCCTGTTGCCCTTGACCGAAACGGTGGCTTTGCCGGTCGATGGCGGAGTGGTTCCAGACGATGCCGTCGCCGTGGCCGTCACCAGCGCCAATGCCGTGCGCCATGCGCCGAAGGAAATCATCGCGGCGTTCGCCGCGTTGCCTTGCCATGCCGTCGGCAAAAGGACGGCGCAAGCCGCGCGCGAAGCGGGGTTTTTGTCTGTCAGTGAAGGCCCAGGTAATGCCGAAGGTCTCGCCGACAGACTTGCTGGCGACCACTCAGGCAAGACGATTGCCTATCTCTGCGGGCGCGTGCGCTTTCCGGCATTCGAACAGAGGCTGCAGACGGCGGGCGTCCGGGTCCATGCCGTCGAGACATATGACACCCTGCAATTGGGTTATTCGGACGAGGCCATTGTTGCGATGTTGGCAGGCCAACCTGTCGACGCGGTGCTGCTCTATTCAACCAAGGCGGCTGCCGCGATCCAGGTGCTGGCCAGCCGGCTCGCTCTGCAAGGGCTGTTTGAGAAAACATGGTTTTTCGCGCTTTCGGCGCGCATCGCGGCAGCCCTCGACGATATCGCAAGCGAAAGAACCCGCATTGCCGCGCAGCCTGACGAGGAAGCCCTGCTGGCGCTTTTGCAGGAGCGGCTCTGAGCCGCGTCATCACACCGCCCCTTTTCACCGCTTGGTGATGTGCTAGACCCTTTTTGAACTATCGTGCGCCGCAAGGCGTTGAGACGAAGCGAATTGTGCGGAGCCAGGCATGGTCAAGACGCCGAAGATGCGACACTCGAAAAGCCGCCGCGAGCCGGTGACCATCGATCTGGAGCCAGGCGCCGTTTCACGCGTCGTCGACGAGGATGCAGCCAGGGCCCAGACAGACGAGGCGAAGGCTGAGGAAGCAGAGAACGCTTCGCAGGCTGAGGGCCCCGATGAGCCGGTGCATGCCGACCAGACCGACCTCGAGCCCTGGGAGCATGCCGACGCCCACGCCGAATCGGAGCAGCCAGCGGCGGCGGGCAAGGGCAGTAGTGAGGCTGAGCTCCCCTATCCCGGATCGTTCGACGGTCCCGAATCGTCCAACGATCCCGGATCGTCCGACGCGCCGGCCGGCAAAACCAAAGCCTTCGACTACAATTTCGAAGACGCATCGGCGAAGCGCACGCAGACCGACGGCAACAAAGCCAAAACCGAGGCCCGGGACGAGGAAATGGTACCGCCCCCGGCAAGGCGTAGCAGCTTCAACGGCATCGCTGCCGGTATCATCGGTGGCGTCATCGCGCTGCTCGGCGCCGGGGGGCTGCAATTTGCGGGCCTGCTCGGCGCGCCGGGCTCCAATGCCGGTGTCTCGCTCGAGGGCGTCAATGTCGAGATCGCTTCGCTGAAGAGCGAAATCGCCGGCTTGAAGGAAGCTGGCGGCAACAGCGATGCAGCAGCCAAGATAGTCGGGCTGTCTTCAGGCTTGGAGCAGGTCAGGGCCGATGTCGCGGCGCTGAAATCGGCGGTCGAATCCGGCGGAGCTGGCGACACTGCCGGGCTCGCCGCACTGGGCGACAGGATCAAGCAGATTGAATCGGAGGTCGCAGCACTTGGCAAGGCAGGCGGCACGGCGCCGGTCGATCTCGGCCCGCTCAACGAAAAACTGGCCGGCCTCGATACACTGGTGAAGTCGACAGGCGCGGCGATGACAGCGCAAGATGGCAGGCTCACCGCATTGGAGCAGTCGGTGTCGCAACTTTCCGGCAAGGTAGAAGCGACGGCCGGACAGCCGAAGATCGCGCTCGCCATCGCCGCGTCGGCATTGAAGGCGGCGCTCGAGCGTGGCGGGCCGTTTGCGGCCGAACTCGAAACCCTCGCCGCGATTTCACCGGACGCGCCGCAGCTTGCGACCTTGCGCCCCTATGCTGAAAAGGGCGTCTCCACCCGCACCGAGATCGCCTCGCAGACAGATGCCGCCGCCACTGCCATGGTCGCCGCGGCAACCCCTGTCGATGAGAATGCCGGCTTCCTGCAGAACCTTTTGTCGAGCGCCGAATCGCTGGTGAAGGTCAGGCCGATCGGCGCTGTCGAAGGTGCTGGAGCGCCCGAGATCGTCGCGCGGATGGAAGCGGCGGTCAAACAGGGCGACTACGCCAAGGCACTCAGTGAATATGACACGCTGCCGCAAGCCGCCAAGGCTGCCGGCGCCGACTTTGCCGGCAAACTGAAGGCACGCATCGAAGTCGAAACGCAGGTCGACGCACTGATCTCCGGCGCGATGAAGGCATGAGGGCAACAGAATGATCCGCCTGCTGGGCTTCCTCATCGTCGTTTTCGCGCTCGGATTGGGCTTTGCCTGGCTGGCCGACCGTCCGGGCGACATGGTCGTCACCTTCAGCGGCTATCAATACCAGGTCAGCCTGATGGTGGCGGCGGTGGCTGTCGTCGCGGTCGTCGCCGCGGTGATGATCCTGTGGTGGCTGCTCAAGTCGCTGTGGAACAGCCCCTACACCATCTCGCGCTATTTCCGCGTCCGCCGTCGCGATCGCGGCTATCAGGCGCTGTCGACCGGCATGATCGCCGCCGGCGCCGGTGACGGGGCGCTGGCCCGCAAGAAGACCAAGGAAGCGGCCAAGCTGATCCGTTCCGACCAGGAACCGCTGATCCATCTGCTGGAGGCGCAGGCGTCGCTGCTCGAAGGCGATCATGAAGGAGCGCGGCAGAAATTCGAGAGCATGCTCGACGATCCCGAAATGCGGCTGCTTGGCCTGCGCGGGCTCTATCTCGAAGCTGAACGGCTCGGCGACCGCAACGCCGCCAGACACTACGCCGGCCGCGCCGCGGCGGTGGCGCCGCAGCTGGCCTGGGCCGCCGAATCGACGCTGGAAGAGTTGACGGCGCGCGGCGACTGGGACGGTGCCTTGAAACTGGTCGACGCGCAGAAGGCGACACGGCAGATCGAGCGCGAAGCCGCCAATCGCCNAAGCCGCCAATCGCCGCCGCGCCGTGCTGTTGACCGCCAAGGCGCAGGCGCTCGCCGACAGCGATCCCGCTGCCGCCAGAACCGCGGCGATCGAGGCCAACCGGCTTCGGCCGGACTTCGCGCCCGCCGCCGTTGCCGCCGCCGCGGCATTCTTCAAGCAGAACGACGTGCGCAAGGGCTCAAAGATCCTCGAGGCGGCGTGGAAGGCCGAGCCGCACCCTGAGGTCGCCGAGCTCTATACACATGCAAGGCCGGGTGACGCCGTGCTCGACCGCCTCAACCGGGCGAAGAAGCTGCAGGAGATGAAGAAGAACCACGCCGAATCGTCGATGACGGTGGCGCGCGCCGCACTCGACGCGCAGGACTTCTCGACCGCCCGCCGCGAGGCCGAGGCCGCGATCCGGATGGACCGCCGCGAGGGCGCCTATCTGCTGCTCGCGGACATCGAGGAGGCCGAGACCGGCGACCAGGGTAAGGTGCGGCAGCTGCTGTCGAGGGCGGTACGGGCGCCGCGCGATCCGGCCTGGGTCGCCGACGGCGTGGTGTCGGAACGCTGGGCGCCGGTATCGCCGATCACGGGTCGGCTAGATGCCTTCGAGTGGCGCGCCCCGATGGAGCGTCTCGGCCAGTTGATCGACAGCCATGACGATGCACCGGCCAGTGCGGCGCCGGTCGTTGAAGCACTGGCAAAGCCGACGAGCGAGAAGAGGCCGGTCGAGGTGATCGATGAAAGCCGCCCGACCGGGACCGCGGATAAGGACACCGAGAGCCAAGAGGATCATGTCAGGCCGATCACGGCGGCGGCCTTCGCCGCGGTGCCGACGGATGCCGAGGGCGTCGAGCCGGCCGAGGAGCATACGCGGCTGCCGGATGATCCCGGCGTCGATCCGGACGAGGAAGCGGAAAAATCGCCACGCCGGTTTCGGTTGTTTTGAATTGGGCCGGCCGCCAGGCCCCTCTGACTCAAGGAAATAGAGCATGATGTCTGGACAAACGGGTCCCGTTTGTCCGAGAAAACCGCTTCACACTTTTCGGCATCATGCTCTGAGGAATGGATCTATGTTTGAACGCGTTCTGTCATTTCTCAGGGATTTGCCGTCCGGCGCTGGCGCGCGTTCCAGTACGGACGATCCCCGCGTTGCGGCTTCGGCGCTGCTCTACCATGTGATGAACGCCGATGGCGTGCGCCAGGATGTCGAATGGGAGCGGTTCAAGGCGGTGCTGGCGCAGAGCTACTCGATCAGCGGTGCCGAACTTGAAGCGCTTGTCGCCGCCGGCGAGCGGGCCGACAATGAGGCGATCGACCTCTATGCCTTCACCAGTGTCTTGAAGCGTCATCTCGATGCCGATGCGCGCAAGGCCTTCATCGGCCTGATGTGGGAAATCGTCTATGCCGATGGCGAGCTGCACGAGCTGGAGGACAACACTGTCTGGCGCGTCGCCGAGCTGATCGGCGTCGAGCGCAGCGACCGTGTCGAGGCGCGCCGCAAGGCGGCCGCACTTGCACCTGGCGCCACCGGAACATCGAGCGACGAATAGGTTTTCGCCTTCCCATGCCGCGCCAAACGAGTTCGAAGCCGAAGATACTGATCGTGCTGCATCAGGAGAATTCGAGCCCCGGGCGCGTCGGCCATATGCTGCTGGAAGAGGGTTTCGAGCTCGACGTTCGACGTCCGCCGCTGGGCGACACTTTGCCGGACACGCTGGACGGCCATGCCGGCACGGTGGTGTTCGGCGGGCCGATGAGTGCCAATGACGAGGATGAATTCGTCCGCCGCGAGACCAGTTGGCTGGAAATACCGCTCAGGGAGAACCGGCCGTGCCTCGGCATCTGCCTTGGCGCGCAGATGCTGGTCAACCATCTCGGCGGCAAGGTCGAGGGCCACGGCGAAGGGCTGGTCGAGATCGGCTGGTATCCGCTGAAGGCGACCGAAGCCGGCAAGCAACTGATGCATTGGCCTGAGATGGTCTATCAGTTCCACCGCGAGGGCTTTTCGCTACCCAAGGACGCAACGCTGCTGGCGACGGCCGAGACCTATCCCAATCAGGCCTTCCGCTATGGTGACAATGCCTGGGGCATCCAGTTCCATGGCGAGCTGACCAGGGTGATGATGCAGCGCTGGGTGGTGCGCGGCGCGCATCGCTTCGAGCTGCCGGGCGCGCAGCCCGGCCGCGATCATCTCGGCGGCCGGCTGATCTGGGACATGCATCTCAGGCGATGGCTGGACGAGTTCCTGCGTCTGATCTTCGGCAAGCCGGCCGCTCGATAAGACACGTCAATTGCGCCCGCTGAGATGGCGCACCCTGCGTAGTTGAGGGAACAACACCACCCACAATCCGGCGACGACGATCGCGCCGAAACCGCCGACCACGACGGCCGGTACCGTGCCGATCAGTGCTGCCATCGTTCCGGCCCGGAATTCGCCGACCTCGTTGGAAGCTCCGACGAAGACCTGGTTGACGGCATTGACGCGGCCACGCACATGGTCGGGCGTCCACAGCTGGATCAAGGTCTCCCTGATGTAAACGCTGAACATGTCGGTCGCGCCAAGGAAGGCAAGGGCGACGATCGACAGCCAGGTGATGGTCGACAGGCCAAACAGCACGGTGAAGGCGCCGAACGCGGCGACAAAGCCGAGCATGATCAAACCCGCATGGTTGCGGATCGGATGGCCGGCCAGCCAGACGGCGACGCAGATGGCGCCGACACCCGGGGCCGAGCGCAGCAGACCGAGACCCCAGGGGCCGAGCTGAAGGATGTCGCGCGCGTAGACCGGCAGCAGCGCCGAGGCGCCGGACAGGAGCACCGCGAACAGATCGAGCGAAATAGCCCCCAGCACGATCTTCTCGCTCCAGATGTAGCTGAACCCACCGAACAGGTTCTGCATCGTCGGCTTTTCGGTCTCCGTGCGTTGCGACGGCTTCGGGATGGTGAAGATCAGCAGCCCGGACACAAGCATCAGGGCGGCGGCTGTGCCGTAGGCCACTTCCGGCGACACGCCGTAGAGCAGGCCGCCGGCAACTGGACCGACTATGGTCGCCGTCTGCCAGGCCGATGAATTCCAGGCGATGGCGTTGGCGAAATCCTCAGGCGGCAACAGATTGGCGAACAGCGAGGCGGAGGCCGGACCGAAGAAGGCGCGGGCGATGCCAAACATGGCAAGCACGGCGAAGATCGGCAGCGGTCCGCTGATGCCGCGCAGCGTCAGAAGCAGCAGCGTCAGCGCGCAGATCGCTTCCAGCACCACCGCCAGCGCCATGATCAGCCGACGCCCGAAGCGGTCGGCGACGACGCCGGTGACCAGCACCAGCAGCAGCGAAGGCAGGAACTGGACGATGCCGACCAGGCCGAGATCGAGCGGGTTCCGGGTCAGGTCGTACATCTGCCAGCCGACAGCGACGGACACGATCATGGTGGCGAAGGTGGTGAGAAAACGCGCCGCCCAATAGCTCAGGAAGGAGCGATGGCGGAACGCGGCATAGCGCTGGTCGGGCAATATCTGTTCGGTTGTCATGGATTCAAGAGGCCCCGTTGTGATGGCATCAGCTGGCGGGGCACTTCCACGATGGGCGCTGGTCCGGCTGGCGGAACTTTTAGCTCAGTTCGCCGCGGATATGCGTCAAAATCGGTGCTGGATCAAGGAATTTTCAACCTGCTCCATCGACCGCACGGGGAGTTTACTGCTGCAGCGCGGCGGAGATTGCGTCGAGGCCGCCGCGTAGTTCGGCTTCCGTCGGCCAGCCAAAGCCGATGCGGAAGAACCGCTTCTCCATCTCGAACCAGTGGCCGGGCCCAACATACGTGCCGTGGTTCTCAAGCAGATTCACATAGAACCGGTCGAGGTCGAAACCGTGATCGACATTCAGGCGGGGGAAGCCGACGACGCCACCTTCCGGCCGCACCCAGTCGACGAGCGGCTCGCGGTCGATCCATGCCTGGACGATGTCGCGGCGCTTCGCCATTTCAGGCAGCAGCGTCGCCAGGAAAGCGTCGCGGCGCTCGAGCATGCCGCGCGCGATGGCTTCGTCGATGACGCTGCCACAGATGCCGATCTGCTCCTTGGCGGCGAGGAACTTTTCCTGAAGCTCCGCATCCCTGGTGATCAGCCAGCCGATGCGGATGCCGGGAATGCCGAAGGCCTTGGACAATGACGAGACGCTGATCGCCTTCCGGCTCAGCGACGCGGCCGACGGCAGCCGCTTGCCATAGGAGAGGTCGCGGTAGGTCTCGTCGACCAGCAGATGGCAGTTGCTGCTTTCGGCCAGCGCCACCAGCGCATCGAGATCGGTCCGGCTTATCATCGTGCCGGTCGGATTGTGCGGGCAGGTGACGCTGATCAGCCTGGTGTTCGGCTGCATCGCCGCCTTGACGCGCTCGACATCGATGGCGAAGCCTTCCTCGAAAGCCAGGTCGACAAAGCCGATGGCACAGCCGATCGCCCGTGGGGTTTCGATGTTGGTGGCGTAATTGGGCCTGATGACGACGAGATGGTCGTTCGCCGACAAAAGCGAGGTCGAGATGATGAACAGCGCGCCTGCGGCGCCGGCGGTGACCAGGACATCATCTGATGAAATGCCGGCATGCTGCGCCGATATCTGCGCGCGCAAAGCCTTGTCGCCGCGATGCTCACCATAGAAAAGCGTGAGATCAGGCAGCGACAGGCCGATGTCGGAGAGCTTCTGGTCGGCGATCGAGCTTTCGGAGAGATTGTGGCGGATACGGTCGTAGCCGTACTCTTCCGGCGCCTCTTTCTCGATCACCATTCTGGTGTAGTTCATGGCTCACTCCCCAACGAACCCGTTCGACCCATCCAAGCCATAAAAACATGAAGCCTGCCAAGGCGGATTCGCCGGCAGGCTTCAATCAATTTATTGGCTCAGCGCCGAAATAGGTCCTTGCCTTAGGAGGTCGTTATCCCAAACTACTGCGCACCCTCGGTCAAGCCCGAGGAAATGCTTTTGAGCGACATGCCTCAGGCTGAAACTTTGGCCTTCCTGCCCTTAGGTGCCTTGATGGGGGCGGCCTTGCGGCCAAGACCGATCGACTTCGCCAGCAGCGAGCGCGAGGCGGCATAGTTGGGGGCGACCATCGGATAATCCGACGGCAAGCCCCATTTGGCGCGGTAGGCGTCCGGCGTCAGGCCGAAATGCACGCCGATGTGACGCTTCAGCGATTTGAACTTCTTGCCGTCTTCGAGGCAGATGATGTAATCGGGCGTCACCGACTTCTTGGGGTTGACCGCCGGAACCAGCGGAGCAGCCAATGGGGCCACCGGCTTGCCGAGCCCGCTTATCGAGGCGCTGACGCTGGCGATGAGGTCAGGCAGGCCGGAGACGGGCAAACGGTTCTTCTCGACGTAAGCGGATACGATGTGAGCGGTCAGTTCGAGCAGGTCGATGTCTTTACGGGCGCTGTTGCTATCGTCGATCACTCTATTTCTCCGTCTAAAAGCGAATGACCTGAAAATCGGATTCGATTCCCCGAAGGATCATGCGCAAAATCAAAATGCTAAAGCGTCCTTTGTGCATCCACGGGACGGGCGGCGTTGTTGTGGCGCGGAATTCCTAATCGGCAAATCTGCGCACTGCAATGACTTGTATCATATCACACGCTATTTTGAACAACTATATTAAACAATAACAATATCAGACTATCAGCGCCTTGTCGCGCCACAAACGAAATCCGCCTTCGAAGGCGCGTGTGTTGTCGCCGCGCCTGGAGTCGGCGGGCAATTCATCGAGCTTGTCGACATTGCCGCCGCCAATGACGACATAGTCAGGCAGCATCGCGGCACGGAGCCGTTCGACCACATCGAAGACATATCCGCGCCATTTCTTCTTGCCGCGCTTTACCAGGCCGCGTTCGCCGACATAGTCCTCGAAGCTCTTGCCGTTCTTATAGGGTAGGTGGGCGAGTTCCATCGGCTGGGCGACATTGTCCGCAATCATCGCCGCGCCCAGACCGGTGCCGAGCCCGAGGAACAGCATGCGCCCGCCTTCGTAACTGCCAATGGCCTGCATCAGTGCGTCGTTGACCACCTTCACCGGTTTGCCGAACGCACCCGCGAAGTCGAATCCAGCCCAACCCTTGCCAAGATTGGCGGGGTCGGTGAGCGGTCTGTTATGATTGACCGGGCCGGGATAGCCCATCGAAATGACATCATAGGACAGGCCCTCGGCGAGCTTCTTCACCGCGTCGATCATCTGCTGCGGTGTCAGGCCCGGTCCGGAGTCCGCCCTGCGTTCCGCACCGCCGGCGCTGGTCAGGATCTTGACGTGCGAGCCGCCAATATCGATCGAAAGCACGATCTTTTCAGTGCCTGATTTCTCGGAGCCCGATGCCGATTGCTTCACCGCCTTGGCCATTGTGCCACCCTTTCACTTTTCCGGATCGATCCAGCCGTTGGGCGGCCCGAAGCCGCCCATAACGTCCGCCGGACCCCATGTCCCCGGCTCGTAGAGATTGGGCGGCGTGGTGTCGCCGAGCACCGGCCCGACGATGCGCCAGGCCAGCTCACTGGCATCCTGGCGGGTAAACAGCTGACCGTTGCCGTTCATGGCGTCGCCGATCAACCGCTCATAGGGCGGCATGTCGCCCTTGCTGTCGTCGAGCGCCGTCAGTTCGACCTGTTCGCCGATCATGTCGTCGCCCGGCGCCTTGCGCTGCGCGCCGATGGCGATCACCACCTGCGGGTCGATACGGAAGCGGACGTAGTTCTGGTCGGCGGGCTTGATCGGATCGAAGACGTCGAGCGGCGGCCGCTTCAGCCGCACAACCACTTCGGTGACATGCACCGGCATGTTCTTGCCGGCGCGGATGAAGAACGGCACGTCCTGCCAGCGCCAGGTGTCGACGAAGAAGCGCACCGCCGCGAAGGTCTCGACCGGCGAGTTCGGGGCCACGCCCGGTTCAGTGAGATAGCCAGTGAATTGGCCGCGCACGACATCGTCCCTGGTCAGCGTGCGGATGGCGCGCAGCACCTGCACCTTCTCGTCGATCAGGTCGTCGGCGGAACGGCCGACGGGTGGCTCCATGGCAAGCAGCAACAGGATGTTGAGCAGATGGTTCTCGATGACATCCCTGATGCAGCCGACATCGTCATAGAAGCGGCCACGACCCTCGATGCCGAAATCCTCGGCCATGGTGATCTGCACGCTCTCGACGAAATTGCGGTTCCAGATCGGCTCGAGAAAGGAATTGGCGAAGCGGAAATAGAGCAGGTTCTGGATCGCTTCCTTGCCGAGATAGTGGTCGATGCGGAAGATCGACTGTTCGTCGAACACCAGATGCAGAACCCGGTTCAGCCAGCGTGCCGATTGCAGATCGTGGCCGAAAGGTTTTTCCACCATCAGCCGCGCGCCCTGGGCCGTGCCCGATTGCTCCAGCCCCTGGACGACGGTCTCGAACATGGTCGGCGGCACCGCCATGTAATGCATCGGCCGCTGTGCGGTGCCAAGCGCGCTTTTCAGCTTCTCGAAGGTCGCTCCGTCGCGGTAGTCGCCGCTGACATAGCGCAGTTGCGAGGCGAACTGTGCGAACACCTTCTCGTCGATTTTGCCCAGCGCATTGACGATGCCGTCGCGGGCGCGGGCCTGCAATTGCTTGATGTCCCAGGCGTCGAAGGCAACGCCGATCACCGGTTCGGTCAGCGTGCCCTTGGCGACCATCTGGTAAAGCGCTGGAAATATCTTCTTGTGGGCGAGGTCGCCGGTCGCTCCGAAGAGCACCAGCGTGTCGGAGCGTTCCTGGCTCATGCGCGTCTCCCCTGCCGCCGTCACTTGCCGGCCTTTTCGACATGGCCGCCAAAGGCATAGCGCATGGCGGACAACAGCTTGTCGGCGAATTCGGATTCGCCTTGCGAGGAGAAGCGGTCGAACAGCGCCGAGGACAAGACCGGCGCCGGCACGCCAGTGTCGATCGCCGCCTTCAACGTCCAGCGGCCTTCGCCGGAATCCGAGACGCGGCCGCCGAAATTCGCCAGGCCCGGATCGCCTTTCAATGCGCCGGCCGTCAGGTCGAGCAGCCAAGAGCCGATGACGCTGCCATGCCGCCAGACCTCGGCCACTTGGGGAAGGTCGATGTCGAACTGATAGTATTGCGGGTTTTCCAACGGGCTGGTCTCGGCGTCCGCCGTTCGTTGGCGCTTGCCGGCATTGGCCGACTTCAGAATGTTCATGCCTTCGGCATAGGCGGCCATGACGCCATATTCGATGCCGTTGTGCACCATCTTGACGAAGTGGCCGGCGCCGCTAGGTCCGCAATGCAGATAGCCATAGGGCGCGGTTCCGGCATCCCTAAGCGGATTGGAGCCGGCGTCGGCGCCCGGCGCCAGCGTGGCAAAGATCGAGTCGAGGTGTTGCACCGCCACATCGGGCCCGCCGATCATCAGGCAATAGCCACGCTCCAGCCCCCAGACACCGCCACTGGTGCCGACATCGACGAGATGGATACCCTTGGCGGCCAGTTTCGCGGCCTGGTCGACGGCGTCGTGATAGTAGGAATTGCCGCCGTCGATAACGATGTCGCCCGGCTCCATCAGGGGCGCGACCTGATCGATGATCCTGCCGGTGATGGCCGCCGGCAGCATCAGCCAGACACAACGCGGCTTGGCCAGCTTGCCGACGAATTCTTCCATTGAAGCCGCCCCTAGCGCCCCGTCGGTCACCAGAGCCGCGACGCTGGCGGGGTTGATGTCGTAGACGACGCATTCATGGCCGTCACGCATCAGGCGCCGAACCATGTTGGCGCCCATCCGGCCCAGTCCCATCATTCCGATCTGCATGGTTTCGTCCCTGTTTCCGAAGAGATTTGCGGGGTTTATCGAGGAAGGATCGCCTGGCTATCCTGGGCGCGCGATAGAACGGAGAAGCCGACATTCTCCCAATCGCCGGCCCCGGGCCAGAAAAAAGTGAAGATCAGCGTGCTTCCCTGCGGGTGGCCGGCCAAGCGACGTTTCGACACTCTTGGCGCTCGGCGTCCATCGTGCCGGAATTCCCGGGGCGCCCGGAGCAATGGTTGGCGTCGGCGTCACTGGCATTCTGCGTCGGTCTCCTGACTCGCCTCCCTAGACCAGGACGCGAAGCGTTTTCAATCACCGCACCGCAAGTTGATCGGCCCCGTCAACCGAGCCGTCGTTGACAGCGGTGCCAGCCTGCGTCCACTATTTCCCGGCACGGGAGGATCGTGAAAACCATGCCGGAGGTGTCCCTGGTCCTGATCGACCGGCTGCTGGCGATTTCGCGGGCGCTTGCCGGCCATATAGATCCCGGCACGGCGTTCCGCGCGACAGCCATCGAGATCGGCTCGCTCATTCCGCACGACCACATGGATCTGGCGGTGCTGTCGCATGACGGCCGCCGCCACGCCTGTTATGAGGCCGGCTTCCACACCAGCTGGAGCGAGCTTGCCCAGCATCCGCTGCCAACCGAAGTCAGCCCGATACGCTCGGTGCTGTGGGGCGAAGTACCCTATCTGCTCGCCGACGACGCACTGAGCGACGAGCGCTTCCATTTCGCCACCGCCATCGATGGGCCGATCTTCGCCGCCCGACTGCGCAGCCGCATCGTCGTGCCGCTCAGGGCACGCGGCGGCACTATCGGCGCGCTCAACATCAGCCGGCACGAGGTCGATTGCTACACGCTTGCCGATGTCGGTGTAGCCCAGCAATGCGCGGATCTGATCGCGCCCTATATCTTCGCGCTGATCCAGACCGAGGAGGCACGCCGCGCCATGCTGGCCGAGAGCGAGGCGCGCAATCGGGTCGAGCTGCTGCGGGTCGGCGCGTCGCAGTTGACCGAAGGCATGGAGCGCGAACGCCGGCGCATGGCCATGGACCTGCACGACCAGACGCTCGCCGACCTCGCCCGCATCGCGCGCCAACTCTCGGCGTTGCGTGGCCAAGGCGTGGCGCGGGCAGCGCAGCTTGCCGATCTCGAGCAGGAGGTTGCCGGTTGTCTCACGGAACTGCGCCACATCGTCGACGATATGCGGCCGAGCGTGCTCGAACTGTTCGGCCTGCGCGATGCGGTCGAGGCGCACCTCAACCGCAGCGTCGCCAGGGCTAAGCCGCCGATCGCCGTGCGCATCGCCGACACCAGCGACGGCGGCGCCGACAGCTTGCCCGAGCCTGTCCGCACCGCGCTCTACCGGATCGTGCAGGAAGCGATCAACAATGCCGTTCGCCATGCCGCGCCGCACCACATCGATGTCTTGCTGGCGTCGACGGCGAGTGTGCTGCGGGTGATCATCACCGACGACGGCCAGGGATGCGGAGTGGTTGACCCGGCGGCGCATGGCGGCATTGGTCACATGCACACACGGGCCGCCCTTATCGGGGCGCGGCTGCGCATCGGCCAAGCCGGTCGCAAGAGCGGCGGCACGCGTGTCGTCGTCGAGATCGACCGGGAGCCATTTCGGGAATTGCTGGTCGCGGCGGCTGCAGCAGCACCCGGCGAGTTCGCCGTGCCGGAGGCCATGTGATGCTTGTGATGATCGCCGAGAACGATGGACTGCATCGCACCTTCGCGCGGCGGACGGTGGAGCAATTGTGGCCCGGCGATGTCGAGGTGATCGAGGCGAGCGATGGCGAGGACGCCATCAATCTGGCGGCCGAGCGAGAGCCGCCGCATGTCGTGCTCGACCTGCAGATGCCGAAGGCGACAGGGATCGAGGTTGCCAGGGCGATCTGGAACCGCCACGCCGGCACGCACATCCTGTTCTGGTCGAATTTCGCCGATGAGGCCTATGTGCGCGGCGTCGCGCGGATCGTGCCGCCCGGCTCGGTCTATGGCTATGTGCTCAAATCGGCGACGGAGGAAGGCATGCGCTCGGCCTTGCGCGGCGTTTTCCGCGAAGGCCACTGCATCATCGATCGCGAGATCCGTGGCATCCAGCACCGCGTCCAAGACAAATTCGAGGGCATCACCGACGGCGAATATGAAAGCCTGATCGACATTGCGCTCGGCCTGACCGACCGCGCGATCGCGGCACGCCGGGGCCTGTCGATCCGCGGCGCGCAGAGCCGCATCAAGCATGTCTACGACAAGCTTGGCATCGTGCCGGCGGAGGACGGCGCCAGCGATGCTTCCGTGTTCAACTCGCGGACGCGGGCGATCTATCTCGCCATGGCGCGCGGACTGATCAACATCGATGCGCTGCGCCGCGAACAGGACCGGCTCGACACCTGGCTGGCGGGGCAGGAGTAGGCCTCGCCCTATACGACGCCTCATCTCATGGCTGAAATTTCGCGCCAGATTCCGATCCAATTCCTGAAACCAGTGGCGCGGCCCCACCGGAACATCGGAAGGTCTGGCGCATTGCTAATGAAGGCCATTTCCAATTTACTGCCCGCGGACCCAAAGTGCGACCCTCGATCACAGATTCATGGCACTTGGTGCGTGAAAGCGTAGCCGGCTTCATCGATGATAATGCTCTTAGTCATGGTGCCGCGATGGCTTTTTATGCCGCCACCTCGCTGGCGCCGATTTTGCTGATTGTGGTTGCTGTCGCTGGTCTCGTCTTCGGTCATGATGCAGCACAATTGGCTTTGTCTGCCCAGATCTCCGGGCTGATGGGGCCGGAAAGTGCTGATCTCCTCCAGACTGCGCTGGAAAGCGTATCCAGCAAGCTGTACGGGACCTGGGCCGCGATCATTGGGCTCGTCACCTTGTTGGTGGCCGCCTCTGGCGTCTTCGGCGAAATGCAGCAGTCGTTAAACACGATTTGGAAGGTCGAACCGCAGGGCAACTCCTTGTCTCGTCTGGTGCGGGCACGAGCCGCCAGTCTGGGATTGGTGGCCGCGCTCGGTTTCCTGCTGCTGGTCTCTCTGATTGCAAGCGCTGCGATTTCGGCACTGGGCGATTTTATCAACGCCCATCTGCCGTTCGGAACGATCATACTCAGCGTGATCAACGGCGTCGTTTCGTTTGTCCTGATCTCCCTGATGTTCGCCGCCATCTACAAAGTTTTGCCCGACCGAAGCCTGGAATGGCGCGATGTCGGGATCGGTGCTGTCGTGACGGCTGCCCTGTTCACGTTGGGAAAATCGCTTATCGGCTGGTATATCGGCACCAGCGCGATTGCGTCCTCGTATGGCGCCGCCGGTGGACTGCTCGTCATATTGCTCTGGGTCTACTACTCGTCGGAAATTTTCCTTCTCGGTGCCGAGTTCACGCGCGCCTATTCAGTTCGACACGGTAGCAGGCCCGATCTGGAGATCTTGATTCGCAGTCCTATGCCTGCGCGGCACGGCTCATTTCGCGCAGGGCAAAAGTCCAACTCTGCCGGCGTGATCGCGCTCGTAGCGGTAGCGTGCGCGAGTGCGACATTGACCATGCTTTTGCTGAGTGTTCGCCGACCCTAGTCCGACGCCGCGATGCGACAGGGTGTTCGCCAATATTATAGACTATCGCCGCTCCTACGGCCGACTGTGCAAACGCACAGTCGGCCGTGCGCTTTGACCCGTATCGCCATGCCGGCGCCGCAACTACGCTCGACACATAAAAAGACCATATCGGGAGAGCGTCATGTCATTCGTTACCATGCCGGTTCGCGCAACTGTCGGCGCCGCCGCGAGCCAGTGATGTCAGTTTCGGCGCGCGCCCGCCAATCCGGCTTCGACGATGTCGTTGGCGATGCAGCGATCGAAACGCTGGCGAGCGGCTTCGGCTTCCTCGAAGGGCCGGTCTGGCATCCGTACGAGAAGTGGCTGGTCTTCTCCGACATTCCCGAAAGCCGGATGTATCGCCGCGGTAGGGCGGGCGAGATCGAGCTGTTCCGCGAGCCGAGCCACAAGGCCAATGGCAACACGCTGGACCGCCAGGGGCGGCTGGTCACCTGTGAGCACGCGACGAGCCGCGTGATCCGGGCCGAGGCCAACGGCAGCGTGACCGTGCTCGCGACACATCATCAGGGCAAGCAGCTCAATAGCCCGAACGACATCGTTGTTGCCACCGGCGGATCGATCTACTTCACCGATCCTGGCTACGGCAGGGTGGAATTCTATGGCGTTGCCCATCCTCAGGAGCTGCGGTTCCAGGGTGTCTACCGCATCGATGGCGACGGCGCACGACTGACCTTGCTGGCCGACGATTTCGTGCAGCCGAACGGACTTTGCTTTTCGCTGGACGAGTCGCGGCTGTTCATCAACGACACCGAACGCGGACATATCAGAGTGTTCGGCGTCGAAGCGAATGGCGATCTCAACGGCGGCGCGGTCTGGGCGGTGACCGAGGGCGAAGGCCTGGGAGCGCCCGACGGCATGAAGATCGATAGCCGCGGCAATCTTTACTGCACCGGCCCCGGTGGTATCCATGTTTTCGACGCGTCGGGCGCCATTCTGGGCGTTATCCGGACGCCTGAAGATTGCGCGAATTTTACCTTCGGCGACGACGACCTGCAAAGCCTCTACATTACCGCGTCGACGTCGCTGTACCGGCTCAGGGTGCGCGTGCCGGGATTGAGACTGTTTTGAGTCCGCGACAATCCGTGCTCAAATCAGAGTTGGGAGTGAGGCCGGGCCAAAGCCGGCGGGAATTGCATCAGTCAACACATCTGGGAGGAGTATGACATGAAGAAACTGTTCGTTCTGGGCGCTCTGGCGGCAATGCTTGCCTCGGGCACGGCGCTGGCCGACACCAGTGGCAAGAAGATCGCCTTTTCCAACAACTATGCCGGGAATTCCTGGCGGCAGGCCATGCTCGACAGCTATGGCATCGTCACCAAGAAGGCGGTCGCCGACAAGATCGTCGGCGCGGCCGACATCTTCACCACCGCCGACAAGGAAGTGCCGACGCAGGCGGCGCAGGTGCAGAACCTTATCCTGCAGGGTTATGACGCGATCGTCATCAACGCCGCCTCGCCAGATGCGCTCAACGGCGCCATCAAGCAGGCTTGCGATGCCGGCATAGTCGTTGTTTCCTTCGACGGCACCGTGACCGAGCCCTGCGCCTACCGCGTCGTCGTCGACTTCAAGGACATGGGCAAGCAGGAAGTCGAGCAGATGGCCAAGTTCCAACCCAAGGGCGGCAACCTGCTGGAAATCCGTGGCCTTGCCGGCACCTCGATCGACGATGCCATCCATGCCGGCATCCTCGAAGGGGTTGCCGCCCATCCGGAGTTCAAGATCGTCGGTTCGGTGACCGGCGACTGGGACCAGACGACGGCACAGAAGGCGGTGGCGACCATCCTGCCGTCGCTGCCCGATGTCGTCGGCATCGTCGACCAGGGCGGTGACGGCTATGGCGCGGCACAGGCATTTGCCGCCGCCGGCAAGCCGCGCCCGACCATCATCATGGGCAACCGCCAGGACGAGCTGCAGTGGTGGAAGGAACAGAAGGACAAGGATGGCTACAAGACCTGGTCGGCATCGATCGCGCCCGGCGTCTCGTCGCTCGCCTTCTGGGTGGCGCAGCAGGTGCTCGATGGCCGCAAGGATATTCCGCACGATCTGCTGGTGCCGTATCTGGCGTTCACCCAAGACGATTTCGAGGCCGAGTTGCCGAAGATCCCCAAGGGTGGCGTTGCCAGCCACGAATACACGCAGGAAGATGCGATCGCGGCCATCAAGGCCAACATCAAGTGAGCATCACGGCAGCGTTGCCGTCCGTATCGCCGAGCGGATATCGTTGAGCATGCCTGAAGGGAACGCTGACATCATCAGACTGAACGGCGCCGAAAAACATTTCGGCGCCGTTCGCGCACTGGGCGGCGTCGACTTTCATGTCGGGCCCGGTGAATGCGTGGGTCTCGTCGGCCACAATGGCGCCGGCAAGTCGACACTGATGCATATGGTGGCGGGCACGTTGACGCCCGACAGCGGGCAGATCGGCGTGCATGGCGGCATCGAGGCGAACTACTCGGTGTCGCGGGCGCAGCAGCTCGGCATACGCTGCGTGTTCCAGGAACTGTCGCTGTGCCCCAATCTCAGCGTCGCCGAGAATACGCGCATCAACCATGCTTCGCTGCGCGGCTTCGGCTGGCGACGCAAGGCGGCCGATCTGATCGCCGCCAAGCTTGACGAGATATTTCCGGGCCACAGCATCTCGCCCTCGGACATCGTCGGCGATCTGTCGATCGGCCGGCGCCAGATGGTGGAGGTGGCGCGCGCATTCACGGTGATCCAGGATCGGCTCGACCTCGTCATCCTCGACGAGCCGACATCGTCGCTCGACTCCCATACGGCTGGCCAGTTGCTGGCTTTCGTGCGCCGCTTCGTTGCCGGCGGCAAAAGCTGCATCCTGATTTCGCACGTACTGGGCGAGGTGCTGCGCAATGCCGACCGCATCGTGGTGATGCGCGACGGCAAAGTGGTTGTCGCTGATGCTGCCAGCGCCTTCGACCGCGACCGGCTGGTGACGGCGATGGGCGGAGCGGAAGCGCGCCAGAGGATCGCCGCCGAAATCGCTGCCGCCAAGCCCGGGGCCAGTCCGCTGCGGGTCCGGGCGCGTCCCGCCGCACAGAAGGACGGCACCGACCTTGTCGCCTGCGCCGGCGAGATCATCGGCCTAGCCGGACTGGCGGGCCATGGCCAGACCGACCTGCTGCTGGCGATCTTCGCCGCGGCATCGCACGCTCGGGCCGGCATCCAAGTGACCGCGCCGGTGGCGCTGGTGGCCGGCGACCGCCAGGCGGACGGCATCTTTCCGCAATGGTCGATCGCGCAAAATATCGGCATCCGCTCGCTGGCGCGCCTGCGCAACCGGCTGTTGATATCGCCGCAGCGCGAGGCCGAACTCGCCCAGTTCTGGCAGAAGAAGATCGGCATCCGCACACCGGATATGAACAACAACATCTTCTCGCTTTCGGGCGGCAACCAGCAGAAGGCGCTGTTTGCCCGCGCCCTGGGCTCCGATGCTGAGATCGTGCTGATGGACGATCCGATGCGCGGCGTCGATATCGGCACCAAGCTGGAGGTCTACGACCTCGTGCGCGAGGAAGCAGGCCGCGGCCGCACCTTCCTCTGGTACACCACGGAAACCGAAGAGCTCGACAATTGCGACCACGTCTATGTCTTCAAGAACGGCCGCATCGTCGCCAATCTGCGCCGCGACGAGTTGACCGAAGAGAAGATCATCCAATCCTCGTTCGGCGATGCGGCCTGAGATGACGGCCGCCAGTCTCGAAACCGCTGCCAGGACTTCCGCCGAGCGTGGCGCTCTGGCCCGCGCCCGCCTGTTGCGCGGGCTGCTGCCGGCGCTGTCGCTGGCGTTGGTGCTGCTTGCCATCGCCTGGCTCAACCCGCGCGCCATCAGCTATTTCGGCTTCAGCTTGATGCTCAATTTGGCGATCCCAATCGCGCTGGCGACGATCGCGCAGATGTTCGTCATATCAGGCAATGAGCTCGACCTGTCGATCGGCACCTTCGTCGGCTTTGTCGGCTGTGTCACCGCGACCTGGCTGAAGGAAGCGCCGCTCATCGGCGTCGTGATCCTGCTCGGGTCGATCTTCGTCTATGCGCTGCTCGGCGCACTGATCCATCTGCGCAATCTGCCGTCGATCGTGGTGACGCTCGGCATGAGCTTCGTCTGGCAGGGCCTGGCGATTCTCATTCTGCCCAAACCAGGCGGCAAGGCGCCGGACTGGCTGCTTGGGCTGATGGCGTTCAAGCCGCCTTTGGTGCCGTTCCCGATCATTGCCGCGCTGCTGATCGGTTTCATCGTCCATTTCGGCCTGATGCGCACCTCCTATGGCGTCATCCTGCGCGGCTCGGGCGGCAATCCGGCGGCGCTCGGGCGCGCAGGCTGGTCGCTGCTCAAGACCAAGATCGTGCTGTTTGCGCTAGCTGGCCTGTTCGGCGTGCTGTCGGGCATGGCACTGATCGGCATCACCACCTCGGCCGACGCCAATATCGGCAATGGCTACACACTGCTGGCGATTGCCGGCGTCATCCTGGGCGGCGGCGAGTTCGTCGGCGGCCGGGTGTCGCCAATCGGCGCGGTAATCGGCGCGCTGACGCTGGCGCTGGCGGCCTCGCCGCTGCTCACCTTCATGCACATTCCACCCGACTGGCAGGTGGCCGCCAACGGCGCCATCCTGATCATCGTGCTGGCGGCGCGGGTGCTGATCAGCCGCAGGGAGAGGTAAGCGATGGCATCGGTGAAATCGCTGCTCACCAAACCCTGGATCTGGTCGTTTCTCGGCGCCTTGCTGGTCTGGCTGGCGACGATCGTCTTCACCGGCGGCTACGGCGCCGGCGGCATGGTGACCGCCGCGCTGTCGCTGGCGGTGTTCACGGTCATCGTCGGTGTCGGCCAGATGTTCGTCATCACGCTTGGCCCGGGCAATGTCGACCTGTCGCTGCCGGCCAATATCGGCCTTGCCAGTGCCGTCGCCATGAAGGTGATGGACGGCAACGATTCGATGATCGCGGTCGGGCTGCTGGCGGCGCTTGCCTGCGGGGCGGCGATCGGCGCCGCCAACTATCTGCTGATCTGGGCACTGCGCATTCCGCCGATCATCGCAACGCTGTCGGCCAGCTTCATTATCCAGTCGATCGACATCAGCTACGGGCGCGGGCTGCAGATCAAGCCGCCGCCAGGCTTCGCCGATTTCGCGAACTGGCAGGTGCTGGGCATTCCGGTGCTGGCGATCCTCACCGTGCTGTTCACTGTCGGAGCTGCCATCGCGCTGCAGCGTATGGTCTATGGCCGCTCGGTGCTGGCCATCGGCCAGAACATTCGCGCCGCCTGGCTCGCCGGCGTCAATGTCGGCCGCATCCGCTTCCTCACCTACATGCTGTCGGGCGCGCTTGGCGGCATAGATGGTGCGCTGCTCGCCGGCTATTTCCGAGGCGCCAATGTCGACATCGGCAACGAATACCTGCTGGCCTCGATCGCCGTCGTCGTCATCGGCGGCACGTCGGTGGCCGGCGGTAAGGCCAATGTCCCCGGCGTCTGGGGCGCGGCGCTGTTCCTGGTGCTTTTGCTGACCATGCTCAACACGTTCGGCGTCAGTGCTGGTGTGCGATTGCTGCTGACGGGGCTGATCATTGTTGGCGTCATCACTGCGGCGGGCGGACAGAAGGCGCTGCGCTGAATGTGATGGGCGCACGACATGGGACGTTGGCGGGACAGCACCCCCCTCTGTCCTGCCGGACATCTCCCCCGCAAGGAGGGAGATCGGCCATTATCGCGGCTTTCGCCAATATCCAACATTGCTAAGTGAGCGAGACGCAGAAGCTGCTAATCTCCCCCCTTGCGCGGGAGATGCCCGGCAGGGCAGAGGGGGTGTGAAGGATCGCTACTTCGGAGATGATGGCGGCCAGGCACCTCGAACGGCTAATCATTATGCCAGCCAGGCAGCCGGTTCCCATCCGCGTCGAGGCGCTGTAAATCCCGATCGCGCGGCCGCAAGCCGCTCACCATTGCTGGGAGGTTTTGCGTGTCCGATTTCCTCAGGGTCAACCGGGGTGGGGATGTCGCCATCGTCACCATCGACAATCCGCCGGTCAACGCGCTGAGCTTTCATGTCCGTGAGCCGCTGATGCAGGCGCTGGTCGGCTTGCGGGATGATGCTTCGGTCGCCGCCATCGTCATCGCTTGTGCCGGCCGCACCTTTGTCGCCGGCGCCGACATCACCGAATTGGGCAAGCCGGTGCAGCAGCCCGAGCTGCGCGCCATCGTGGCAACGCTGGAAACCATCGCCAAGCCGACGGTCGCCGCCATTCATGGCACCGCGCTTGGCGGCGGGCTGGAATTGGCGCTCGGCTGCCATTTCCGCGTTGCCGACGCCGGCGCAAAGCTCGGCCTGCCCGAGGTCAAGCTCGGCCTGTTGCCGGGCGGCGGCGGCACGGTGCGGCTGCCGCGCCTGGTAGGTGCGATGAAGGCGTTGAAGATGATCGTTTCCGGCGCGCCGATCGGCGCGGCCGAGGCGCATGAAGCCGGCCTGGTCGATGCCGTCTTCGAAGGCGATCTGACCACGCATGCCGTGAACTTCGCCAGGGAAATAGCCCGAAAGGGTGGTCCCTTCACCCCGGTGCGCGATCGCGATGACGAGCTCAAAGAGACCGACCTCGCGGCTCTCGACGCCGAGGCCGCGGACCTCGCCAGGAAGGCGCGCGGCCTCGAGGCGCCGGTCGCCTGTGCGCTGTCGGTGCGCAACGCCGTCACGCTGCCCTTCGACGCGGCGCTGGCTGCTGAGCGTGCGCTGTTCGTGAAACTGGTCGGCAGCGATCAGTCGCGAGCGCAGCGCCATCTGTTCTTCGCCGAACGTGAGGCGGCAAAAATTTCGGCGAAGGACATCGTCAAGCGCAGGATCGCCCGCGTCGGAGTCATCGGCGCCGGCACGATGGGCGGCGGCATCGCCATGGCCTTCGCCAATGGCGGCTACCCCGTCACCCTCCTGGAAACCAGCCAGGAAGCCCTGCAGCACGGGCTGGCAACCATCGACAAGAACTATTCGGTGTCCGTCACGCGCGGTTCGCTAAGCGACGACGCCAAGCAGCAGCGGCTCGCCCAGTTCAAGGGTTCCACCGACTATGCCGATCTCGCCGATTGCGACCTGATCGTCGAGGCGGTGTTCGAAGACATGGCGGTCAAGAAGGAAGTCTTTGGCAAGCTCGAAGCGGTGGCGAAGCCCGGTGCGATCCTCGCCACCAACACCTCCTATCTCGACATCAACGAAATCGCCACCTCGACCTCGCGCCCGCAGGATGTGGTCGGCCTGCACTTCTTCTCGCCGGCCAATGTCATGAAGCTGCTGGAGATCGTGCGGGCGCAGAGGACCGCGCCCGATGCGCTGGCGACCGTCGTCGACCTGGCGCGGCGGATCGGCAAGGTGGCTGTCGTCGTTGGCGTCTGCCATGGCTTCGTCGGCAACCGCATGCTGGCGGCGCGTGGCTTGGAATCGGAAGCGCTGCTTTTGGAAGGCGCTACCCCACGCCAGATCGACCAGGCATTTGCCGATTTCGGCTGGCCGATGGGGCCTTTCCAGATGAGCGATCTCGCCGGACTCGACATTGGCTGGCGCAACCGCAAGGCGCGCGGCCTGACAGCCGTCATCGCCGATACGCTGTGCGAGCAAGGACGGTTCGGCCAGAAGACCGGCAAGGGGTTCTATCTCTACGAGAACGGTTCGCGCACACCGGTTCCGGACCCGAAAGTCGAGGCGCTGATCCGCGCCAAGGCGGACGAAAAGGGCATCGCTCCGCGCGCGATCAGTGCGGAAGAAATCACTGAGCGCACGCTCTATCCCCTGATCAACGAAGGCGCGAAGATCCTGGAGGAAGGGATCGCGGCCCGCGCGTCCGACATCGATGTCGTCTGGGTCAACGGCTATGGATTTCCCGTCGGCAAGGGCGGCCCCATGTTCTGGGCCGATCTCGAAGGTGCGGCCAGGATCGTCGAGCGGCTCGAGTACTGGCATCAGCGGACTGGCAAGGACGTGTTCCGCGTGGCCCCGTTGCTCAGGCGAATGGCCGAGACCGGTTCCTGGGAAGCCGAGGGATAGCGGACTTAGCGGATACGCGCGTCGATGATCTCGACGAAGCGTGCGAACAGGCCGGCCAGCGATTTGCGGTGAGAGCATCGGCCGAGACCATGATTTGGGCGCCAGGCTCTTTGTTTCAGCGCCTTTGCGATAGACTGCCCCACGACTTTTCCGTGCTGCCGGTCGGTAGCCAAGACTATGGTCCGATCGGCATGGGACTTCAGTGCCACGGCGGCCCATGGTCGAACATTCCTTTGAAATATCAGATGGTTACGCATGCCGGCGATTCCAGATCGCGTATTGAGACGGCATTTGTCTAAAGTTTACTCTGTACAATTAGGAATTCCTCATACGACGGTCGCTAGCGGTTGGGCGAAGAGTGGCGATTCCCCGAGGAGATATCATGACAAACCGAAAAACTCTGTTCGCGGCGCTTGCCGCGTTGGCGCTCCTGGCGTCTCCGGCGATAGCCGGAGCCGGCGGCAACGGGCACGGTAACGGCGGCGGCAATGGGGGTGGAAATGGCCACGGTGGCGGCAATGGCAACGGCCATGGCAACAGCGGCGCTTCGCACGGCAAGTCGTCCGCTCCTGGACAGGTGGCCAAGGCCGAAGCGGACGACACCACGCTCGACACGACCACAAAGGTCTCGTCCGTGCCCAAGGAGAAGAACATCCATGCCAAGCTTGGCCGGCTGAATTCGCTGCAGCGTAACATCAATGCTTACATGAACTCCAAGAGCAAGAAGTTCGCTGCCATCCAGGCTTTCGTGACGCAGTCCGCGAAAGCCAAGGTCGCCCAGGCCGCGGCTGAAGCGGCCCAAGCCAAGCTGGATGCGCTGAATGCGCAGTTGACTGCGCTGACGTCGCTGAAGCCCGAGCAGATTGCCGCGCTGTCGACCGAAGACCAGGCGGCCTTGCCTGGGAAGATAACGGATCTGCAAGCCGAAATCACTGCCCAGGAGGCAGAGGTCACCGCCGCCAATGACGGGGCGACGGCGGCAGCGGTCGGCACCGACGATGTATCGCTCGACGCGGCGCTGACGGACATGGCCAACAAGCCGGTCGACGACGAGGTCACGGCCTGGGCCCAGGGCGTCCTTGCCGATAAGATCGACCAGACGGCGGCCGCGATTGAAGCGGAAACGACGCCGTAGCGAATCGTCGCCGAAACGGCGGTAGCCAGTTAATAAAGATGCCGCCGGGCCTCGCCCGGCGGCATTGCTGTTTCCCGGCCATGATTGGGCTGGTTTCCCGGTCCGGCCGTCTTCAACCAGTCTGCGAAGGTGATCATTGCCCGCGAGTTCTCGCGTCTGCGCCGCACCCAGAGCGAGCAGCGGCCGACATCAACCGTGACATCGTCGATGTCTTCCGGTTGCAGCAATCGCTGCGCGAACACGTGAATATACTCGACCATCTTGAAAGCCGGCAGTATGAGTTGGCTGCCGATCTGCTTCGCATTCGTCTGCGGCTCTCCGCTCCCGCGCTGTTCGGCATGATCCGCCGGCCGGATGACGAGGATTAATTGACGCGTAAAGCCAGCCCGACCATTGCGCTGTTTCCCGAAGCGAGTTTCGGACCTGCATTGAATTGCGTCGGCTTCGCGGAGGCACTGCGTGTAAGAGGCGCCCGGTCCGGGGACGGGCACGCCATGGCCCGCCGTGCGGGCGAGACTGGCGTCGGCGAGCATATCGGCCGCGATGCCTGGACCGAAGGAGTACTGAGAGAGCGATTCTCGGCCTGCTGGCCGACGACGCCATGCGTGCCTGCCTCAGAGACAATGCAGCCCAAATGACGCTGCGACCTGGAGCGGATGTAGCCGCGCAAGCCATACTCTCTCGGATACGGACATGAACGAAATGCCTGACCAAATCACGAATATCTCGCTCTCCAGCCGCAACGATCCCAAAGCCTGGTTGGCCCAGCACGGCATCAACGAGGTCGAGTGCCTGGTGCCCGACATGAATGGCGTCCTGCGCGGCAAGGCCCTACCGACGGCCAAGTTCCTCCAGGCGCTGGAAGACCGCGCGCTCTATCTGCCGAGCAGCGCCTTCCTGGTCAGCATCGATGGCCGCTATTCCGGCTCGATCGACGAGGGTTTTGCCTATTCCGACCCAGACATGCGCATTGTGCCGGACCTTTCGACGCTCTGCCTGGCGCCCGGCGCCGGTGCCGGCAAGGCCTATGTCTTTGCCGATGCTTTCCACATGAACGGCAGGCCATGGATGGCCTCGCCGCGCCATGTGCTGCGGGCCGTGCTCGATCTCTACAAGCAACGCGGCTGGCGGGCGGTGGTGGCGCCGGAGCTCGAATTCTATCTGACCGCGCCCAATCCCGATCCCGGCCAGCCGCTGATCGCACCAGTCGGCAGCAATGGCCGCGCTGAAACCGTACAGCATCCCTATGACATGGCGGCGCTCGAGGAATTCGAGCCGGTGATCCGCCGCATCTATGATTATGCGGCGGCGGCCGGGCTGCCGCTCGACACGCTGATCCACGAGTCAGGCACGGCACAGTTGGAAATCAACTTCCTGCATGGCGATGCGCTGCCGCTGGCCGACAAGGTGTTGTTGTTCAAGCGGCTGACGCGCCAATCCGCGCAGCAAAGCGGCATGCATGCCACCTTCATGGCCAAGCCGATCGCGGCGCAGGCGGGCAGCTCGATGCATCTGCACATGTCGGTCATCGACGAGGCCGGCAAGACGCTGTTTGCCAACACTGATGATGGCGATACCGAGATGTTCGGCCATTTCATCGGCGGGCTGCAGAAATATGTCCCCGAAATCATGCTGCTGTTCGCCCCGAACGTGAACTCGTTCCGCCGCATAAGGCCGAACCACAGTGCGCCGGCCAACATCGAATGGTCGCACGACAACCGCTCTTGCGGCCTGCGCGTGCCGGCCGGTGGTCGCGCCGCGCGGCGGGTGGAGAACCGCTTGCCGGGTGCTGATTCCAATCCCTATCTGGCAATTGCCGGCTCGCTGCTTGCCGGCTATCTCGGCGTCAAGCAGAAGCTGGCACGGTCGGTCGAGGCGTCTGGCAACGCCTACAAGATCAAAAGCACGCTGCCGAAAACCATGGAGGAGGCGTTGGACCGCTTCGCTGCTTGCGATCCGGTGCGGGCGCTGCTCGGCGAGGATTTCTTCCAGACCTATCTGCGCGTCAAGAGCGTCGAACTTGACCTGTTCCAGGGCGTGGTGACGAGCTGGGAACGCGACCACCTGCTGCTCAAGGTGTGATGATGGGCTTCAATTCCGAGGGCTTTAATTCCGGTTTGGATATCGGCAAATCCTACTATGTCGCGACGGCAAATCCGTCACCTGACCACGCCGCCCTGCAGGGAGATGTCGACGCCGATTTGGTGGTGGTCGGCGGCGGCTGCACCGGCCTGTCCGCCGCCCTTCACGCTGCCGAGCGCGGCTTGAAGGTGGTGCTGCTCGAAGGCGGAAAGATCGGCTGGGGCGCCTCAGGGCGCAATGGCGGCCAGATGATCCCAGGCCTGCGCAAGGGCGCCAAGGGCCTGGTCAGGCTCTACGGGCCCGAGCGGGCAAAGGCGCTGTTCGATCTTGCGTTCGAGGCGCGCGGGCTGGTGCTCGAAATCATCGAGCGCCACGCGATTGATTGCGATCTCAGGCTGACCGGCCATCTGGTCGGTGCGGTCAACGGCTCCGATCTTAGGGAGATCGAGGAAGAGGCTGAGTGCCTGGCCACGGTGATGAAGTTCCCGCACGCCGAAATCCTGTCAGCGGCGGAGGCACGTAGCAAGGTCGATACGCCCTATCACGGCGCGATGTACGAGCCGCTTGGTGGCCACATGCATCCGCTGAACTATACGTTCGGCCTCGCCCGCGCCGCGATTGCTGCCGGCGTCACCATCCACGAGAATTCGGTGGCCGTGCGGCTGGAGCGCGAGCCTTCGATCCGGGTCTCGACATCAAACGGCTCTGTCCGGGCAAAACACGTCGTGCTGGCGGGCGATGCACTGCTCAACGGACTGGAGCCGCGCGTCAACAGTCGCATCATGCCGGTCGGCAACTACATCGTCGCCACCGAGCCGCTGGAAGGCAAATGCAATGTCATCCCGGCCAATGTCGCGGTATCCGACACGCGTTTCGTCGTCAATTACTACCGGATGTCGGCGGATGGACGGCTGCTGTTTGGCGGCGGCGAGCGCTACACGCCGTCGCCGCCGGCCGACATTGCCGGCTTCGTGCGGCCGCATATGGAAGCCACTTTCCCACAGCTGAAGGACTGCCGCATCGATCATGCCTGGGGCGGGCTGGTGTCGGTGACGACATCGCGGCTGCCGCATGTCGGACACTATGGCGAGGTCTATTTCGCGCACGGCTATTCCGGCAAGGGCGTCATCCTGTCGACGCTGTCGGGCAAGCTGCTGGCCGAAGCGATGACCGGCGATGCCTCGCGGCTCGACCTGTTCTCGACGCTGACCCCAATGCCATTCCCCGGCGGCACGGCGCTGCGCGGTCCGCTCTATGTGCTGGGGATGCTGTGGTACGCAATGCGTGATCGGATTAAGCATTGAGGACTTCGTCGGTGTCATCGTCGCTCGAGGATGACGAACCTGATGTAGTAGATGCTAACTGCACATACGAAACACGTGTTCGCAATACGACCTTTTTGAATCCGGAGCCGATGCGATGGTCAAGTTCCTGCCGCTCAAACAGGCCGTTGCGGAGAATTTGAACCATGGCGACACCGCTGCCTTCGAGGGTTTCACCCATCTGATCCCGACGGCGGCGGCGCATGAGGCGATCCGCCAGGGGTTTCGCGACCTGACATTGATCCGCATGACGCCGGACCTGATCTACGACCAGATGATCGGCATGGGCATGGCGAAGAAAATCGTCTTCTCCTATCTCGGCAATCCCGGCGTTGGCCTGCTGCGGCGCGCCCGCGATGCCATCGAGAACGGTTATCCGCGCGCGCTCGAGGTCGAGGAGCACAGCCATGCCGGCATGGCCAACGCCTATGAGGCAGGTGCTGCCGGCCTGCCTTGCGCGGTGTTTCGCGGCTATCGCGGCACTGGGCTGGCGACGGTCAATCCGAACATCAAATCGGTCTCTTGTCCGTTCACCGGCGAGGTGCTGGCGGCCGTTCCTTCGATCCGGCCAGACGTCACCTTCGTTCATGCGCAGAAGGCCGACAGGAAGGGCAATATACTGGTCGAAGGCATTATCGGCATCCAGAAGGAAGCTGTGCTGGCGGCCAAACGGGCGGTGGTGACGGTCGAGGAAGTGGTCGACAATTTCGACGATCTGCACCCCAACCTGACCGTGCTGCCGCGCTGGACGATCGCTGCGATATCCGTCGTACCCGGCGGCTCGCATCCGTCCTACGCGCATGGCTATTATGCGCGCGACAATGCCGCCTATCTCGAATGGGACGAGGTCGCCGCCGACCGCGAGAAATTCCAGGCGTGGATGCAGGCCAACGTTATCGAGAAGAGCGCCGACGACTTCGCCGGGCGGGTCGAGCATCTGAGGAAACCGACATGAGCGAGCTGTCGTTCACCCCCAACGAGATGATGACCATCGCCGCCAGCCGGGCGCTGCGGAATGACGATGTCTGCTTCGTCGGCATCGGCGCGCCGTCCGCTGCCTGCAATGTAGCGCGGCTGACACACGCGCCTGACATCACCTTGATCTACGAGAGCGGCACGATCGGCACCGCGCCCGACGTGCTGCCGCTGTCGATCGGCGACGGCGAATTGTGCGAGACCGCGGTCACCACCGTCGCGGTGCCGGAGATGTTCCGCTACTGGCTGCAGGGCGGCCGTATCTCGATCGGCTTCCTCGGAGCGGCGCAGCTCGATAAGTTCGGCAACATCAACACCACGGTCATCGGCGACTATTTTCGCCCCAAGACCCGGCTGCCCGGCGGCGGCGGCGCGCCGGAGATCGCGACCTCGTCGAAGGAAACCTACATCACCATGGCGCAGACCAAGCGCGGCATGGTCGAGAAGATCGACTTCTTCACCTCCTTTGGCCATGGCGAGGGGGGCGATCATCGCCAACGCCTTGGCATCGACACCGCTGGCCCGACCTTGCTGATCACCGATCTCGCCATCTGGAAACCGGATCCCGTGACCAAGGAATTCACGGTCGTGTCGCTGCATCCCGGCGTCACACGCGAACAGGTGCGGGAGAGCTGTGGCTGGGTGGTTAAGTTCGCCGAGGCGCTTGACGAAACACCGGCGCCAAGCGAACTCGAACTCACTACATTGCGCGACCTGCAGGCCCGCACCAAGGCGGCGCATGAGGGAACCGGAAAAGCAAAGGCTGCATGACATGGCCGAGGCCTATATCTGCGACTACATCCGCACGCCGATCGGCCGTTTCGGCGGTTCGCTGTCGTCGGTGCGTACCGACGACCTCGGCGCCATACCCCTAAGAGCGCTGGTCGAGCGCAATCCCGGCATCGACTGGCAGGCGGTCGACGATGTCGTCTATGGCTGTGCCAACCAGGCCGGCGAGGACAACCGCAACGTTGCGCGCATGGCGCTGTTGCTGGCCGGACTGCCGAAGGAGATTCCGGGTTCGACCGTCAATCGCCTGTGCGGTTCGGGCATGGATGCGCTGATCATTGCCGCGCGCGCCATCAAGGCCGGCGAGGCGGAACTGATGATCGCGGGCGGCGTCGAATCGATGAGCCGCGCGCCCTTCGTCATGCCCAAGGCCGACACGGCGTTCTCGCGCAATGCCGAGATCTACGACACCACCATCGGCTGGCGCTTCGTCAACCCGCTGATGAAGAGCCAGTATGGCGTCGATTCGATGCCGGAGACCGGCGAGAACGTTGCGGAAGAGTTCGCCATCTCCCGCGCGGACCAGGATGCCTTTGCCGCGCGCAGCCAGGACAGGGCAGTCGTCGCGCAAGCCAATGGAAGGCTGGCCAAGGAGATCACCCCCGTGACGATCCCGCAGCGCAAAGGGGATGCGGTTGTCGTCGCCAAGGATGAGCATCCTCGTGCCGGCACCACCGTCGAGGCGCTGGCCAAGCTGCCGACGCCGTTCCGGCAGGGCGGCACGGTGACGGCCGGCAACGCCTCGGGCGTCAATGACGGGGCGGCGGCGCTGATCGTTGCCGCGGGGGCTGCCATCAAGAAATATGGCCTGACGCCGATCGCTCGCATCCTTGGCGGTGCCGCCGCAGGCGTGGCGCCGCGCATTATGGGGATCGGCCCGGCGCCGGCGACGCAAAAACTTTGCGCCCGGCTCGGGCTGACGCCAAGTCAGTTCGACGTCATCGAGCTCAACGAGGCCTTTGCCTCGCAAGGCATCGCCGTGCTGCGCCAGCTCGGCATCGCCGAGGATGCCGGGCACGTCAATCCGAATGGCGGCGCCATCGCGCTCGGCCACCCGCTGGGTATGTCGGGCGCACGCATATCCGGAACGGCTGCGCTGGAACTTCGCGAGCGTGGCGACCGTTTTGCGCTGGCAACCATGTGCATCGGCGTCGGCCAGGGTATCGCGATCGCGCTCGAACGGGTTTGATCACAGGCCTTGCCAAATTTGACCGCGTGGACAAAAGTTCAGCGTCGTTCCATAGTTCCCCGTCTGAATATTTTCACGAACAGCCGGCTCGACACGGCTGTCGAACAGAGGGGAATGCAATGGAAAATCGAAAGAATAGAGTCCAGGTAAAACGCGAAGGGATTTCGCGGCGCAACGTGCTGGAACTCGGCGCACTTGGCTTGGCCGCAGCGATGCTGCCGGGCGCTGCCTTCGGCAAGGACAAGAAGCTGAAGGTGGCGGCGATCTTCGCCACGCCGATCGAGGAGCCATGGGACAACCAGATCCATGTCGCCCTGCAGAAGGCCGAGAAGGAACTCGGCATCGAATACAAATGGTCGGAAAAGGTACAGACCGCCGATTTCAGCCGCGTCATGCGCGAATATGCGCAAGGCGGCTATCAGCTGGTGCTGGGCGATGCCTTCGCCGCCGAGCGCGAGTCGCGCCGCACCGCCAAGCAGTTCCCGAAGACCGCTTTCCTGTTCGGCTCGGGTGCCGGGCCTGCGGAACCCAACTTCGGCGTTTTCGACAATTGGATCCACGAGCCGGCCTATCTCGCCGGCATGATCGCCGGCAAGATGTCGAAGTCGGGCACGATCGGCGCGGTCGCGGCGATGGGCATTCCGGAGGTGAACCGGCTGGTCAATGCCTTCTTCGCCGGCGCCAAGGAGGTCAATCCCAACATCAAGAAGAAGGTCGCCTTCATCGGTTCCTTCTTCGATCCGCCAAAGGCCAAGGAAGCGGCGGTCGCGCAGATCGACGCCGGTGCCGACGTCATCTACGCCGAGCGCTTCGGCGTCATCGAAGCGGCTGTGGACAAGAAGATCCTCGCCATCTCCAACATGTCCGACCAGTCAAGCCTCGGCCCTGACACGGTGATCACCGGTCCCGTTTGGGACATGTATCCGACGGTCGAGCAGGCGATCAAACTGGTCAAGGCCGGCGTCTTCACCGCGCAGGACTATGGCGATTTCTCGCGGATGGCCAAGGGCGGCTCGTTCCTCGCGCCCTACCACAAGTTCGACAAGACGCTGCCGGCGGACGTCAAGGAGTTGGTCGAGAAGAAGAAGGCCGAGATTCTGGAAGGCAATTTCCGCGTCGACGTGGATGAAAACACGCCGGTTTCGGATTGATGGCCGGCCTTTAGGGGTGGTGCTAGGCGCCCCCCTCTGTCCTGCCGGACATCTCCCCCTCAAGGGGGGAGATTGGCAGCTTCGTTGACGCGCTGTTTTTTCAGGGCGGAAAATTGGCGAAGGCCGAAAGTGACATCCGATCTCCCCCCTTGAGGGGGAGATGGCCGGCAGGCCAGAGGGGGGTGCAGCGCCGCCCCATCCGTCGATTCCAATTCCGATCAGGAGCATCCTTGCCCTTGCCCGCCCCACTCATCGAAATGCGCGGCATCACCAAGAGCTTTGGCGCGGTCAAGGCCAACGAGGCTATCGACCTTAGCGTCGCTCCCGGCGAGATCCTCGGATTGCTGGGCGAGAACGGCGCCGGCAAGACGACGCTGATGAACGTGCTGTTCGGCGCCTATGCGCCCGACGCCGGCGAGATTCTCATCCAGGGCCAACCGGTGCGGATCACCAGTTCGGCCGACGCGCTGGCTGCCGGCATTGGCATGGTGCACCAGCATTTTCATCTCGCGCCGCGGCTCACTGTGCTGGAAAACCTTCTGATCGGCATTCCCGGCAAGACAGGACGGATCGACCGCGCCGGTGGGCTGGCACGGCTGGCAGAGATCGGCCGCCAACATGGCCTCACACTTGACCCGGACCTGCCGGTCTCGGCGCTGTCGGTCGGCGAACAGCAGCGGCTGGAAATCGTCAAGGCGCTGTTTCGCGGCGCCAGGCTGCTGATCCTCGACGAACCGACGGCGGTGCTGGCGCCGAGCGAGGTCGACGGACTGTTTTCGGCATTGCGCTCGATGGCGGCGCAAGGTCTCGGCATCATCTTCATCTCGCACAAGCTCAACGAGGTGCGGGCGCTGACGCATCGCTGCACGGTGCTGCGGCATGGCCGCGTTGCCGGTCGGGTCGATGACCCCGCCAACACGACATCGGCCGCAATGGCGCAATTGATGTGCGGACACGAGATCGTGCCGCCGGCGCGGGGACCATCGACGCCCGGTGCTGATGTGCTCACTCTCAAGGGCATCTCGACATCGCATCATTCGGGTACGCCGCTGCGCGACGTGTCGCTTGCCGTTCGTGCCGGTGAGATCCTCGGCATTGCCGGCGTGTCGGGCAACGGCCAGCGTGCCTTGGCGGAGGTGATCTCCGGGACGCGTGTGCTTGACGCCGGCCAGATGACGATCGCCGGCAGCAAGGTCACACGCTTCTCGCCGCGCGAGGTGCAGGCGCTTGGCCTTGGCCGCATCCCGGAAGACCGCATGACGACAGGCCTGGTCACCAACCTGCCGCTTGCCGATTCGATGGTGCTGCCGCGCATCGGCACCGCCGCTTTCAGCAGCAGGGGCCTGCTCAAGCCGGATGCGATCCGCGCCTTCGCGGAAGAACAGATCAAGGCCTATGATATCAGGTGCCCCGGGCCGATGACCCGCGCCGGCGCGCTGTCCGGCGGCAATCTGCAGAAAGCGCTGCTGGCGCGCGAACTGGCCTTCGATCCGAAGGTGCTTGTTGTCTCGCAGCCGACGCGCGGCCTTGATATCGGAGCCGCCCGCTTCATCCACGAGAAATTCCTCGACATGCGGGCGAAGGGCTGCGGCATCGTCGTCATCGGCGAGGATCTCGAAGAGCTGCTGGTGCTCTGCGACCGCATCGCTGTGATGTATGAGGGCCGCATCGTCGGCGCGCTCGACAGCGCCGATGCGACGATCGCGCGGCTCGGCCTAATGATGACCGGGGCGGGGGGAGAGTCTAGATGAACCTTCTGGCGGCGCTGACCCCCACCCCTAACCCCTCCCCACAAGGGCGAGGGGGATGCTGCCGCGCGCCGTTCACACAGCTTCCGAGCCCAAACTTCAGCCGTTTTGTCGTGGTCAGCGCCTCCGAGAGTTCCCCTCCTTGTGGGGAGGGGCTAGGGGTGGGGGTTCCTCTTCGTCAGAATCCTTGTTCGACAGACCGAACAGAGGGTGCCGCCTAATGTTCCGCCTGGAAGTCCGCGCAAGCACTCCTGCCTGGTTCAATCTGGCTTTGCCGCTGCTGGCGATCGGCGCCACGCTTGTCCTGTGCAGCGGGCTCATCGCGCTAGCCGGTGCCGGCGTACTCGAATCCTATGGCGTGATGTTCACGGCATCTCTCGGCGATAGCTATGCCATTACCGAAACCATGGTGCGTGCAGCACCGATGATCTTCACCGGACTGGCGGTCGCGGTCGCCTTCCGGGCCAAATTCTGGAACATCGGCGCCGAGGGTCAATTGCTGGCCGGCGCCGTGGCCAGCTGCTTTGTCGGCGCGATCCCCATGCCGGGGCCGCTCGCCATGTTCTTGATGGCGGTGGCCGGGGCTGCGGCCGGCGCTGCGGTAGCACTTGTTCCCGCCACGCTGCGGGTGAAATTCAAGGTCGACGATGTCGTCAGTTCGCTGCTGCTCAACTCAGTAATCTACTATGCACTGATGGCTCTGATCGAGGGGCCGTGGAAGGACACGTTCAGCGGCTATCCGATCTCACCGCCGATCGAGGATTCGGCCAATTTTCCGGTGCTGCTCGAAGGCACAAGGCTGCATCTCGGCGTCGTCGTGGCGCTGATCACGGCGCCGCTGATCTGGTTCCTGATCGTGCGCACGACGCTCGGTTTCAGGATCAGGGTCACCGGGGAAAACCAGGAAGCGGCCAGATATGGCGGCATCCATGTCGAGCGCGTGCTGATCTCCACCGCTCTGCTGTCTGGCGCACTGGCCGGATTGGCCGGCGTCGGCGAGGTCGGCGGCGTGCATTTCCAGGTGATGAGCGACATCTCGCCGGGCTATGGCTATTCCGGAATCGTCGTTGCCATGCTGGCGCGGCTCAATCCGCTCGGTGTCGTGCCGGCGGCGATCTTCCTGGCCGCCGTCATGACCGGCGCCGAGGCGATGTCGCGCGCAACCGGGGTGCCGGCGTTCCTCAGCGACGTCATCCAGGGCACCGCATTGCTCGCCATGCTGGTGGCGCTGCTGTTCACCGCCTATCGCATCCGTCGCGTCGGGGCTGCCCGATGAGCGCGGTGTTCGAACAGATCTTTCAGGTAGGCTTCCTCGCCGCCATCATTCGCATCGCCACGCCGCTGGCGTTTGCGACGCTCGGCGAAATGTTCTCCGAGCGCGCCGGAGTGCTCAATCTTGGCATCGAAGGCATCATGCTTTTGTCGGCGATGACCGGCTTCACCGCCGCCAGCCTCAGCGGCAGCCTGTGGCTCGGCGTGCTGGCGGCGGTACTGACCGGCATGCTGATGGGCGCGCTCCATGCGTTGTTCACCGTGGTGCTGGGCTTGAGCCAGCATGTCTGCGGCATCGGCGTGACGCTGTTCTCGTCGGGCCTTGCCTACTTCCTTTACCGGCTGATCTTTGGCCAGCAGTCGGTGCCGCCCAGCATCAAGGGGTTCGAGACGCTGCCGATCCCCGTCCTCTCCGGCATCCCGGTGCTCGGGCCGGCGGTGTTCAACCAGTTTGCGCTGGTCTACATGGCGATCCTTGCGATCCCACTGGCCGCCTTCGTGCTCTACCGCACGCCTTGGGGCCTGTCGGTGCGCATGGTCGGTGAAAACCCGCGCGCCGCCGATTCGGCCGGTGTCAGCGTCATCGCCACACGCTTCCAGGCGGTTGTCCTCGGCGGCGCGCTGATGGGGCTTGCCGGCGCCTTCCTGTCGATGGCGCAGTTCAACGCCTTCACCTTCGGCGTGGTGTCGGGGCGCGGCTGGGTGGCGATCGCACTGGTCGTCTTCGGCCGCTGGGATCCGTGGCGCTCGGCAGGGGCCGCGCTGCTGTTCGCCTTTGTCGATGCCTTGCAGCTGCGCATGCAGGCCAGCGGGCTCGGGCACATCCCCTACGAAACGTTCCTGATGCTGCCCTTCATTTTCACCATCGTCGCCATGGCGGTGATGTCGCGCAATGCGGTGGCGCCCTCGGCGCTGCTCAAGCCATTTCGACGGGAAGAGCGGTAGGCGAGCAGGGCTTGGTGTCCCTTCCTTTGCGAAGCAGCGACGGAGTGGGGGAACCACCTGGCAACGGTCGCCAACGGATATTGAAAGGGGACCAAGGTGCAAGAACCTTCCTGTGCCGCGCCAACGGTCGACCCCCGCCCCGTCGAGCTGCGCTCGACACCTCTCCCCCGATCGACGGGGTAGAGGAAGGGCGCCAAGCTGTCCCTGGGAGCGAGGAACCTGGATTCTAGAAACCTCACATCGCTGTAAAGCCGTTGTCGACGAACAGATGCGTGCCGTTGACGAAGCTCGACTCGTCGCTGGCCAGGTACAGCGCTGCCTTGGCCACCTCTTCCGGCTCGCCGATGCGGCCTTGTTGCACGGCCAGTGCGGCGTCGGAGACATCGATGCCGAGCTTGCCCAAATCGGCGACCTCGCGCAAGCCGTGCGGCGTGCGGATGAAGCCGGGACATACGGCGTTGCAGCGGATGTTGCGGTCGCGGAACTCGACGGCGATGGCGCGCGCGAACATGTGGCAGGCGCCCTTGGTGGTGTCGTAGAGCACTTCGTTCGGCGTCGCCGCCACCGCCGAGATCGACGAGGTGCAGACGATCGAGCCGCCGCCCGCCGCGATCATGCCGGGCAGCACGGCGCGCGTCATCAGGAACATCGAGCGCACATTGACGGCATGCAGCCAATCCCATTCCTGTACCGTCGTCTCCAGGAAGGGTTTGATGACGATGGTGCCGGCATGGTTGAACAGCACGGTGACCGGACCGAACTTTTCAGTCGCGCCCTTCACGGCCGATTCGACCTGGCCTTCATCGGAGACGTCGGCGACGAAATGCGCGGCGACATGGCCACGCTCCCGGATCGCCGCCGCGGTTGCGACAGCGGCCTCGTTATTGCGGTCGATGATCGCCACCTTGGCGCCTTCCGCCGCAAACAGTTCCGAGGCCGCCCCGCCCATTCCCGTCGCGCCGCCTGAAATGATAGCGACCTTGCCGGCCAGTCTTGTGCCCATTGCCTCGCTCCCTATTTGACGATTCCGCTCTGCATGGTTGGGCGATGCTACCGCGCTCGCAGCGGGCAGCCAACGCACGAATTGGGTGCAGCAGGGACACGGCCATAGGTCCATCCCACGCACAGGCGATTTGGACATGCCATGTTCGGCCGCTTGCTCTATCATACGCGCTCAGCAAGTGACAACCAATTTTCGAACATAAATGAGAAAATTATTCTATCTAAGGTGCGAAAATAGCAATCGACAAAGTCTACAAGTTTTATAGATTAACCGGCGAGACGGAGGCAGATATGTCCTATATCCAGAACGCCCAGACGGATCGCAGCGGCCAGAGGCTGGCCAATGCCCAGACCTTCCGCCCGGCCTATGCCGGCGCTTTCGCCTATGTGGTCTTTGCCCTTGCGTTTGTGTTCACCGGGGCCGTTGTTCTGGGCCTCATCCCCTAGCGTTCGTCAGATCGACCGGGGTTAGCTGCCCCACCGCTTCCAGGCAATCGGAGTTGAATGAACCGAATCCTCGGTGCGCTTGCGCGCGCCCGACACAATTGAGGAGATGGCAATGCCGATCGAGTTCACGCATGTTCCCGGCAAGACCGCCGACGCTGCAGTTCCCTTTTTCTATGACTTCGCCGAGACCGCGACCAAGCTCGGACTCATCGAGGACGGCGGTTTCCGCAAGATCGTCGTCGACGATTCGGCCGGGCTGCTGACCAATATGGATCTTGCTGCCCAGGTGCTGGACCGGACCTTGTCGCTGGAAGTCGTGCTAACGCACTGGGCGGGCGTGGTTGAACCGACAGTCGCGGCCCGCCAGCTTGCGTCGATCGATAGGAAAAGCGGCGGGCGGCTGGTGCTGCGGATGATCAGCGAGCCGCTGAGCGACGCCGACGCCGAAACACGGCCGGTCGGCCACACCGTCATCTGGCAGCGCATCGACGAATATCTGGTGCTGCTCAAGCGGCTTTGGTCGAACGACCGGCCCTTCGACCATGAAGGCGCGTTCTACAGCATCAAAGGCGGCTACGTGCCGCGCAAGGGTCCGCACGGCGCCGACCTGATCATCCGCATGGGCGGGCAATCCGGGACGGCAGTTAAGGTGGCTGGCCGGCATGCCGATGTCTTCGAACTGGCGCCGGGCTCGATCGACGAAGTCCGGCAGTCCATGGAGCGGGTGCGGGTCGCGGCCGCCGAACACGGCCGGGCGGGCAAATTGCGCTTTGCGCTTCCGGTCAGGATCCACCAGGGTGCTTCCGCCCCCGGCCTCAAGGCGGTCGACGTGGCCGGCCCGCCGGCCCAGGCCGCCCTGTCGCTGCTTGCCTATGCGGCTCTCGGGATCGATGAATTCATGATTGTCGGCGTCGACACGCCGCGTGAGATCGCCACCGTTGGCCGGGAAACGATCGCCCTGCTGCGCAATTCGCTGGTGCGCCGCGAAACGGACGCATTCCAGCCCGGGGCGTTTGCGCCGCGCGCGAGTATTGAGACGCGCGCAGCGGGCTGAGGGCCTTCAGCCCTTCGGTGCTTCAGGCCTGTCGCCAAGCCGCGACAGGCCTTCTATGACGGCGGCTGAATCCGCCAGCGCGCCGAAGACGCCGTCCTCGACCGTCACCATGTGCAGCGCGGCTTCGTGGGCCCTTTGGTCGCCGCTGGCGCAGGCATCCGAGATCGTCAGGCATTGAAAATTGCGGTCGCAAGCCTCGCGCAGCGTGGTGTGGACGCAGACGTCCGTTGTGCATCCTGAAAACAGCAGATGCGTGATGCCTTGCGCGCGCAGGACAAGTTCGAAATCCGTATAGGTAAAGGCGCTGTTGCAGGTCTTGTCGACGATGATGTCCTGCGGCGCCACGTCGATCTCCGGAACAATCTGGAACCCCGGGCCCGAGCGCAGCAGGATTTCGGTGCCTTCGAGCCCGGCGCGCTTGCGGCGCCATTTCTCGTAGGGCGTCATGTCGGCCATGTCAGCCCGATAGCCCTGCCTGGTGTGGATGACCCTTATGCCAGCCTTGCGGGCAGCGGCGATCAGCCGGCTCACTGTCGGCAGGATCGCCCTGAGCGGTGCGGGATCATATCCCTGCCTGGCAAAGTAACCCGTCGTCGACAGGAAATCCTGCTGCAGGTCGATGACGATCAGTGCCGTGTTTTCGGCCACCAGCCTGCCGTCAAAGGGGAAGTCGAAGGGTCTCGCCTTGATCATTTTGGGCTCTCCTCACCGATTTGCGGGGCCCATCCTGACCGGCGAAGCAGCAGCCGTCCACCGGCGTGGCAGCCCAACGCGAAGCGGCAGAGTGCCGAGGTGCGGAAGGTTACGGCGATTTGTTGATCGTTGCAGTCATCTTTAATGTTGACTAGCAACGTCATGTTTCCTAGTCAACCGGGCATCGGCTTGCCGAAAGCCGGAATCTGGAGATGCAAGCGGCCGCATTGGAGAGATGCCATGACCGTGGCTGGAATTGATGCCCAGACTGCCTTCCATATCGATGCGGTGCGCTTTGCCGTCGGCGCGCGGACCCTGCTCGGTCCGGTCTCGCTCGAACTGGAGCGCTCGCGCGTCTACGGGCTGATCGGCCACAATGGTTCGGGCAAGTCGACGCTGATCAAGCTCATGGCGCGCCAGCAGCCGGCAAGCTCGGGCGCCATCACCTTCGCCAGGCGTCCGCTGCCGCAATGGGGCGCCCGCGAGTTCGCTCGCGCGCTTGCCTATCTGCCGCAGACGACGCCGGCGGCGACCGGTCTCACCGTGCGCGAACTGGCGACGCTCGGGCGCTATCCCTGGCACGGCGCGCTTGGCCGTTTCCGTGCCGAGGACAGGCAGCATGTCGACGGGGCGCTGGCCCTGACCGACATGGAAGGCTTTGCCGACCGGCTGGTGGACGAATTGTCCGGCGGAGAACGCCAGCGCGCCTGGCTGGCCATGCTGGTGGCACAGAATGCCGGCGTCATGCTGCTCGACGAGCCGATCTCGGCACTCGACATCGCCCATCAGGTCGAGGTGCTCAGGCTGGTCCGAAATCTCAGCCGCAAACGTGACCTTTGCGTGGTGGTGGTGCTGCACGATCCCAACATGGCGGCGCGCTATTGCGACGAGCTGATCGCGCTTAAGGACGGCAAGCTGCTGACGCGCGGCACGCCTGGCGAGATCATGCGAAGCGATGTGCTGAAAGGCATTTTCGGCGTGGAGATGGGCGTGTTCGCGCACCCCGTCACCGGCCAGCCCGTCGGTTACGTGCAGTGACGAGATTTGATGCAGCGGTGGGAAATAGAAAGCGGCTGGCCGCTGTGAGAACAAGGAAGACGCTGTTGTCTAGATATGGTTTGTTGGCGGCGTTGGTCGCATCCGTCATCCTGTCGGTGGGTAGCGCGACCGCCCAGGAGCAACCGGTCAGGGGCGCGCCCGCGATCGAAGCGCCCGCCGCGCCGCCAGCGCCCGTTGCACCGGCAGTCGCGCCGCCGCAGCCAGCCAACCAGCCGAACGCGACCCTGCCGGGCGAGACTGGCCTTTCAACGGCGATGGAGTCGACCCTGCCGCATGATCTGTCGCCATGGGGCATGTTCATGGCGGCCGATATCATCGTCAAGGCGGTGATGATCGGGCTGGCCTTTGCCTCACTCGTCACCTGAACGNCATGGCGGCCGATATCATCGTCAAGGCGGTGATGATCGGGCTGGCCTTTGCCTCACTCGTCACCTGGACGATATGGCTGGCCAAATCGCTCGAGATTTTTGGTGGCAAGCTGCGCATCCGCCGCGCCGTCCGGGCAATCGGCGATGCCGCCACGCTGAGCCAGGCCAGCCGTGCGCTCGACCGCAGCGGCGGCCCCGGCGCGCTTCTGGTGCGGGCGGCCGAGGAGGAGACCGCGCTTTCGGCCGGCGCTCTCGATCATGTCTCGGGCGACGGGCTGAAGGAGCGCGTCACCTCACGGCTGTCGCGCATCGAGGCGGCGGCGTCGCGGCGCATGTCGCGAGGCACCGGTGTGCTGGCGACGATCGGCTCGACCGCGCCCTTCGTCGGCCTGTTCGGCACCGTGTGGGGCATCATGAACGCCTTCATCGGCATCTCTCAGGCGCAGACCACCAATCTCGCCGTGGTCGCGCCAGGTATCGCCGAGGCACTGCTTGCCACGGCGATGGGCCTTGTCGCGGCAATACCGGCCGTCGTCGTCTACAACGTCTTTGCCCGCTCGATAGCCGGCTACCGCCAGATCCTCGCCGATGCCTCGGCGGGTGTCGAACGGCTGGTCAGCCGCGACCTCGACTTCCGCACGGTCGGGCCGGCAACGGCGCTGGCGGCGGAGTAGCGCCATGGGCAGCAGAATCCGACAGACCATGGATGACGATCTCGAGGAGAGCCACGAGATCAACGTCACCCCCTTCATCGATGTCATCCTGGTCCTTTTGATCATCTTCATGGTCGCCGCACCGCTGGCGACGGTGGATGTCAATGTCGACCTGCCGGGCTCGACCGCAACGCCCGCGCCGCGGCCCGAAACGCCGCTGTTCCTGACGCTGAAGGACGACCTGACGCTGGCGATCGGCAACGATAGCGTGCCGCGCCCGGCTTTCGCCGCGACGCTGGACAGCAGGACAAAAGGCGACAAGCAGACGCGCATCTTCCTGCGTGCCGACAAGGCGGTCGCCTATGGCGACCTGATGGACGCGATGAACCTGCTGCGCGGCGCCGGCTATCTGAAGATCGCGCTCGTTGGCCTGGAGGCGGCGCCGGCAGCCACTGGTGCAGCGGCGCCATGATGCAAGCGGCCGCCTTGCCCTCGGTCCAGCTATCGCGCTTCGGCTGGCGCGACCTTGGCTTGTGGGCCAGTGCCGCCGCGCTGGTTCTCGGAGCGCATGTCGCGGTCGCCTATGCCGTGCAGAATTTCACGATGGTCACCGACCCGGACGGCGGTCCGCCACCGGCCCTGGTGATCGAGCTGGCGCCGATGGCGGTGATGCCGGCCGTGGAGGAACAGGTTGCAGCGCCGAACGCGGTGACATCAGATCAGGCCGATCCAACACCGACGACCGAGCCGACGCCTGAAGCGCCGGTCGAGAAGGCGGAGCCGGTTATCGAACAGACGGAAGCCGTCGCCCCCGACGAGGCCGAGCCCACCCAGACCGAAATGGCTGAACAGGTCGACCAGCCGCCGCCGGATGAGGCCGTTCCGGATGTTGTGGAGGCTGTCACACCCGAGGTCGTCATTCCCTTGCCGCAGCCGAAACCGGTCGAGGTGGTGAAGGACAAGAAACCAATCGAGGCCAAGCCGCAAAAGCCTGTCGAAAAGCCCAAGCCACCGTCGAAGAAGGAGAAGGCGCCGCCGCCGAGGACGGCAACCGTCGCAAGTACCGATGCAAAGCCCGCACCCAGGACCGCAGCGCCGAAGTCGGCAGCACCGACAACGCGCTCCGGCGACGCCAGCAAGTGGGACTCGCGTCTGGGCGCTTGGATCAAGCGGCACACGCGCTATCCCAGTTCGGCCAAGGCTCGCCGGGTGGAAGGCAAGCCGTATGTCGCCTTCACGGTCGACTCGTCCGGCCGGGTCCTGTCCGCCAGGCTCTCTCGCTCGTCCGGAGATGCGGATTTGGACCGCGCCGCACTGGCGGTGCTGCAAGGCGCCACAGTGCCGGCACCGCCGCCGGAACTCGGTTCGCGCCAGAGCCGAACGGCGCCATTCGTGTTCAGCCTGCGCAACTAGAGACTAGACCAAAGCCGGGCTCATCAGTAGCTCAACGACGGGCCCACGGCCTCGAGCTGCTGCAGATAGAAGCGGTATTTCGTGCGCAGCGTCCTGAGATTCGGGTCGTCGGAAGGCGTCCACTCCGCTCCAGACACTGACGGCTTGGCAGCTGTCGTCAATTGCTACCGCGACGAGTGCATTCCGCTACGCACTCCTGGGCTGGGCAGTGCGAATGTCCTTTGCCTTGGGGTGCAGCGGGTTACCACTGAGCTGCGTGTGCCTGGCCGGCCGTGCGCCGCGAAGAACGTCGAAGGCTTCCGCATAGGCCATGCCCAGCAGATAAGAGATCATGGGAAAACGGCCTGCTTCGGCCATCTGCACGAGCTCATTGGTTACCGCCGAAATATACTGAAGACTGTCGAGTTCCGACTGACGTAAGGACTGATTCGACACGTGCTGCTCCTGTCAGACTGATGGTACCCTGGGGAATGCCGGCGCGGAACGCCTTCAGCGCTTGTTGTCGTGCATGGCCTGCGAAAAGAAGACGGTCTGCGTGCCGGCCGCAATCGTCAGCTTCGGAGGTCTGTTCACTTTCCTGGCCATTTTTGACCCTTCCTGACCATCGGGATCCGTTGAAAGCCCATCCAGAACGAGATCCACAGCAAGAAAGGTAAGGTCGAAAGCATTAATAGTCTGTTAAAATTGTAGTAAATCTGCACGCCAAAGACCGGCGGACGGATCATCTTTCCTGGTCTTAAAGTGTAAAATATCGTTTTTATTCAGATACAGAGTAGACAATCGCTAACGTACGCTTTTTCGGTATATGCTTATTCTTATTTAGCGTAAACTACGGTGATCGAGGCCGATCAGCCCAGCCCATCGTGGGTCAGGCTGACCACAAGTTGATCGACGCCGGGATCGTCGAGCCTGATGACATGTGCCATGCGGATGGCGTCCCTTGAACGGATGTTGGCGGTGTCGCGCCGCATGATGACGGACACGAATGCCGGCCCGGCCTCCGTCAGAAGCATGGCCTTGCCAATCAGCACCGGTTCGAAGATCGGAGCCCATTGCACGGAGATCAGCGACGGCTCGCCGGTCTGGCGGCGGTTGATGCCGCTGAAATAGATCCAGTTCAGGCGCGAGATCGCCACTCCATAGTGGTTGCCTCGCGCCCATGTCGATCCCCGGTGTTCCGACCATCCGTTGACCCTTCTGAAGGTGACCAGCTCGGCCTGGCGACGCACGAAGGTTACCGACCGCATCAAGAGGTCGGGCCGGGCCGGGATCGAAAAATAGGTGAAATAGGTGCCCCCCGCGATCGATGGGCTAGGCGGGCGGATCATCTGGTTGAACAAGCCCTCGGACATCGGCGGCAGGCCGCGGACCCGGGGTTCGGCGACACCGGGATCCCGGTACAGTTCGGGCTCGTTGATCCGGAAGTAGTCGCATATCAGCGCGGCGGTGGCCTTGTTCGGAACCGTCTGTCCTTGCAGGTAGCGCTCGAACTGCGTGCGGTTGATGCCCAGCTCACGGCATACCGCGCTTACGGAGGCATGGTCCTTGCAGAGCCGTCTAAGGTTTGCAGCGAGATTCTCGCGAATTGACACGTTTTTGCTTCCGCAGGCGGCTTCTTCATTTCGATTCGAAAACCCATATAGCGTCTCCAGTCGCCCCGCAGAAACGCCTTGTCACAACGCACAGAAAACTGATTTGGTAGCGCCAATCTAGGGGGGCGGCTTCCAAAAAAATAGCGGCAATCCACGGGTAGCTTCCGCCAAAAGCCCAACTGACAACAGTTTTATCGGTATCGCGAGGCGCAGTAGCGGCCTTCGCCGGCACGTTGGCACAACAAATATCGCCGGCAGGCGAGCGCGCAGCGTTTCTCTTGTCGTGAAAAGCAGAAATCGATTATTCCGCTGGTGGAGCTGAGGAGGATCGACGCTGACGCCACCGACCCCCTTGAAATCGTTGCAAATCAGTGCGATAGACCGCCAGACGTGGGCCAAATGCGTGGGCCAAATTGGGGGTTTTTCTATGCCGAGACAGCGAAACAGCGCCAGACGCCACCTTGAGCTGAAGCGCCGTGTGTGGTGGTTCAAGATTGGGGTTCCGGTCGCAATGCGAGGCCACTTCGGCGGCAAAACTCACTACCGGGAGAACCTTCAGACTGGTGACATTCGGGAGGCGATGGCGCGGCGTGACCAAGTCGAAAGGGACACCCGCAGCCTGTTCCGACAGATTGAGGCAGGGAAGGTAGTCAGCGCCGCAACGCTGTCAGCACGTGAACGCGGCACCATTTGGCGCGAGGCCTTGGTCGACCTCAGGCACGCCGATGATCACGCCGAGGAGGGCGAGCTGACCGCCTATGATGTGGCGGTGAGTGCTGCCGAGGAAGAGGCGGAGCGACTTCGTGGCAAAGACCGCAAGGAGTTCGCCGCCGCCTTTGCGGGGAAGGTTCCGATTGACGAGCATCTGGAGACCTACCTGAAGGCTATCAAGCTGGCGGACAAGACTACCAATGAACGCCGTGGGCTGGTCAAGCGGTTCGCCCGCTGGTGCGATCAAGAGGGTCTGAAGCTGCCCGACATCAACCGTAGAGCGGTGGGCCGGTATGTCACCGATGCCATCGAGCCAATGGACCGTAGCACCGCCAAGAAGCATCTAACGGCGTTACGTGGCTATTGGGACTACCTAACTCTGCGGGGGCACGTTGACGGCAAAGTCGTCGGCGGAAGGGCGATTGACAGCCCATGGCTGGGGCAAACGCTTCCCGACAACAAGCGTAGGATCGAGCGTGGCGATAACGAAACCGAGAGGGCCTTCACTACCAAAGAATTGCAGGCCCTCCTCTACACTGACTATCCCGAGGAGATGGACACAGAGTTCCGTCAGCAAATCGAAGACGCCCTGCGCATCTCATGCTTGACTGGCATGCGCCTCGCCGAGGTTGTCACCTTGTGGGTCGAGGAGGTCCACGACGACTTATTCGACATTCAGCAAGGCAAGACCATCTCGGCGGCGCGCAGGGTGCCAATCCACCCAGACCTGAAGGAGATCGTTGAGCGTAGGACCAAGGACAAAACGCCGAAGGACTGGCTGTTTCATGAGTTGGCTAAGGAGCGGGACCCTGGCGACACCTTCGGCAAGCGGTTCAAGCGGTATCGTAAGTCCCTGAGGGTTAATGATGTGCGCGAAGGGAAGCGGCGGAGCCTCGTCAACTTCCACTCGGCGAGGAAATGGTTCATCACAGCAGCGCGTCATGCTGGGCAGCCCCTGGAGACCATCAAGGACATTGTGGGTCACAAGCCGAACAAGAAGGAAATTACCTTCGGGGTCTACACCAAGGGAGCCTCGGCGGAACAAATGCGGGCGTGTGTGGAGGCAGTGAAGCTGCCGCAGCCACCACTTGCAGGCTGACGCCAAACCTGAGCAGATTTGCCGTAGCAAAACGAGGACAGACACGCGCATGTTGACCGCAACCGAGGAGGAAAGAGCCGACGTTGTCAGGTACCTACTATCGCAGTCGCCTAAGCGCACGAAGGTGACGTTCCTACAGAAGGTCTATTCGGAGGCCCTTATCGGCCACCGGCACGATGTGTGGGATGTTCACACGAACGGTGGTCGTTGGTGGGTCATTACCAATCCGACAAACCTCTACTCGCAAGAGCAGTTTCCCAACATGGATCTTGTGGTTACTTTCCACGTGGGCCTCTGCTTGCGTGTCCCGCGCACCGAGCAGCAGCGAAAGTCTGACAGTCGCGTTATTCCTTTTGGGGATGTGCTCGCAGGCTTGGCCGAAGCCACGGACGCTTTGGGGCAGGCCCAGAAAGTGGCCGACTACCAAGCCGTAGGGATGCGAGCCCGCGAGGTTCTTCTTGCGTTTATTCGCGTTGCTCAGGACATCACTGAATGGGCTACGGAGCCGGTCCCCAAGAGGGCAGACTTTCGCGCTTGGACCGATCTGATCTGCAACACAGCACTTCCTGGGGCTGATCAGCGGGAACGACGCCATCTCTTCAAGTCGATGTTGACCGACGCATGGGTGTTCTCGAACTGGTTGACACACGCCCACTCAGCTACTTGGCACGACGCCGAAGCCGCCCTTGCGGCAGTCGAACATGCTTTGGGCCTGGCTATTTCATTGGTAGTTCGGCAGATACGCGGGGTACCCGAGCTGTGCCCGGAATGTGGTTCCCCCCACCTCTTTCCAGAGGAGGGGTGGCGCGAGGACTTGCCGGAGGTTGCGTGGGAGCGCCCTGTGTGTGCCGACTGTGGCTGGACGGGAAGGGGCGTTCCGGTACCTCGCAATGGCGAGACCGAGGGGCTGTTCACCCGTGCCGGACACGATAGCGGCGAGTGCGCAATCATGACCGTCCCCTTGGCCGCGATCAGGAAGCCGGGGGAGAAAGTACAGCCAGCCAAAAGGGCTCGGAAATCTCCGGCAAAAAATCCGCGCGGGTGATCGGATAGCTGGCACGCGCGCCGACCCCCCGTACCCCTCCGCGAACCTATCGCCAAAGGACGGAAATCTGCTAAGCAATCCGCCAAGTTGCGAAAGCGATACGGTATCGTCACACAGGTTTGCTATCGCTGCAGGAGGGCCGGAACATGACCGACAAAGCAGCACCTGACGAGGAGCCGCTTCTACCTGTTCCACAGCAGCAAGCACCCCAGTCGAAAGGGCGTAGGTCATTCCTCGGTGTTCGCCGAGAACTCAGCGAGGAAGAGTTGAAGGCGCCCGGCGTCCGGAAGATGCTCCTGGATGACGTTGACAGACTGGAAAGGGAACTGTTCGACGCCCAAAGCTATCGCGACAAGTTCTATGAAGCGGATAAGCGCGCCGCCATCCTCACCGTGCAAGCAACAAAGTCAGCGGGGTGGGACATTCTTTCCACCCTCACCGTTGCGGTGGGCTCTGCACTTCTGGGGTTTGCCCCGGTCGTCTGGGGCACTGGATTGGCGGGGGCGGGTGCGCTCGCGCTTGGGATAGCGTTGGTTTGCGGCGGCACATTAACAAAGTGGCTGGTCAAATGAACTTAGAGCTTCGATCCATCATAAGAGCAGGCGACCTAGCGCACGAAAGGATTACACTGAGAGTAAGGTCGTCGACAGATGTCGGAGACTATCTGATGGCTCAGTCAGGTCTCGATGAGAACGGAAACGTCACCATCGGCCTGCATTACACATACTGGTTCACGTACAAACTCGTGGCAGCCGGGGACCTCGTTGTTCTGTACACCAAAGCGGGCACAGACAGCGAGAAAGCTCTTACGACAGGTAAGAAGGCGCATTTCTTCTATTGGGGCCACTCTTCAGCTATCTGGGATCAGCCTGACAGAGCTGCAGTCTTACTCAATGCACCGACATGGGAACACAAGTCTGTCAAGGCGCTCCTGACCCGCGACTAATCCTACCGCGATTGACCTTGCCGTGAGGCTTGGTTTCTTAAGGTGTGCCCTTTCCGAACCGGGCTTGGTCTGGTTCGAGAAATACCCCTTGACCACTCAAAGCGAACCGCCTATTAGCGAACCAGTCAAACCGAACTGGAGGGCACTATGACATTCATCCGAGCCTACCTGAGGGCTTCAACCAAGGAACAGGACGCAGGGCGCGCCCGAGGGGACCTTGAGGCGTTCTGCCGGGAGCGGGGGCTGACCATTGCCGCCACCTATGAGGAGAACGAGAGCGGCGCGTCGTTGCACAGGCCGGAGCTGTTCCGGCTGCTCAAGGATAGCAAGCCGGGCGACATTCTGCTCACCGAACAGGTCGACCGCCTGAGCCGCCTGTCGGACAAGGACTGGGACCAGCTCAAGCGCGAGATCAAGGACCGAGAGGTTAAGGTGGTGGCGCTGGACCTGCCGACCTCGCACATGATGCTGAAGACCGAGGACGCCTTCACCGGACGCATGTTCGACGCCATCAACGAGATGCTGCTCGACATGCTCGCTGCCATCGCTCGTAAGGACTACGATGACCGACGCCGCAGACAGGCTCAGGGCCTCGCTAAGGCGAAGGCCGAGGGGCGCATGAAGGGCAGGCCCGAGGACGCTGAGCGCAACGAGGCCATCTTGGAAATGCTTCGGAAGGGGCAGAGCTGGAACACGATTGTGCGGGCCACCAACTGCTCGCGGTCCACCCTCGCAAAGCTGGCAAAGCGCCTTGCACCTTCCGACCATCTCGCGGCGAACCCTGACGTTGGGTAATCGAGGTCAGGACACATTTGCGGTTGTCCCTGCCGGCTGCGCCGCAGTAGACGCTTGCCCCTCCGCTGATGCGGGGTGGCTACTTTGAGGATGACGACCATTGACCAACTGGACTGCGAAGCACGAGCGGAAAGCCGAAGTGAACGGCCGGGCCAACGAACCAAGCGCGATGTTCACCCGATGCCGCGTGGTCGGGTGCAGTAGGCCGGCTCGTGCGGGTACAGGAGATGGCTTGGACACGCGGTTCTGCCGCTCCCATGCCGATCACTATGCCCGCCACGGAAGCCCTTACCGGCCGTCCTACGCGGCACGAGAGATCAGCCCCTATCGGGTCGCTGCCCTGGCATGGCTGGAGGGAAACAAAACCGACACCTACGTGGTCAATGCGGTCGAGCGCGTGACTACTCTTCTGCAAACCTCGGGGCCTCATATGGAGGCTTTCCGGTTGCGCGGGCTGTCACCGCAGGACCGTGCCAAAGCCGCTTGGGCGAGGCTGCGAAAGGTCGGCATCGACCCACGTCGAGTGGTCGCCGCGTGGCTGGCAGTTGAGATGATCATTAGGGACGACGCACAGGCCGAACGGAAGGCTGAGTTCAAGCAGGTGCAGGCCGCCAAGCTCGTTCATCGGATGGCTTCGGGCACGCACAAGCGATGGGGTGAGGGCCCGACCGCGACCGAATTGCACGTGTATCCGAGGCCGCGCGGAAGGGTCCTGAGGCACATGGGCGAGGCGCTGGAGAAGGCTTGCGAGCTTCTTGTCGAGCATCGGTGCAAAGCCTTCCCCGAACCGCAACGAGCATAGGTCCAAAGTGATGGATGGAGATATGACTGCGGCTATCCAGGAAACCAACGATAGCTTATTTGAACCCGCCCGGCTCCTGGCAGAGTTGGTGTCAGCGACTGAAGTTGAGCAACAATGCGCTCGACCGGCTGAATTGGCACTCGACGAGATCACGCTTATGCCGGAACTGTTCCAGCCTCGCGAGATCAGCGAGAAGCACATAGGTGACCTTGCTCGAACCATTCAGAATTTTGGTAAGGTTGAACCCGTGACCGTCCTGCCGGTCGGACCAAAGGCGGTTCTCGTTGACGGTCATCACCGAATGGAAGCGTACCGGCGGGTAGGAACGGTTGTCGGCATCCCTGTGCGGTACTTCCAAGGAACGCCGCAGGAAGCCGTGCTGGAGGCCGGAAGGGCAAACTCTCAGGTGAAGCTGCCCATGGCCTCGCGCGAGCGACAGGACTACGCTTGGAGGCTCGTTCAACTCGATCAGCACAGCAAGGCCGAGATCGCTAAGGCGGCCGGTGTGTCAGTAGCGCAAGTCGGCAACATGCGGGGCGTTCGTAAGAGGCTCGGGCAAGACGCGTTTAACTATCCTTCATGGTGGCGGGCTCGTGAGGCAGCAGAAGGCTCCGCTGAGGAGATGAGCGACGGAGACCGCGAGCAATGGAAAGAGGAACTGGCCCAGCGGTTCGCGGACCGTCTCGCCAAGGAGTTCTCAACCAGCATGGCCAAGCATCCGGAGGTCGCCGCGATGGCGTTGGCGACGTATTTCGGTCGCAAGTTGCCTGAGGTTGTCGCTGAATTGCGGGACTTCCTGCCGGAGGACGACGAGCAGAGTGAGTTCTAACCTAACCCTATCCAATCCTTAGGTGTCCATTTTGGATAGGCAAATGACGGGCTCTCGACAAACCGTCATGGATGGCTGAGTTCCACCGCCCTATTCTTCTGAGAAGAAATCCTCGTCGAGCCGCTTGAACTCGATGGCGCGGCTGATGCGAACGCCTACGCCATGTTCGATCATGAGATCACCGAGCGTCTGGCCGTCGATCAGGATCACTCTTTGGGACAGATGCTTTACGAAATCGCGCGCCTGAGGGCTGAACGTCGAGGTCGTGACAAAGACGCCTTTGGTTGCACCTAAGCCGACGAGACTGCCGACGAATGCCTGCACGTCGGGTCGTCCAACTGTGTTTGTAAACGCGTACCGCTTGGCCTGCACGTACACTCTGTCGAGCCCGAGGCGATCTTCGTTCACCACGCCGTCGATCCCGCCATCGCCGGAGCGGCCAAGCTGCTCGGCAGCATTCTTATGAGACCCGCCATATCCCATAGCTACGAGAAGGTCGACGATCAGTTGCTCGAAGAACGCTGGACTGTTTTGCGCAATGCGTTCCAGCAGCTCGGCCCGCAACGCGAGCTGAACGGAGCGGAATGCTGCCTCGATTTGCTCTTCGGGTGTAGCGGCGTCGGGCTCGGGATTTGGCGAGGGATAGGACGCAGGTTCGTCCTCAGCGCGTTCTGGTTTGTAGAACTCCCTGAATGATGGATTGGACATTAGCATCGTCACGTCGATCCGCTGCGGATTTCCGGCCAGCAGTTCGCGCCCCGCGCTGGTAGCGATGAACCGCCCGCGACCAGGGGAGGTGATCAAGCCTGCTTTCGACATGTAGAACTTCGCCCAATGAATGCGGTTGTGCAGGACGCGCTGGCGACCGCTGGGGAGCATTTCCTCGCGCTCTTGCTGTGTCAGATCAAACTCATCGGCGATACGGCCAACTACGTCCATAACCCTCTTCTCGCCCTCCTCGGCAAGGCGTAGGACTGGAAGCATCAACGACTGATAGTCGGGAATGGTCATGTTACGGCCCTACGAGGAAAGCCTCGGCCGGCCTCGTCCGCGCCTCTCCTTCAGTGCGGTGCCGCGCTCGGCCCCGATCCGCTCCAGCAATACGGATGCGGGTTCGTCGGCAGGGTCTTGCGGCACGAGTTCGCCTCGAAAGGCTTTGGCGAAGATCGCTTGGTCGAGGTGGTCGACCAGCCTGTGGGCGCTGATCGTTTCGGAGGCAAGGCGGTCGATCCACGCGAAGGCGGTTTCTATGCGTCGGACGACCTCCGCATATTCGGCATCAAGGCTCGGGACCGGCACAGTCAGTGCTCGAAGCGTTGCTCCACTGATCTTAGGCATGTTGCCGGCGGTGCCGGTAGCGTGCCTCTGGAGATACTCACGTGCGTTCGGCGAGTTCAAGAACCTCCAGACATATCGCCGCTTGTCGTGATCATAGATGCGCAATCGCATCATCAAGTCCGGATAAATGTATGTGTTAGGAGGCCCGTCAAAGATCGCTGAGGCGCCCACATATTCAAGACTGTTGGCCCGCTGCACGAGCAAATCACCGGGTCTTAGCCAATAACTCGATGTGCGAGCCGGGCTCTCGAAGATGCGCTTTATGGCGTCGGCGTCCAGTCGCATCACGCCCGAGGTGGTCGCCGTCAATTTGAGGGTAAGCGCACCCTTGGCATCTGGTCCGCTCTTAGGTGACCAACCATTTGTTGGCCCCTCGTCGACCAGTTCATCCAAACTCACAAAGTTCCAAGTACCGCTGGCTTTGCTCGTTTCCCTCCACTCTCTCGTCAAGTCCCCTGTGAACGCCGCCGCCAGAACGGCCTGCTTGTACTTCGCGACGAGACGGGGGATGTGGTCGAGGTGATCGCGGGCGCGCCCGGATTTGCCGGTAAGGCTGTCGATCTTCGTCACGATCCGCGTTTGCTCGGCGGCCGGTGCAACCGGAACCGCAAGTTCGGCGGCGCGGCTGCCGGACAGCTCCTTAAATGTTGTCCCGCTCGCCTTGCTTTCGGCATAGTCCACCGAAGCCAGAAGGTAGTGCCGCGTGTACTCTGGACTTAGCCCGTTCTTTAGAACGAAGCTCTTGAACCCCTGATTTGTGCTGATCTCTCCACCTGCAATGGCGCAATACCCAACAGGCGCTCGCGATGAGAACAATACCGTTCCCGCCGGCACAATGCGGGCTGCGCTGGCCCGATACCCCCTCTCGCTAAGGTCACGACGACCACGGGAGATGTAAACGTCCCGATAGCCTGTAAGATCAGCCGGCGTTAGCCACGGAATACCATGTTCGACGAAGTTGCTGTCGTCGCCGGTCGACGGCGTGCCGCCACCTACAACCTCGGCTATCTCACCAATAGAAGCCCACGCCCAAGTCGTCGGTACTTCCCATCGCTCCTCGCTCATTCCGCAGCCTCCGCGATGGCAGCGGCCTCCTCGACACTATCCGGCCCGATCTCTTCCGACAGCGCCTCGATCTCCTCAAGAGCGGCCTTGAGATGGCCGATGATCGCAGCGGCGATGTCTTCAGGCTCGGTCAGCGACTGCTCCGCCTCGGCCTCGGTGTCGCGTAGCCAAGCGATGTCGAGATTGTCGTTGCGGGCGGTGATTTCCTCGCGGGTAAACTTGCGCCACCGACCTTCTTCGCCCTCCTCCTTTCGCTTGACAGCTCCGTTAGGATCGGAGCCAAAGGCGGTCTCGAAGTCGGCAAAGTCCGCCATAGTAAGTGGGCGCGTCTTGCCAAAAGCAGGCATATTGGCCCGCATGTCATAGACCCAGACGGCGCTCGTGTTCCCCTTGTCAGTCTTGCCGCGCTGGAAGAACAGCACGTTGGTCTTGACCCCCTGGGCATAGAAGATGCCGGTCGGCAGGCGCAGGATCGTATGCACGTTGCAAAGTTCCATCAGCCACGTGCGAAGGCGTCGTCCGGTGTTGTCCTCGAACAACACGTTGTCAGGCACCACCACGGCAGCGCGGCCACCGGGCTTCAGGGCACGCACGATGTGTTCCACGAACGCAAGCTGCTTGTTGGACGTGTCTGCCGTGACCGAGAAATCAGAGCGCGTCGGGCGGCCGCCACCTTTCTTGGTGCCGAACGGAGGATTGGTCAGGATCAGGTCAGCTCTGGGAAGCGTCTCCCCATCCGGCGACAGCGTGTCGATGTTGTCCACGCCACCTTCGATGCCATGCAACAATAGGTTCATCATGCAGAGCCGATGCGTGTCTGGGACAAGCTCGGCCCCCGCGAAGGCATTGTGCCGCTGGAAGAAGGCTTGCGCTTCGGGCAGCTTGTAAAGGTCGTCAGTCTTTTGCTTGATGTAATGATCGGCGGCGACGAGGAAGCCGGCGGTACCCGCTGCCGGGTCCTGCACTATCTCACCCGGCTGCGGCTGCATGAGACGCACGATGGCGTCGATCAGTGGGCGCGGCGTGAAGTACTGTCCTGCGCCGGATTTCTTGTCGGAGGCGTTCTTCTCCAGCAGCCCTTCGTAGAGGTTGCCCAGACCTTCCTCGCGAGCAGAGAACCAATCCAACTGGTCGATGTTGGAGGTCAGCGCCTTAAGATTGGCCGGTTTGCGGAGACATGTCTGCGCGTCGATGAAAATCGCGCGAACCAGCCCATCCTTGGCCTTGCCAAGGTCGAGGAGCATGGACTTGTAGTAGTCGAGTTGCTCCATGCCCTCGCGCTTGGCGAGCATGCCCCAGCGGTAGTTGTCCGGCAGGCGGTTCTCTCGTCCGGTCTCTTCGAGCATCTTTAGGAATAGCAGGAAGGTCAATTCGGTTACATATACGTTGTACGTGACGCCATCGTCACGAAGGACGTTGCAGAGGCCCCAAAGCTTGGCGACGATGTCGGTGGTGCTGGTCATCATGCAGTCTTCTTCCACATTTCTTCGTTGATCTCAGCGAGCAGGGTTTCAAGCTCGCCTCCGAACACCTTGTTGAGCCGGCTGAACCCTCCATCGGCGATAAACGGCTCCTTGTCGATGGCTTCGCGGTCAACGATGACCTCTTTCTCGATCTGTTCGCCGATGCGCTTTAGCCATCGCTTCTGTGGGTCCGTCCATTGGTGTTTCGCCATGATGGTCCGCATGGCAGCTCGAAGCCGGTCGGCATAGGGCTTCAGCGGGTCACCTATCGCGGCCTGACGGACAAAGCCGATGATCGAGGCGGCGATCTCCTCGTTCTTCGCGTCCGCCCATGCCCGGCGCAGATTGGCTTCGGAATAGCCATTGCGGTCGAGTGCGAGACGAAGCTCCTTCAGGTCGGCGCGGGTCAGATCGCGCGGGCGCGTCACGACCAGTTTCAGGGCGGCGATGGTGTTGACGTTGCCTTGAACGAAGGCCGAGAACCCGTCGAGGAAGTCTTGCGGCTTCGTCGCCTCTCCATAGCCACGGGTAACGGCAACGACCTCGTCGGCGTGGTGCGAGATCGGAACGAAGCGCTGGTTGTCGCCATCGCCCTGCCAGTCCAGGATCGGGCCAACAGCGGAACGATCCTTCAGCCATGCCGCGAGGGCAGGAGCATCGTCGGCCAATAGGCGCCTCAGCATTGCCTCCGGCGTCTCGCCCGCAACCGCCTCGAACCGCTGTCGGGCCTCCTCGGGAAGCTTCTTCAGGCGACGGCGCAGCTTCACGGCAAGCTGCTCGCGGATGGTGTTGCGATGGGCATCCTCGGTCGCCTCGACCAGTTCACGCACAAGCTGCTCGAAAGTGATCGAGGGATTGACCACGACCGGCTTCATGTCGGTAAGGTCCTGGAGATGCGGATAGAGGTCCACGGCATCGAAGATGCGGAACACTTCCTTGCCGATCTCTGGGCACTGGCGTGTCGCCCGCCCGATCATCTGCTCATAGAGGATGCGGCTGTTGACCCTACGCAGGAACACGAGATTGGTGATCTTCGGCACGTCGATGCCAGTGGTGAGCAGATCGACCGTCACCACGATCTGTGGATAAGCATCGTTGCGGAACGAGCGGATCAGGTTCTGCACCTTATCCACGCTGCCCGTGATCTTCTTCACCGCCGCGTCGTCAATCCCACCATAGCCTTCGGCAAATGCCTTCTTGATTGCACTCACCACCATGTCGGCATGGGCGTCGGTGGCGGCAAAGACCAGCGTCTTGCCGGGCAAGGCCGGGTCGATATGCTTCGCTAGTTCCTCGGCGACGACGCGGTTGAACTCCGGCGTGATCACCTGCTTGTTGAACTGGTCGACCTCGAAGCGGATTTCGTCGGGAGCATGGGCGAGGTCGATCTCGCCGGTGTGGGTGTTCAAGAGGTCGAGCTGCTCATCCTTCTGGAACTTGATCCCTGCTCGCGCCAAGGCGGTCTCAATGCGTATCGGCGGCTCGTGGTCGATCAGGTAGCCGTCGATGACAGCGTCGCGGTAGGAGTAGCGGAAGATCGGGTCGCCGAAGATGTCGGTGGTGTGGAGCGCGGGCGTGGCGGTCAGTCCGATCTTGACGGCGTCGAAGTACTCCAGCACGCGCCGGTACTTCGAGATGTAGTCGTCCTGACCCCGGAAGCTGAGTTCGGCATCCGACATCTCCCGGTCTAGAAGGTAGCCTCGATGGCACTCGTCGATGACTATCAGATCGTATTGGTCGACGGGCGGCGCCTCGGAGGTGTCGGCGAACAGCACGCGCTTGACCAATCCCTGAATGGTGCAGATGTGGACTTTGGTCTCCAGCTCCGGCGTTACGTCCTCCAGGCCCTTCAGGCCGAAGATTTCGGCGAAGGTCTTGCCGGAGACGACCTTGGTGGTAGAGAACTCGCCCTCGGTCTGGTGCCCGAGCGCGCTGCGGTCGACGACAAAGCAGATGCGACGGAACCGCTTGGCCGACAGCAGCCGGTAGAGCAGAGCAATGGCGAGCTTGGTCTTGCCGGTTCCGGTCGCCATCGCCACCAGCATTGAGCGTTGCTCGGCTGCCAAGGCAGTCTCTACGGCCCGGATGGCTCCTTCCTGATACGGTCGGAGCGGGAAGCCGAACTGGAATGGCTCGGTCTTCAAGGCGGCGGTGGCGGCATCCTGATCGACCTCCAGAAGCCCGGCCAATCCCTTTGGTGTCAGCCAGTCCACCAGTGCGCGGCGATGATTGGCGCTGCGCCGCGTGTCGCGGAACCAGACGCCGCTCGCGGTTTCGATCTGCTTCAGATACGAGCGTCCGTTCGCGGCGAAGACGAAGGGTACGCGATGGACGCCCCATGGCCCGCCCGCCATGACGAAATCGCCGCTGTCACTGATCCCGACCGAGTAGCGTTCGGCTTGGTCGATGGATGCCGACACATTCTTGCGCTGGCGTTTGGCTTCCACGACCCCAACAAGCATGGTGCCGACAAAGAGAGCGTAGTCGGCCGGGCCACTGACGGTCGGCCATTCGGCAATCGCCATGTTGCGACCTTTGGCTGGGCGGATGCCTGCGCTATGGCGCAGTGCCTTTGTGTCGGCTTCCCAACCGCGATCCCGAAGCTGCTGGTCGATAAGAGCGCGGGTCTGGCTCTCGTCGAGTTCGATCTTCGTGGCCGCTTCCTCGCCGCGTTCAACCAGTTCGGCGACTTCGGAGCGCGGCGCGGCTGCGGCCTCGGCCTGAATGCTTGCGAGCTTGGCGACAAGTGCTTCCTTCTCGGCTTCAGTCTCCGCCCGCTCAAACGCAAGGAAAGGATCGGATGCTTCGCTGAACCCAAACGGGGACTGAACCTCCAGCGCGTCAATACCTGCAAGCCGGGCGATAAGAACTGATTTCTCGGCCTCGCTCTCATGCGCAAGCTGCTCCCATGCCGCTCGTTCCTCGGCTTCACGCTTGAACTGTTCCTCGACCGTCTCACGGACGCGAATTTGCTCCTCGGCGTCGCGGCGGGCTATGGTGACAGCCTCCTCGCTCTCCGCGATCTTGTGACGCAATTCCTCGATCTCTTGACGCAGTGGTGCAGTGGCATCAGCCGGCTCGGCTGGAGGGACGAAGGGGCCGGGGTTGAAGCCGGGCTGCCTGCCATAGGTCCGATGGAACCAGACACCAAGCGATCGGGCATTCTTCAGAGCGGTCAGCGCGTGGCTGAGATTGCCCTTGATCTCATGGGCCGCGTCGTTTCCGACGTTCTTCAGCGCGTGGAAGAGATCGGCGACTTCCCTCGGAACGATGCGCTCATATGACAACCGCCGAAGCAGATCGTTGAAGCTCTCGCGCTCGTCGCGATAGGCCGCATGGCGCGCGGCTATCAGCTTGGCCATCAGCTCGGCGAACTGCCGCAACTTGAAGATCGCGGTGGAAGGGTCGTCCCGGAAATACCGTTCGGCTAACGTCCCGAGCGTGGCAAGACGCTGGTCGTGGGTTGCCAGAAACGCGAAGTTGGATGTGCCGCTCATTACTCCCCCAAGAGCAATGTTGCACACTTTTCCTAACAGGTCATCAAGTTGAAGGGCAAACGTGGGCCAAAGGCGTGGGCCAAACCAAAAGGGTCGCCTTGACCATCACCCTGATTTCGCTGCGAAAAATGCCCTACAAAATCCGCTGGTGGAGCTGAGGAGGATCGAACTCCTGACCTCGTCATTGCGAACGACGCGCTCTCCCAGCTGAGCTACAGCCCCGTCCAGCGGATGGGGCATTTATCGGGCGCCGTGGTTTCCTGTCAAGGCGGCGCTTTGCCGAAATCGGCGGCCGCCGACTTCGGGCCGCATGCGGCGGAAGGCGGCACTTGCCGGTTTCGCCTGCAATGGCTACATGTCGGCAACAATTGGAGACCGGCATGCTCGCCCTCATTCAAACAATCGTCATGGCGCTAGACCTCTACTGGTGGGTCATCATCGCCTCGGCGATCTTCTCCTGGCTTTACGCCTTCAACGTCGTCAACTCGCGCAATCAGTTCGTCGGTTCCATAGGCAACATGCTTTACCGCCTGACCGAGCCGGCATTGCGGCCGATCCGCCGTTTCATGCCGGACCTTGGTGGCATCGACATCTCGCCGATCATCCTGCTTCTGGTCCTGTTCTTCTTGCGGCAGTTCATACTCACCACGGTGGCACCTCTGATCCTGTGAGCCCGTTCCGCTTGCGCGATGGTGGCGTCGACCTGTTTGTCCGGCTGACGCCAAAGGCTGCGCTGGACAGGCTTGAAGGCGTCGAGACGTCAGCGGACGGACGAAGCCATTTCAAGGCTCGCGTCCGCGCCGTGCCGGAAAGCGGTGCAGCCAATAAAGCGCTCGAAAAGTTGATCGCCAAGACGCTCGACGTGCCGGTGTCCGCCGTCTCGATTGTCGCTGGCGGCACCGCCCGGCTGAAGACCGTGCGCATCGCAGGCGACCCGGCGATGCTGGCGAAAAACATCGAGGCGCTCGGCCAACAGTCGTGATGGCCTTAATAGGATGTTCAATCCCCCAGCGGCAGACGCGGATCGTCGACTTTCAACGTGTTCACACTCTGCTTGATGCGGCGCAGGTTTTCCAGAACCCGCGGTCCACGCGTCTCGGCGACCGACGTGACGATCATGTCGACGATCGACAGCAGCGCATAGCGCGACGATGTCGGCTTGTAGATGTTGCCGTCCTCCAGCGACTGGAAATGGATGACCGTGTCGGCGACCCTAGCGAGTGCGGAATCCGGCGGGGTGATGGCGATTGTGGTGGCGCCATATTGCTGGGCGACCTGCACCGCATCGATGACCGACCGCGCATAGCCGGAGACAGAGAAGGCGATCAGCGTGGTGTCGGGCGTGGCAACGGCGGCGTACATGCGCTGCAGCTGTCCGTCGATCTGCGCCAACACCGACACGCCGAGCCTGAACAGCCGGTTCTGCATCTCGGTCGCCATCATCGACGAAATGCCGCCGGAGCCGATGCACAGCACATTGCCGGAAACGGCGACGCGTGCGGCGACGGCGACCAGCGTCGTCATGTCGAGATTTTCGCTGGCGCGCTGGATGGCTGATATCGCCGCTTCGGTGATGGCGGAAGCGATGCGCTGTTCGCGCGCGTCGCGGTTCAACGGTTCCGGCGACAGATACTGGCCGCCAATGGCGATGGCTTGCGCCAGATAGAATTTGAAGTCGCGCAAGCCCTCGCAACCGAGGTTGCGGCAGAAGCGTGTCACGGTCGGCTCGCTGACGCCGACGCGCGCGGCAATTTCCGAAATCGCCGCCTTGGAGACAAAGTCGAGATCGGCCAGCACGAAGCCTGCCAGCTTGCGATCCGACTTCGTTCCGTCCTGCAATATCAGCTGTAGTCGCGTGATGATGTCGGCCGGCGTCTTCATAGAGGCAGGCCCGTCGCCTTGTCGAACAGGTGGATGTTGCCGGGGTCGACAGTCACCGGCAGCACGTCGCCCGGGCTGATCGGCACCCTGTCGCGGAACACGGCGCGCACCGTGTCAGTGCCGATGGCGCCATAGACGTGGGTTTCGGAGCCGGTCGGCTCGACGACATCCACCTTGATCGCCATCGCGTCGGCAGCCTCGCCGATGACAAAGTGCTCCGGCCGGATGCCGGCCTCCACTGCAGTGCCCACAGGTACCTGTTTGCCGGCGAGCGCAAGCCGCCCGCCACCGACCGATTCGAACCAGGTTTTCTCGGGCGATGCCTTGAGAGAACCTGAGACAAAACTCATCGATGGGGAGCCGAGAAAGCTGGCGACGAACTTGTTGGCCGGGCTGTCATAAAGCTCCAGCGGCGGCCCCACCTGCTGGATCCTGCCGCGGTCCATCACGACGATGCGGTCGGCCATGGTCATGGCTTCGATCTGGTCGTGCGTGACATAGACGATCGTCGATTTCAGCCGCTGGTGCAGCGCCTTGATCTCGACGCGCATCTGCACGCGCAATTGCGCGTCGAGGTTGGACAGGGGCTCGTCGAACAGGAACACCGACGGCTCGCGCACGATGGCGCGGCCCATGGCGACGCGCTGGCGCTGGCCGCCCGAGAGCTGGCGAGGGTAGCGGTCGAGATAGGAGAAGAGATTGAGGACGCCGGACGCCTTCCTGACCTTCTGGTCGACCGCCTCGCGCGCCTCGCCGCGTATCTTCGGGCCAAAGCCGATATTGTCAGATGCCTTCAGATGTGGAAACAGCGCATAGGACTGGAACACCATTGCGATGTTGCGCTGCTGCGGTGGCAGTGCGTTGGCGCGCACGCCGCCGATCAACAGGTCGCCGGAGGTGATCGTCTCCAGCCCGGCCAGCATGCGCAGCAAAGTCGACTTGCCGCAGCCGGACGGGCCGACCAGCACGACGAACTCGCCGCTCTTGATATCGAGGCTGATGTTTTCGAGGATCTTGTGCTGCCCGAAGGATTTCGACAGGTCGCGAAACTCGACGTCGGTCATGCTCACGCTCCCAGAATATTGTCGATGAACGGCAGGCAACCAGCGGTCAGCCCTGCGTCCACCGGCATCACCACGCCTGTTATTCCAGATGCGCGATCGGACGCAAGGAAAGCGACCGCTTCCGCCACTTCCGAAGCGTTGACGAAGCGGCCGAGCGGATAGAGCCGCTGCAGCTTGCCGAGGATTTCGGGATCCTTGGCAAGGCGGTGGTCCCAGGCGGCGGTGTGGATCGACCCGGGGCAGACGACATTGGCGCGCAGGCCGTTGCGGCCGAGCTCGACGGCGATCGCCTTGGCATAGGCGTTGATGCCGGCCTTGGCCGCGGCATAGGCGGGATTGCCGAAATGCGCGATGGCGTTGACCGAGGAGATGAAAACGATGCTGCCGGAGCCGCGCCCGGCCATCGCCTTGACCAGCGGATCGGCGAAAGTCACCACTCCGGTCAGGTTGAGGTCGAGTTCCTGCTCTATACTGCCGGGGTTGAGCGCGGAGAGCGTCTCGGCGCGCGTCCAACCGGCATTGTTGATGAGAATGTCCGGCACGCCATCCCGTTCGAGGATCGCGGTGATCGCCGTCGCAATCGACGCCTTGTCGAGAAGATCGAAGACGTGGCGGGAAGCAAGATGCGGGCTCCTCAACGTCTCGCTCGATCGATCACAGCCGATAACCCTGGCGCCCCGTTGCGCCATCAGCGCCACGATAGCGGAGCCGAGTCCGCCGCCGGCACCCGTCACCACGACGGCTTTGCCCTCGAACTCGGCTTTGCCTTCGAATTTGGGTCGCGAAACCACCGTGCGTCGTCCTCGCTGACAGATCCGTGCAAGGCCTAGACCAGAATATGTAAGTAAGCAACAGAAAAATCTGCTTGCAAGCCATTAAATCCCGGATAATGTAGGAAAGTCACATAAATCTTCTGGCCTAGGCTACGAAGAGCGCGCATGCGCAATATCAAATGGGAGAGATCAAATGAGCTTTGCAAAATGGACTGCCGGCCTGATGGCCGGAATGAGCATGCTGGCAATCGCGGCGCAGGCGGATGCGGGCGAGGTGCGCGTCACCGTTGCCGAGTACAGCGCCAAGACTGCTCCCTATTTCGCCGACGTCAAGAAGGAATTCGAGGCGGCAAACCCCGGCATATCAGTCAAGTTCGAGGTGGTACCTTGGGATGTGCTGCTGCAGAAGCTGACCACCGACATCACCGCCGGCACCAATGCCGATCTTTCGATCATCGGCACGCGCTGGCTGATCGACTTCGTGCAGCAGGACGTCGCGGAGCCGCTCGATAGCTACATCAAGCCTGACTTCAAGGACCGCTTCATCGACACTTTCCTTTCGCCCTCGATCATGGACGGCAAGACCTACGGCCTGCCGATCGCGGCCTCGGCGCGCGCCATGTACTACAACAAGGAGCTGTTCGAGAAGGCCGGCATCGCCAATCCGCCGGCAACCTGGACCGAGCTGCAGGAGGACGCCCGCAAGATCAAGGCGCTCGGGTCCGGCACCTTCGGTTTCGGCCTGCAGGGCAAGGAGATCGAGACCGACGTCTACTACTACTATGCGATGTGGTCCTACGGTACCGAAATCCTCAACAAGGACGGCACCTCCGGTCTCAGCACCCCGGGCGCGCTTGAAGCCGCCAAGCTCTACAAGTCGATGATCGACGAAGGTCTGACGGAGCCCGGCGTCACCTCCAACAGCCGCGAGGACGTACAGAACCTGTTCAAGCAGGGCAAGGTCGGCATGATGATTACCGCACCCTTCCTGTCCAACCAGATCAAGGAGGAGGCGCCGAACCTGAAATACGGCGTGGCGGCCATTCCCGCCGGACCGACCGGGGCGCGCGGCACATATGGCGTCACCGATTCCATCATCATGTTCAAAAACTCCAAGAACAAGGACGAGGCCTGGAAGCTGCTCGACTTCCTGTTCACCACGGAACAGCGCGCCAAGTTCACGCAGGGTGAAGGCTTCCTGCCGGTGAACAAGGAAGAGGCGAAAATGGACTATTACGTCAACAATGCCGATCTGGCGGCGTTCACCGCACTGTTGCCCGACGCCCGCTTCGCGCCGGTCATTCCGGGCTGGGAAGAGGTCGCGCAGATCACGTCGGATGCCATGCAGAAGATCTATCTCGGCGGCGACCCCGAGGCAGGATTGAAGGACGCAGCGGCCAAGGCCAACGCCGTCCTGAAGAAATAGGGCGTATCTCCCTGCGCCCGTGGCGCGCTCCGCTCAGGCGGGCGCGCCACATCTTGCAGACTTGACAGCGCCGCCCCAGCCAGTCTCCTTTCCTCTCCCCCCGATCGACGGGGGAGAGGAAGGCCCCCTTCCGCAACTGCTGCGAAGGACGGGCAGGCAGGTGAGGGGCGCGCCGACGGTTGCAAGGAATCCTGAAGCGGTGCCTTGAGAAGAACGAGGCGGGATTAAGTCAATCTGTTAAGGCAGCGCAATCCACTCTCCGCCCGCAAACACGGTACAGCCCAGCCGATGCAAAATCGTTTCTTGCCCTATCTCCTGACCTTGCCCAGCCTGTTCCTGGCGGCGGTCGTTATTTTCTGGCCCGTCTGGGACCTGATCCAGATCTCGACACATGAGGTCAACCGCTTCGGCCAGCTGCGCGAATTCAACGACTTCGCCAATTTCGCAGCGCTCACCGCCGATCCCGATTTCATGGCCGCTCTTTGGCGCACCGGCCAGTGGACCTTGATGGTCGTCGGCGGTGCGCTTTTGCTGTCGATTCCGGTGGCGATGATCCTCAACACCGATTTCTATGGCCGCGGCATCGCCCGCGTCATCATCATGCTGCCCTGGGCGGTGTCGCTGACCATGACCGCGGTGGTCTGGCGCTGGGCGCTGAGCGGCGAAAGCGGCATGCTGAATTCGGCGCTGATCGGCCTCGGCCTCATCGACCACAACATCCAGTGGCTGGCGAGCGCCGAGACCGCTTTCCCGATGCAGGTGCTGATCGGCATCCTGGTGACTGTGCCATTCACGACGACGATCTTCCTCGGTGGGCTGTCGTCGATCCCGGACGACCTCTACGAGGCGGCGGCACTCGAGGGGGCGACGCCGCTGCAGCAGTTCCGCGAGATCACCTTTCCGCTGCTGAAGCCATTCATCAACATCGCCATCGTGCTCAACACCATCTACGTTTTCAATTCCTTCCCGATCATCTGGGTGATGACGCAAGGCGGCCCGGCCAACTCGACCGACATCCTGGTCACCCATCTCTACAAGCTGGCCTTCCGCATCGGCAAACTGGGCGAAGCGTCGGCGGTGTCGCTGGTGATGTTCGCCATATTGCTGGTCTTCACCATGATCTACGTGCGGCTGGCAATGCGGGAGCAACGCGCATGACAAATCGGCTCATGACGCGAAAACTGAGGCGCTCGATCATTGCCTGGCTGCTGCTGACGCCGCTGATCGTGGTGACGCTCTTTCCTTTCGCCGTGATGCTGCTGACTGCGGTCAAGCCCAGGCAGGAAGTGCTGTCACCGACTTGGTGGCCGAGCGAATTCCGCTGGTCGAATTTTTCCGACATGTGGGTGGCGACCGGCTTTGGCCAGGCGCTGCTCAATTCGCTCTACGTGTCTGTGATCGCCACCGTCGGCGCCATCCTGATCTCGGTTCCGGCTGCCTATGCGATGTCGCGCTTCCGCTTTGCCGGTTACGGCGCCTTGCGCCAGTTCCTGCTGATCTCGCAGATGATCTCGCCGATCGTGCTGGTGCTCGGCCTGTTCCGGCTGATGGCCGCCTGGGGCCTTGTCGAGAGCACCACGGCGCTCGGCTTCATCTACATGGCCTTCAACGTCGCTTTCACGGTTTGGATGCTGCAGAGCTATTTCGACACCATTCCGCGCGATCTCGAGGAGGCGGCCTGGATGGAAGGTGCCGGCCGCTGGTTGACCTTGCGCAAGGTGTTCCTGCCGCTCTGCCTGCCGGCGGTCGCGGTGACCGCGATCTTCACCTTCATCAACGCCTGGAACGAATTCGTCGTGGCGCTCACCATGCTGCGCAGCCAGGAAAGCTATACGCTGCCGATCCAGGTGTTTTCGCTGGTCGCCGGCCGCTACACGATCGAATGGCACCACGTCATGGCGGCGACGTTGCTGGCGACCTTGCCGGTAGCGATCCTGTTCATCTGGCTGCAACGCTATCTCGTTCGCGGGCTGGCGCTCGGAGCGGTCAAATAGCGCCTATTCACGACGGAGCTTTCATGCGCATTTTCACCGCCTCATTGGCGACGGAAACCAACACGTTCTCGCCGGTTCCGACCGACCGGGCGTCATTCGAGATGGCCTTCTATGCCGGGCCCGGCAAGCATCCGGAAACGCCGACCCTGTGCTCGTCGCCGATGGTCGCGCTGCGCCGGTGCGCGGCCGCAGAGGGCCTCACCGTCATCGAGGGCACCGCCACCTGGGCCGAGCCGGGCGGCCTGGTGCAGCGGCAGACCTATGAGGCGCTACGCGACGAGATCCTGGGCCAGCTCAAGGCAGCACTGCCGGTCGATGCCGTCATCCTCGGCCTGCATGGCGCGATGGTGGCGCAAGGCTATGATGATTGCGAAGGCGATCTGCTCGAACGCGTCCGCGACATGGTCGGTCCGGAGGTGGTGATCGCTGTCGAACTTGATCCGCACAGCCATCTGACGCCGAAGCGCGTCGCGGCCTCAGACATCCTCGCCTACTTCCTCGAATTTCCACACACCGATTTCTACGAGCGCGGCGAACATGTCGTCGAGCTAGGCCTGGCAGCGGTGCGCGGCGAGATCAAGCCGGTCATCTCGACCTTCGATTGCCGCATGATCCAGGTGCTGCCGACCAGCCGCGAGCCGATGCGCTCCTTCATCGACCGCATCAAGGCACTGCACGGCAAGAACGGGGTGCTGTCGGTCTCGGTCATCCATGGCTTCATGGCCGCCGATGTGGCCGAGATGGGCACGCGCATCCTGGTCGTCACCGACAATGACAAGGCCAAGGGCGACGCGCTGGCGGAACGGCTGGGGCGCGAACTCTATGCGCTGCGCGAGAAGACGGCAATGACGATGCTGAGCACCGCCGACGGCATCAATCGGGCGCTGGCTGTGTGCGCGGAAAATCCAGGCAAGCCGGTGGTCATCGCCGACATCTGGGACAATCCCGGCGGCGGCGTTCCCGGCGACGGCACCTTCGTGCTGCGCCAGATGCTGGAGCGTGGGCTGAACAATGTCGGCGTTGCCACGATCTGGGATCCGATTGCCGTTACCTTTTGCCTGGCGGCCGGCGAAGGCGCGGTCATCGACCTGCGTTTCGGCGGCAAGGCCGGACCGCAGGCCGGCGAGCCGATCGACGCACGGGTCAAGGTGCTGAGGGCGGTTGCGGAGGGTTGGCAAAGTTTCGGGCCGAGCCGGGTGACGCTTGGGCCGGCGGCCTTGGTTCGCATCGAAGGCACCGAGGTCGACATCATCCTCAACACCAATCGCACGCAGACCTTCGAGCCGGATATCTTTTCCAATATCGGCGTCGATCCGCTGGCCAAAGACATGCTGCTGATCAAGTCGACCAATCATTTCTACGCCGGCTTCGAGCCGATCGCTGCCGAGATCATCTATGTCTCGGCGCCGAGTTCGTATCCGAGCAATCCAGCGGTGACCAACTACACCAAGCTGACGCGGCCGATCTGGCCGAGGGTGGCGGATCCGTGGAAGGGTGACGCTGCTGTTCTCCCTTCTTGAGGGGGAGATGTCGCCGAAGGCGACAGAGGGGGTCGGTACGACCGGGCTCGGCCTTCTTCTGCGCGAGGTCGGCGCTTTACGCGCAACGACCCCCTCTGGCCGCTTCGCGGCCATCTCCCCCTCAAGGGGGGAGATTGGCTAATCACACCAATCCCCGCTTCACCATCATCGCTTCCGGGGACGGCATCTTGCCGCGGAAGGCCGTATAAAGCTCCTCCGGGTCCTTCGAGCCGCCGGCGGCATAGATGTTCTTGCGTAGCCGCTCGGCGAGCGCCGGGTTGAAGGGGTCGCCGGTTTCCTCGAAGGCGGCGAAGGCGTCGGCGTCGAGCACTTCCGACCACATGTAGGAGTAATAGCCGGCGGAGTAGCCGTCACCGGAAAACACGTGGCCGAAATGGGGGGTGCGATGGCGCATGGCGATGGTGTCCGGCATGACAAGCTTTTCGAGCGTTTCGGCTTCGAAACGAAGCGGCTCCTGCGGCGCGTCCGGCCGCGCATGATAGGCCATGTCCATCAAGGCAGATGCGGTGAATTCCACTGTTGCAAAGCCAGCGCCGAAAGTCCGCGCGGCCAGCATCTTATCGAGCAGCGCCTTGGGCATCGGCTTGCCGGTCTTGACGTGCAACGCGTGCGTTTCCAGCACAGCCGGCACGGTCAGCCAGTGCTCGTAGAGCTGCGAGGGCAGTTCGACGAAATCTCGGCTGACCGAGGTTCCGGCGACCGACGGCCAGGTGACGTCGGTCAGCATGCCATGCAGCGCATGGCCGAACTCGTGGAACAGCGTCTTCGCCTCATCGACCGACAGCAGAGCCGGCTCGCCCACAGGCGGCTTGGCGAAGTTCATGATGTTGTAGATCACCGGTTTCGAGCCGTGGCCGAGCCCATAGCCGGATTGCAGCGCGCTCATCCAGGCGCCGGAGCGCTTTGACGGCCGCGCGAAATAATCGGCGAGGAACAGGCCTCGCTCACTGCCATCGGCATTCCTAACCACGAAGACACGCGCGTCGGGATGCCAGGCGGCGATACCCTTTTTCTCTTCGAAGGTGATGCCGAACAACCGTGTCGCCACGTCGAAGCAGGCGTCGATGATCCGGTCGAGCTGCAAATAGGGTTTAAGCTCGGCCTCGTCGAAGGCGAACTTCTCCGCACGCAGTTTCTCCTGGTAAAAGCGCCAGTCCCAAGCGGCGAATTTTTCGTTGCTGCCCGCCTGCGTCGCCAGCCGCTGCAGGTCGGTCTGGTCGGCCGCTGCCTTTTCCAGCGCCTTCTCCCACACCGGATCAAGCAGCGCGTGCACTGCCTCCGGCGTCTTGGCCATGGTGTCGTCGAGCTTCAGCGCGGCGAAGGAGCCGTAGCCGAGCAGCTTTGCCTTTTCGGCGCGCAGCTTCAGCATGTCGCGCACTACGGATGTGTTGTCGGTGGCGCCGCCATTCTGGCCACGCATGGTGAAGGCGCGGAAGGCGATTTCGCGCAGGTCGCGGCGTTCAGAGAAGGTCGAGAATGGCTCATAGATCGAGCGTGACAGGGTGACGGCATAGCGGCCCTTCTGGCCGCGCATTTCGGCCGCCTCGGCCATCGAGCTTTTCAGAAAGTCCGGCAGGCCGGCAAGATCGGCCTCGTCGAGGAACAGCGCCCAGTCGCGCTCGTCGGCAAGCACATTCTGGCCGAAAGTCGTTCCGAGCGAGGACAGCTCCTCGTTGATCTTTGCCAGCCGCCTCTTGCCGTCGGCGTCGAGCTTGGCGCCGGATCGTACAAAACCCTTCCAGGTCTTTTCCAGGACCCGCAGGGTCTCGGCATCGAGCTTCAGGCTCTCGCGGCGCTGGTAGAGATCGTCGATGCGGGCAAACAGCCTCTCATTCATCGAAATCGCCGAGAAATGCCTGGACATCTTTGGCGAGATGTCGCGCTCCAGCGCCTGGATCGTTTCATTGGTGTAGGCGCCGGCGCGGCACCAGAAGATCGACGAGACACGGTCGAGCGCCTCGCCGCCGAGTTCCAACGCGGCAAGCGTGTTGTCGATGGTCGGCGTATCTTCGTTGCTGGCGATCACTTCGATCTCGGCCTCATGCGCCTTCAGCGCCGCATCGAAGACCGGGGAAAAATCGCCGTCGCCAATGCGCGTAAAATCGGGCAGGCCGAGCGGTCCTTGCCACGCAGTCAGCGGATGGGCGGCGAGGTCGACGGCTTTCGTGGAATGCATGGACGGTCTTTCGCTGGTGATGGCAGGCAGGGTGGGTCGCTACCGATGTAGGACGCGACCGGCGGACCCGCAATACAGCAGGTGTCCGATATCAACTTCAAAAGCCGTCGCAGTTCTCGGCGATCGCCACTTGCGAGCTGGCGGTGATGCGGTTGTCGGCCACCGCGAAGCTTTCGTGCGTCAGCATGTCGTTGTTTGGAAAGTCGTAGCAGGCGACCACCGTGGTGACGCCGCCTTCGCTCTTCTCGATCCGGTGCCGGATCGCAGCACCGGCAACCGCGCCTTTCCATTCGTCGATCGAGGCGATGAATTCCTGCTTGCTTTGCACAATTCCGAGATCGTCCAGCTTGATGCGGACATCATCGGAGAGCAGGTCGGACAGCTCGGTGCGGTCGGCGACCAGCAACGCCGAATACCAGCGGCTGATGGTGGCGCGGTCATCGGCGCGTGCGGCAATAGTCGCGATCAGCAGCGCGGTCGCCGTCAAAACGATCGACCTGATATTCACCGCCTTGCGCGCTCTCTTCATCCCAGCTCCGGCCGTTCGAAATCGCCGGTTTCCTTGTTCATCACCCAGAGTTCACCAGTCGAAATGTCGAACCAGGCGCCGTGCAGCGACAGCCGCCCCTTGCCCTCGAGGATCGAGACGCACGGAAAGGTCCGGAGATTGGCAATGGAATAGCGGATCGAGATGCGCTCCAGCGCGGTCTGGCGCTCCGTCGCCGTCATGAAGGTGCTGGAGGAGACGGTTTCGGCCGCCGGCGCGATCAGACTCATCCACTTGCCGATGAAGTCGCCGGGCGACAGCGGTGCGAAATTGGTGTCGAGCGCAGCGCGGATGCCGCCGCAGCGGCCATGGCCCATGACGACGATGTTCTTGACCTTGAGGCTCTGCACGGCGAATTCGAGCGCGGCGGAGGTCGAATGGAATTCGCCGTCAGGCGCGTAGGGCGGCACAAGATTGCCGACGTTGCGCACCACGAAGAGTTCGCCAGGTCCGGCGTCGAAGATCGCTTCGGGTGCGGCGCGGGAATCGCAACAGGCAACGATCATCGTCTCCGGCGCCTGGCCTTCGCGGGCGAGCTCGCGATAGCGTCCGCTCTCGGTGAGGTAGCGGCCGCTCATGAAATTGCGATAGCCGGCGAGGAGATGGTCGGGGAGGTGAGGCATGGGCGGCTAAGGCCTTTCCGGGTTGGAGGCGGCAGCTCGTTGCAGTCGAGACAAGCCTCTAGCGGCAAAAGCCCGTAGCGAGCAATGCAGAATTGTGGGAGCTCGTCGTAAAAGCCAGGCACGAAGCGCGACTCTCGCAGGCACCCTCACGCCCAAATGGCAACCGGTATGCCAACACGATCGATGAGCGGTGGATCGGGAAACGGCCGTGCCACGCCATCGGCGATGCGGCCGGCGATCAGCATCATCGCCGCCGCGTCAAGGAAGTCATCGGCGGCCGCACCGCGTGGCGGCGGCTGGTCGAGGAAGCCCATCTCATAGCCGTGCCGGCAGAGCAGCGCCTTGCGTTCCGCCATGCCGTCCGGATTGATGCTGCCCTTGATCTTCTTCGGCAGCCGCATGGCCTGATCGCCATTCAGCCGGCAGAAGGCGACCTCCGGATGCGATTCGAACACACGGCCGCGCAAATCGGGCCGCGCAATCAGCAGTGCGTCGATCTCGCGGATCTTGGCAAAAATGCCGAACGCCTTGATCGAAACGCCGCGCGGCGGGTCGGATGTGGCTTTGGCCACCTCGCTTGCCCTGATGTGAGCGGCATACCAGGCTTCGATGGTGGTGAAGTCGCTGGTGTCGGCATAGAGCGCGGCGCGGGACGGGATCGAGAAGACGCTGGATTGGCGTGCCCCAAGCAGCGGGCGCACCAGCGCTTCGGGGCCGCGCCCACCTTTGCTCGAAAATTCGGGCAGCCCGATCGGCATGTCGACAGCAATGACAGCATCGTCGGGGAGCGAGGCAAGTAAGGCAGCGAAGCTTGCAAAGACCGCGACGGAAGCAATCGAACCGGGGTTACGAAGTATCGAACGGGGGTTACGAAGTGTCGAACCGGGGTCGTGCCGGACGGCGATCCAACCGGCCTTGCAGCCGTCGACGCCGACAAGAACGGTCTTAGTCGGTATCACGCCCGGCGGTCCCGCCCTGGATGCGTGAGGTGGCGAAGCTGCACCATTGCCATCGGGTGCGACAGGCTCTGCGCATCGGTTTCGAGCTGCAGTTCGTCGCCGCCGCGCTTGGCGGTGCGCGCCAGGATCTCGTAGACCGCCGCCGTCGTCGACTGCAGCGCCTTGATCGGCGGCTGACCGGACAGGATGCGCGCAAGGTAGACCGCTGCGGTCAGATCGCCCAGGCCATTCGGCGGCTTGTTGATCAGGCGATGCTCGGCCAGCAAGGCCTGGCTGCCATCGAGCATAAGATTGCCGGTACCGCCCGTCATCATCGACGGCGCCGAGGTGACCAGCATGGTTGATGGTCCGGCATGAAGGGCGGCCGCGATCACCGATTTCAAGTCGGGCAATGGAGCGCCGGCCATCCATTCCAGTTCGTAGCGATTGGGGGTGGCGATGTCGGCGATCGGCATCAGCCGGTCTCGCATGGCGATGGCGGTCGGTTCGGGCACATAGAGGCCGCCCGAATCACCCATCACCGGATCACAGATATAGACGGCGTCAGGCGTCCTTGCCTTCACCGCGGCGACCAGCGAGGCGACCGCCTCGGCCTGGCCGGCCTCGCCGAGATAGCCGGATAGCACGGCGCCGACCTCACCCAGCCACGGCGCGCGCTCCAGATCGGCCATCAAAGCCTTGAACTGGTCGAGCGGCGGCACGATGCGCGTCGCCCTCCCGTGGCCGGGATGCCAGGGCAGGATGACCGTCGGTACTGCCCAGACCGGGAAGCCCAGCGTCTCCAGCGCGAACACGGCGGCGCGGTTGCCGACCGAGCCGCGCGCGACATGGCTGGAAATGACGATGACCGCACGCGGCGCGTCGGTTGGTTCGGCGCTCATTGTTGCTTGATTCCTAACTGCCCCGGATGACGTAAAGCACGAGCCAGACCATCAGGCCCAGCGCCAGCAGCAGGCCAAGTGTCCGGCCAATGCGGGTGCCCCAGACTTCGATCGGATCGGCACGATCGGCATCGGCCGCGGTGACGTGATCGTGCATGCCTTTCGTGGCCCGCGCGACAAACGAGTTGCCGGCCGGATCCGTCTCTTGGGCAACGCGCTCGAGGATGCGGCGCGATTCCTTCTCGCTGTCCTGGCGTTCCGCCATGGTGATGTCCTGTTTCGACAGGACCTTACCGCGTTCGCCTTGCCAATTACAGGGCCTTGCGGCTGAAGGTAACGTGTCGATAACCGTGCCCGTCGAGGTCATTTTCTTGCGTGCCGATTGTGGTAATGCTTCGCACGCAACTTCTACCGAGGGACCTCTTCATGTTTGCCCAGCGCATTGCCCAGCCGTCCATGTCACGCACGCTGCCTGCCTTCCTGGTAATGGCGATCGTGCTGCCGCTGCTTGCCGGCTGCGGATACAACACCATCCCGACGGCAGAGGAAAACGCCAAGGCGGCATGGAGCGAGGTGCTGAACCAGTATCAACGCCGCGCCGACCTCATCCCCAATCTGGTCGAGACGGTCAAGGGCTATGCCTCTCACGAAAAGGACACGCTCGATGCGGTCGTCGAAGCGCGCGCCAAGGCCACCCAGATCACGGTGACGCCGGAAACGTTGAACAATCCTGAAGCGTTCAAGAAGTTCCAGGACAGCCAGGCCGGCCTGACCAGCGCACTGTCGCGGCTCTTGGCCGTGGTCGAGAACTATCCCGACCTCAAGGCCAACCAGAATTTCCTGGCGCTGCAGGCGCAGCTCGAAGGCACCGAAAACCGTATCGCGGTGGCGCGGCGCGACTACATCCTGGCGGTGAAGGAATACAATCTGACGCTGAGGACCTTCCCCTCGGTGCTTTGGGCGACGTTCTGGTTCCGCAGCAACCAGCCCTTCGCCAATTTCACCATCGAAGACGACAAGCTACAGACGCCGAAGGTCGATTTCGGCACGAAGCAGGGCGGGTGATCGTCGACTGTCATCGGAATAAATCTCGCGAAATCACGGACTGCTGGCGTGCAAACACCCCCCTCTGTGCTGCCGGACATCTCCCCCTCAAGGGGGGAGATTGGCAGTTTCGAGCGCATTGCTCATCCTTCTGCGTCGGTGATTGGGGAAGGCCGGTGTGGCGTCCAATCTCCCCCCTTGAGGGGGAGATGTCCGGCAGGACAGAGGGCGCCGCGGAACACCTACCTTTCCTTTCTTAGCCTTCTTGCCAGCCTCTTCTTCCTCCCTTTCACCGCTTTCGCCGCCGAACTTCCAGCCCTGACCGGCCGTGTCGTCGACAATGCCGGCATCATCGATACGGCGACGAAGGCGGCGCTGACGCAGAAGCTTGCCGATTTCGAGACGAAAGGCTCGGATCAGATCGTCGTCGCGACGATTCCCAGCCTCGATGGCGAAGAGATCGAACCCTACGCCAACCGGCTGTTTCGCTTCTGGAAACTCGGCCAGGCGAAGGAAAACAATGGCGTCCTTTTGCTGGTGGCGAAGAACGACCGCAAGATGCGCATCGAGGTCGGCTACGGGCTGGAAGGTACCCTGACGGACCTGCATACGAAGCTGATCATCGAAAACGACATGGTGCCGGCCTTTCGCGCCGGCGATTTCTCCGGCGGCATAGAAAAGGCCGTCGACGACATGATCATGGTGCTGGAAGGTAATCCGGAAGAACTGGAAGCGCGGGGCAAGCGCAACCAGCAGGCGCCCTTCAATTCCGATGACCTGTTCTTCGGCGTCTTCATCAGCATCTGGGCGATCATCTTCTTCGGCAGCATCGCGGCTTCGATCCTGCCGCCGATCTTCGGCCAGAAGCTTGGGCCCGGCCGCTATCGCTGGCTCGGCATGACTTTCGAGCCACACCGGCGGTCCTCCGGTGGCGGCTGGTCGTCGGGAGGTTCCGGCGGTGGCTGGTCCTCGGGCGGCGGCGGGTTTTCCGGCGGCGGTGGCTCATCCGGTGGGGGCGGTTCTTCAGGAAGCTGGTGAGACAGATCATGGCGACACGACCAATCAGCCCGCAGGATCATGAGCGCATCGCAACCGCGATCCGCGCCGCCGAGGAGAAGACCGACGGCGAAATCTACTGCGTGGTGGCGCACGCCAGCGATGGGTATTTCTTCCCGGCTGCCTTCATGGCGACAGTATGCTTGCTGATCGTCAGTCTGGCCGTCGGCTATGGGCTGGAAGCCTGGTGGCTGTCGATCCGGCTGCCGCATTTTGTCCTTGCCCAGCTTCTGGCGCTTGCCAGCTTGCTGGCCATGTTGTGGGCGATGCCCGGCCTGCGCATCCATCTGGTGCCGAGACGGCTGCGCTACCAGGCCGCGCACGCCAATGCGGTCAAGCAGTTCCTCGCCCGCAACGTCCACCGCACCACGGCGCGCACCGGGGTGCTGGTCTTCGTCTCGATCGCCGAACGCTACGCCGAAGTGGTCGCCGATTCGGGCATCGATGCCAAGGTCGGCCAGCATGTCTGGGATGGTGTCGTGCGCGACCTTACCGCGCATGCCGGCGACGACCGGCTCGCCGACGGCTTCATCAATGCCATCGAACTGGTGGGGGCGGTTCTGGTCGAGCATTTCCCGGTCACATTGGGCGACAGCAACGAGTTGGACGATCACCTCGTAGAAATTTGAGCCTTTCCACAGAGACATTGAAGGCCTCACCAGGCGATGATCGCTTGTGAGAAAGCCGGCGGCGGGCCGCCCGGACTCTTGCAATCGGGCGATGCGGGTTTATGGTTAACAAATCATGAATACGCTGACGATCGACATCAGGAAGGCCGACCCGCGCGATGCCAGTGCCATCGCCGAGGTGCATCTGGAGGCTTGGCGCGGCGCCTATTCCGGCATTATTCCGCACCGCACCCTGACATCGATGATCAACCGACGCGGCGCCGACTGGTGGGCGAATGCGATTCGCCGCGCCGCCACAGTTCTGGTCGTGGAGATCGGCGGCAAGGTCGCCGGCTATGCGACGATCGGCAAGAACCGCGCCCGAGAGCTCAAGCAGCAAGGCGAAATCTACGAATTGTACCTGCGCCCGGAATATCAGGGCATCGGGCTCGGCAGTCGCCTGTTCGCGGCAGCCAGGGCCCGTCTGGCCGATCACGGGCTGAAAGGCATGGTGGTTTGGGCGTTGGAAGACAACCAGAACGCGCTCGCCTTCTATGCCAGCGCCGGCGGACGCGATGTCGCCGAAGGCGTCGAGATCTTCGAGCAGAAGGCGCTGAAGAAGGTCGCTTTCGTCTGGGAATGACACCTCGGCCTTTCCGGCCGTCCGCGTGTTCCGATCGGATCCTAGGCACCATTCGCCGCATTGCACCATGGCGCGCCGCCCGCTATCGATCTTTTATCGAGAGAGGGACAAAGCCATGCGCATAGAAGCCATCGCCAGTGGAAAGAATCCGCCTGAGGACGTCAACGTCATCATCGAGGTGCCGATCGGCGGCGAGCCGATCAAGTATGAGATGGACAAGGAGGCCGGCACGCTGTTCGTCGACCGCTTCCTGCACACCTCGATGCGCTACCCCGGCAATTACGGCTTCGTGCCGCACACGCTGTCGGGCGACGGCGATCCGATCGACGTGCTGGTCTGCAACACGCGCGCGCTGGTGCCGGGCTGCGTCATCAACGTGCGGCCAATCGGCGTGCTGATCATGGAAGACAATGCCGGCCAGGACGAGAAGATCATCGCCGTGCCGTCACCGAAGCTGACGCTGCGTTACGAGAACGTCACCGAATACACCCAGCTGCCCGACATCACCCGCCAGCAGGTGCAGCACTTCTTCGAGCACTACAAGGATCTCGAGCCCGGCAAATGGGTCAAGATCGAAGGCTGGCACGATTCCAAATATGCCAGGAAGATGATCGTCGACGCGATCGAGCGGGCCAAGGCGAGCAAGTAACCGCGCTTCGTCATCCTCGGGCTTGGCCCGAGGATCGATGCCGTGAAGCTAGCCGAACTTCGCGGCGGAACAGATTCCGCGGATCGTGTCGTTGCGCTCCTTGCCCCGCCCGTGGATGACGAAGCTACGGGCGCGATGGCCAATTCCCACCGTGTCAGTTGTCGACCCGGCCGAAAGCCGGCACGTTGCCGATGACGGTGTGCCTGTCCTTGCCGCAGGCGAAGGTTCGCGCCTTGTCGTCGGCAAGCTTGCGCGCCTGATCGTTGGCGGCGGGGTTGCCGGTGGCCAGCACCAGGCCGATCGTGCAGCCGTCGCGGGCCTCCATCTGGCCGACTTTGGCGACGAGCAACACTTCGGTCGACTTTTTTTCGTCATCCGGGTTGCTGATCGTGCGGCGATGGATGACGGCAAAGGGCACTGCGGTCTCGCCCTTGGTCTCGACGCGCCATTCGATCTTGGCTCCGGATGAATTGAAACCGGAAAAGCTCTCCCAGACGGTCGTCATGTCGCCACCGGGCGGAAAACCGTAGAACAGCGATTCACGAGCATCGTCATAGGCAATCAGCACAGGATAGCCGCGGTAGCCCGAACAGGCGAGGTCGGCCCAGTCGCCGTCGCCTTCCTCGGCCTGCGCGTAAGTCACGCAGTCCTTCTTCGAGTCGAGATCGGTGTAGGCGCTTGCAATGCCGTCGGCGTGTGCGGCCTGGCAGAAGCCCGCGAGAGTGAGCAGAATCAGCAGGCTGCGCATCGCGGACACTCCGTTGCAGGCCATCGCAGCGTAGCGCCAAATGCTATTTCTTCAAGCTGGCTTCAATCAGCAGATCGGCGTTGCGGGCGACCGCTTTTGCCGGACCGCCGAGCCCGAACAACTGACCGCTGATATAGGCGCCCTCGATCAGGAGCAGCAGGCCGTCGCCGAGCGTGTCAGGGTCTTGGGCGCCCATCGCAACCGCCATGGCGCGCAGGCGGCGGCGCAGTTCCTGCTTGTTGGCCTCGCTGACCACGCGGGCCGGATGGCTGTGATCGGGATATTCGACCGCCGCATTGGTCATGCCGCAGCCGCGATAGTCAGCCACTTGCGTTCGCTTGCCGATGCGGGTCAGGAAAGCCTTGATCTGCGCGCGCGGGTCGCCGGGATGAGCGGCGACAGCCTCATCGAAACGCTCCCAGTATTCAAGGTCGTATTGCCTGAGATAAGATGCGGCCAGTTCATCCTTGGAAGGGAAGCTGCGATAGAGGCTCGGCTTGGTGACGCCGGCGCGTTTGACGATCTCGTCGACGCCGATCGCCCTGATACCGCGGCGGTAGAACAGATCATAGGCGACATCGAGAATCTTCTTGGCGGCTTTCGGCGGCGCCGATGCATGACCGTCGCTGATGGTCAGATCAATATTTTTGTCCGTTGGCATCGTGTGACTCGATTGACAATGTTACCGATCGGTACGTATACCTGCTCACACCCTGCAACGTACCGGTCAGTAACATGATAACTCAATCACGTCCCTTTGGCCAGCGCTACGCCTTCGTCGTGGTTGGCATCATCTTTCTCTGCCTGCTGGTCGCGGCCGGCCTGCGGTCCGCGCCCGCCGTCATGATGCTGCCGCTGGAGAACAGCTTTGGCTGGCGGCGAGACGTCATCTCGCTGGCCGCTGGTGTCGGCATCCTGCTTTACGGTCTCACCGGTCCGTTTGCCGCGGCCCTGATGGAGCGCATCGGGCTGCGCCGCACGCTGCTCGCCTCCCTGATGGTGATGTCGGGCTCCACCGCGCTCAGCCTGCTTATGACCAAGCCCTGGCATCTGTTCATCACCTGGGGCGTGTTCTCGGGCATTGGTTCCGGCGCTGTCGCTAGCGTGCTCGGCGCCACCATCGTCAATCGCTGGTTCAAGACCAATCGCGGCCTTGTCATGGGACTGATGTCGGCCTCAAGCGCCTCTGGCATGCTGGTGTTCCTGCCGATGATCGCCGCGCTGGCGCAGTCGGGTGGCTGGCAGCCGGTCGTCGTTGCGGTGGCGATCGCCACCGCGGCCCTGATACCGCTGGTCTGGCTGCTGGTGCCGGAACGGCCGGCCTCGATCGGCATGGTGCGCTACGGCGCCGAGGCCGACGACGTGCCGCCGGCTCCGCCCGCGTCACAGGGCAATTTCCTCGCGCATACGTTCTCGACGCTGCGCCGCGCCGCCGGCACGAGGGTGTTCTGGTATCTGTTCGCCACCTTCTTCGTCTGCGGCTTCACCACCAACGGGCTGGTCGGCACGCATCTGATCGCGTTCTGCGGCGACATGGGCATCGGCGAGGTTCAGGCCGCCGGCCTGCTGTCGATGATGGGCATTTTCGACCTGATCGGCACGACACTGTCGGGCTGGCTTACCGACCGCTACGATCCGCGCAAGCTGCTTGGCGTCTATTACGGCATTCGTGGCCTGTCGCTGATCTATCTGCCCTATTCCGGCTTCTCGGCGACCAGCCTGATCATCTTCGCCGTGCTCTACGGCCTCGACTGGATCGCCACCGTGCCGCCGACGCTGAGGCTCGCCAACGAGGCGTTCGGCGATCGCAGCGGACCGATCGTGTTCGGTTGGATCGTCGCCGGCCACCAGATCGGCGCGGCGGCCGCGGCCGCTTTCGGCGGCACCATGCGCGAGCTGCAAGGCAATTACGAACTGGCCTTCCTGATTGCCGGCATGACGGCGATTGCCGCGGCGTGTATCTCGCTGCTGATCAACACCAGCCGGCCGGCTTTCGATCCGGAGCCGCAGGCGGCGTAGCTGCGACGGCGGAGCGCTAATCTCCCCCCTTGAGGGGGAGATGGCCGCGAAGCGGCCAGAGGGGGTCGGTCCGACCGGGCTCTGCCTCCTGGTGCAGATGGAGGTCGGCGCTCTATGCGCGGCGACCCCCTCTGTCGCCTTCGGCGACATCTCCCCCTCGAGGGGGGAGATCACCCTGTTCACTGTTATCAAACCTTCATCATCCCGAGATGCGCCTGAAACATTGACGCTGGATCTTGGTGGCACCGTTCAAGCCATCCAGGAAACAGCCATGAACAAGCTTTCGATGACCCGCCGCGCCTTCGTCACGTCCGCCAGCGCCGTTGGCCTGGCCGGCGTTTCGAGCCTGGCACTGCCATACTATTCGCGCGCCAATCAGCGGCCGGCCTTCACCCATGGCGTCCAGTCGGGCGATGTCGACGCCACCAGCGGCATGGTTTGGACGCGCACCGATCGCCCGTCGCGCGTCATGTTCGAGGTGTCGTCGACGGAGAATTTCGCCAATGCGACGCGCCTGGCACCGCTCGATACGTCGCCGGCCAGCGATTACACCGTCAAACGGCTGCTCACCGACCTCGCTTCCGACCAGGACATCTTCTACCGCATGACATCAGCCGATCTCGCCGACATCAACGCCGTTTCGGAGCCTATCACCGGCCGCTTCAGGACGGCGCCGGCCTCGAAGCGCGACATCCGCTTTGCCTGGTCGGGCGACACGGCCGGCCAGGGCTGGGGCATCGACGAGACCGGCATGAAGACCTACGCCACGATCGGCAGGCATACGCCCGATTTCTTCCTGCACTCGGGCGACACCATCTATGCCGACGGCGCCATGAAGGACGAGGTCGACCTGCCCGGTGGCGGCAAGTGGAAGAACGTCGTGCTGATCGACGGCAAGCGCAAGGTCGCCGAGACGCTGGACGAATACCGAGACCAGTGGAAATACAACATGATGGACCGGAACGTGCTCGGGTTGAGCGCCATCTGCCCGACCTTCTACCAATGGGACGACCACGAAGTTCTAAACAACTGGTCGGATTCGAAGAATCTCAGCGCCGACAATCGCTATACGGAGAAATCCATCCACGTGCTGGCGGCCCGCGCGGCGCGCGCCTTCCATGAGATGACGACGATCCGCTATGAACCCTCCGAGCCCGGCCGTGTCTATCGCAAGATCGCTTACGGGCCGCTGCTCGACGTGTTCTTCCTCGACATGCGGTCCTATCGCGGCCCCAATGGTCCGGACATGCAAGATGAGATGACCCCGCAATCGCGCATTCTCGGCGAACAGCAGACGAAATGGCTGAAGCGCGAGCTGGCGAGTTCGAAGGCGACCTGGAAAATCATCGCCGCCGACATGCCGCTCGGCCTCGTCGTCTGGGATGACGGCACCAAGAAGGTCGGCGCCGAAGCGGTCAGCAATGGCGATAATGGCTTGCCAAAGGGACGCGAGCTCGAGATCGCCGACCTGCTGCGTTTCATCAAGAACGCCGGCATCAGCAACACAGTCTGGCTGACCGCCGACGTGCACTACACGGCCGCCCACCACTACAACCCGGACAAGGCGCAGTTCCAGGATTTCAATCCGTTCTGGGAATTCGTCTCGGGCCCGATCCACGCCGGCACGTTCGGCCCCAACGATTTTGACATGACATTCGGGCCGGAGCTGAAGTTCATCAAGGCGCCGACTGCCGAACAGGGTCAGAACCTGCCGCCATCGGCGGGCCTGCAATTCTTCGGGCTGGTCGATATTTCAGGCGCCAGCGAGCAGATGACGGTGCGGCTGATGGACCGCGACGACAACGAACTCTTCAAGGTAACGCTCGACCCAGTACGGTCGGCATAAACGCACTATTCACCCTCCCCCTTGTGGGCAGGGCTATCGCATATGAGTAAAGAGCTGGAAGAGGAAGTCTCTGTTCCATCTGGC
>NZ_AYWO01000017.1 GCF_000502955.1 Mesorhizobium sp. LNHC252B00 | reverse complement strand
GCAAGAGCTTGCCCTGGAGAGTCCGGAGCAAGCAAGAGCTTGCCCTGGAGGTGACGCGGGGTGGAGCAGCCCGGTAGCTCGTCAGGCTCATAACCTGAAGGTCACAGGTTCAAATCCTGTCCCCGCAACCAAACTTCAAACGCAAACGGCCCGCTCAACGCGGGCCGTTTGCGTTTTGAAGCCGCGCAGGCCATGGCACCTCGACATCAAAAGCCCGTTGACGTGCTCCCCTGAATATCCTGCAAGAGGCCACTAAAGGCCTCACGCCATGGCGACGCCGCGTGATCGCTTTCTCTCGGCCGCCGCGAGAAGATCGACGAAGGCGCGCACCTTGGCGGGCCGGAACCGGGCCGGTGGAAAGACGGCGTGGATGCCGCCTGTCGGTAAGCTCCAGTCGGCAAACACCGGCACCAGCCGCCCCTCGGCGATATCGTCGTTGACGCTGTAATCCGGAAATATGCCAAGCCCGATGCCGGCCAGCACGCAAGCCAGGGCAGCGGGGCTCTTGTCGCACATGATGATCGGATTGAGTTCGGTCAGCACCGTTTCAGCATCCCTGGAAAACAGCCATTGGCCGATGCCGCGCAACTGGGCGTTGCCGACCCAGGCCAGCGATCTTGACTGGCGCGGCGTCACATCGGGCGGCATGCGCGCTGCGAAACCAGGGCTTGCCACCACGGTCTGCCGTATTGTGCCCAGTCGCCGCGCCTGGTTCGAGGAATCGGCAAGCCAGCCGACGCGAATGCCGAGATCGATCTGCTCGTCCACCAGATTGCTCACCGCGTCGTCGAAGATCGCATCGACGCGCATATGCGGAAAGGCCCTGAGATAGGCCGCCATGACCGGGGCCACCATTTTGGCGCCGTAGTCGAGCGGCGCGGTCAGCCTCAGCGTTCCGCTCGGTTCGATCGCCCCTTGCGAGATTTCGCCATAGGCCGCCTCTGCTTCCCTCAGGATAATCATCGCGCGGTCATAGAACAGGCGGCCTTCTTCGGTCGGCGTGACACGCCGTGTCGTGCGCTGCAGCAGCGTTGCGCCCAATTCCTCCTCGAGCTTGCCGATCTGGTGGCTGACCACGGCCTTGGCGACGCCAAGTCGGTTGGCCGCCGCGGTGAACGAACCGGTTTCCATCACCGTGGTGAAGTAGGCGAGCCGATTGAGGTTCAGAAGTTCGGCCAAGGCGGCAGTCTTTGTATGATTGGATCAGACAGTTTGTATTATTGAGCGCTATTTTTCGCAAGACCTTCGTCTGCCACATGTGAGCCAAGGGGCATTCGCCCGCAGCCGGACCGAGGATGGCGATCATGAGCAATTCAGAAGTGACCTATCTGTTCGATCCGCTTTGCGGTTGGTGCTATGGCGCCACCCCGATGCTGGACAGATTGTCTGCCAGCGGCGTGCGCGTCGAGCTGCTGCCGACCGGCCTGTTCTCTGGCGCCGGCGCGCGTCCGATGGATGAAGGTTTTGCCGCCCATGCCTGGGCGAACGACCAGCGCATCGAGCGCCTGACCGGGCAATCGTTCACGCAGGCCTATCGGCACAATGTCCTCGATATCAGCGGCACGCTGCTGGACTCTCATGCCGCCGCGCTCGGCATCAGCGCCGCCGGCCTGGAGAATCCCAGCCGCCGGCTTGCCGCGCTGAAGACGATCCAGCGGGCGCGCTATGTCGACGGCAGCGATGTCGTGACGACCAGCGGTGTGGCCGAAGTGCTCGCCGCCGCCGGAATGGCGGACGCCGCTGAGATGCTCAAGGCGCCGACCGAAACATTGCTGACGGCCCACCGCGAGCTGGTCGGCCGAGGCCGCTCGCTGTTCCAGCGCCTGCATGCCGATGGCGTGCCTTCCCTCGTGGTCATCCGCAACGATGCGCCCCGGCTCATCGGTTCGAACGCACTGTTCGGCAGCTTCGACAATCTCGTCGCCCATATCGCGGCGGCCTGATCCCCAGAAAACCTCAACAAGGAAACTGAAAAGACATGGCAAAAGTCGCTCTCATTGGTGCATCCGGCGCAGTCGGTTCGCTCCTTCTCAAAGAACTCTCCGATCGCGGCCACACCGTCACCGGTATTGCGCGCAACCCGGAAAAGATCGCCGCACTCCCAGGCGTGATCGCCAGGAAGGGCGATGTCTTCGATAAGGAAGGTCTCGCTGACCTGATCCGCGGCCATGATGTGGTGATCAGTTCGGTGCATTTTCTCGACAGTGATGCCGACACGCTGATTGCGGCGGTGCGTGCCTCCGGAGTGAAGCGCTATCTCATCGTCGGCGGCGCCGGCAGTCTCGAAGTCGCGCCCGGCAAGCGGCTGGTCGATACCCCCGAATTCCCGGCGATCTACAAGGCCGAAGCGCAGAAGGGCGCCGACTTCTTGGACAGATTGAAGACGGTCGGCGACCTCGATTGGACGTTCCTGTCCCCGTCCGCCATGTTTGTCCCGGGCGAGCGTACCGGCACATTCCGCCTCGGCAAGGACACGCTTCTCGCCTCCGACAAGGGCAGCAGTATTTCGTTCGAGGACTATGCCATCGCCGTGGTCGACGAGATCGAGAAGCCGGCCCATATCAGGCAGCGCTTCACCGTCGGCTATTGATCGAACGGGTAGCGGCGGCCGAGTCTCAGTCGAGGCTGGCCGACGCCAGCCGCGTCAGCGCTTCGCGCACCCCGACGCGCCGGTAACTTTCCGTATGACAAGACCGTCCTATCTCGGTTCCTCGCGGCGGCGTTCGACAAAGCGCGTTCCCCACTGATCAGGTCGGGTTCGCGCTTGCGCAGTCATTCCTGATAGGACGGATCGACCTCCTTGGCCGGCTTGGCCGTCGTCGAAATCGAAGCCGGCCGGCTGTCGGTGTAGCGGGCCTACTGAGCTATCCGGCATCCCTGTCTGTCAGCGCGATATGACAGCAGCCGGAGCCGTGGCCCGGTGTCCAGGTGACATTGTCAAAACGAACGCCGGTCGCCTCGAACAGGCCGCGGTCGAAGGCGCCGGCTATGCGACAGAGCGTGGCAAGCCTTTGGTCACCAACTCCGGCTTCGACCCAGGCATCCTTCAGCGGGCAGCGTTTCACCTTGAAGGCGATGCGGTCGTCGCTGCGTTCGACATCGGTCGGATACATGCGGCCGCCGTCTGGACTGACGGCCAGGAAGGCTTCGCCGATCGCGCGCGCGTCATTGGGGCCGAAGCCGGCGAAGGCGGCTGCCGCCACTTCCTTGCCGCGTTGTTCGATGGCGCGGATCATGATCGCTTCGGCTTTGTCGGCGCCCAGTTCTCCACTCAGTTCCTCGAGCAACAGCCGGTAGAGATCGGCTCGGTTGCGAAAAGCGGAATCGAGTTCGCGCGACAGTTTCTCGGCTCTGGCTTCGGGATCGGTCATGTCGGGTCCTGTCGAATGATACGGTTGAGTCTTGGCACCGCGGCCACCAGCGCCTTGCCGATGGCCGATTGCGGCGCGTCGATGACGGTTCGGGCATCGCCGCTCTCGGCAACCTGGCCGGCGTCGAGAAGGACGACGCGGTGGGCGATCGCTCTGATGACGCCGAGATCATGTGAAATGAAGAGATAGGCAATCCGTTCCTGCCGTTGCAGGTCCAGCAAAAGATCGAGGATCTGTCCGCGCACCGAAACGTCGAGCGCCGAGACCGCCTCGTCGAGCACGATCAGCGACGGCTTCGTCGCGATCGCGCGCGCAATGGCTACGCGCTGCCGTTGGCCACCGGAGATCTCATGGATGGCGCGTGTGGCGAGGTCGGCGGTCAGCCCGACACGCTCCAGCAATTCGGCAACGCGGCGCGGGCGTTCGGAGCGTGAGGCGATGCCGTGGATGCGCAAGGGATCATCGAGCACACGCGCCACCGTGGCGCGCGGGTTGAAGGCTGCCAGCGGATCCTGGAATACCATCTGCAGGCGTGCGCGACGCGCTCTCAGCGCAGCCCCGCTCAAAGCCAGGAAATCATTGCCTTCGAAGTCGATGCGGCCAGCGTCCGGCTCGATCAGCCGCAGCACCAGCCGCGCGATGGTCGACTTGCCGCTGCCGGAAGGCCCGGCCAGCGCCAGCGTCTCGCCGGGGTCGATGTGAAAGGAGACATCGTCGATGGCAGCGATGGCCTTTTTGTCGCGACGGTAGCGTTTGGTGAGGTTGGACACCGTCAGCAGGCTCATGTCTGGAGCTCGGCTCGGTTCAGCAATGGCTTGGCGTCGAGCCCGATATGGGCGTCGAGCAGCGCGCGCGTGTAGGCTTGGCTAGGTGCATTGATAATCTGCGCCGTCGTGCCAAGCTCGACCAACCGGCCATGCCGGAAAACGGCGATGCGCTCCGCAAGCTCGGCCGCGAGCGCGATGTCATGGCTGATGAACAGCAGCGTCATGCCGTCCTCGGCCACCAGGCGCCGGATCAAAGCGACGATCTCCGCCTGTACGATGGTGTCGAGCGCGCTGGTCGCCTCGTCGGCGATCAGCAATTTCGGTCCGGCCGCAATGGCGGCGGCGATCGCGACACGCTGCTTCTGGCCACCCGAAAGCTGATGCGGGAAGGCTTGCAAGGCTGAGTCCGGGTCCGGCAGGCGGACGCGTTCGAGCAGGTGTCTTGCCTTCGCGTAGGCCTGTAGCCATGTGAGGCCGAGATGGGTGCGCGCGACTTCGGCGATTTGTTTGCCGATGGTCATAACAGGGTCGAGGCTGGCGGAGGGGTCCTGGAAGACGAAGCCGATGTCGCGACCGGGGAGGGGTATGTAGCTCTGTTTGAAGGGAGACTTTCGGACTTCGCGCTCTACGAGGCCCCCCTCTGTCCTGCCGGACATCTCCCCCTCAAGGGGGGAGATTGTGCCCTTATCTCTGCTTTCGCCAACTACGCTGGCAGTAGGGGAGGAACCGACAGTGGAACTGCCAATCTCCCCCCTTGAGGGGGAGATGTCCGGCAGGACAGAGGGGGGTGCCTTGGCACCAGCGGATTGCGACGATGGCAAAAACCAATCGATGCGGCCTCCAATACTGGCGCTTGCCGGCAACAGCCCCGCAATGGCCAGCGCCAGCGTGCTCTTGCCGGAGCCGCTTTCGCCGATGATGGCGAGGCGTTCGCCAGCGGCGATGTCGAGGCTGATACTCTTCAGCGCCGCCACCTCGCTGCCGTCTCGGCGGTAGGTCACCGTGAGGTCGCGGACCGTAGCCAGGGCGGTCACGAAAGGCCTCTCCTGACTGCTGTCGTCTCGACGATGCCTTCACCGGCGAGATAGACGCCGAGCACGGTCAGAACCAATGCTATGCCTGGGACGATCGACAGGAAGGGCGCGGTGCGCAAAACAGTGCGGCCTTCCGATATCATGCCGCCCCAGGTGACCCGGTTGGGGTCGCCGAGACCGAGGAAGGACAAGGCCGCTTCGGTGAGGATGGCGGCGGCGACGATCACCGACGACATCGCCAGCACCGGAGGCAAGGCATTGGGCAACACCTCGCGAAAGGCGATCGCCATAGGGTGCATGCCGATTACCCTCGCTCCGGCGACGTAGTCGCGTTCACGAATGGAGAGGACTTCCGCGCGGGCAACTCTGGACGGTCCGGTCCAGGTGCCGAGCGCGATGGCAATCACGACGACGCCGAGGGAAGGCCCGACGACGCTGACGAAGGCCAGCGCCAGCAGGAAACTCGGCACGGTCTGGAAGGCGTCGGTGATGCGCATCAGCACCTCGTCGACGAGGCCGCCGGCAAAGCCGGCCAGCGTGCCGATCACCGCGCCGACGACAAGTGCGGCCGCCGCTGCAGCGAGCCCGACGGCCAGCGATGTGCGGGCGCCGTGAAAGAGCTCGGCCAGCACGTTGCGGCCGAGCCGGTCGGTGCCGAGCGGCAACGACCAGTCCTGGAACGGCGGCAGCAGCGCCGGGCCGGCGATGGCCTGCGGATCGCCAGGGAACAGCAGCGACGCCGACAGCGCCATAGCAATCAGCGCCGCGAGGAGGATCGCACCAGCAACCGCCTCAGGCGCGCGCAGAAAGCGGCGGAGCGGGCTCATGCGCGGGCCTCGCTCGCGCCGACGCGCGGATCGAGGAAGGCATAGGCGATGTCGACGAGGAGGTTGATGACGATGACCAGGACGGCGCTGGTGAGGATAATGCCGAGCAGAAGCGGCGTGTCGCGGGAGGCGACCGCCTCTTGCGCCAGCCGGCCGAGGCCGGGCACGGAAAAGACGCTCTCGATGACGACGCTGCCGCCGAGCATCTGCGCCGATTGCAGGCCGAGCATAGTGACCAGCGGCAGTAGTGCGTTGCGGGCGACGTGGGCGAGAACGATGCGCCGGCGGGATAGCCCCTTGGCGCGGGCGGCCAAGACGAAATCCTGCCGCCAGACCTCGGCCATGCCGGCGCGCATCATACGCAGATAAAGCGCCAGATAGATGAAGCCGAGGGCAGAAACCGGCAAGACGAGATGGATAGCGATGTCGGCTGCACGGTCGAGCCCCGTCTTGTCCGAGGCCAGGGTTTCGATGCCGCCGATCGGCAGCCAGCGCAGGTCGACGGCAAAGACGACACTCAGCACCAGGCCGAGCCAGAAACCCGGTACGGCATAGAGCGCCAGCGAGCCGATCGACAGGAAGCGATCGCGGAAACTGCCTGGCCTCGCGCCGGCATAGATGCCGAGTGCCGAGCCCAGCCCGAAGGAAAGTGCGGTGGCGCTGACCATCAGCAGCAAGGTGTTGGGCAGGCGCTCCAGGATCACGTCGCGGATCGGTCGGGAGAACGTCACCGACTGGCCGAGATCGAGATGCAGCAGCGCCCAGAGATAGTTGGCGAGCCGCGTCAGCTCCGACTGGTCGAGGCCCCAGCGATGGCGCAACAGCTCGATCATGCCGGCGTCGCCGCCGGTCGACACGATATAGGCATCGACCGCGTCGCCGGGGGCTGCTTCGAGCAGCAGGAAGGTGCCGACGACGACGATCAGCAGCACGAAGATGCTGCCGATAAGGCGACGGCGGAGGAGGGTGAGGGCGCGGTTCATGGTAAAGACTTAACGCCGGCCTGGCCGTTAGAGGTGTGGTGTCTGGGCACCCCCCTCTGTCCTGCCGGACATCTCCCCCGCAAGGGGGGAGATTGGATGTCGTTGCTGCTTCCGCCAATCTCCGATGCGGTGACGCGGAAAGGGGGGTGCGGTTGGTGACGCTGCTGATCTCCCCCCTTGCGGGGGAGATGTCCGGCAGGACAGAGGGGGGTGTGAAGGAACGCGGCCTTAGGCCATGTCTCGACACCGATTTCCTCGCGAACTCTCATCCGCGCAAATGTGTCACGATTCCAGATAAGTGTCCGCCCAGTTCGACACCGCCCAACGCGGGTTGTTGGCAATATTCCCAACGGTGTCGCGGGCGACGCTGATAAAACTCCATTCGGCGACGTTGATCAGCGGCAGGTCGGCGGCCACCTCTTTCTGGAACTCCTTGTAGAGGTCGGTGCGGGCAGTGGTGTCGAGCGTCTCGGATGCCTTGGCGATGAGGGCATCGAGCGCGTCGTTCTTGTAGCCGCCCTGGTTGGAGAACGGCACGCCATCGGGAATACCGCTCTGCACCAGGATGGTCGTGGAGATCGCCGGGTCGCCACGGAACACCGGCGGGCCGACGGCGAGGTCGAAGGCATGATCGGTGTAGACGGCCTTGATGTGGGCGGCCAAGTCGTTGTTGACCAGCTCCGCGTCGATGCCGATGGCGGCGAGCGCCTGGCGCAGATAGTCGCCGAACTGCTTGGTCTCGTTGAAATAGGGCGCGGGCAAAAGCTTCAGCGAGAAGCGGTTGCCGTCGGCGCCTTTCTTGTAGCCGGCCTCGTCGAGCAGCGCGTTGGCCTTGGCGACGTCGAAGGCATAGGTGGGCACGTCGGCGGTGTAGAACTGCGGATCGTTCTTCGGCACCGGGCCGGTGGCGGCGGCGGCATAGCCGAGGAACACCGTCTTGACGACGAAATCCTTGTCGATGGCATGCGCGATCGCCTGCCGTACTTTCACGTCGGCCAATTCCTTGCGGCGATGGTTGATCTCGACGACGAGCTGATAGGTGAGCCCCTCATAGCCCTTGGAGATCACCTTCAGGCCCGGCACCTTGGAGATGCGGTCGAGATCGGCCAGCGGCACGGCGGAAAACGCTGCGAGCTGGATCTCTCCAGCCTCGAGCGCGCTCGCCGCGGATGTGCGATCCGGCAGCACCTGATAGATGATCTCGTCGAGATAGGGCTCATCCTTGCCCCAGTAATCGGTGTTCTTCGTCAACCGATAGTACTGGCCGGCCTTGTACTCGCCGAATTTGAACGGCCCGGTGCCGATCGGCGCGTTGTTGGCCGGGTTGTCCTCGATCTTGCCGATCTCGTAGATGTGCTTCGGCACAACGCTGCTCAACGCCGGCAGCGCGTTGCGGATCAGCTGGAACGGTGTCGGCTTGGCGAATTTGAACACGGCGGTGAGATCGTCCGGGGTGTCGACGCTGGCCAGATCCTTGAACACGGTACGGCCGAGGTTCTGCAGCGGCTTCCAGATCTGCAGCGCCGAGAAGGCGACGTCGGCCGAGGTGAACGGCTTGCCGTCATGCCATTTGACCCCGTCGCGCAGTTTGAACGTCGCCGAGAGCCCGTCGGCAGACCCTTCCCAGCTCAGCGCCAGCCGAGGAGCAAGCCCGTCCTTGCCGTCGAAGGAGGCCTCGGCCAGCGTTTCGACGATCTTGCTGGAGATGAAGAAGACGCCGTTGGAGGCGACGATCGCCGGGTTGAGGTTGCGCGGCTCGGAATCGGCGGCAAGCACCAGCCGGCCGCCCTTCTTCGGTGTCTGCGCCCAGCCTGATATCGGCATGGCGGTGGAGGCCAGCAGCATTGCCGAACCGGCAAGCATCGTGCGTCTCGAAATCGTGAAATCTGACATGATCGAACTCCGTCCTCTCCGCGACCCGACCGGGTGCGCCAACAACCCCTCAGACCCGGCAAGTCCGCCGGCATCCTTGCGGCGGCGATTATGGGCCTTGCCGAGGGTTTCGCCAGAGACGGAATTGGCGCATCCTCGCTTGGCTTTGAAATTTTCATCCGCTGGACCAGTTTGGTGGAAGGGGCTCAATTCGCTCCATCTGGTAAGACCAGAATGATCTGATATGCGACCAATGGTGGTACGGTGACATCGAACGGTGCTGTTTTTGCCATTTCTGGCTGGACCAGAGTGGGCGGAATGGTGCAGATTTGATGCAGGGCCATGGGATCGGGAGCGGAACAGCCGGCGATCCCGGGCAATTCAGGGAGAGAGAGATGAACATTGCTCCGGGCAAGAATGCCGTCGGCACTGTCCCGTTCGACCAGGCGCGGGTCGACCGGCTGATGGAGGAGGCCGGCATTGATGTGCTGCTCGCCACCTCCAAGCACAACACGCAGTATCTGCTGGGCGGCTACAAATTCATCTTCTTCGCCGCCATGGACGCGATAGGCCACAGTCGTTATCTGCCGATCGTCGTGTACGAAAAGGGCGGGCCGGACCATGCCGCCTATATCGGCAACCGCATGGAGAGTGGCGAGCACCAGAACAACCCGTTCTGGACGCCGACATTGCACGCCGCCTGCTGGGGCACGCTCGACGCCGCCAACCTCGCTGTCGAACATCTGCAGAAGATCGGTAAGGCCGGCGCTCGCATCGGCATCGAGCCGGGCTTCCTGCCGTCGGACGCCTATACACTGATCCGCAAGGCGCTGCCGGACGCCAAGCTGATCGATGCGACCGACATGCTCGAGCGCATGCGCGCTATCAAGACCGATGCCGAGTTGGAGAAGCTGCGCACGGCCTCCGAACTGATCACCGATTCCATGCTGGCGACGATCGCGTGGGCGCGCGAAGGCACGACCAAGAGCGAGATGATCGAGCAGCTGCGGCGCGAGGAGACCAATCGCGGCGCGCATTTCGAATATTGCCTGCTGACACTGGGCTCCAGCCACAATCGCGCCGCCTCGCCGCAAGCGTGGAACAAAGGCGAGGTGCTGTCGATCGATTCCGGCGGCAATTATCACGGCTATATCGGCGACCTCTGCCGCATGGGCATTCTGGGCGAACCGGATGCCGAGCTCGAGGATCTGCTGGCCGAGGTCGAGGCGGTACAGCAGGCGGCCTTCTCAAAGGTCAGAGCGGGCACGCTGGGCGGCGACATGATTTCGCATGCCGAAGGCGTCCTGAAGGCCTCGAAGGTCGCGGCCTACACGGATTTCTTCGCCCATGGCATGGGCCTGATCACGCATGAGGCGCCGTTCGTGATGACCAACCACCCGGTGACCTATGAGGGCACCTATGCGTCCAAGCCGCTGGAGAAGAACATGGTGCTGTCGGTCGAGACGACGATGCTCCATCCGACGCGCGGCTTCATCAAGCTGGAGGACACGTTGGCGGTGACGGATGCTGGTTACGTGATGTTCGGGGATCGGGGCAGGGGGTGGAACAGGGGCGCGACCGCCTAGCTGCTATTGAAGGGCGCTGCCCCCTCACCCGGATTGCCACCCGAATTGCGAAGTGCAATTCGGGGCAATCCGACCTCTCCCCGAGGGGAGAGGAGGGAGCCGGCGATGATGCTCGTCTCTTCTCCCCTCGGGGAGAAGGTGGCCGCGAAGCGGCCGGATGAGGGCGGCCTCCCAGCAAACGCGGGAACGGAAGAAAGATCACTGCCCCGCCGGAATCAGCCTGAAATCCGGCAGTTCGCGCAGAACCAGTTCCGGGCCGGCCGGCGAGTAGACGACAAAAAGCTGCATCGGCCCGTCACCGGTATTGAGCGTCGAATGAAAGCGGCTTTCCGGCACATAGATGGTGCAGCCGGGGCTGACTTTCTCGACCACCGGATTGCCCTTCTCGTCCTCGACCATCTGCTCACCATGGCCTGATATGACGAAGATGATTTCCTCGGCGCCCGGATGATTGTGGCGCGTGTGGCCCTTGCCGGACGGCAGGTCGACGACGCCGCCGGAAAAGCGCGTTGCGCCATTCACCTCGGGCGCCACCGTCAACGACAATTTTCCCCAGTCGAAGCCGAAGGCGCTGACGTCCTTCGGGTAGACAAACATCTTGCTCTTGTCGGTCATCTCATCACCCCTTCTTTTTTCTTCGTATTCCCGTCGCCGCCAAGCGTCACGGCCTTGAAATCCGCCGTCTGTCTTGCGATCGCGGCTTCCGCCGGCAGCCGTTCCATCGAGCTTGCGCCATAGAAACCGTGCAGGCCCTTGCAGCGGTCGAGGATGTAGCGGGCGTCGTCCGGCATCGAGATCGGGCCGCCATGGCAAAGCAGGATGACATCCTTGCGCACCGAACGCGCGGCGTTGGCGATGGCGTCGATCTCGAGCACGCAATCATCAAGCGACTTGGCCGATGTGGCGCCGATCGAGCCGCCTGTGGTCACGCCCATGTGGGCGACGACGATGTCGGCTCCGGCCTTTGTCATGGCGCGGGCCTCGTCGGGATTGAAGACATAGGGCGTGGTCAACAGATCGAGCTTGCGCGCCTCGGCGATCATGTCGACCTCGAGCCCGAAGCCCATGCCGGTTTGCTCGAAGCTTTGCCGCATCTGGCCGTCGAACAGGCCGATGGTGGGAAAGTTCTGCACGCCGGAAAAGCCCATGGTCTTCAGCTCGGCCAAGAGCAGCGGCATGATGACGAAGGGATCGGTGCCGTTGACGCCGGCCAGCACCGGCGTCTTCTTGACCACAGGCAAAACCTCGTAGGCCATTTCCTTGACGATCTCATTGGCATTGCCATAGGCGAGCAGGCCAGCGGCCGAGCCGCGGCCGGCCATCCGGTAGCGGCCGGAATTGTAGATGATGATGAGATCGATGCCGCCAGCCTCCTCGGCCTTGGCCGACAGGCCGGTGCCGGCGCCGCCGCCGACGATCGGCACGCCCTTGTCGATCATTCCCCTGAATCTCTTCAGTATGTCCTTGCGCGGTATGGCGGGCATGTCTTGAATCTCACTGTCTGGCGATGTCGAGAAAAGCTGCGACCGCGGCCACGGCGAATTCCGGGTCGTTAATGTGGAGTGGAAGGCGCTTCACGCGCCGGGTGCCATTTGGCTTGATGGTGCGCTCGATGGCTTCGAACAGCACGGCGTCGGCTTCCGGATCAAAGAAGGCCCCGCCTTCGATGTCGAGCGCCGAGACGCCCTTTTCAGGGATGAGGAAATGCACCGGCCCCTCGCTGCGGGCGAGCCTGCCGCCGATCCATTCGCCGATCGCGCGGCATTCCTGCGCCGTGGTGCGCATCAGCGTGACGTTAGGATTGTGTTCGTAGAACAGCCGACCGTGATAGTGCTCCGGAATGGTCGAAGGAGCCCAGAAGTTCACCATGTCGAGCGCGCCGACCGAACCGACATAAGGCAGCCTGGTGCGGGCGATCGCTCCGAAACGATCCTCCGTCGCCGGTAAAACACCGCCGAACAAGAGATCGCAGACCTCGGTCGTGGTGATATCGATGACGCCGGACAGCAGGCCACTGTCGGCCAGCTTCTCCATGCTGCGGCCGCCAGTGCCGGTGGCGTGGAAGACCATGCAGTCATAGGCCGAACGGAGTTGGTCGGCGATCGCGGTTACGCAAGGCGTGGTGACGCCGAACATGGTGAGGCCGATCGACGGCTTGCCGTCGGGCGGTGGCGCCGGCGTTGCCGCCATGCCCGATATCGCCTGGGCGGCATTGTGCAGGATGACGCGGGACAGCCGGTTCAGTCCGGCCATGTCGGTCACCGCAGGCATCATGATGATGTCGGAAACGTCGACGTAAGGCGCGGTATCGCCGGAGGCGAGCGTCGAAACCATGATTTTGGGCAGGCCGAGCGGCAGGGCACGCATGCCCGACGTGATGATCGAGGTGCCGCCGCCACCGCCAATGCCGATCATGGCGGCGATATCGTTTCGCGATTGGGCAAAGCGGGCAAAGGCGATGCCCATCGCGGCGACCGCGGCGCCACGGTCATTGCCGCCGAGCACGGCGTCACGGCCGTCGGGATGATGGCCGGCAATTTCCTTTGCGGTGATGTCGACGGGAACTGTTGCTTCGCGTGTTCCGACATCGACGCGGGACACCGCGGCACCGGTGGCGGCGATCGCATCGGCCAGGAAGGCGAGTTCCTCACCTTTGGTGTCGGCGGTGCCCACCACATAGATGCGCTTCATCGCGTTTCCCCGCCGGCTGCTTGCCCGACCTTCCGGCAAGCGAAGGCCATTGCAAATTTTTGAGACGCGCGTATCGTATTGATATGGATGTCTCACGTCAACAATCCACAGCGAGCGACAGCACTGAGCCGGGAAACGGCCAGGCGATAGAGCGCGGGCCGCGCGCGCGCACGAAACGACTGATGCTGGAGACGGCGACGAGGCTGATGCAGGCGGGCGTCACGCCCTCGGTCAGCGAAGTCGCCGAGGCGGCACAGGTTTCCCGTGCCACCGCCTACCGGTATTTCCCGAGCCAGGCAGCACTGGTGCAAGCGGTAGTCGACGAGGGGCTAGGGCCAATCCTCACCTGGCAATCGACCTCCGCGGATGCGGAGCGCCGGGTCGCCGATCTGTTCGACACGGCCATGCCGCGCATCGAGGCCTTCGAGGCGACGTTCAAGGCAGCGCTGAAGCTGTCGCTCGATCAGTGGGCGCGGCGTCAGGCCGGCACGCTGGACGGCGAGCCGGCTTTCACGCGTGGTCACCGCATCGACTTGCTGAAACAGGCGATCGCACCGCTCAAGGGCCGTTTGCCGCCGCGCGAATTCAAGCGGCTGGCGCAGGCGCTGTCGCTGATCTTCGGCGTCGAGGTGCTGATCGTGCTCAAGGATATCTGGGGGTTGGACAGTCGCCGGACGATGTCGGTCGCGCAATGGGCGGCCGGCGCGCTGGTGCGTGCGGCGGTCGCGGAGTCGGAAGGCAGCGACGGCATTAAAGTACAGGTCTTGTCGGTGGGATAGCGTAAATCTGGTTCGACCAGATTTATTTTCCGACGATTCGATATTTCTGTTGGATCCAAATGTAGGTACAAGCTTTCCGAGCCTGTTGAAACGAAAAAGAAGGAAAAATATAGGGATAGGCGAGAAGATGGAAGATTCCGATTGGCGGCTACGCTCAAGAAAAGCGCTTGACGGGCGTCGGGAATTGGTAATACCAGATGAAGAAGAAAGGGCGGATCAGGAATGACAGCCGCAGTCGATTTCGGCAGGGCGAGGAGGATCATACGGATGGCGCGTGTTCCGTCCGCACGAGGTGGCGCATCGTGACGCAGGCGTCGCCTGGTGCCGGCAACGGCATTGCGCTCCGCCTCGACAGGGTTAGCAAGACCTATGGATCCGTGCGGGCCGTCCACGACCTGAGCTTCGCCGTCGACGAAGGCCGCTTCTTCGTCCTTTTCGGGCCGAGTTCGGTCGGCAAAACGACGACGTTGCGCACGATTGCGGGTCTGGTGCCGCCCGACAGCGGGACTGTCGAGATCGGCGGCAAGGACGTGACCCGCGCGCCGATCATGGGCCGCGGCATCTCGATGGTATTCCAGTCCTTTGCGCTCTATCCGCACCTCAACGTCTACGACAATTTCGCCTATCCGCTGCGCGAGGAAAAAACCGCGCGCGGCGAGATCGACAAGCGGGTGAATGAGACCGCCGAGATCCTCAAGCTGACGCACCGGCTGAGGGCCAAGCCGGCGACCCTGTCCGGCGGCGAGCAGCAGCGCGTCGCGCTCGGCCGCTCGCTCATCCGCCGGCCGAAGATTCTCCTCCTTGACGAGCCGCTCACCAACCTCGATGCCAAGCTTCGCCACGAGACGCGCGCCGAGCTGAAGCGGCTGCACCGCCAGTTCGGCATGACCGTGATCTATGCCACGCCCGATGAGCTAGAGGCGCTGTCGATGGGCGAGGAGATCGCGGTGATGCGCGACGGCAGCATCGTCCAGATCGGTACGCCGGACGAACTCTACGAGCGGCCCGTCCATGCCTATGTCGCCAGCAAGATCGGCTCGCCGCATATGAATCTGTTCAAGGCTTCGGTGCGGGCCGACGCCAAATCTTTCGACACGCCGCTCGGCACTCTGGTTCCGGCGGCGCCATGCAAGACCGCCAATGCCGGCGAGGCGGTGCTGATCGGCATTCGCCCGAGCGACATCCGGCTCGCCGCCAAGGGCGAAGCTGCGGTCGCCTCGAAGGTGCATCTGCTCGAGCCGCTCGGCGACATCACCATCGTCTCGGTCGAGGCGGGCGGCGAAATGTTGCGCATGGTGCTGCCGGAAGCGACCGCCGCCAGCATCAGGACTGGCGATTCGGCATCAATCGCCATCGACAGCAGGAAAATCCACGTCTTCGACGCCGCGAGCGGCCAGGCAATGACCTGACGCGAACGGCGAGAAGTAATCCGGTTTACCAAAGGGAGGAAACCCGAATGACCGCGATGACGAAAGTGAAAGGGCTAGCGACAGCCGCCAGCTTCGCTGCCACGCTACTGGTGGGGGGCGTGACCTATGCCTCTGCCGACGAGGTGAAACTGACGATGGTCGGTCCCGATTGGCCGCCAATGCGCATCATGAAGAAGTTCTTCGACGAGCAATACAAGCCAGCTTCCGGCAACAAGGTGACGCTTGATATCGACTTCATTCCGTGGCCGGATTTCTATACCCGTGTCAATGCGTCTCTTACATCTGGTGAACAGAAGTACAATTTCGCTGTGTCGGATTCTCAGTGGCTTGGAGCGTTTATTGAGGGGGGCTATTTCCGCAAGATCAATGATCTGATCGACGCCGACCCGGAACTGAAGGCCACAATGGACTCTATGCATCCGGCGATTGTGAATGCCTATTCAACCTATCCGAACTCGACGCCGAACTACTATGGTTTCCCGCAGTTCCCGGACGTGCTGGTCACCTACGCCCGCAAGGACGTGATCTGCGACGAAGGCGAGCAGGCCGCCTTCAAGGCGAAGTACAATGAGAAGCTGCCCTGCACCGGCGAAGAACTCGACAACATGGACTGGAACACGTTCGCGCATGTTGGCGAATTCTTCCAGCGCAAGAAGGGCGACAAGCTCGCCGGCCAGGTGCTGGATGACGATTTCTACGGCATCGCCTATCAGGCCGGCAAAGGCTATGACTTCTCGACGAGCTCGGTCCACTCGTTTGTCTGGCAGCATGGCGGCGGCATCTGGGATGAAACGAAGGCACCGACGGGACATGCCGAAGGCGTCGTGAACTCGGCGAAGTCCATCGAGGGCATGGACCATTTCATGAGCATGCTCAAGTGGATGCCCCCGGTGGTCAAGACTGGCACCATGGACATCTTCGTCTCCGACCAGTTGTTCCGTGAGGGCAAGGTCGCCATGAACGTCGACTGGATCGGCCTCGGCGAAGCCTCGCTCGATCCCAAGACCTCGAAGGTTGCCGACAAGTTGGTGTTCGGAATGGCGCCGGGCCTGCGCGGCGCCGACGGCAAGATCAATCGTACGTCACAGATCGGCGGACAGCCTTTCGTGCTGACCACCTGGACAACGGACGCGCAGATCAAGGAAGCGGTCGGCTTCGTCAAGTGGTGGCTCTCGCCCGAGATCCAGCACCAGTTCGCCGCGGCTGGCGGTCAGTCGGCTATCACCTCCGTGTACACCGATCCAAAATACGTGACCTACCGTCCGTGGAACCGCGCCTGGGCAAACTCGCTCGACTGGCAGAAGGATATGTGGCACGTGCCGCAGTTCTTCGAGATGCTCACCCAGCAGCAGGACCAGTACGATCTTGCCATCACCGGCAAGCAAGACGCCAAGACCACCATGAATAATGTCGCCAAGTTCCAGGAGGACCTCCTGAAGAACGCCGGCCTGATCCAGTAACTCTCCAACAAATCTGCGGGGAGCGGCAAAGCCGCTCCCCGTCACTGTAACGTCAGACGCTCCACATTCCGGACTCCCATGACCGCTGCTTCACACTCCCTGCCGGCACCACTGTTCACCGCGGTTGTTGCTCACAACTGGAAACTCGCCATCGCCGTCGCCGTCGTCGTCTCGGCCATATCGATCGCGGTCTTGCCGGCGGCACTATCCTTCTGGGTGGTGGGCGTGACGGCGACGTTGGTCGCGGCCGCATTTACCGTCAACGCGTATCGGCGCCACTACTTCGGCGCCCTGCTGGTTGCCCCGGCGATCGCCGTTCTGTTCGTGATGAATATCTTCCCCCTGCTGTGGTCGCTGGGCCTTTCGTTCTTCGCCTATCAGGCCAACCAGCAGACGATCCGATTTATCGGCCTCGGAAATTACGCCCGGATTCTCACCAACGATCTCGCCGCCAACGCGACCTGGAGCGCGCTGATCAATACCGCGATGTTCGTGGTGTTCACCGTCTCCGCGCAGATGATCGTCGGCTTTTTGCTGGCCATCCTGTTCTCCAAGCAATTCCCGCTGCGCAAGTATCTGTTGATCCTGGTGCTGACGCCGATGATGCTTTCGGTTGTCGCCTCCGGCGTGTTCTTCACCTACTACTACGACCCGACCTTCGGCATCCTCAGCTACGTCATCAATTCGATCGCCGGCGACCAGTTCATCCTGATGAGCACCAAGGTCGGTGCGGTGACGGGAATCGTTTTCGCCGACGCGTGGATGTGGTCGCCCTTCGTCATGCTCCTTGTCCTGGCGGGCCTCGTATCGGTGCCGAAATACCTCTATGAGGCGGCCGCCATCGACCGTGTGTCGCGATGGCGGCAGTTCTGGATGATCACCTTCCCCTACATCCGCGGCCTTCTTATGCTGGCCCTGCTGTTCCGCACGATCGAGGCCTTCAAGCTGGCGGATCTGGTCATCCTGCTCACCAAGGGGGGCAACGACACGCTGACGATTTCCTATCACCTGATCCGCATCGCCAACGAGCAGAACAAGACGAGCGAGGGCGCGGCGATCTCCTATCTGATGCTTTTCATGGTGATTGTTCTCACCAACCTCTACCTTTACCTCGCCAACCGCCGCACGCTGGGAGCCTGACCTGTGGCCGAATCGATATGGGGAAAGCTCGGCCTGCGTAGGGCGAGCGGTGTGGACAAAGCCGGCTGGGGGCGGACGCTCGGCGTGGCCGTCGTCGCCTTTATCTATTTTCTGCCGGTGCTGTTCATCATATTCACCGCCTTCAAACCGCAGGGCGACGCGCTCCTCGTCCCGCCGACGCTATCGCCCACCTCGCTGTTCGGTTTGATTCCAGACCATTTTGTCTTCACGCCGACGCTCGAAAATTTCGGGTCCGTGTTCTCGCGCTCGATGACCCCGGGCGGCGCCCCCGAAGCGACGGGGTTCGATCGTTACTTCTTCAATTCGATCTTCATCGCGTCGGTGTCGGTGCTGCTCGCCCTCGCCATCGGCACCCTCGCGGCCTTCGGCTTCTCGCGCTATCCGCTGAAAGGCAACGACACCTACCTGTTCATCATCCTGACCACGCGCATGCTGCCGGCGATCGTGGTGATCATTCCCGTGATCCTGATGTTCCGCGTGGTGGGCCTGTCGGGTTCATATTTCGGCATCATCATGCTCTACACCGCCTTCAATCTTGCCTTCACCATCTGGATGATGAAAAGCTTCTTTGACGAATTGTCGCCCGACGTCGAGGATGCGGCCCGCATCGACGGATCCTCTGGAATCCGGGTGTTCTTCAAGATTGCCCTTCCCCAGGTCATCGCCGGCCTCGCCGCGACGTTTGTGTTTGGCCTGATCCTCACCTGGAACGAGTTCCTGTTCGCCCTGTTGCTGTCGGGACCCGACACGCGGACGGTCCCGGTTGCCATGAACCAGGCCGTGTCTTCGGGCGGACGCGGCACCGATTGGACCTTGCTTGCCGCCATTGAAACCCTGTTTCTCATTCCCGTGTTCCTGGTCACCTTCTTCCTGCAAGACCATCTGTTGCGCGGCGTCACCTTCGGCACGGTGAAGCGCTGACATGTCAACCATCGAACTCCGTAAAGTCACCAAGCGCTTCGGCTCCTTCACGGCGGTCAGGGACGTCGACCTGTCGGTGGCTGCCGGCGAGGTCGTCTGCCTTCTCGGCCCGTCCGGCTGTGGCAAGACGACTACCCTGCGCGTGATCGCCGGGCTCGAAAGCGTCTCAGGCGGCGAGGTCGTCCTCGCCGGCAGGGTGATGAACAACCTGCCGCCCGAAAAGCGCGACATCGCAATGGTGTTCCAATTTTACGCCCTCTACCCGTCGGCGTCGGTCGGAGAGAACATCGCCTTCCCGCTCTACCATGACGGCATTTCCGCGGCTGCCCGCACTGCCCGCGTCAACCGCGTCGCGGCGATCCTGCACCTGGAGCAAGTCCTCGACAGGCTGCCCAGCCAGATATCCGAAGGTGAAAAGCAGCGCGTCGCCATGGCCCGCGCCATCGTCCGCGATCCCAATTGCTTCCTCTTCGATGAGCCGTTGTCGCGTCTTGATGTCGAGCTCCGCCAGACCATGCGTGGCCAGATCAAGGAGGTGCTGCAAGGCCTATCCAAAGCGACCGTGATCGTCACCCACGACCAGCTCGAAGCCCTGACCATGGCCGACCGCATCGCCATCATGAGGGACGGCCTGATCGAGCAAGTGGGCTCACCGCACGAAGTGTTCGCCAAGCCCGCCAATGTTTTTGTGGCGAGCTTCATCGGTACGCCGCAGATGAATCTTCTGGAGGCCGACCTCAAGACGTTCGCCGATGGCATGGCCGACATGACCGTCGCCGGCAATACCCTGGCGATCACCACCGACGCGGCCGTCGAGCACCTGCGGCCCGGAAAGGTAACGATCGGCATCCGCCCCCGTGCCTTCACCGCAACCGACGCGGCAGACCGCGGCACCATCGCCGCCCAGGCCGAACTCATCGAGCCCATGGGCGCCGAAACCCTTATTCATGCCCGCACGGCCATGGGCGGCGACATCCGCGTCGTGGTGCCACGCAGCCAGCGGGTCAAGATCGGCGAGGCTCTGAACCTGCGCCCCGATCCCAGGCAAACCCACGTCTTCGATGATGCCGGAAGGGCGGTGCGGTCATGAGCGACAGTTCTTCCGGCATCAGCCCCGCCGGCGCGTTTCGCCTCGAGGTCTTCATTATCGGCCTCGGTGTCCTGGCGCTGGTGCTGATCTTCCAGCCTTTTTCTATCGGGCTGTACGCGGTCGGCAGCGGTCTCGTGGTGCTCGCCGGACTCGTCAACAACCTGCTGCCGTTGGCCGAGCCAGGCGTCAAGCCACGCAGCGTAGTGAAGGTTGCGCTGGTGGTGGCGATGATCTTCTGCATTGTGCTGCTGGTTTCGATGACGGTAGCCCATCTCTACGGCGCCTTCTTCCTCAAGCCGCCGGACCCCAATACGATCGGCGGCAAGGCGCAGCTCGCCACGCCGCCGTTCTACAAGCAGGTTTTCGTGTGGGAAGTTGCCGCCGCGACAGTGATTCTCGCGGCGATCGTCACGGTTCTCAACAAGACTACGAGATGATCAGCAGCTGACGCTATCCGGCAGGTCGCGTTTGCGCCGGTCCGCGCCGGTCGGTGTGCGTCGCCCTCTCAACTCTCACGCCGTCATCCTCCGGCTTGACCGGAGGACCTGACGCCGAGATCAAGGATCGCGTCGACCGTGCCGCCCGAACGCTGCGGATTGAGCATCTGCTCGACCGCAAGACCGACAAGCTGTCAGGCGGTGAGATGCAGCGCGTATCGATCGGCCGCGCCATCGTGCGCAAGCCACGCGTGTTCTTGATGGACGAGCCGCTGTCGGCGCTTGACGCCAAGCTGCGCGAGGCGCTGCGCACGGAACTGAAGAACCTGCAGATGCAGCTCGGCGCCACGTTCCTGTTCGTCACCCATGACCAGATCGAGGCGATGTCGATGGGCGACAAGGTCGGCGTGCTCAACCATGGCCGCATCGTGCAGACGGGTACGCCGCACGAGATCTACAACAATCCGCGCGATACCTATGTGGCGAGCTTCGTTGGCTCGCCGCCGGCCAGGACCGATGTTGCGATCGAGCAATCGGTGCGTTTCGCCTGGAACCCGGACAAGGTGGTGCTGTTCGATAAGGGCAGCGGCGTCAGCTTGCGGCACGCTGTGTGAACTCCAGCTGGAGCGGGTGTTGGAGGCAGCTCAGCCGGCCTGGCGGATAGCAGTCTGTTCCTCGGCGCGAAGGTGGCCGGGCGCCGAGCCGATGACGCGTTTGAAGGCGCGGCTGAAGGCGGCATCCGATTCGTAACCGAGACGCCCGGCAACGACGGAGATTTTCATCCGGTCGCGGATCAGCCATTGTCTCGCCTGATGCAGCCTGACCTGGGTGACATATTTTGCCGGCGTTCCTCCAACGACGGTGGCGAAGCGCTCGGCAAATCCCGATCGCGAGGCGCCCATCATCCGGGCCAGGGACTCAACCGTCCAGCCGTGGTTCGGCTCGAGATGGATGGCGGCCAGCACGCGGCCGATTTCGCGGTCCCTGACTGCGGCGATCCATCACGGCAGCCGCGTTCGACCCATGAGCGGATCACCGTGGCGGCAAGCACGTCGGCCAGCCGCGCCAGGATGCCGCCGGAGCCGACGTGCTCTTTGGCGGCCTGCTGGTCGACCATGCCGGCGTGGCCACTGCCTTCGCCTATTGCGGCGCGGCGACACTGCTGGCGGCCGTCGTGGTGTTCCTGCGCGGTCCGAAACGCGCCGAATAGCTTCCTATTGCCAGGACCAAGCCTCCCCGACGCCGCGCATCGGCCCGATAACCATCACGGTTTCGAGCCGCTGCCGTTCTGATGGCGGCGGCAAAGCTGCCGTTGACACAAGGCGCCGGCGGCGGGTTCAGACAGCGCGCCCGTCGAAGTCGAATATCGACAGGGTAGAGGGATCGAGATTTGCGACGCAGTTGATGTTGACGTAGGCATTGCGGTCACCGTCTTCACGGACATCCTCTGCAAAGGGATGGATGCCGCAAGTGCGACAGAAGCGGTGCGCGATGGCATGGTTGCCGAATGTGTAGGTGCCGAGATCGTCGCCCCAAGCCAGCACCTGCAAGGTTTCGTGCGGGATGGCGCACAAGAGGGCGCCTTTGCGCGCGCATATCGAGCAATTGCACCGCACGGCCCCGGTCAGTTTGGCCTTGAATTCAAGCGTGACCTTTCCGCAGTGACAGCTACCCTTATAGAGCATCGGTGTCTTCCTTCCGTTCGGCAGGGGTGCAAAACCGTCCGCGCCGGGTTAAGTCTCGGCAAGCCATGCCGCTGCACTAAGGACGTTCGAGGCGTCTGGAGTCCGACACCGAAATGCAATCAGTCCGGGATCATCTGGAAATCATCCTCGCGCGCCTTGCCGCCCGTGCCGGTGAAGAGCGCGTGTTCACCAAGGTTTATGCGGAAGTCGCACGAGCGGCGGCTGACGCCAGCGATGCCCGCAAGCGGGCGGGGGTGAAGCTCGGACCGCTCGACGGCACCATTGTCTCGATCAAGGATCTGTTCGATGTCGCCGGCGAAGCGACCACGGCCGGTTCGCTGATGCNTCGACGGCACCATTGTCTCGATCAAGGATCTGTTCGATGTCGCCGGCGAAGCGACCACGGCCGGTTCGCTGATGCGCAAGACCGCCGCGCCTGCACTGCTCGACGCCGCGATCGTCAGCCGGCTGCGGCAGGCCGGCGCTGTCATAATCGGCAAGACCAACATGACCGAATTCGCGTTCACCGCGATCGGTGACAACCAGCATTTTGGCACGCCCGGCAATGCCGTTGACGCCAGCCGCATACCCGGCGGATCCTCCTCGGGCGCCGGCGTTTCCGTCGGTGAGGCGACGAGCGAGATATCGATCGGTTCCGACACCGGTGGTTCGGTACGCATTCCGGCATCGCTCAATGGCGTGGTCGGCTTCAAGCCGACGGCGCGGCGTGTGCCGCTGACCGGTGCCTTCCCGTTGTCCGCCACGTTGGACTCGATCGGGCCGCTTGCCAGAACCGTCGCTCAGTGTGCCGCTGCCGACGCCGTGATGGCCGGCGAGATACCGACCGCGCTGGCGCAGATTGCTCTTAGGGGGCTTCGTATTGGCATCCCGCGCGGCATTCTTTTCGAAGAGACGGAAGGCGAGGTGACGACCGCGTTTGACCACTACCTTGGCAAGATCGAGCAGGCAGGCACGCAGGTCGCAGACCTGCCGATCGACGATCTGCTTGGAGAGATGCGCGCGGCCACCAAGCGCGGTTCGATCGCAGCGATGGAGGGTGCCGAAGTGCATGCCGACTGGTTGGCGACGGGAGCGTCGGTGCCTGTCGACCCGCACGTCAGCGGGCCTCTGTCACGGGCAGCAATGCTGCCGACGCCTGTCTATATCAGGGCGATACGCCGTCGTGCAGCGCTCGCCGCCGCCATGGATGAGCGGCTGGCATCGCTCGATGTGCTGGTCTTGCCGACCACACCTGTGATGGCGCCGACCATCGCTTCGATGGCCGGAGATGCCGAACTGCGCGACCGCATCGAAGGCCTGCTGCTGCGCAACACACAGGTCGCCAACCAGTTCGACCTCTGCGCGATCTCGCTGCCTATGCCGCGCACGGCGCTGCCTGCCGGATTGATGCTTGCGGCGCGCAGCGGCCATGACCGGCGTCTGTTGCGGATTGCTGCTGAAATTGAGTCGCTGCTTGGCTCGTGACCGGAGCTGGACCGACGATCAGTGCGACGAACAGTGCTTGCGTTCACTATCCTTGGCGGTCCGTACGATGCGGGTCGCGACCAGCCAGGGGAGGGTGTATTCCTTGCCGGTGACGGTCTGGGTGCGTTGCTCGATCGATCCCCTGACGACGATCTTTCCGGCATAAAGCGCGTCGGAGAGATCCGTTATCGCCTTGTCGGCCTGCGGCAATCCGCTGGGGTCGATCGCCACGCCCTTGACGATCGTGCCGGTGCCAAGGTCAAGCGCGCTGCTCGATGGGCACGGCGCCTTGAAGCAGCGCAGCCCGTTATCGCAATAGACGTAGCTGCTCTGGGCCTCCGCAAATGACGGCAAGACGCAGAGTGAAGACGCGGCAACGGTCAGACATTTGAGGCGAAGGCCGAACATAGTTCTCAGCGTCTCCGAGAATTGGGGCGAAACCGCGATGCTTCAGCTGTCGGCCGGAAACCGCCGCCGGTAGTGATCGACCACTTCGGGGTTGCGCAGGTTGACCGGCAATTTGCCCGCCAGCACCAGCAAGGCTTCGCCCGCCGCGCCAATGCCCATCCGCATCATCGACTCCTCGGTGATGCCGGCCATATGCGGAGTGATGATGACATTGTCGAAGCTGAAATAAGGATGATTTGACGGCAGCGGCTGCGTCGTAAAGACATCGAGCGCAGCGCCGCCAATCCGGCGCTTCCGCAAGGCTTCGATCAGTGCGTCGTCGTCGACGACCGGTCCGCGCGAGACGTTGATCAGCAACGCATGCGGCTTCATGCGCGCGATCCGCTCGCGGTTGATCAAGCCGCGCGTCTCCGGCGTCAGCGGGCAGCACAGAACGATGATGTCGCTCTGCTCGACCAGGGCATCGATCGACAGGAAGCCGACCTTCTCCGGCGCCGGCTGCATGCTGCGCGTCGTTGCCACCACATTCAGGTCGAAACCGTGCGCCGCAATGTGGCCGACAGCCTGGCCGACGGCACCAAGGCCGACGATGCCGATCGTCTTGCCGGCGAGTTCGCTGTTGGCGTTGGCGTGCTCGCGGCCGGCGAGCCAACCTCTTGCCCGCAGGTCGCGGTCGACGACGCGGAAGTTGCGCAGCAAGGCAAGGGCCACGAACATGACGTGTTCCGCCACCGAGCGCGCGTTGACCGCCGGCACGTTCGCCACCAGCACGCCGGCGGCGGTCGCAGCTTCCATCGGGATCATGTCGAGCCCGGCGCCATGGCGGATCGCCGCCCGCAGCTTCCAGGCGCCCTCGAACAGCGCCGGCGGCAGCGGCGCGCGGACGATGACGATGTCGGCATTCCTCGCCTCGGCGGCCAGCGTGGCTGGATCGATGGCAGAAGCGACGACGAGTTCGCCGGCGCCGGCCAGCATGGCCGAGGCGCGCTGATGTAGCGGGTGTGTCGTGAGGATGCGGGCCATGTCGATCAGGCTTTTTCGAGCGCCGGGCTTTGCGGTTGCTCGCCATGGCCCTCGATCAGCCCCTTCCAATAGCTCTCGGCGCCCTGCAGATGGGCGCTCATCAGCGCCTGGGCGAGATTGCCGTCGCGGCGCAGCAGCGCCTCATAGATCTGGATGTGCTCGGCGTGCGAGCGCACGCTGCGCTCCAGATCGTTGAAATAGATTGGCAGGCGCTGTTCGCCCATCATGTAGTAGACGCTGCAGACATTGTGGAAGACGCTGTTCTTGGTGGCACGCACGATCTCGAGGTGGAATTCGCGGTCCTCCTTGGCGAGGCCTTCGCCCGCCGCGATGCGCTTTTCCGAAGCTTTCAGGATTTCGCGCAGTCGCTCGAAATTCTCCTCGGTGGCGCGCGAACAGGCTAGCTCGGCCGCCTTGATCTCGTGGATCTTGCGCAGTTCGACCGTCTCGTAGATCTGGATCGGGTCGAGCGGCAGGCCGGCGCGCGCAAAAAGCGCCATGGCTTCGACGCTGGCCTGCTTGGTGTCGATATAGATGCCGGACTTGGCGCGGCGCTCGACGATGCGCATGGCCTCGAGGATGGCGAGCGCCTCGCGGATCTGGCCGCGGCTGACGCCGAAATGCTCCGCCAGTTCGCGTTCCGACGGCGTTCGGCCGGTCTCCTTGTCCGAATGGGAGAACAGGTAGGCGGCGAGTTCCGCAAGAAGGTTCTTTTCTTTCATCTTCAATCGCGTTGCGCGTGCGCCTCCAGGAATCGCTCCGAAATCGTGAATCCCAGACCCGGCCTTTCGGGGATCGCTATCATACCGTCCTTGGCTTCGACAGTCTCCTCGATCAGATCGTGGATCATCGGGTTCGCGCCGAGCGAATATTCGACGGTGAAACTCGACGGCGAGGCAGCGCAGACATGCAGCCCGGCGAAGAAGCAGGGCGCACCTGCCCACAGATGCGGCGCAAAGCGCAGGTTGAAGGCACTGGCGATGGTGCCGATCTTCATCGCCTCGCTGATGCCGCCGCAGAAAGCAGGGTCGGGCTGAAAGATGTCGGCGGCCTTGAGCATGGCGAGGTCGCGAAAAGCATAGCGGGTCGCTTCGCTTTCGCCAGTCGCGATCGGAACCGCGCCCGATGCCCGCACTTCAGCCATGCCGGGCTTGTCATCGGCAATAACAGGCTCCTCGAACCAGGCGAGGTCGAGGTCGTTGACGAGGTGGATGAAGCGCTTGGCTTCGGCCACGGTGTAGGTGCCATGTGCGTCGACCATCAACTCGATATCGGGGCCGAGCGCCTGCCGTGCGGCATGGACACGGGCGGCAGACACGTGTGCTGCGCCGTCCATGGCACCAACCCGCATCTTCAGCGCCTTGAAACCGCCTCTGGCGATATACGATTTCAACTGCTCGCCGATGGCGTCGGTCGCCGCCCAGCCGCCTGATGCGTAGGCCGGCATGCGGTCGAGCTTGCGGCCACCCAGCAGCCGCCAAACTGGAACCCCAAGCGATTTGCCCAGAATGTCCCACAGCGCGATGTCGACGGCGCTGATGGCGGCGATGCTCATGCCGCGCCGCGCCAGTTGCGGCATGGCGTGGCCAGCGCGGGCGGCGCTATCGTGGCGCACGCCATTGTAGAGCATTTCCCAGATCACACCGATATCGGCCGGATCGCGGCCGATCAATTGCGGCCCGACCTCACAGTTCAGCATGTGGACCAGGGCGCCATAGCTGCCGGCGCTGCCGGCGGCGTTCTTGCCTTCACCCCAGCCGACCAGTCCGTCATCGGTCTCGATGCGCAGGATGGCGGCGTCGAAGGTCGTCACCTGGCCGAAATCGCTGCGGTGTTGCCGAGCGGCTTCGATCGGGACGCGGACCCACCAGGCTAGGACGGTCTTGATGCGCATATTCTTCCCCAACCCTGCCGCCCGGTCAGGGCGGAAAGGCGAATTTCCCAGAGGTAGTCGGCTACTTGATCAGCGGCAGCAACGTTTCGGCGTTGATGCGCATCTGGTCGGTGTAGAATTTTTCCGTGAGCACGCTCGAGCCGTGATCCTGGATGAACTTCAGCTGTTCCGGCGAGATGTCGACCGGATTGCGCTCGACCATGTCGGGATAAGGGGCAGCCGGCGTGCGGTCGACAGGAGCGACGAATTCGTTGGTCAGCGCGCCGTCGTAGCCGATCTCCCGCAAGGTGGCGACGATCTTCGGCCAGTCGATCTGGCCGAGGCCGGCGGCGAAGCGGTTGTTGTCGGCGACGTGGAAATCGAACAGGCGCTTTCCTGCCTGCCGGATCGCGTCATAGACATTAAATTCCTCCATATGGATGTGGTAGGCATCCAGGCAGACGCCGCACTCGGGACTGACTGCATCGGCCAGCGCCAGCGCCTGGGCGCCGCGATTGAACAGATAGGTTTCAAAGCGGTTGAGCGGCTCGACCGCAATCTTGACGCCGACTTTCTTGGCGTGGGCGAAGCATTCACGAGTGGCGTCGACAACCCACTTCCATTCCTCTTCCTCGGTGCCGTCAGGAACGACCTTGCCGACTGTCGCCGGAACAAGCGTGATGATCTCGCCGTCGAGCTCGCTGACCATCGTCAGCACGTCCTTGACATACTGAACGGAACGCTCGCGCTGGCCCTGGTTCCTGGCAGCGAGATTGCGCTCGCCCAACATCAAGGTCACCGCACCCCAGCAGCGGATGCCATGCTCCTTCAGCAGCGCCCGGGTCTCCTTGGTCTTGTACTGCTCCGGCTCGCCGGAAATCTCGATCGACTCGTAGCCGAATTTCTTGATGCGCTTGAGCGTCGTCTCCAACGGTTCCGCGCGCATCCAGTTGTGCGTCGAAAGATGCATCGTCTGTCCTTCCCAAAAATCGCCTGCGACGTGCGTCGCTAAAGGCGACGCATGGGTTCCTCCCCAGGCCATCCCCAGCCATTTTTCACAAACTGGTTCGACCAATTGGGTCTGAAACGAGGTCTACAGCAATTTCTTCTGGACGGCAAGAAGACTGGCGGTGCTAGCCCATTATTTCGTTGATTACATTGATGTATATGCCCCTGCTTTCCACGTCGGGAGGGCTTCCATAGCGCATTGCGAGACTTGACCAAATTCCCGCTTTTGGTAATACCAGAATTATGGCGTACACAATGCGCCGATGTGAAAAAGACCAAAGTGGCTGGCCCTGCTTCCAATCGGCGCTATGCTCGGTCGCGGGACAAATTGAGGAGATTGCCGATGCCGACGACAATGAAGGGCCCTGGACTGTTTCTGGCACAATTCGCGGGCGATGCCGCGCCGTTCAATTCACTGGCATCGATCACCAAATGGGCGGCCGGTCTCGGCTACAAGGGCGTACAGATCCCCACTTGGGACGCGCGGCTGTTCGATCTCGAGAAGGCGGCCTCATCCAAGACCTATTGCGACGAAGTTAAGGGCATCTGCGCGGACGCCGGCGTCGAGATCACCGAACTATCGACCCATCTGCAGGGGCAATTGGTGGCGGTGCATCCGGCCTATGACGCGCAGTTCGACGGTTTTGCACCGGCTTCGGTGCACAACAATCCCAAAGCGCGGCAGCAGTGGGCGGTCGAGCAGATGACGTTCGGCGCCAAGGCCTCGAAGAATCTCGCCCTTGGGGCTTCGGTGAGCTTCTCCGGAGCATTGGCCTTTCCTTACCTTTACCCTTGGCCGCAACGGCCGGCCGGGCTGATCGAGGAAGCATTCGCCGAACTCGGCAAGCGCTGGAAGCCGATCCTCGATGTCTATGAGGACAATGGCGTCGACGTCGGTTACGAAATTCATCCGGGCGAGGACGTATTCGACGGTGCGACCTTCGAGATGTTCCTCGACGCGGTCGGCGGCCACAGACGCTGCAACATCAATTACGATCCGTCGCACTTCCTGCTCCAGCAACTCGACTATCTCGAATTCATCGACATCTATCACGAGCGCATCAAGGCGTTCCACGTCAAGGACGCCGAGTTCAATCCGACCGGCCGGCAAGGCGTCTATTCCGGCTATCAGAGTTGGACCAACCGAGCCGGCCGCTTCCGTTCGCTGGGCGACGGACAGGTGGATTTCGGCGGCATCTTTTCCAAGCTCACCCAATATGGCTATGATTCCTGGGCGGTGCTGGAGTGGGAGTGCTGCTTGAAACATCCGGAAGATGGCGCGGCCGAGGGCGCCCCCTTCATCCAGCACCACATCATACGGGTGACGGAAAAGGCGTTCGACGATTTCGCTGGCGGCACCACTGACAAGAAGGTGCTGCGGGCCATGATGGGAATTTAAAGGACATACTCTCCCCCTTGAGGGGAGGGTGGCCGAAGGGCCGGGTGGGTCGGTTCATGCCGAGTTCTATGCCCGGCAAACCCACCCGATCCGCGCGCGGATCGACCTCCCTTCAAGGGGGTGAGCAACACGAGGGAGAAAGACATGGTCGCCGCATCGAAGTCGGAAACGGGAGGCGGCCCGATCCGCTATGGCATGGTTGGCGGCGGGCAAGGTGCCTTCATCGGCGCGGTGCACCGGATCGCGGCGCGCCTGGATAATGACTTCGTGTTGGTCGCCGGCGCTTTGTCATCCGACCCGGCGCGTGCAAAAGCCTCTGCCGCCGAACTCGGGCTCGACCCCGATCGCAGTTACGCGTCGTATGCCGAAATGGCCAAGGCCGAGGCCAAGCGGTCCGACGGCATCGAGGCGGTGGCCGTCGTCACGCCCAACAATGTTCATGTGCCGGCGGCCAAGGCCTTCCTGGAGGCCGGTATCCACGTCATATGCGACAAGCCGCTGGCGACGACGCTGGCCGAAGCCAAGAAGCTCGCGGCGATAGTCGAGAAGACTGGCAAGGTGTTCGTGCTGACCCACAACTACACCGCCTATNGAAGCCAAGAAGCTCGCGGCGATAGTCGAGAAGACTGGCAAGGTGTTCGTGCTGACCCACAACTACACCGCCTATCCGATGGTGCGGCAGGCGCGCGAAATGGTCGCCAAGGGCCTGCTCGGCGACATCCGCATCGTGCAGTCCGAATATCCGCAGGACTGGCTGACCGAGGACCTTGCGGCCACAGGCCAGAAGCAGGCGGCGTGGCGCGGCGATCCGAAACAGGCAGGCGCCGGCGGCGCCCTGGGCGATATCGGCACGCATGCCTACAATCTCGCCCGCTTCGTTTCCGGGTTGGAGCTGGATTCCCTTTCAGCCGATCTCGACGCCTTCGTGCCGGGCCGGCTGCTAGATGACAACGTCAATGTCATGCTGCGCTTCAAACCGGCCGGCAAGACGCACCCGGCCAAGGGCATGATCTGGGCCAGCCAGGTGGCGCCCGGCCATGAGAACGGGCTGAAGCTGCGCATCTATGGCTCCAAGGGCGGGCTGGAATGGGTGCAGGCGGACCCGAACTATCTCTGGTACACGCCGTTTGGCCAGCCCAAGCAGTTGCTCACCCGCAATGGCGCCGGCGCGCTGCCGGTAGCAGGCCGTGTCAGTCGCGTGCCGCCAGGTCATCCCGAGGGCTATCTCGAAGGTTTCGCCAACATCTACCAGGAGGCCGCGCGCGCCATCCGCGCGGCGCGCCGCAAGGGCGGCAAGCCGGCAAAGGATGTCGTCTTTCCAACCGTTCAGGACGGCGTCGAAGGCATGGCCTTCATCGAGGCCTGTGTGAAGTCGTCGAAGAAGAATGGGGCGTGGACGAAGCTATAGCTCCGACCTCGCGGGAGAATTGATGGGGGAGAGGCGTCGATGAAGATCGGCATGTGCATGTTCTTGTGGACGACGGCCGTATCGAAGAAACACGAACCGTTGCTCAAGGATATCAAGGCGACCGGCTTCGATGGCGTCGAAATACCGATCTTCGCCGGCGCGCCCGATGACTATAAGAAACTCGGCGATCTGCTCGACCGTATCGGGCTGGAGCGGACCGCGGTTTCAGCCATCGGCGATCCGGCGATGAATTTGATCTCGGCCGATGCCGCAACGCGCAAGGCCGGTGTCAGCTACATGAAATGGGCGATCGACTGCGCGCAATCGCTTGGCGCGGACACGCTGAGTGGCCCGCTGCATTCGACGCTCGGCGCCTTTTCCGGCTCAGGGCCGACGGCTGCAGAGAAGAAGCGTTCCGTCGCCTCGCAACGCGCGATCGGCGACCATGCCGGCAAGAATGGCGTCACTATCGGTCTTGAGGCGCTCAACCGTTTCGAATGCTATCTGCTCAACACGATGGCGGACCTGTCGGAACATATCGACGCCATCGACCGGCCGCACGTCAAGGCGATGTATGACACCTTCCACGCCAATATCGAGGAGACCGACCCGATCGGCGCCTATGCAAAACACCGCCGGAATGTCGTGCATATCCATATCTCGGAAAACGATCGCGGTGTGCCGGGCCGCGGCAACATTCCCTGGAAGGAAACTTTTTCCGCCATCCGCAAGAGCGGCTATGACGACTGGCTGACGATCGAGGCGTTCGGGCGCTCGCTGAAGGATTTGGCGGCGGCGACCAAGGTATGGCGCGATTTTTCCGAGACGCCGGAGGCGGTCTATCGCGATGGCTACAAGCACATCAGGAACGGGTGGAAACGAGCGGCTTAGGCACCCTGATCTGGCGACAGTCACGCGAAGAAGACCTGCGTCGACGATCCTAGGCGCGAGGCGAGACGATGATTGGGCTTCTGCGTCACAAGGCTACCCCTGCTCGGCCTGGATCCTGTTGTAGTCGTGGATGGTCTGGCTCAGCCGGCGGCGCAGGAAGTTGGAAATGTTGTCGAAGATGAAGACCACGAGCAGGATCAGCAGCACCATGTAGAAGACGTTGGCCCAGTTGGAATTGGTGCGCATCGCTTCCCATAGTTTCAGGCCGATGCCGCCGGCGCCGACGGCGCCGATGATTGTCGCGCCGCGGGTGTTGGATTCCCACTGGTAGAGCGTCTGGCTGATGAAAACCGGCACCACTTCCGGCAACACGCCGTAGCGCTGCACCAAAAGGCCGTTGGCCCCGGTCGAGACGACGCCTTCGCGCGGCTTGTCGTCGATGTTCTCCAGCGCCTCGGAATAGGTTTTGCCGAGCGTGCCGATCTCGGTGAAGAAAACGGCTGCACTGCCCGCCAGTGGTCCCGGCCCGAAGGCGCGGGTGAAGAACAGTGCCCAGATCAGCATGTCGATGGAGCGCATGAAGTCGAAGAAGCGCTTGAGCACCTGGTTGACCAGCCGGCTGGGCGTGATGTTGCGGGCGGCGAAGAAGGCGAGCGGGAAGGCGACGATGCCGCCAAGCAAGGTGCCGAGAAAAGCCATGACGATGGTCTGCAAGAGTTTCGTCCAGACATCGCCATGCTGCCACTGGGCGTTGTTCCAGATGTTGTCGCCGGCCAGCGCCAGGTTGGACGTGCCCGGTTTCAGTTCCGGTCCGGAGACGATCATCGAGGCGACTTCGCCTGCCGACTTGCCGAAGAAAGGCGAGCGGGTGTCGAAGACGAAGTTTGCCCAGCCGAGAAAACGCTTGCGTATCCTGACGCGGTCAGCGGCGACGCGGACCTCGCCGGCGAAGCCCATGTCGGCCACGACCTCATCTTCATGCGCTGTGATCCAGCCGGGAACCGGTCCGGAGATCAGCGGCCTGCCGGTGCTTAGCCCGACCGCAACGGTTTCATCATTGGCAATGATTGTGGCTTGCGTCTTGTTGAAGGTGACCGACTTGGCTGTGCCGTCGATCAGGATCGTTACCGAACCATCGGGATTGGCCTTGACCCAGTCCGGGCTGGGATTCGGGCCGAGCACCGAGAAGCGCGGGTATTTGGCGGTGATCTGCGGTTCATCGAGCCGGAAGATCGGCTGCACATCGTAGCTGATCCATTGAGTCAGGAACAGCGGCAGGCGCTCCCAGTGCGATTCCCGCATGACTTGCGGCAGGTTGAAGAACCACAGTGCGTAGAGGAGATAGAAAAAGGTGCCGCCAAGCAACAGCAGCGGCCCGAAGCGTTTTTGGAATGGCCGCTTGAATACCTGCGGAAAGCGTTCCTCGATCGACCGGATTTCATCGGCGGTCATGGTCGTCGTCATTTACGAACCCACAGCAAAAGCCTGTTCGCCGACCAGCTTGCGACGCAACCAGGCGGAGAACTGGTCGACGATGAAGATCGTCGTGAACAGGAGCAGCACGAGAGCTATCGTCTTGGCGCCGAAGCCTCGCGAGATGGACAGCTTCAGTTCCTCACCGATGCCGCCGCCGCCGACCGCGCCCATAATGGTGGAAATGCGGACGTTTATTTCAACACGCAGCAGCGTGTAGGACATGAAGTTGGGCAGCACCTGCGGCAGGCCGGCAAAGCGCACCCGCTCGAACCAATTGGCGCCGACGGCTCGCAGGCCTTCCTCGGGTCGCATGTCGATGTTCTCGTTTATCTCGTAAAACAGCTTGCCCAGCGCGCCGATCGAATGCAGGCCGATGGCGATGATGGCGGCGATCGGGCCGATCGAGACGATGGCCGCGAACAAGCCGGCGATGACGATCTCCGGGAAGGCGCGCAGCAACTCCATGAAGCGCTTGACGATCAGCCGCAGCACCGGATGCGGCGTCAGATTGCGCGCCGCGATGAAGGAAAACGGCACTGCAAAGAGGAAGCCGACGAAGGTCGAGACCAGCGCCACGTTGAGCGTGGTCAGCATCAGCTCGAAATATTCGGGAATATAGAAGCTGCCCCAGACATAAGCGCGGCCCAGCGGAAAGTTGAATTCCTGTGTGCCGGTGTCATGCGGGGAAGCGATGTCGAACATCGCCCGCCAGACATCGTTCCAGTCCTTGGGAACGAGCCAGCTCAGAAAATCCAGCAAATGCGGCAGCCGGTCGAAGAAATGCCCGGCATTGGCCTCGTCGGCGAACCACATGGTGCCGCCGAGCCCGACAAGAAGCAGGCCGAAGCCGATGGCGGTGTAAAGCCGGCGCAACGATGTCTGGCGACGCCAGGCGTCGGCCATCTGGTGAGTGGCGCCGGAAGGGGCTGTCTCGGAAAGGGTCATGATCGGACATGCAAGAAGGGCGGCGTTTGCTAACGCCGCCCTTCCTGATTTTGCCATTAGCCGCCAATGGCTGCCTTACGGGCTTCGATGATGACTTTGTAGAAGTCTGCCTTCACCGGAACGTAGCCGGTAAAGTCGCCGCCTTCGACGCCTTCGAAGCAGGCCTTGTCCTTCTTGGGCAGCTGCGTGAAGAAGTCGGTGAGCTTGGCGGTCATTTCTTTGCCGAGCGCGGTGCGCACGACCAGCGGGCCGTTCGGGATCAGGCCGGAGCGCCAGACTTCAACGAAGTCGTTGGGATCGACGGCGCCCTTGGCGACTTCCTTGTGGAAGGTGCCGGAGGTGTAGCCGTCCTTGAAGTGGCCAATGCCGGACGAATCGTCCACCGCCACGTCGACCTTGCCGTCACGCACGGCCAGAACGTTGTTCTCGTGGCCGCCATTGAACTGAGTCGAAGCGAAGAAGGTTTCGTTCGAAGCGCCGGTGTCCTTCGGAATTTGGGTCAGCGGGATTAGATAGCCGGAGGTCGAATCCGGATCGGCGTAACCAAGCTTCTTGCCCTTGGCCGACTTGATGTCGGTGATGCCGGAGGATTTCAGGGCGAGGCCGATCGAATAGTAGCCTGTGGCGCCGTCGGTCTGCTGGGTGGTGAGGATCGGGGTGACTGCCTTCGGGTCCTTTAGAGCGACACTGGCATAGCCGGAAGCGCCGAGCTCGGCGAAGTCGAGCGTGCCACCGAGCAGGCCCTGGATCACGCCATCATAATCGGCGGCGGGGAACAGCGAGACCTTTTCGAAGCCGAATTCGGTCTTCAAATGGTCGGCGAGGCACTGGTAGTTGCGCAGCCGGTCGGTTTCGTTTTCGCCGCCGAGAATGCCGACGCGAAATTCCTTCATATCGGCCGCGTGGGCCATGCTGGTCGCCATGGCGAGCACCGAAACGGCGCTAAAAACCATCTTCCTGAACATTGGATATCTCTCCTGTAGGTTCCGGCCCCGCGCCGGCAGCGTTATCGATTTTGACAGGTGCCCTTGACGTGGGCTGGCGATCCCAACCGCTCTCAGTATCCCGGGAATGCGGGCTCGAGCGGTCCGGCGGATGCGGCGATCTTTCGGCTGAAGGCAACGCTGGTCGAGGTGATGGCCTCTGAGATTTCCTGGCCATTGTTGTCTGCGCCGTAGACGAGGCGCACGGCTTCGCGGTTGAGCTCTTCCGGCGGCCCGTCGAAAACGACCTTGCCGGCGGCCATGCCGACAATGCGGTTGCAATAGGTGCGGGCGGTGTCCAGCGTGTGCAGATTGGTGACGACGGTGATGCCTTCGCGCAAATTGATGTCCTGCAGCGAGTCCATCACCACCTTGGCGTTGAGTGGATCGAGCGAAGCGATCGGCTCGTCTGCGAGGATAACCCTGGGCTGCTGCATCATGGCGCGGGCAATGGCGACGCGCTGCTGCTGCCCGCCCGACAAAGTGCCGGCGGGCTGCAGCGCTGTACGGGCAATGTCGAGCCGCTCGAGTGCCGCGACCGCCTCGGCGCATTCGGCGCGAGAGAACATGCCGAACAGGTTTGACATGGTCGAACGGTGGTTCAGCTTGCCGAGCAGCACATTGGTCAGCACGTCGAGGCGCGGCACCAGGTTGAACTGCTGGAAGATCATGGCGCAGTCGCGTTGCCAGCGCCGCAGCGGCGAGCCGCTCAACTGGGAGACCTCGGCGCCGTCAAAAAAAATCGACCCCTGGCTGGGATCGATGAGGCGGTTGATCATGCGAAGAAGGGTTGATTTGCCGGCGCCCGAACGACCGATAATGCCAACCATCTGACCCTGCGGGATCGCGATGTTGATGTCGCTGACGGCGGTGTTCTTGCCAAATCGTCGGGTGACACCGCGGATTTCGAGCGTGGCAGAGGTTACTGACATGGGGCAGGTTCCAGTCCGGACCATATTGATCGTCAGGCACTCGCCTAACGCAGCCACATGAACCTGCCGTGTCGCGATGATGTCAGTTTTGTTACGCTCCACAGGCGTGGAGTTACGGTCGGCCCAAGACCTGCAGTTCCTCGCAGTGGAGGCATCGAACAGGTCCTGCCATGCGGCTGCCATGACGATGATGTGAAGAATTATCCTTCGTATTTTTCCAGGAAGGCCTCGGCCGATAGTTCCCGGAAATCGTCGAGCGAAGCGCGCAGCCTGGCATGATCCCAGTCCCACCAGGCAAGCGCCTGGTAGCGTTCGGCGGTTCGGCGGTCGAAGCGCTCACGGATCGGTTTTGCCGGCACGCCGGCGACGATGGTGTAGGGGGCGACATCCTTCGAGACGACAGCGCCGGCACCGACCGCCGCACCGTCGCCGACTGTGACGCCGGGCAGGATAGTCGAGCCATGGCCGAGCCAGGTGTCGTGGCCGATGGTGACGCGTTTGGCGCGGCGCTGGGCGAAGAACTCGCTCTCGTGTTCGGCGTCGTCCCAATAATCCGAGGCGCGATAGGTGAAGTGATGCAGTGTCGGCCGCCAAGTCGGGTGGTTGGTGGCGTTGATGCGCACGCTTGCCGCGATGTTGGAAAACTTGCCGATCGTGGCGCACCAGACAGCGCAATCCTGCATCATGTAGGAATAGTCGCCGAGTTCGCTCTCCAACACCCGGCTGCGGTCGGCGATCTCGGTCCAGCGGCCGAGCGTCGAGTTCTGCACCTCCGCCGTCGGGTGGACCAGCGGTGTCCCCGATAATTTCCTGGTCATGCGGCGACTTTTCCGGGAGCGAAAGCGGTAACGTCGATGATGCGGTCGGCAACCGCCTCGCGCACGTCGTGGTCATGGAAGATGCCGAGCAGGGCGACATCAGCCGCTTTCTTGGCGGCGATGAGTTCGATCACGACGTCGCGGTTCCTGGCATCGAGCGAGGCGGTCGGCTCGTCGAGCAGCAGGATCGGGTGCTCGGTGATGAAGCCGCGCGCGATGTTGACGCGCTGCTGCTCGCCGCCGGAGAAGGTCGCCGGCGGCAATGCCCAGAGTTTTTCCGGCAGGTTGAGTTGCGCCAGCAAGCCGCGTGCCTTGTCGCGGGCAATCTCGCGGTCCTCGCCGCGCTCGACCAGCGGTTCGGCGACGACATCGAGCGCCGAGACGCGCGGCACGGTGCGCAGGAACTGGCTGACATAGCCGATCGTTTGCCGGCGCACGGCAAGCACGGTGCGCGGGCTGGCGGTGGCAAGGTCGATCAGTCCGTCGTCATGCGTGACGATGATCTGGCCTTCATCGACGGCATAGTTGCCGTAGAGCATCTTCAGGATCGAGCTCTTGCCGGCACCGGACGGGCCGCCGAGCACGGTGCATTCGCCCGCCCTGATCGAGAACGAGACACCGGCGATCACCGGCAGTTTGATGCCGTCGCGCAGATGCATGGTGAAGCTCTTGGCGACGTCCGAGACAACAAGCGGGGTGGCCATCAGAAGGTGCTCCCATCGTCATTCGTTTGCGGGCCAACACCCCCCTCTGGCCAATGCAATTGCACGTGCGGAATAACGGTGAAATCTCGAAGCGGGTGGTTGCGAGGTGTCGGCGCGAGGCACCCCCCTCTGTCCTGCCGGACATCTCCCCCGGAAGGGTGGAGATTGGCAGTTTCACCCGCAGCGCTTTTCTTGCAGCCTTGGTAATTGGTGAAAGCAGCAGGGACAGCCGATCTCCCTCCTTGCGGGGGAGATGGCCGGCAGGCCAGAGGGGGGTGCCTCGCGCTAAGGTTTCGCGAACACGCACTTTGAGACTTCATCGTCAAACCTGTAGAATCGAGGAAACGAGCAACTGGGTGTAGGGCGCGCGCGGGTCGTCGAGCACGCGGTCGGTGAGACCGCTTTCGACGACGCGGCCGTCCTTCATCACCATCATGCGCTGCGACAACAGCCGCGCTACCGCGAGGTCATGGGTGACGACGATTGCCGCCAGGCCGAGATCGGTGACCAGACCGCGCAGCAGGTCGAGCAGGCGTGCCTGAACCGAGACGTCGAGGCCGCCGGTCGGCTCGTCCATGAACACTAGCCGTGGGCCGGTGACGAGGTTGCGAGCGATCTGCAGGCGCTGGCGCATGCCGCCGGAGAAGGCGCGCGGCTCGTCGTCGATGCGGTCCTCGTCGATCTCGACGCGCGACAGCCAGTCGACGGCGGTGGCGCGGATCTTGCCGTAGTGGCGGTCGCCGACAGCCATCAGCCGTTCGCCGACATTGGCGCCGGCCGACACCGTCATGCGCAGGCCGTCGGCAGGGTTCTGATGGACGAAACCCCAGTCGGTGCGCATCAGGAAGCGGCGCTCGGCCTCGCTCATGCGATAAAGCTCGCGGAACTGGCCGTCGCGCATGCGGTAGCTGGCGGTACCGGAACTCGGCAGCAGCCGCGTCGACAGGCAGTTGAGCAATGTCGTCTTGCCGGAGCCGGACTCACCGACGACAGCCAGGACTTCGCCCGGCCACAGGTCGAAGGAGACGTTGTCGCAGCCGACGCGCGAGCCGTAGAATTTGGACAGCGCCGAGACGCGCAGCAGCGGTTCGTCGGTCATTGCTTCTCCTTACCCTCCCCCTTGTGGGGAGGGTCGGCGCGCAGCGCCGGGGTGGGGGCTGAGTGGAGTGTGGATTGGTCAAGCCCCCCACCCGCGCCTTCGGCGCGACCTCCCCACAAGGGGGAGGTAGGGGCGTTGCGCCGCTTCTCGCAGTGGTCGGTGTCGGAGCAGACGAACATGTGGCCGCCATGGTCGTCGAGGATGACCTCGTCGAGATAGACATTCTCGGCCGCGCACAGCGCGCAGGGCTGGTCGAAGGTCTGCACCTCGAACGGATGATCCTCGAAGTCGAGGCTGACCACTTCGGTGAAGGGCGGCACCGCATAGATGCGCTTTTCGCGGCCGGCGCCGAACAGCTGCAGGGCCGGCGAGCGGTGCATCTTGGGATTGTCGAACTTAGGCGTCGGCGACGGGTCCATCACATAGCGGCCCTCGACCTTGACCGGATAGGCATAGGTGGTGGCGATGCGGCCGTGCTTGGCGATGTCCTCGTAGAGCTTGACATGCATGAGGCCGTATTCCTCCAGCGCATGCATCTTGCGCGTTTCGGTCTCTCGCGGTTCAAGGAAGCGCAGCGGCTCGGGGATAGGCACCTGGTAGACAAGCACCTGGCCCGCAGTCAGCGGATGCTCGGGGATGCGGTGACGGGTCTGGATGATGGTGGCGCTGGCTGTGTCGGTGGTCACCGCGACATTGGCGACCTTCTTGAAGAAGGCGCGGATCGAGACGGCATTGGTGGTGTCGTCGGCGCCCTGGTCGATCACCTTCAGCACATCGTCGGGGCCGATGATCGAGGCGGTGACCTGCACGCCGCCGGTGCCCCAGCCATAGGGCATCGGCATTTCGCGCGAGGCGAACGGCACCTGATAGCCTGGGATGGCGATGCCCTTGAGGATGGCGCGGCGGATCATCCGCTTGGTCTGTTCGTCGAGATAGGCGAAGTTGTAGGTTGCGATGTCGGTCATTGCGCGACTTCCAGTCCCTTGGCGTAGCGTGCCAGCCGCTCCGCGAGCGTGCCTGTGTGCAGTTCGAACATGTGGTTGTCGTCGTCGTAGAAATAGATCGAGCGGCCTTCATCCTCGACGCGTGGGCGCGGCGGGCGCATGTCGAGGCCAAGCGTTTTGACGCGCTCGGCGTAGCGGTCGAAATCGGCGTCATCGATCTTGAAGGCGATGTGGTTGTAGCTGCGTTCCGGCAAGGGCTCGCCCTCCATAATGGCGATCCAGATGTCGCCGATCAGGAAGAACTTTTCGCGCGACAGCGAGAACTGTTCGGCGCCGCTGGCATAGACCTCTCGGGCGTCGAGTATGCCCTCGAGGATCTCGGTCATCCGGTCGAGATCGCGGACGATGAAGGTCATGTGGGAGAGGCCTTCGATCATTCCGCGGCCTCCCGCTTCTCTTCGGCCTTGGCGGGGTTTTCGCGGGCGTCGTATTCGGCGCGCATGCGGCGCACGAGGTCGAGTTCGGCCTGAAAGTCGACATAGTGCGGCAGCTTCAGATGTTCGACGAAGCCGGTCGCCTGGACGTTGTCGGAATGCGAGATGACGAACTCCTCATCCTGGGCAGCGGCGACGACATCCTCGCCCAACTCGCTGGCGCGCAGCGCGCGGTCGCAGAGCGCCATCGCCATCGCCTTGCGCTCGCTCTGGCCGAAGACCAGGCCGTAGCCGCGGGTGAATTGCGGCGGCGCTTTCGCCGACCCTTTGAACTGGTTGACCATCTGGCATTCGGTGATGCGCACCGTGCCGAGCGGGACAGCAAAAGGCAGTTCGGGCACATCTAGCTCCAGCTCGACCTCGCCGATGCGGATTTCGCCGACAAAGGGATGGTTGCGGGCATAGCCGCGCTGCGTGGAATAGCCGAGCGCCAGCAGGAAGCCCTCGTCGCCGCGCGACAGCGCCTGCAGGCGAATGTCGCGCGCCATCGGGAACTCCAGCGGCTCGCGGGTGATGTCGCCGGGGACGTGATCCTGCGGCATGTCGCCATCCGGCTCGATCAGGCCTTCGCGGGCAAGGATGGCCGAGACGCGCGGCATGGCTTGCGCCTCGGTCTCGCGCTGCAGCGGCTCGGCGACGTCGGCGCCGGCGGCAAGCTCGGGATCGAGCAGCCGGTGGGTGTAATCGAAAGTAGGCCCAAGCAACTGGCCGCCGGGCAGGTCCTTATAGGTCGCCGATACCCGCCGCTCGACCAGCATGGCGGCGGTGTCGATGGGCTTGGTGTAGCCGAAGCGCGGCAGCGTGGTGCGATAGGCGCGTACCAGGAAGATTGCCTCGATCATGTCGCCGCGCGCCTGGACGATGGCGAGTGCAGCCAATTCCCGGTCGTAGAGCGAGCCTTCACTCATCACCCGGTCGACGCCGAGCGCCAGCTGCTCGACGATCTGATCGAGACGAAGCGCCGGCACCGAACGGTCGCCGCGCCGGCGGTCGGCAAGCAGGCTGTGGGCATTGGCAATTGCGGCTTCGCCGCCTTTTACCGCGACATACATATTACGTCTCCATCGTCTTGACGCGCGTCGTGCGCGGCAGGCAGGCTATGCCATCAGCGGCGGCGAGGATGATGTCGACGCCGCGCGGGAAGCGCTTGATGTTCTGCTTCCACTGTTCGACGAAATGGCGCGGCATCTGCGCCGGCGCGATCGTGGCGCTGGTTTCGATGCCGGGACCTTCGAGCAACAATGGCGTGCCGGAGACGAGATCGCTGACGTGCAGGATCAGCGTGGTCGAACGGTCGGGATAATCCTGCGTGCCTTGCGAAAAGCCGTCGAGCGCCATCATCTCGGCCGGCGTGGCGATCAACGCAAAATGCGCATCGGCCGGCGTGTTGGCCAATGGTGCGCCGGTGTGGAAACCAAGCCAGGATTTGATGGCGGTGGAAGCCTGTAAAGCCGGGTCGAGCCACAGCGGAGTGTCGTTGTCGCAAAGCGCCAGCGCAATGGCACCGGCGGTCGCCGAGAGCGGCGCCGGCGGGCGGGCGAAGGCCGGCAGCGGCTGCATGCTGCCCGGCCGCGCCATTGCGTCCATGACCGCGCGGAACACAGTCTGGGCATTGAAGACCGGATCGGCGAAACCGCCTTCGATCGATTGCGCTGCGATGTCCATCAGTCTTCTCCGCGAACCATGGTGAAGAAATCCACCTTCGTGGCCGCCGTCTCGGCGCGGCGGCGTTCATGCGTCGTGGTCAGGGCCGACCGCAGAGGCGCTATCAGCCCGGTCTCGACCTCGGCGCGGCAGGCCGGGTCCTGCCACAATGCGTCGGCGATGGCCGCCAGCTTCGCCTTCTGCTTGTCGCGGCCAAGCGCATAGCAATGGCCGACCTGTCCGGACGGCAGCCGGACGGTGGCGCGGGTGACCGTCGCCTCGCCGACATTGAAGGGCGCGCCGCCACCGCCGATGCGGCCGCGCACGGTGACTAGGCCGGTTTCGGGGCCGCGCAGCAACTCTGCGTCCGAAGGCAGTCCGGCCTCGTTCCAGAGCCGAACGATGTCGTCGCCGCTGGATTGCGCCAGGGTTGCCATGACAGCCTTGCGTTCGGCCTGGTCGCGGGCTTCCTGTCCTCGCATCAGCAACATTCCTCTTCGCCAAATTTGTCTATTGATATAGACAATTATACAAATTATACCTATTATCTAGCGCGAGTCCATGACGGGTGGATGACAAGCACTTGAAGACTGGGGGCAATCAATGGTCGGGCGGCTGGCAGCGGACAGCATCGAGCGGCGCAGCGGCGTCTCGCTGTGGCGGCAGATCGCCGAGAAGATCCTGCAGGCGATCGCCGTCGGCGATTTCGCAGAAAGCGCCGCGCTGCCGCCGGAGATGGCACTGGCTGAGCGCTATGGCGTCAACCGCCACACCGTGCGCAGCGCCATATCGGCCCTTGTGCAGGAAGGGGTGCTGCGGGCCGAGCAGGGGCGCGGCACCTTCGTGCTGTCGCGCAGGCGGCTGTCCTATCCCATCGGTGCGCGCACACGCTTTTCAACGGGCCTGCAAGGGCAGACATCGGAACGGCATATCGTCCTGCTGGCGTCCTCGGTCGAGCCGGCCAGCCAGCGCGTCGCCGAGGGGCTGGGGCTCGCCAAGGGAGCCGATGTGATCCGCCTGGAAACGCGCGGCGAAGCCGACGGACGGCCTGTGTCGCGCGCTGCCGGCTGGTTCGATGCCCGGCGCTTTGCCGGTATCGATGCTGCAATGGCGGAGACCGGCTCGATCACCGCATCGCTCGCCCGGTTCGGTATCGACGACTATCTCAGGCAATCGACAGTGCTATCGGCGCGCCACGCCGATGCGGCGGACCTTGCCGACCTCGACCTGCAACCGGGCGCCATCGTGCTGGTTACGGTCGCTATCAACGTCACGCCGGACGGCCAGCCGATCCAGTTTTCGGAGTCCCGGTTTCCGGCGGAACGGGTGGAGTTGAAGCTGTCGGCACTGTAGGGAGTGGCGGCCTCATACGAGACCGTGACTTCTGACTCGCGCTGATCGGTCGCGCGCTCCCCTGTCAGCGGCTTGGCGTTTGAGGACCGCCTTCCCCCACTCCGTCTCGGCTTCGCCGAGCCACCTCTCCCCCCTCCGGAGGGAGAGGAAGGGAGNCCTTCCTCTACCCCGTCGATCGGGGGAGAGGTGGCTCGGCGAAGCCGAGACGGAGTGGGGGTCGATCTGCGCGGGGCCGCGTCAATTCGGGCCGGGTTCACCGCCTGCTAAGTTATGCTCCCACCTCGATCACAGCCTTGATCAGGCCGGATTTCTCATGCGCCCAGCGGGCGAGATCGCGCGGCGTGGCCGCGAGCGTGGTGCGGTGGGTGACGAGTTTTGCCAGCGGAACGGCGCCGTTGCTGATCGAAGCGGCAACATGATCGAAGTCGGCGCGCAATGCGTTGCGGCTGCCGATCAGCGTCATCTCGCGTTTGTGGAATTCGGGATCGGAAAAGCTGATGTCGTCCTTGACGACGCTGACCAGCACCAGTGTCCCGCCATGCGCGACATGGGCGAAGGCCGACTGCACGGACTGGGCGTTGCCGGTGGCGTCGAAGACCACATCGAAACCTTCGCCTGATGTCGCCTCCTTGACCATGTCGGGCACCGCGCCGCGCGAACCGTCGAGGGTCTGGAACCCAAGCTCATTCTCGGCGAAGGCGAGCCTTTCACTGCTCATGTCGAGCAGTGCCACGTGGAGGCCGGCGATGCGGGCGAAGATGGCGGTGCCGAGCCCGATCGGGCCGGCGCCGATGACCAGCGTGCGTCCACCCGGATCGGCCCGTGCACGCCGCACGGCATGCGCGCCGATGGCCAGGAATTCGACGGCAGCGGCGTCGGCCAGCGACAGGCCGTTGGCCGGATAGAGATTTTGTGCCGGAACCAGGATGCGTTCGCACATGGCGCCGTCGCGATGCACGCCGAGCACCTCGATGCTGACGCAGCAATTCGGCTTGCCGTGCCGGCAGGCTATGCACTTGCCGCAAGAAAGATAGGGGTTGATGACGACCGGTTCGCCAACGGCCAGTTCGACACCTTCCCCGGGCTCCACCACGGTACCCGATACTTCATGGCCCATGATGCGGGGATAGGCGAGGAACGGGTGCTTGCCCTCGAAGATGTGATAGTCGGTGCCGCAGATGCCGACATGGCTGACGGACACCAGCGCCCAGCCGGGAGGCGGCGCGCCGGGGGCCGGACGGTCTTCCAGGATAAGATCGCCGGGCGAACGGCAGACGACGGCCTTCATGCTTCAATCCAGTCTGTAATGAATCGCCGGCCCGTCGATCGTGACGGGCCGGCAATTGATCGAGGGGTTTACTTGCCGCGGCGGCGCAGCCCGTCGAAGTAGACGATGATGATGATGAGCGCGCCGGTGATGATGCGCTGCCAGAACGAGTTGACGTTGAGCAGGTTGGCGCCATTGTTGATGGTGGCCAGGATGAAAGCACCGAGCAGCGGTCCGTGCACCGAGCCGACGGCACCGAACAGCGAGGTGCCGCCGATGACCGACGAGGCGATCGCCTGCAACTCCCAGCCCTCAGCCTGGGTCGGATTGCCGATGCCGATGCGGGCGGCCAGCAGCACGCCGACGAAAGCCGCGCAGAGGCCGGACAGCGTGTAGGCCATGTAGATGGTGCGCTGGACATTGACGCCGGACAGGCGCGAGGCCTCGGCGTTGGAGCCGACCGAGAACAGATACCGGCCCCAGCGGCTGTGATGCAGGAAGATATAGGCCGGAATGCCGACCAGGATCACCATCCAGAACAGGTTGGGGATGCCGATGAAGGAACTGCGCGAGAACGCGGTGAAGGTGTCGCTGTTGATGTTGATCGAATTGCCGTTGGTCATCAAAAGGCCGATGCCGCGCAGCGAGGTCAGCGTCGCCAACGTGATGATGAACGGCGGCAAGCCCATCTTGACGATGCCGAAGCCGTGAAACATGCCGATGGCAACACCGACCAGCAGCGTCACCAGAATGGCGAGCCAGATCGGGAAGCCGGCATTGATCATCATGGCGGCGACGACGGTGGCGAAGCCGACCACGGCGCCGACGGACAGGTCGATGCCGCCGGTGATGATGACGAAAGTCTGGCCGACCGCCATGATGGCGATCATCGAACCCTGCCGCAGCAGGTTGGCGATGTTATTGGAAGAGGCGAAGCTCGGCGTCGCGACCGACAGGACGATCCAGAGCAGAACCAGCAACGCCAGAAGCGTCAGCCCGAACAGGACATTGTAGTTCCGTTTCGGCTTTTCGACAGCAATCGCCTCGGTGCTCATATCTGTCCTCCCTGCTTTTCTTGTTTCTCGGCGAGCGCCTGCGTGAGAATGTCCTCGTGGCTGGCGCCGCGAAAACCATGAGTCGCCACCAGTTTGCCGCGCCGGAACACATGCAGCGTGTCGGCCAGTTCGTAGACTTCCGGCAGATAGGACGAGATCAGGATGATGCCGGCGCCTTTCGACAGCAGCGCGCCGAACAATCGGTAGATCTCGGCCTTGGTGCCGACATCGACGCCGACAGTCGGTTCGTCGAAGATGAACAGCTTGGCGCCGTGCGCCAGCCATTTGCCGATGACGATCTTCTGCTGGTTGCCGCCCGACAGGCTGGACGCCAGAGCGCCGCGCGTCGGTGTCTTGATGCGCAGATCGGCGATCTGGCGATCGGCCTGCGTCTTTTCCTGCGCACTCGAGATCAGCAGATTGTTCGAGATGCGCTTGTAGATCGGCAGGTTGAGATTGAGGCCAACCGGCAGGTTGAGGCAGAGGCCCTGGTCGCGGCGGCTTTCCGGCGCCAGCGCCATGCCGAGCTTGATCGCGTCATGCTCGGATTTGACCTGAACCTCCTTGCCTGCCCAGAGAATCTGGCCGGCCGATTTGCGGTGGCGGCCATAAAGTGTCGTGACGAACTCGCTGCGCCCGGCGCCGATCAGGCCATAGAGCCCGACGATCTCGCCGGCGCGAACCGTCATCGAGACATTTTCAAACCCTTTGCCGGAAAGGTTCCGGGCTTCGATGATCGCGGCGCCCGGCGTGAAATGCTCCTTGTGGTAGACCTGCTCGATAGAGCGGTTGATCATCATCTTGACCAACTCGGCGTCGTTGGTCTCGGCGATGTTGCGGGTGCCGACCAGCATGCCGTCGCGCAGCACGGAAACACGATCGGCGAGTTCGAACACTTCCTCCATGCGGTGGCTGATGTAGATGATCGTCACGCCTTCGCCCTTCAGCCGGCGGATCAGGGTGAAAAGCTGGTCGGCCTCCTTGCGGGTGAGGTAGGCGGTCGGCTCGTCGAAGATCAGGAATTTGGTACCGCGCACGGTGGCGCGGGCCGCCGCTATCAGCTGTTGTTGGCCGATTGTCAGGTCGCCCAGCGTGACATGCGCCGGCAGGTCGAAGCCGAGATCGTCGATGATCTTCTGCGCTTGCCTGACCATGGAGCGCTGCTGCAGGATGCCGAAGCGCGAATTTTCTTCGCCGAGGAACATGTTGGCGGCGACGGTCAGGTGACGGCACAGCACGACCTCCTGGTGCACGGCATTGATGCCGAGCGCCATCGCCTCATGCGGCGTCGCCAAAGCAGCCGGCTGGCCTTCCCAGACGACCTCTCCGGAGGTGCGCGGCATGACGCCGGTCAAAAGCTTGATGAGGGTCGATTTGCCGGCGCCGTTCTCGCCGACGATGGCGTGGATCTCGCCGGACTTGAAGGCGAGGTTAACCGGCTTGAGCGCGTGGGTGCCGGGATAACGCTTCTCCAGCCCGCGCAATTCGAGGATGGTCCTGCCAGGCTCCAGCACAGGGGCCGGATGCAGTTCCTGCGCCGTCGATGTCATGACAATCCTCCCAGATTGGCCTCCCAGATCGGCCTCACGATTGGCACGCGGCGAGGCAAGGATATGCCGCGAAGACAGCCTAGCTCAGGCTCGTGGATTGCCAAGCCGTTTGTGCCGGCAGCGAATGTTTCCGGGGCGCGAGGCCCCGGAAACGATTTGGATGCGAAGGCTTAGAGCTTCGGATTGAGCAGCGCGTCGATTTTGGGGTCCTTCATGTTGTCCTTGGTCACCAGATTGGCGCCGGTGTCGACATTGGCCTCGACCTTTTCGCCCTTAGAGGCGGCGAGTGCGGTCTTGATGCCGTCATAACCCATCCGGTACGGATCCTGGACGACGAGGGCGGAAATGACGCCGTCGTTGAGGAACTTGATCAGCTTCTCGTCGCTGTCGAAGCCGACCAGCGCCAGCTTGCCGCCAAGGTTGTTTTCGGCGACAGCCTGACCGACGCCCTGCGCCATGATCAGGTTGGAGGCGAAGATGCCCTTGAGATTCGGGTTGGCGGTGATCAGGTCGGTGGCGATGTTGAGGCCGGTTGTGGCCTGGCCGTCGGCATATTTGTCGGCGACCAGCTTCAGGCCCGGATATTTGGCGGCCAGCTGTTCGGTGAAGCCCTGCTTGCGCTGTTCGAGCGAGCCGGCGCCCGGTGCGTTGGTGATCAGGGCGACGTCGCCCTCGATCTTACCGCCGTTGGCGGCGCCGATAGCGGCTGCAAGGCCGTCGGCAGCAACGCGGCCGCCCTGCACATTGTCGGTGGTCAGGAACGATGTGAAGGCCTTGGAGTCGGCGCCGGAGTCGATGCCGATAACCTTGACCTTGGCAGCGGCTTCATCGATCGGCTTGCCAAGCGCCTTGAACTCGGTCGGCGCAATGACGATGGCCCCCGGGTTGCTGGCAACGGCGTTCTCGAGGATCGAGACTTGGCCGTTGACGTCGGTTTCAGCCTGGGCGCCAAGTTCCGGCACGTTGACGCCGAGATCCTTGCCGGCCTTGCGGGCGCCGGCCAGAACGATCTGCCAGTAGAAGGACGTGGTGTCCTTGACGATGATCGGAATGGTCACATCCGCCGCCGAAACCGGCGCCGAATGCATGACGCCGGTGAGCATCGAAGCTGCTGCCAGCGCCATGACAGCGCGGCGGTTGAGAATGCTGGTCACGAATTTCATGAGGTTCCTCCCTAAGTCGCCCGGTGAACGTTACGGAAGCTCCGTTCGGATAGGCGTAGCCCAAACAGAACTTTATCAATAAAAAACAGTTGCCATGTTTTGATAGTGCATCGAACCGGCCGATGCAAGCGGTGTTTGACCAGTTCTCGGGAAGCCTGGCAGAGGCAGAGCCACCGCACTGCTTTCCCTCGCCGTCATCGAATGCTCCCGTTTCCATTCCGTGAGCGTATGGAATATTAATTCCACCCATTCGTCAATATGGAATATTCATTCTCTTATAGATTGCAAGGGTGTGAAACCGGATCGCCGTTCACCGAGCGGATCGCGTTTCACGCCAGCTCCTGCACCAGGGTATGGGGGCGATATCTGGCGTATTCCGTCTCAGGAACGTCGATGTCGAGCAACTCGAGGTTGCGGATCAGGTTTGCCAGCTTGGCGGTACCGGTCAGCACGGTAGCGACCATTGGTTCATGCAGCGGGAACTGGAACGCGGCCGCGGCCAGCGGATAACCGCCCTCGGCTGCGATCCTTTCCATCGCACCGACGCGATCGAGCACGTCATGGCTGGCAGGGCGGTAATCGAAATGCGAGCCTTGCACCGGCCCGGTCGCCAGGATGCCGGAGTTGAAGACGCCGCCGATGACCAAGGAGGTCTGTTGCGCACCGCACAGCGGCAGCAATTCCGCTTCGGCGCTGCGGTCGAGCAGGGAATAGCGGCTGGCGAGCAGGATGCAATCGAGCGGCGCCCGGCGCATCACGTCGAGACAGATCTGCACCTCGTTGACGCCGAGCCCATAGGCGGAAATGACACCTGTTCTCTTCAGCTCTTCGAGCGCCTTGAGGCCGCCATCCATCAGATCGCGAAAGTGCAGCTTGGTCTTCTCGGCGCCATGCGTGTAGGCGCCGATATCGTGGACGAACAGGATGTCGATCTTGTTCAGGCCAAGCCGCGCATAGCTGAACTCGACCGAGCGCATGATGCCGTCATAGGAATAGTCGTAATCGAGGGCGAAGGGCAGCGGATCGACATAGGAGTGATCGGGAACTTGGTCATCCGGCACCGGGCGGAACAGGCGGCCGACCTTGGTGGACAGCACATAGGAATCGCGCGGCTTGTAGCGCAGGAAGTCGCCGAAGCGTCGTTCCGACAGGCCGAAACCATAGAAGGGTGCGGTGTCGAAATAGCGCAGGCCGGCTTCCCAGGCGCCTTGCAGCGTCTCCATCGCGGCTTCGCGCGGACAGGCGCGGTACAGGCCGCCGAGGGCTGCGCCGCCAAAGCTGACCTCGGTGACCTCGAGCGCGGTGCGACCGATGCGACGCTTGTTCATGCGAAAACCTCCCCGTTCCCGACCATTGTCCGGCCGGGTCATCTTCAGATATCAGTGGAAACTAAAGCGTCGCGCCCAGGTGCCAGGGCACGAACTCGTTGTCGCCGTAGCCGAAATCCTCGCTCTTGGTCTTGCGGCCGGAAGCCGTCTCCACAATCAGTTCGAAGATCTCGCGGCCCATGCCGGCGATGGTCTTTTCACCGGAGGCAATGACGCCGCAATTGACGTCCATGTCCTCTTCCATCTGATGATACATGGTCGAGTTGGTGGCGACCTTGATCGACGGTGTCGGCCGGCAACCGAAGCAGGAGCCGCGGCCCGTGGTGAAGACGATGATGTTGGCGCCGCCCGCCACCTGGCCGGTCGCCGAGACCGGGTCGTAGCCGGGGGTGTCCATGAACACCAAGCCGCTGCCGGTGACCTTTTCGGCATAGCCGAAGACACCATTGAGCGGCGTCTGGCCGCCCTTGGCGACCGCGCCGAGCGATTTCTCCAGGATGGTGGTGAGGCCGCCGCGCTTGTTGCCGGGCGAGGGGTTGTTGTCGATCGAGGCGCCGTGCTTGGCGACGTGATCTTCCCACCACTTCACGAAGCCGTCGAGCTTCTGCGCGATCTCCGGCGTTGCCGCGCGATAGGCAAGCAGATGTTCGGCGCCGTATATTTCCGTGGTCTCGGAGAGAATGCCGATGCCGCCGACGCCAGCCAAGATATCGACGGCAGCACCCAGCGCCGGATTGGCTGTAATGCCCGACATGCCGTCGGAGCCGCCGCATTGAAGGCCGACGACGATCTCGCTGACCGGGATCGGCTCACGCTTCAACTGGCCGACTTCCTCGGCAATCTCAGCCAGCACGCCCATCGCCTTTTCGACCGATTTACGCGAACCGCCGGCGTCCTGGATGTTGAAATGGCGTTTGCCGGCAGCGACGCCCTTCTGGCCGTAAAGGGTGAGCTGGTTGACCTCGCAGCCGAGGCCGACCATCAGCACGCCGCCGAAATTCGGGTGGCGGGCATAACCGGCAAGCGTGCGGTGCAGCACCATCATGCCGTCGCCGGTGGCGCTCATGCCGCAGCCTTGGCCGTGGACGATCGGCACGAACCCGTCAATGCCGGGATATTTCGGCAGCAGGGTTCGGTTGGCGGTATCGGCGATCGAATGGCATACGGTGGCCGAGCAATTGACGCTCGCGACGATGCCAATGAAGTTGCGTGTGCCTGCGCGGCCATCGGCGCGGCGATAGCCCATGAAGGTGCGGGCGCGGTCTGCTTCCGTTGCGTGCTCGGCCTCGCTCGGCGGCACGACCGGCAAGCGACCGGACTCGAAAACGAGATTGTGGGAATGAACGTGCTCGCCGGCTGCAATATCCTGTGTCGCACGGCCGATCGCCTGCGCGTATTTGACCACGGCCTCGCCACCGGCGATCGGCTTGATCGCCACCTTATGGCCAGGTTCGATCGGAGCAGCGGCGAGGGCGCCGCCCGGCAGCACGGTGCCGATCTCGATGCGGCCGTTAGCGACGGCGACATTGTCGGCGGGGGACAGGAGGATGCAGTTGGAGGCGTTCACGGGCGGTTTCCTGGGTGATCCTGGGGTGCGCGGGCGGATTGACACGCGCCTGTTTAGATATAATGTCTTTTATCGTGAAAAAACAATTTTGCGTCAATTGTTTTTTCGCGGGGGAGTTCCGCATGTCCATCGGCGTTCAGGAAAGCGAATTTCGCTTTCAGGGGTCATGGGAACATCATATTGCGCTTCCGGCCGACGGCCGCAAGCGACGGCGTGCAACGGGTCAGGGATGTCGAAGAGCAACAACGTCTATAAGGATGCCTACAACCGCTGCCTGCGGCTGCTCGGCGAGACGCGCAGCCTGCCTTCGGAGCCGGAACTGGGCACTTTGCTTGGCGTCAGCCGCACCACGGTACGAACGATTCTTGCGCGCATGGAAGAGACCGGGCTGATCGCCTGGAACAAACGTGCCAAGACGGTGCTGCGCGAACCGCGTCCCGATGATTTCTTCCCCGAGGAAGAAACCGACACGCTGGCCGAGATCATCGAGCGGTCGTTCATGCGGCGCCTGCTTGCCGGCGGAGCGGAAGCCGGCATGCAGATCAACGAACTCGAACTGGCGCGCGAGATCGGCGTCGGCACCACCAGCGTGCGCGAGTTCCTGATCCGCTTCTCGCGCTTCGGCCTGATCGAGAAGCGCCGCAACAGCCACTGGGTGCTTAAGGGTTTCACGCGCGCTTTCGCGCTGGAGTTGACTGAAATCCGTGAGATGTTCGAACTGCGCTCGGCGGCAGCCTTCGCCGACCTGCACCATGATCTATGGTGATGGCTTCCAGGGCGCCAAGCCNGGCAAGCGAGATCGCCACCCGCTTCAACGAATTCTCCGAGTTGGACGAGCGCTTCCACCGGCTCATCCACCGGGCGTCGCATAACCGGTTCATCGTGGATTTCTACGATGTCATCGCCATGATCTTTCACTATCACTACCAATGGAACAAGACGCGAGAACGCGAACGCAACGAAGTCGCGATCAATGAGCATCTGGTCTATATAGAGGCGCTGAAATCACGCGATCTCGGCAAGGTCGACGCCGCCTGCCGCAAGCACCTGAAGTCGGCGCGCCAGACCTTGCTGACCTCGATCCCCGAAATGCGGTCGCCCCAAAAATCATAAGGCGCGTCGCATCTGAAGGGCTGCGACGCGCTTCCTGCCGCGTTGCCGCAGCATCGAATTGGCGATTTTCCACCCGACGGCCTCGTGCTAGGAATGTTGCATTGCTGCGAAGAGGCAGGGTTTTGGGCGTATCGAGGAGACGGTGGAGCATACCGGTCGCGCTTGTCGCGGCCTATCTGCTGTTGCTCCAGTCGACGCTCGGCGCTTTCGCCTTCGGAAACGTGCCGAATGCGTCACAACTCGATGCCTTTGGCAACGTCATCTGCACCCATGGGGGTGCCACCCAGCTTCCCGGCGGCAACCAGCCGCCATCCCATCAGCCGGCATGCTGCGTGTTCGGCTGCGGCATGTTTTCGCCGGCCTTTGCGCCGCCGCCCGATGCCGGGCCTACACTGGACAGTCGGTCCTTTGAAACGGTAGCCTTTGTCTTCCGGGCGGCCATCCATCTCGACTTCGCGCGTGAGCGGTCGCCATCGAACCCGCGCGCGCCGCCGCCGACGGCCTGAGCCTGCTTGCCCGCCGGAACCTTTAGTGGGCGTACCCATCCAAAGATCAAACTGCTCGCGACCCGCAACGGGCGCGACCATCACTTCATGGAGCAACCATGTCCTATTTTTTCCCGGACGCCGCGCGTCCTATGCTCGGCAGCATTCTACACAGCATCGAAGAGCGTGTCGGCATTGCCATGCTGGCTTTTGCGCTGCTGTTCGTCGGCGCCCATACTGTCGTCGCGCATGAGTTCAAGGTCGGCGATATCGAGATCGGCCATCCCTGGTCGCGCGCCACACCGGCGGGCGCCAAGGTCGCCGGCGGCTATTTCACGATCACCAACAATGGCAGCGCGCCGGATCGGCTGGTGTCGATTTCCTCCGATATTTCTGGAAAAGCCGAGCTGCATGAAATGGGCGTCAAGGACGGCGTCATGACCATGCGACCGGTTGCCGGCGGCCTGGAAATTCCGGCCGGCGGCAAGGTGGCACTGGCGCCTGGCGGCTATCATCTGATGTTCTTCGGCCTGAAGCGCCAACCCAAGCAGGGCGAAAAGTTTTCCGCCACGCTGACCTTCGAGAAGGCCGGCGCCGTCAGCGTCGATTTCGCCGTCGAAGGCATCGGTGGTGGCGCCACGGACGATCACGCCAATTGATCCGGCCAGCTTCGCCAGTTTGAAATCAGAGGAACCATCATGAACAAGTATCTTTTGTCCGCCGCAGCACTTTTCGTGCTCGGGACAAATGCCGCTTTCGCGCATATCACGCTCGAAACCCAGGAAGCGGCCGTCGGCTCGACCTACAAGGCAATCTTACGCGTGCCGCATGGCTGCGACGGCAAGGCTACGACTGCAGTGCGCGTGCAGATCCCGGAAGGGGTGATCGCGGTGAAGCCGATGCCGAAGCCTGGCTGGACGCTACAGGCCAAGAAGGGCAAGTACGACAAATCCTATCAACTCTACGGTCAGGCGGTGAGCGATGGGGTCAAGGAAGTCGACTGGAGCGGCGGCAGCCTACCGGATGAATTCTACGACGAGTTCGTCTTTCGCGCGACGCTGACGGAGGATCTCCCGGTGGGCCAGACGCTTTACTTTCCGGTGGTGCAGGAATGCGACGGTGCCACCGTCCGCTGGATCGAAATCCCCGCAGCGGGCCAGGATGAAGACGCCCTCGAAAACCCGGCGCCCGGCATCAAACTGCTGCCGAAGAAATGATCTTTTCGGGCGGCGCGCTCGCAAGAGCGCGCCGCTATCTTTTGTGGTGGTGACATGAGCATGACGTCCTACCTGCAAACGGCTTCCACGACCGGCCACCGCGCCGGCCGGCTTGTCGTCGGCCTGCTGGCCCTGATCGTGTTTCTCGCCATCATGGCAAATCAGGCCTTCGCCCATGCCGCGCTGATCAAGACCGATCCGGCCGACGGCGCGGTGCTGGAACAGGGGCCGGCACAGTTCTCGCTCACCTTCAGCGAGCCGGTCTCGCCGCTGGTGCTGACCCTGGTGAAGCCCGATGGCACGCCGGTCCCGCTGACTGCCTTCCGTCTCAACGACCAGACGGTCGAAATCGACAACCCGCAGGAGCTCGCACCCGGCACGCACGTTTTGAGCTGGCGCGTCATTTCCGCCGACGGCCATCCGGTCGGTGGCTCCCTCCTGTTTTCCATCGGCGCGCCAAGTGCGCCGCCGGCGGTGTCCGAAGCCGTCGACTGGTCGCTGCGATCGGCGATCTGGATCGGCAAGGTCTTTCTCTACATCGGGCTCTTGCTCGGCGTCGGCGGCGCCTTTGCCCTTGCCTGGCTGGCCCGGGATGCCCACGCCGGACAGCGCTTCATCGCGGCTGCAATCTTGGGTGGGTTGGTCGCGGCACCGCTGTCGCTCGGCTTGCAGGGGCTTGATGCGCTCGGGGCACCGCTCTCCAATCTGGCGCAGCCGGTCATCTGGCGGACCGGGCTCGGCACCAGCTTCGGCTGGACGGTGCTGGTCGCGCTGATCGCGCTGGGGCTCGGCCTGCTGTCGCTGGCCGGACCGCGCGCCGCCGCCAAGCCATTTGCGCTGGCCGGCCTGGCCGGGGTGGGTGTCGCGCTTGCCGCCAGCGGCCATGCCAGTGCCGCCGAGCCGCAATGGCTGACGCGGCCAATGGTGTTCCTGCACGGCGTTGGCATTGCCTTCTGGGCCGGCGCGCTGATGCCGCTCGGCCTGGCGCTGAAGGGGCAATCGGCGGAGGCCGCGCCATTCCTACGTGCGTTTTCTAGGCTGATCGTGCCGGTAGTGGCCGCGCTAGCGGCTGCCGGTGTCGTGCTTGCCGTCATCCAGGTGCAAACGCCCTCGGCGCTGATCAACACGGCCTATGGCTGGCTGCTGTTGGTCAAGCTCGGGCTGCTGGTCTTTCTCTTCACGCTCGCCGCCGTCAATCGCTGGAAACTCACTGCGGCGGCCGAGACCGGATCGACGCAGGTGCAACGCAGGCTCTCCCACTCGATCGGCGTCGAACTGCTGATCGTGCTGGCTATCTTCGGCGTGGCCGCGGGCTGGCGTTTCACGCCGCCGCCACGGGCACTGGCGATCGCTGCGGCGCAACCGGCCTCGGTTCACATCCATGCGCTGCAAGCGATGGCCGATCTCAGCATCACGCCCGGCCATGCCGGACCAGTTGTCGCCTCGATGATCATCATGACCGGCGATTTCGGACCGTTCGACGCCAAGGAGGTGACGCTGGTGCTGTCGAAGCCCGATTCCGGCATCGAACCGCTCAAACGCGCGGCGACCAAGCCCGGCGACGGCAGCTGGCGCGTCGACAATCTCGTCATACCGGTGCCCGGCCGATGGACGGTGCGCATCGACATTCTGGTGTCGGACTTCGAGTTGGTAAAGATCGAGGCGCCAATCGACATCAGGCCCTGACCGCCAGACGCTCTCAAGGCCAAACTCATCATGGTCTGCTGCAACACAATTCGGCAAGGCGGTTGACGCGACCCAAAAGGCCCGTCAATCATCCCGACAAAATTGCGGGCTGCAATCAACAAACCCGAAGGGTAGGAAAACGATGGAAAAAGCCGAAATCGGCCTGATCGGCCTTGGCACGATGGGCTCCAACCTGGCGCTCAACATCGCCGAGCACGGGCATCGCATCGCCGTCTTCAACCGCACCAGGGCGCGCACCGACGCTTTCGTCGAGAATGCCGGCGCGCTCAGGAGTAGGGTGGTGCCCTGCTACAGCCTGGAAGAGCTTGCCGCCGCCATCCGTCCACCGCGCCCGATCATCATCATGGTGCTGGCCGGCAAGCCGGTCGACGAACAGATCGCCGCCTTGCGCGGCGTGCTGTCGGCCAACGACATCGTCATTGATGCCGGCAATGCCAATTTCCGCGATACGATGCGGCGCTTCGCCGAGCTTTCCGGCTCGGACCTCACCTTTATCGGCATGGGCGTGTCCGGCGGCGAGGAGGGCGCGCGCCACGGACCGTCGATCATGGTTGGCGGCACGGAGGATTCCTGGAAGCGCGTCGAGAAGGTGCTGACCGCGATCTCCGCCAAGTTCAAGGACGAACCGTGCGCGGCATGGCTTGGCACGGACGGCGCCGGGCATTTCGTAAAAACCATCCACAATGGCATTGAATATGCCGACATGCAGATGATCGCCGAGATCTACGGCATTCTGCGCGACGGCCTTGGCATGGGACCGAAGGACATCGGCACGGTGTTTTCCAACTGGAACAAGGGCCGGCTCAATTCCTACCTGATCGAGATCACTGCCAAGGTGCTGGCCGCCGACGATCCGAAGACCGGCAGGCCGGTGGTCGACATCATCCTCGACCGTGCCGGCCAGAAGGGCACCGGCAAATGGTCGGTCATCGAGGCGCAGCAGCTCGGCATTCCGGCGACCGCGATCGAAGCGGCGGTGGCGGCGCGCGTTCTGTCGTCGATCAAGGACGAGCGACTGGCGGCGGAAAAGGCCTATGGCAATATCGGCGTGACCAGGATTTCCGGTGACAGGGATGCCTTGTTGAAAGACCTCGAACTGGCGCTGTTCGCCGGCAAGATATCAGCCTATGCGCAAGGTTTCGCTGTGATGAGCGGCGCCTCCAAGGAGTTCAACTGGAACCTGCCGATGCCGACCATCGCCAAGATCTGGCGCGCCGGCTGCATCATCCGCTCGCAGATGCTCGACACCATGGCGGAAGCCTTCAGCAATGGCGGCGCCTCGACCAATCTTCTGATGGCGCCGGCCTTCATCTCATTGATGCAGGAGGCGCATCCCTCGCTGCGTCGTGTCGTGGCACGGGCATCGGAGGCCGGTTCGCCGGTGCCGGCGCTGTCTTCGGCACTTGCCTATTTCGACAGTTACCGCCAGGGCCGCGGCACCTCGAACCTGATCCAGGCTCAGCGCGACTTCTTCGGCGCGCACGGTTTTGAACGCATCGACGATGCGGGCGCGTTCCACGGGCCGTGGGGCAGCGGAGCGGCTGGCTAGCATCGCGGGTTAGGCGGGCACTGGCGAGCTGAACGCCTGGACGTCGCCGGCGACGACAAGGCTCTGCAAAGAGCCTGGTGCGGCGCCGCCAATCAAGCCGAGCACCGAGCGGGCAAGTTCGGAGCCAGCCAACCGGAAATTCTCGTTGACGACCAGCAATTCCCTGCGGAACAGGTGCAGCAGGTCCGACGACTGCTTCGATACGACATCGACATCGCGGCCGAGCTTGAGACCGGCATCCTCGATGCCGGCGACGATGGCCAGCGTCGCCGCGGCGGCGCTGCTGACGAAGCCGTCCGGCCTGACATCACGGCGCATCACCTGAGCCGTCCTCATCCTGATCTGCTCGATCGTGTGATCGATGGAAACGGTGTTGAACGGAATTTCGCTGGCGCCGACCTCGCTTAGCGCATCGGCAAAGCCGTTCAACGTATGGCTGTAGTAGGTCAGTCCGGGCGGTGGCGACAGAAGTGCCAGCCTGCGCCGGCCTATGCTGGCCAACCGGCGCACGGCTGCACTCGCGAACGCATGGTTGTCGAAGTCATGGTAGGGGTGCACGAGACCCATGTCGGTGCGGCCATGCGTGGCAAAAGGCATGCCGTGCTCAAGCATATAGCGGGCGCGCGGATCGTTGGGCTGGGTGCGTGAGATGATGACGCCGTCGGCCGAGCCGGTCTCGACCAGATAGCGGATCGGCTCCATCGGATCCTGCGAGCGCGAATAGGGCGTGACGATCAGGTGATAGGGCGTTTCGGCGAGCACTTCCGAAACGCCGTAGATGATATCCGAGACGAAGCTCATGATCTCGCGATCGGTGTTGAGCACCAGGCTGATGACATTGGTCCGGCCCGTGCGCAGGCGCACGCCAGCGCGGTTCGGCCGATAGCCGATCTGCTTGGCAACGAGTTGGACGCGGCGCCTGGTTTCGGCGCCGATTTCCGGGGCATCCTTCAGGGCGCGCGACACGGTGGTGACGCCGAGCCCGGTCATGAAGGCAAGCGTTTTCAGCGTCGGTCGCCCCTGCGCCGACGCTTCCTCGTTCTTTTCCGTATGCCGTCTGTCCATTCGTCCCGCCCGTCAGGCGCATAGCAGCCGTAGGCCGGGCGGGCAATCGTCGTCATTGCGATATGGTATGCGTTCCAGCCCGGCGGGGCTTCAATATACTGAAACGTTACAGATTGCCAATGTCGAGATGCCGACCACTCGTGGCGAGGTAGACGCCCGCTTTGCGAAACCCACTGGAATCCAGAAGAAATCGCCCTCGTCATCGGTTTTGCCGGCTCTTACGCATCATTTTGGCATTTTGCATTGCAGCAAGCCATGTTGCAGCGCACATGCTCATGCGAATTTGTTCGTCACTCGAAAAAATGTGGAACTCGCTTGGTTCATGGGGTTGCGCAGGCCGCGCAATTCCCGTATCGAAAATCTGTAACGTTTCAGATTCTGGGAGGAACCGAAATGCGCTATAAACTTTTGACCGCTGCGCTGGCGGCGACAGCCGCACTGCAGTTCGCCGGTCCGGCCGCCGCAACCGACCTGGAGGTCACCCATTGGTGGACTTCAGGCGGCGAGGCCGCGGCTGTCGCCGAGTTGGCCAAGGCTTTCGACGCCACCGGCAATCACTGGGTCGACGGCGCCATCGCCGGCTCCGGCGGCACGGCGCGGCCGATCATGATCAGCCGCATCACCGGTGGCGATCCGATGGGCGCCACCCAGTTCAATCATGGCCGGCAGGCTGAAGAGCTGGTCCAGGCCGGCCTGATGCGCGACCTCACCGATGTCGCAACCAAGGGCAAGTGGACGGAAGTCGTGCGGCCGAAGAGCCTGCTCGACAGCTGCACCATCGACGGCAAGATTTATTGCGTGCCGGTCAACATCCATTCCTGGCAGTGGCTGTGGCTGTCGAACGAGGCCTTCGAGAAGGCCGGCGTGCCATTGCCGAAGGACTGGAATGAATTCGTTGCGGCAGCGCCCGCGCTGGAGAAGGCGGGCATCATCCCGCTCGCCGTCGGCGGACAGGCCTGGCAATCCTCAGGCGCCTTCGACGTGCTTTTGGCAGCGGTCGGTGGCACAGACACCTTCCTCAAGGTCTACAAGGACAAGGACGCGACTTTTGCCGCCGGGCCAGAAGTAGCCAAGGTCTTCAAGGCTGCGGACGATGCCCGCAAGATGGCGAAGAACACCAATGTGCAGGACTGGAACCAGGCGACCAACCTCGTCATCACCGGCAAGGCCGGCGGCCAGATCATGGGCGACTGGGCACAGGGTGAGTTCCAGGTTGCCGGCAAGACCGCAGGCAAGGACTATACGTGTCTGCCAGGACTGGGGCTGAATGAAGTCATCGCCACAGGCGGCGACGCGTTCTACTTCCCGCTGCTGAAGGATGCCGACAAGTCCAAGGCGCAGGAGGTGCTGGCCGAAACGCTGCTCGATCCCAAGACGCAGGTTGCCTTCAATCTCAAGAAGGGTTCGCTGCCGGTACGCGGCGACGTCGATCTCAATGCCGCGAACGACTGCATGAAGAAAGGCCTCGCGATCCTCGCCAAGGGCGCCGTCATACCGTGGACGGACCAGTTGCTTTCACAAGACACCCAGAAGCAGAAGGAAGATCTCTTCGCCGAATTTTTCGCCAAGCCGGACTTGACCGTGGAAGAGGCGCAGAAGCGCTTCGCCGCCCTCATCGCTTCGGCGGACTGACGTTGAAGTCTACTCACCTCGCTCCCGGCCGTAACAGGGCCGGGAGCAGACCGTCCTTACCCAGCCGGCTGACGACATGAGCAAGAGCGAACGCCCCAACCCGCTGTTCCGCAACCTCAATGCGAAGGTCGCCTCGATCCCGATGATCCTAACCGCGATGGCGGTTTTCGTCGGCGGTACCGTTTGGACGGTGCTCTACTCCTTCACCAATTCGAAGCTCTTGCCGCGGCTGAATTTCGTCGGGCTTGACCAATATTACCGGCTGTGGGCGACGCCACGCTGGCTGATCTCGATCGAGAACCTGCTAATCTACGGCGCGATCTCACTGGTGTTCTCACTGGTCGTCGGCTTCCTCCTTGCCGCGCTGCTCGACCAGAAGATACGCTTCGAGGACACGTTCCGGACCATCTTCCTCTATCCCTTTGCGCTCTCGTTCATCGTTACCGGCCTAGTATGGCAGTGGCTGCTCAACCCGGACTTCGGCATTCAGCATGTGGTGCGGGGGCTGGGCTGGGAGAGCTTCAGCTTCGACCCGCTCTACAATTCCAGCATCGTCATCTACGGCATATCGATCGCGGCACTGTGGCAAGGCACCGGGCTCATCATGTGCCTGATGCTGGCCGGACTGCGTGGCATCGACGAGGACATCTGGAAAGCCGCGCGGGTGGATGGGATACCGATGTGGAAAACCTATCTGTTCATCGTCATCCCGATGATGCGGCCGGTCTTCATCACCACGCTCGTCATCATCGCGTCCGGCATCGTGAAGGTCTACGACCTCGTCGTGGCCCAGACCAGCGGCGGCCCGGGCATCGCTTCCGAAGTGCCCGCCAAATACGTCTATGACTACATGTTCTTCGCCCAGAACCTCGGCCAGGGTTTTGCCGCCTCGACCATGATGCTGCTTTCGGTGGTAATCGTCATCGTGCCTTGGGCCTATCTCGAATTCGGGCGGCGCAAATGAACATTGCAAACACCACCGCTGAAACAAGCGTTGCCGCCGGCGCGCGCCAGGACATCATCGGTCCCTACGGCCCGAAGCCGCGCCGCATGATTTCGCGCCGCAACATCTTTCTCTACGGCACATTGTTTGTCATGGCGGCCTACTACCTGTTGCCGCTCTATGTGATGGTCGTCACCTCGCTCAAGGGCATGCCGGAGATCCGGCTCGGCAACATCTTTTCGCCGCCACTCGAGATCACCTTCGAGCCCTGGGTCAAGGCGTGGTCGACCGCCTGCACCGGGCTCAACTGCGACGGGCTTTCGCGCGGCTTCTGGAATTCGGTGCGCATTACCGTGCCGTCGGTGCTGCTGTCGATCGCTATAGCCTCGGTGAACGGTTACGCGCTGGCCAACTGGCGCTTCAAGGGCGCCGACACATTTTTCGTCATCCTGATCGTCGGCGCCTTCATCCCCTATCAGGTGATGATCTATCCGATCGTCATCATCCTGCGCGAGATCGGCCTCTATGGGAGTCTCAGCGGGCTGGTGATCGTCCATTCCATTTTCGGCATGCCGATCCTGACGCTGCTTTTCCGAAATTATTTTGCCTCGATGCCGGAAGAGCTGTTCAGGGCGGCGCGCGTCGACGGGGCAGGCTTCTGGGGCATCTTCCTGCGGATCATGCTGCCGATGTCGCTGCCGATCTTCGTCGTGGCCATCATCCTGCAGGTGACCGGCATCTGGAACGACTTCCTGTTTGGCGTCGTCTACACCCGCCCCGATACCTATCCGATGACGGTGCAGCTCAACAACATCGTCAACTCGGTGCAAGGCGTGAAGGAGTACAATGTCAACATGGCCGCCACCATCCTCACCGGGCTCGTGCCGCTCGTCGTCTACTTCATTTCCGGTAAGCTTTTCGTGCGGGGCATCGCCGCCGGCGCGGTGAAGGGATGACGGCGATGACGGCAGCCAACGGCACCAGCGTTTCTATCCAGGACCTGTCGCTGAATTTCGGTGTGGTGACTGTCCTGGAGACGCTCAATCTCGACGTCGCCGAGGGCGAGTTCATCGTGCTGCTCGGGCCTTCCGGCTGCGGCAAGTCGACCTTGCTCAACTGCATAGCCGGCCTGCTCGACGTTTCCGAAGGCCGCATCTTCATCAAGGGCAAGAATGTCACCTGGGAAGAGCCCAAGGACCGCGGCATCGGCATGGTCTTCCAGTCCTACGCGCTCTACCCGCAAATGACGGTAGAGAAGAACCTGTCCTTCGGCCTGCGTGTCGCCGGCACGCCGAAAGACGAGATCGCCAAGCGCATCGCACGGGCCGCCGAGATCCTGCAGATCGAGCCCCTGCTGCAGCGCAAACCGGCGGCACTCTCCGGCGGCCAGCGCCAGCGCGTGGCGATCGGACGGGCCCTGGTGCGCGATGTCGATGTTTTCCTGTTCGACGAGCCGCTGTCCAATCTTGATGCCAAGCTGCGGGCCGAGTTGCGCGTCGAGATCAAGCTGCTGCATCGCAAGTTGCAGAACACCATGATCTACGTCACCCACGACCAGATCGAGGCGATGACGCTGGCCGACCGTATCGCGGTGATGAAGGGCGGCGTCATCCAGCAGCTCGATGCGCCGCAAACCATCTATAACAGGCCGGTCAACCGCTTCGTCGCCGGCTTCCTCGGCTCGCCGGCGATGAACTTCATCAACGGCCGTCTTGAAGACGCCGACGGCGGTTGGCGGTTCGTGGCCGACTCTCTCGAGATACCACTCGGCACTTATGACTTTGCCGGTCCTCCAGCCGCCGGCCCCGCCGTATTCGGTATCAGGCCCGAGCATGTCAGCCTGAACAGCGGCACGGGCTGGCCATTCTCGACCGCCGCCAATGTCGAGGTGGTCGAACCGATGGGCTCCGACACGCTGGTCTGGCTGAAGCTTGCCCAGCAGAATTTCAGCGTCCGGGTGACGTCGGAACGCACGCCCAACAATGATGAGGCGGTGACGGTCGGCTTCGATCCGATGCGGGCCTCGCTTTTCGACGCCGAAACCGGCAACCGCATCTAGCTCTCGACAACCATCCTCCACCGACAATCCCAAGCAAAACGGACAGAGACGATGAACTGGTCATTCCAACTCTACAGCGCCCGCAATTTCCAGCCCTGGGAAGGTGTGCTCGCCACGCTCGGCAAGCTCGGCTACACCCAGGTCGAAGGCTTTGGCGGCGTCTATGATGATCCCAAGGCCTTTCGCGCTGAACTCGACAAGAACGGGCTCGCCATGCCGACGGGACATTTCTCGATCGACGCGCTCGAGAACGATTTCGACGGCGTGTGCAAGATTGCAGACGCGCTTGGCATCAACCTGCTCATCTGCCCTTTCCTGATGCCCGACCAGCGGCCATCCGATGCGGCCGGCTGGCGCGGCTTCGGCGAGCGGCTGGCCAAGGTCGGCGACGCCGCGAAGAGGGCCGGCTACGGCTTTGCCTGGCACAACCATGATTTCGAATTCAAGAAGCTCGCCGACGGCTCGGTGCCGCAGGATCTCATTCTGTCGGCAGCACCCGACATCGGCTGGGAGATGGACGTCGCCTGGGTGGTGCGCGGTGGCGATGATCCGTTGCCCTGGATCGAGAAGTACGGCAAGCGCATCAGCGCCGTCCATGTCAAGGACATGGCCAAGCCGGGCGAGGGGCTGGATGAGGATGGCTGGTCGGATGTCGGCCATGGCACCATCGACTGGGCCGGTCTGATAAAGGTGCTGCGCGCCAAAAGTGCTGCCCAATACTACGTCATGGAACAGGACAACCCCAACGACATCGAGCGCTTCGCCCGCCGCTCCATCGCAGCCGTCAAGACCTATTAGGAGCAATCAGCATGGCAAAGAAACTTGGGATCGGCGTCATCGGCTGCGGCAACATCTCGAAGGCATATTTTTCACTGGCGCCGCTGTTTCGCGGCATTGAGATGCGCGCTTGCGCCGACATCAACATGGATGCGGCGAAGGCGCGGGCGAAGGAGTTCAAGCTGCGCGCCGAGACCGTCGACGGACTGCTGAAGGCCGATGACATCGACATCATCGTCAACCTGACCATCCCGGCGGTGCACTACGAGGTGTCGAAGCAGATCCTCGACGCCGGTAAGCACGTCTATTCGGAAAAGCCGTTCGTGCTGTCGGTCGAGGAAGGACTCGACCTGAAGAAACGCGCCGAGGCGAAAGGCCTTCGCATCGGCTCGGCTCCCGACACATTCCTGGGCGGCGCGCATCAACTGGTCCGCGACTTGATCGACACCGGCAAGCTCGGCAAGATTACCAGCGGCACCTGTCACGTCATGGGCCACGGCATGGAGCACTGGCACCCCAATCCCGATTTCTTCTTCCAGCCAGGCGCAGGTCCGGTGCTCGACATCGGACCGTACTACATCACCAATCTGATCCAGCTGATCGGACCGGTGAAGCAGGTCGCTGCCTTCGCAACGACGCCGGCCAAGGAACGCACGATCAGTTCAAAGCCGCGCGCGGGTGAAAGGATTCCGGTCAACACGCCGACGACCATCCATGGCCTGCTGGAGTTCGAAAACGGTGCGGTGGTGACGCTCAACACCAGCTGGGACGTTTGGGCCCACGGCCACGCGCCGATGGAACTCTACGGTGAAGGGGGTACGGTGTTCGTGCCTGATCCAAACTTCTTCGGTGGCGACGTGCGCTTCACTAACTCGGCCAAGCCGGTCAAGAAGGCGCCGAAATGGTCGCATCCGTTCGGCGTTCCCAACGAAATGCATTCGCAAGGCATGATGGCCAATTACCGCACATCAGGCCTCGCCGACATGGCGGTGGCGATCGCGGAAGGCCGGCCGCACCGCTGCTCGATGGAACTGGCGCTGCATGCCGTCGATGTGATGACCGGCCTGTTGCGCTCCGGCGAAACCGGCAAGTTCGTCGCCATGCAGACCACCTGCGAACGGCCGGCCGCACTTGGCGTCAAGGAAGCGAAAGAGCTCTTGGCAAAGAAGAAGTAGGCAGCGCACCTCAACCCTCTCCCCGTTCCGACGGGGAGAGGGTAAGGGTGCGGGGCGAAGCCTGCTCGCTGCGTTGCCGCGATGCCTGGCTTGCTTCCGTTTGAGGATTTTCCGATGCCCTACATGCCCGCCGAAACCCGCTACGAGAAAATGATCTACAATCGCTGCGGCCGCTCCGGCCTGAAGCTGCCGGCGATCTCGCTGGGGCTATGGCACAATTTCGGCAACGACACGCCGCACCGCACGAAGCAGGCGATCGCGCGCAAGGCCTTCGACCTGGGCATCACGCATTTCGACCTCGCCAACAATTACGGCCCGCCGCCCGGCTCGGCCGAGACCGCTTTCGGTGAAATACTGCGCACCGATTTCGCCGTCTACCGCGACGAGCTAATCATCTCGACCAAGGCCGGCTATGAGATGTGGGCCGGCCCTTACGGCGAATGGGGCGGGCGTAAATATGTGCTGGCCAGCCTCGACCAGAGCCTGAAGCGGATGGGACTCGACTACGTCGACATCTTCTATTCGCATCGTTTCGACCCAGATACGCCGCTGGAAGAAACCATGGGCGCGCTCGACCATGCCGTGCGCTCGGGCAAGGCACTCTATGCCGGCATCTCGTCCTACAATTCGCAGCGCACGCGCGAGGCCGCCGATATTTTGAAGCAGCTTGGCACGCCTTGCATCATCCACCAGCCGAGCTATTCCATGCTGAACCGCTGGGTGGAGGACGACGGTCTGCTCGATACGCTCGAAGGGCTCGGCGTCGGCTCCATCGTGTTCTCGCCGCTGGCGCAAGGCATGCTCACCAACAAATATCTTGGCGGTATTCCTGATGGCAGCCGCGCCTCTCAGGGAAAGTCGCTGAAGACAGCTTTCATCAACGACAAGACCATCGCCAGCATCAAGGCGCTCGACGCCATCGCCGGCAAGCGCGGGCAGACGCTGGCGCAGATGGCGCTGGCCTGGGTGCTGCGAAAGGGCAAGGTGACCTCGGCGCTGATCGGCGCCAGCCGGCCGGAGCAGGTCGAGGACTGTGTAGGCGCGCTCAAGGTGCTCGACTTCAGCGACGCCGAACTCGCCGAGATCGATACCTATGCGCGCGAATCCGACATCAATCTGTGGGCGTCTTCGGCCGAGCGCAAAGGTCCGCCGAGGAAGTAAACCCGCTCGATAAGCCGGCAAAGCAAAAAACGGCGGGCGTTCCCGCCGTTTTTTCATGTGAATCGAGATAGCCGTAGTTCAGGGCGTCTTCGGCTTCTGAGCCGTGCCCAGTCCCGCCTTGGGCTTTGCAGGCGCCGGAGCAGAAGTTTTCATTTTGGCCTCGATCCAGCCGGTGTAATTGGCCAGCCGGGTGTAGATGCCATAAGCGTCCTTGTGGCCGCAAGCAGCACTGCCGTCCGCAGGGCCTTCGCCCCAACTGACGACGCCGACCTGGACCCGGCCGCCGGTGCCGGTCATGAACAGCGGGCCGCCGCTGTCGCCGTTGCAGGCATCGCGCACGCCGCTCGTGGTGCCGGCGCAGATCATGTTGCCGGTCAGTGGGTCGGTCATGTCGGCGGCGATCGCATTGGCGGCCGCGTCGATGCCTTTTTCCGAATAGCGCATACGGTGGGACAGATCGCCAAGTGCTGCCTTCAGGTCATGCGCATAGATGGCCTTGATGCCGCTGTTGCAGGCGGTGTTGGGCTCCAGATCGAGGTCGGCAACCATCAGTGTCGTCGGGAAGGTGCCATCCTGCATCTTGCCCCAGCCGGTGACCGTCGTCTTGCCGGTATCGGGCGTTGCGTCATGGGTGATCTTGATGGTCGGCGCATCGGCCGGTTCAGCAAGCCGGAGCAGACCGAGGTCGTTGTCGAGAGTTTGCTCGCTGTAGCCTTCGTTGACGATAACCTCCACCACCTTGTGGCGTTTACCCTCGCTGAGATCGGTGGCGCCGGTCAGCACGGTGACGCTCTCCGGCGAAATCGGCCGGCCCTCATCATTGAGACAGTGTGCCGCCGTCANTGGCGCCGGTCAGCACGGTGACGCTCTCCGGCGAAATCGGCCGGCCCTCATCATTGAGACAGTGTGCCGCCGTCAGCACCCATTGCGGTGCGATCAGGCTGCCGCCGCAGAACTGGGCATTGGCCTGCGAGACCGGGTTCTCGTCCAGCCTGTCGGTGGTGAGCAGCGCCACCTGAAATGGATAGGCGCCCTTTTCTGCCTGGTTGCCGCCATAGACGCGGTCGGCGCCGTCGGGGTTCTCCGCCGCGGCCTTCGCTCTTGCATCGGTCACCCTCTTCATTGGCGAAACCGCCGCTTCGGGCTTGGCGGCAGCTTCGTCCGCCTGGGTGGAGTTGGCGCCCGCAAGGGCGGCAGCGATGCCGAGCAACGACGCGGCGGCGATCGGCTTGAACCGATGGATAATGTGCACCTGAAATCCTCCTGAGACACGTTCCCGAACGAGCCAGCCCCGGTGCATGATCAACGAAACAGTCGCCGGCAAGCAGGCGTTGCTTCGCGGACCGCGTTCCCGTGCGGAACCCACTCAAAACCCTATAGCCCCCCACGGGCTACGTGGAAGCGATTTGTCATTCCAATGTTGTATTAATTTAGGCAATATATCTGTGCGGGGTGTCTTTGGCGGGGCCTTCGATAGACCGTATGGGGTGATGATCAGGTTCAGGCGCCGGTAATCAGGCCCGTTTTTCGGCTTCACCACGATCTCGACAATATTTCTATATCTTGATCCAGTCCTTGCTGACTTTTGGGAGAGTCTCACCATGACAAAACTGACAAACGTACTTATTGCGTCCGCATTGCTTTCCACCGCAATGTGGGCGGTACCGGTTTTCGCCGCCGATCCTGGCTCGGCCAGTGCCGGCAATGGCGAAAGCATGCGAGACGTGACTTCAGGCAACTACAAGCCAGGGCGGGCAAAGCCAATCGCGCCGCCGAAGCTGACTGACGAGGACAGCCGCGCCGCGCCGCTTGCTGACGAAGCAACGGCTGTCAAATCCTATGGCATCGTCGGACGGTCCGCCGATGGCAAGGAGATCAAGATCGAGCCGAGCGAAGCGCTGAGGGATCTTATCATCAAGGAACTGAATGCTCCGGCCAATGGAAAAGACGGGGCTGAGCGGAAGACCGAGGATCCGGATCTCGGCGAAGGCGAAGCCGGCCGCCAGGTTTTCGGCACCGACGATCGCGAGCAGGTCAAGAACACCAAGACCTATCCGTTCTCGGCGATAGGCTATCTCGAAGCCAAGTCGGCGAAGACGGGCAGTTATGGCAGCTGTTCGGCAACGCTGATCGGCCCGCGCACGGTGCTCACGGCGGCGCACTGCCTCTATAGCCATGAGGACAAGGACTGGCTCTCCGAGTATCTGTTCGTGCCAGGGCTCAATGGCAGCACCGCCGATGACGCACCATTCGGCGCCTTCGCCTTTGAAAGCGCCTATGTGCTGCAAGGCTTCATCGACAACTACCAGGGCTATTATGGCTCCGTGATCCCGTGGGATCTTGGCATCATCACGCTGAAGGAGGATGTCGGCACCAACCTCGGCTGGCTGGGCTACGCCAACTATGACGATCTCGGCGACTTCACCGCCAACCTCGTCGGCTATCCCGGCGACAAGCCAATGGGTACGATGTGGAAGGCAAACTGCGAAGTGCAAGCCGAGAACATCGCCCCGGAATATTTCCAGTATGACTGCGACACGTTCCCGGGATCGAGCGGCAGCTCAGTTTATGCCTATGACAACAATTCCAAGCAGCGCATCATCACCGGCGTCAATGTGGCGGAAAGCCCCGACGCGAACACAGCCGTTCGCTTGAACGCTGCCAACATCCAGTGGATCAACAGCCTGTACAAATAATCGCTGCGCATTCGCAGTGGAAAGGCGGCGGAGCAATCCCGCCGCCTTTTGCTTGGCGGCACTTCCGCTGCGGTTCTCTTGCACGAGGCTGGTTCGCCGACTACGCTTGAACGGCCAAGAGGTAGGCATCCAAAGGGGTTTTGGGATGGCGCGGGTGAAGGTAGTGTTGGCGATCGCGGCCGCGTCGATGCTGGTCGCATTGATGCTTTCGCCAGCCTTCGCCGATCCGGCCGCCGCACCAGCCGCTGGCGTCTGGGCGGAACGGGTGCAGATCCTCTACCAGGCAGACACGCGCTCCGTGCTGCGCAGGACGGTCCGGGTGTGGGATTTCCATCCGGAAAAGGGACTCGACTTCGTCTGGGAGCCGGCGGCGGGCCAGTCGCCTGACCGGACGATTGCCGAAGACGGCACCATCAACGGCAGGGGTAGGCTGGTGTGGCGGGTGCGTGGCTCGGCCAGCTATGATCCCAAAACCATCTATTCCAGCTATTTCGGTGACATCAGGCAAGGCCGCTTCGACGGGCAGGGCCGGCTCGAGCTGCGTTCGGGCGAGGTTTTCGATGGACATTGGCTCGCCGGAGAACTCAACGGCAATGGCGTCCATCTCGATGTGGAGGGCAACCGCTACGAAGGTCAGTTCGTTGCCGGCGTGCCGAATGGCGAGGGGCGGCTCCTGTCAAAGACGGGGGAGATTTTTGCCGGCTCATTTGTCGACGGGTTGAAGGATGGCAAGGGCCGCACCCGGCTGGCCGGAGGCACCGCCTACGATTCGCAATGGGCAAGGGGCAAGGAGGTCGGCGGCTCGCGCCCCGACGTGCTGGCCGACGCCAAGGTGGGCGGACTCCTCAAGGCGCAGACCGGCGGCGGCGATGCCGGCAAGGTCGAGATCGGCGTGGCCGTCGACCAGCGCATGACCCAGCAATCCGACATGCAATACCAGCATCTGGTGCGCGACGAGGACATCGCGATCTATCCGCAATCCGATCAGTACAATGACAGCTGGAGCGGCACCGGCCAGGTCGCCACCGGCAATGTCTATCAAGGCATGGATTGGGAGGACTCGCCGGCCTTTGCCGAAGTTGATCTCAAGACGTCCGATCAGTCCAAGGTCAAGCTCGACAGCCTGGAGATGAGGGTTGCCGCCAGCGATGCCTATCGCAAGCCGATGCTGTCGATATCGGAGCATTTCGGCTGCGTCGGCTTCAGGCCGGATTTCTCGATCGTCAACAATGGCTGGGGCGACGCTAAGGACATGAAGATGTCGATCCAGTTCACCGCGGTCGATGACGAGGGCAATCCGACCGGTGATCCCAGCCGCATGTTTACAAAGGACGTCGGCAGTTTCGGCGACGGGGTCGACGTGTCGGTAAAGAGCGTGCTCACGGAGGCCGGCGTCGATACGGCCAGCCTGGAGACAGGGCGTTTTCCCTGTCCTTCGGTAGACAGTCTCAATGTCTGCCGCAGCCAGCTGACCAACAAGATCAAATTCGGCGAGGTCGCTGACTATCTCGACAATGTCGAACAGGCGATGACGCTGAATGCGATCGGCAAGTTCGACTATTCCTGGGCGGACGACAAAGGTCATGTCTACCAGCAGAGCGAGCCGTTCCGCACCTCCATCACCATGGCGGTCTTTGAGACACCGGAATCAATGGCCGAATGCGGTGATGGCGGTGGCGGTACGCCGGAAGCCATGCGCTACCAGAACATCGAGTTTCCGATCGGCAAGTATGACTACACAATCGCCATGCCGGTGCGCGGCAACAAGAAGATCAGCGCCTATACGGCGCGGCTGAAGATGTGGTCGTCAATGTCGTCGATCCACAGGTTCAGCATCGCCGCGCATTTCGCCGACGGCAGCGTGCGCGAGAGCAAGCCCGTAACCTTCTTCTATTTCCGCCCGAAGCAGTCGCTGTTCGAGACCAAGACCGAGCCGGCGGCCTGCTACTTGCCGCGCGATATGGTCGGCTGCGGCTAGGGTGCCTTGATATTCAGATGATGCCGGCCTGCAAACGGCAGCTTCCTGTGCTTCCGGTGCTCGCGTACAAAAAGTACGCTCCGCTCCGGTTCTCGGAACCTACCGTTTTCGACTCGGCCTGACCTGAATCTCAACACACCCTGGAAGCGTTCATTTTCTGCCCATCTCGAAATAGTTGGGCAGCGGGATGAGCCGGGTGAAGATCGTGCCCTGGGCGAAGACGCGCAGCTCCAGCATCGATCCCGATGACCGTTCGGCGCGCTGGTCGAACAGGAAATTGCCGAGCGAATAGACCTCCGCCACATCGCCGCCGGCAAGCGGGACGATCGCGTCGCTCGACACATGCGGGTGGCCGCCGACGATGACTGAAGCGCCGCGCAGGCGCATCTGGTCGGCAAGTATATCTTCCCGCTTCGACGGTGCGGTCTTGTATTCGCGGCCCCAGTGGACGAAGGCGACCACTGGCCGCTCTGCATCCTCGTGCAGCAGCCGGTCGAGCAGGGCAGGGATGAGAAGGTCGGTGTTCTTCGAACCATTGGTGTCGATGTCGGTCAGGCCAACCAGATCGAGATCGGCAAGCGCCAGCATCTCGCCCTGCCCGAAATGCGGAATGCCGGCTTCATCCAGGGCGCGCAGCGTCTCGGCGTAGCCTGACGGGCCGAGATCGTAGGCGTGGTTGTTGGCGAGACCGACGCCGGCGACATGCAGCTTCTTCAGCATGTCCACAGCCAGGCCCTCCGGCATCGCCAGCGTCATGTCGTCGATCGCTTCCGGAACGTTTGGCAGGATGACACCTTCGAGATTGATGATCAAAGGCCGCGATCCGGTCAGCGCCAGAACGTTGCCGACGATGCGGTCGGCTACACCGTCACGAACCAGGATCTTCTTCATGGCGCGGCCGAAATTCACGTCGCCTGCGAGATAGTAGATCCTGTCCTTTGGCCGTGTCGGATTGTTGAAGCCCGGACCGAAGGCGCCGAACAGCGCAACGACATAGCTGGTGGTCCGCTCGACATAGTTCGAGGTGTGTTCCTGCGAATTCTCATTGGCGACGACCAGAGGTTGGGCGCCGAACAGCTCGCGCTGCAGCCTCGTCTGGATATAGAGCGCGCCGACGGAATCGGCATGATCGGGCTGGCGAAGTGCTGACAAGCCGTCGAGCGACCCGGCGGCCAGCAGGTTCAGCGACTGCTGGTCGAATCGTAGCGCGTCATGCTGCGGCAGATAGTGCGAGAAGTCGGTGGATTCGACGATGAGCGTGTCCTGGTCGACGATCGGCTTCAGCGCCTCGGCCAGTCTGTCCCAGTCGCCGCGCCGTGCCTTGACCGACATCGCCACGGGAACGATTTTCGCCTCCGGGAAATAGTGACGCAGGAACGGCAGCATGGCGCGTACGCCATGCTCCTTGTCGAACAGGCACGATTCCTTGACCATGTCGCCGTTCGTCTCAAGCCGACGCACGGCGTCGGTGTCGGCTGCGACCGGGCCAAGCACGGTGTCGAAGCCGCGCAGCGTGGTGGCGTAGAGCTTGTGCGTCTTGTGGAAGTGATCCGGCGACAGGATGATGATCCGTTTGTAGCGGAAACCAGACGCCGCCCGGAACCCCAGCGCCACCAGGTCGGCAGCCAGCAGATGGTGCGGCACCGTGATGCCGGTCAGCCGCTGGTTGGACGGCTCGACATCGGCAACGTTGGCGATGGCGTCCTTGAACAGCGAGGCGTCGTCGTAGAAGACCGGAAAGTTATCGGTACCCGGCGGGCAGACGACAGGTGCGGCGAAGCCGGGGAGGGGCAGGAGAGTGATGGCGAAGATCAGCAGGATGCTGGCCGGCGCGCAGGCACCCCCCTCTGTCCTGCCGGACATCTCCCCCGCAAGGGGGGAGATTGGCAGCTTCCGCCTCGCGAGTNGACGCGGCGCAGAGCGGCAAAACTGGTGCTCTATGGCGCCCCCCTCTGTCCTGCCGGACATCTCCCCCGCAAGGGGGGAGATTGGCAGCTTCCGCCTCGCGAGTTTTCTTGCAGCGCTGCAGATCAGCGTAAGCAGCCCTGACAGCCGATCTCCCCCCTTGCGGGGGAGATGTCCGGCAGGACAGAGGGGGGTGCGTGCGCGCAGACCTCGCCTCCTCATGGCTCGGCGAGCACAATGTTCTCCACGCCGCCGACGTAGTAGAACGGCTTCTGCTTCGAGGACGTCAGCCGCACCACCTCGCGAGAAATATAATCGGCAAGGCCGAACAGCGTGACGCCGCCGTCCGAAGTCCTGGCCTTTCCGCGCAAGCCTTCGAGAATCGAATAGGTGAAGACGCCGTGGCCGAGCTCGGGCAGTTCGGCGGCGGTGTTGTTGGCGGCGGTGGCCGAGAACACGACAATGCGCGCATCCTGCGCGTCCTTTTCCAGGCGCGGGTTGAAGGCGTTGGCGGCATGGCAGGTGTCGAGCAGCATGAAGCGCATGCCCTTGGCGCGCTCTACCGATTTCTGGATGTCCGACCAGTCGACAAGCGAGGAGCGTTTCCAGCGCTCGGCATCCTGTTTGCGGCCGTTAGTCGGGATGAAATAGTAATCCTCATCGATGTTGATGCCGTGGCCGGCGACGAAGATGATGGTGGTGTCGTGCTCGCGGGGCCTATCGAGGAAGTCGGCGAGCTGGTCGTCGATCGTGTCGGAGTCGGGCTCCATGATGCCGTCGGCACTGGCGACTGCATAAGTCTGTCTGGCCTTGTCGGAGTTCTCGTCGAGTGCGTCGCGGTTGACCAGAACCAGCGTTTCCATGGATGAAAACAGCGGCGCTGATTTCTGGGAGATCACCTTGAGAAACTCGGTGGCATCATCGACGGGGTAGCGCAGGTCGCAGGCATGGCCCGAACAGGCGTCGGTCAGGAACGGATATTTGTCGACCCCAATGACCGCTACATAGAGCTTGCCTTTGGCCTCGGTCTTCTCGGTCTTCCTCGCCAGTGCCGTCACGCTGCGTTCGGTCAGATAGCCATATTCGTTGGTGCCGGTGATGCGGATGGTGTTCTTGCCGTTCTCGACCGGTATCTCGACAGTGGTGCTGTTGCCGTCCACCGAGCGCGCGGTGACATCGCCGACATTGCGACTGTTCGACAGGATCGAGAAGCCGGCGACATCGGTTCCAGCTTCCTTGGCGCCTGATATCTCGACGGCGACGTAGCCGTCGCGGACCTTGCTCTGGTCTTCCGCCAGACGGATGCCGAACTCCGGCGGCTTGCGCTGCAAAAGCTTCTGCAACTCGTTGTCGACGCCGGGCCGCATCTCCTCGACCGCCTGTTTGGCGCTGCGCAGGATAATTGCCCGGCGCACCATCTCGGGGCTCCAAAGATATTTCTTCAACTGGCCGGCGCGGATGAAGCGGCCTTCATGATCGCGGCCCTGGTTGACCTGCCAGCCGATCAGCTTGTCGCCCTCGTCGGAGGAATAATAGTAGCCCTGCGGCATCCAGACGATCCATTGCGAACCGGCGAAGAACATCGAGACGATCAGTTCGTGCGTCTTCAGGTTCCAAAGCCTCAGCGTCTGGTCGGCGCTGCCGGTCACCAGCAGGCCGGCCTTCTCCGAGGCGACCATGGCGTTGATCTCGGCCGTATGGCCGGTGTACTCGCCCGACGCTTTCGCGGTCGCGGTTCTGTACTCGATCAGCGTGCCGTCATTGCCGCCGGTGATCAGGCCAAGACCTTTGCCGATCAGCGTGTAGGCGGAATGGACAAAGCCGTTGGTGGCGTCGTTTTCGATGCTGCGCACCAGCTTGCCGCCATTGGCAATCTCCAACACGGCGTTTTCCAGTGCGTCCTTGCCGCCCGTCGCGGCGCGCAGCGACCACTGGCCGTCGACAAGGGCGGCGCGGTCGAACGAGCTTGGCTCCGTCAGCGGCTGCGGATCCTCGAAGAAGCGTTCGGTGGTCGGCAGCACCAATTTGTTGTCCAGCGCGCCCTGCTGTTCGGGACAGGCCACGCGCTCGGGGCAAGGGTTGGCGTTGCCCCAGGCGACGACGTCGTTCGCCGCGTCGATGCCGACGGCGGTTACAGGTTCGCCCACTCCCTGCAGCAGTGCCTTGCGTTCGCCGTTCGCGGGATCCCAGACCTGGATGGCGTGGCGCGTGCCGCCGGCGGTTGCGACCAGCGAACCATCGGCGTTGGCGCCGCTGGCATAGACCGTGCCGTCATGGCCGGTATAGTCGAGCACCTTTTCGCCGGTGTCGGTGTTCCAGACGATGGAGCGGTGTGTGTCGGCGCAGCGGTAGCCGCAGGAGGCGATCAGCCGCGCATCCTTGGCGAAGGTCAGCGAACCGATGAAGAAATCCTGCGTCGGCATGGCGCGTGCCAGCGTGCCATCGGTCGCCCGCCAGAGCTGGACCTGCCCGTCCTTGCTGCCGGTGGCGAACAAGGCCCCGTCGGGCGAAACGGCCAGCGCCATCACGCTGATGTCCCGCAGCGGCTCGGCTACGTCGGGCAATGCGATCTCCTCGCCGTTCACGACGTCCCACAGCCGGATACCATTGTCGGTGGTCGTCGCGGCCAGTCGGGTTCCACCGGCGGCGAAGGCAAGCTTGTCGATGTGCCAGGAATCGGCGTCGAGCTTCTTGTCCAGTGACCAGCCGGTCACGGATTTGTCGTCAAAGCGCCAGAGATAGACGACGCCGTCGGCGCCACCGGCAGCCAGCGTCTTGCCATCGGGAGAGAAGGCGAGATCGTAGGTCGCGTAATCGGCGGCCTTGAGTACGGCCTTGATCTTGCCGGTGGCAAAGTCGAACAGCCTGATGTCGCCATAGGGCGGCTTGTCGCCAAGGCTGGCGCCAAAATAGCCGCCTGCGGCGATCGTCTTGCCGTCGGGCGAGACCGCGATCGCGAAGATCTTGCCGTCGCTGCCATTGCCGAGATAGCCGCGGATGGTGCGCAGCGTCACGCCACTCCGCCAGTCCCAGATGCGGATGGTTTTGTCATTGGATGCCGAGACGATGTCTTCGCCATCGGGTGTGAAGGTGAGATCGGTGACCTGCGCACTATGGCCGCCAGTGTCGAGGTCGAGGTGGAAATCCGGTGCGTCCTCGGCACGGGCAACCGAAGTCCCGATCAATGCTCCGCCCAGAGCCAGCCAGCGGCAGGCGCGCATCAGGCGGAGGTCAATTTTTCCCATCGCTATTTGACTTCGTCCGCAGGCGGCGCATTGCGCACATAGGTCTCGATTGCCGAGGCAAAAGCGGGTGAACCCGCCTTGCGCTGCTTGTCGACATAGCCGGCAAAATAGCTCCAGAACGAGACGGCATAGTCGCGGAAGTACGCATCGGTCACCTTGCGCGAACACAGGTCGCCGTCGACGCAGAAGGATAGGCGGTTGAGGAAATAGACGATGCGGTCGAAATTCTCGCTGAAATCGGCGAGCGGCATGTCGCCGCCGGCGGCGGTCATGGCTTCGATGCCGATCCGCTGCCGGAACACCTGCTCCTCGGTAGGCGAGGGGTTGGCGCTGAGCAAATTGTCATATTTGGCATTGAGAGCCGTTAGACGATCTTTCAGCGCGCGCTGCGCCTGCTGGTAGTCCTTGTTTTCCCAAAGTTCGACCAGCGACATGGTCTGCTCGACGCGCTTCTGCTCTTGGTTGGCCAGGAACTGATAGACCGAGAACATCAAGGTGAAGATGATGGCGATACGCACCGCCATGCCCGACCAGGCATAGGCCAGCATGCGCCAGTCGCGGTCGGTGAAGGGATTGCTCTCCTTCTTGATCTCATGGCTGCTCGGCCACGGGAAACCTTCCGTGGTTTCCGGCAGTGGCGATTTCGCGGCAAGCGCCTTTGCGGGCGCTGCTGTTTGCCTGGTGTTGCCCGCCGGTTTCTTCATCCGCAGCTGTCCAGTTCGATGGTGGCGGAGGGATCCAGCACGATGCCCGGCGCCTCCAGCTTCTTTTTCAGGCATTCCAGCTGCAGGCGCGAAATCATGAACTGCACGTCGGGCTCCATCGCTCCCCTGTTCGGTGACGGCAAGGCTTCGACGACGCCGCGCGAGGCACAGTTGCTGAGATCGACGACAATGGCACCGCTGGCACTTTTGGCGATCTGGTCATATTGATCGAGAAAACACGTCGCCAGCTCCGAATTGGTGACGATCTGCTTGACGCACAGGCCGCATGCCTCGTCCGCAGAGGCATTGGCGATCAGCAACAGGCCGCCGGCAAGGCCGGTCACTGTTCCACACCAGGAAAACATAGAATTCCTCACAATCGGTCCTGTCCGTTTCATCCGGCCGTCATGCACCAAGGCTGGGGGCGGGAATGTTCTCATATCGCGTCGATGGCGCAAGGGCTGGCCGTCGCCTCCGCCATCGGCTCAACCGCGCGGCACCGTCTCCATCGGGAAGATCATCACAGCGCCTTTCGGCCCGCCCTTGTCGGCAAGCCGCATCACCGAGCGAGTTGCAGGCGCCATGCCGAGATCGGTCAGCATGTCGGAGAAGCTGGCGGAGCCCATTCCGCGTGTCGCAGAGGCGACGCCGTCCTGTGCCAGGAAACTCAGGTCCTGCTCCTCGCTCTCCGGCGGTGCCTCGGTCAGAACCGCAATCATCCGTTCCATGCCGAAGCTGGTGTCGGTGAAGGCGAGCAGTCCCTCCTCTAGCGTGGCCTGAGGGGCGAGGCGCTCGGCAACGATGTGGGTGATCGAATAATCGCTGCCGACATAGAGCACGTTGATATCGACCAGAAGGTCCGAGCTGTTCTTGGCCAGCACATGCACTTCGTCGCCCGGCGAGACGCGCGGCACCACTGAAGCCTGGAGCGGTTCCAGACCATCCTTGTCACGGCGTTTGACCTGGAACTGGACGTCGACGTCCTCGGGCTTGTAATCGGAGGCCGCCGCCAGCCGTGAAAGCCCGGTGGCACGGAAGATGGTGCGCAGGTTCCTGGTCGTTGCATCGACCAGCTTCTGCCGGTCGTCCATGTGGATGATGATCAGCGGCGGCTTGCTGTCCTCCTTCAGAGTCACATCGCCCGACGCCGGCAGGAACCACAGCGCCGGCTTGTCAGTCGCATCCTTGTCGGCGCCGGTAAGAGCATTCTCGCGTAGCACCGCAAGGCGGAGCTCGGCGCCTTTGCCGGGCTCTACCACCTCGATGTTGAAACCCGTCTCCTTGGCTGTGGCCAGTTCGTCGAGAACCGAATTGACAAGCGCGGTCTCCGTCTCAAGTCCCTTGGCCACGGCAGGCCGCGCGACGACGAGCTTGTAGTCGACGGCGATCTCCGCCACCCGCGCATAGGCGTTGGCCGGAATGTCGGCGACCTTGAGCGCCGGCTTCTTGTCGAACTCGACCGGCTTGACGCGGCTTTCCAGGTTCTTTGCCGACCGAACTTCCAAAAATCCGATCGCGTCGGAAAGCGGGGACAGCGCCGAAGGCAGGATGGCGAGCTTGCTGCCGGGGGTGAGTCGGTGCAGCAGCCCGGCGCCGATCGTCGCCTCGCCATCCTTGATGACGACAGGCCACTGCATGACCGCGTCGGTCCTGTCGGTGCCGAACACACGGGCATCCAGTTCGCCTTCGAACAGCGGCGTTGGCCGGGTGCGGCTGTCGGCCGAATATTGCTGCAGCACGCCCTGGCCGAGTTGGCGGTAGGTGACGTTGGGATTCTCGGCCAGTTTCGACAGGATGGTGAAGGTGAACAGGCCAAAGCGCGGGGCGTCCGTTGCGCCTTTGGGCAGCGGCATTTCCGGGGTCGTCTCCACCGTCTGCGCGGCGTAGAAGGCGACCAGCTTGCCCTTGGCGATTGGTTCGCCGCCGGTTGGGGTCAGGTTGAAGGCAGGCCTGCGCGTGCCTTTGTCGTCGATGCCACGCGAGCCAGCGGCCGATGTCACCTCGTCGTAGGCCTTGATCGCAGCCGCCCGTTCAGCCTTATTGCCGCCGACCAGGTCGGCAAACTCGACCTTGCGTTCCAGCTCGTCGTCGACCTCGACGGCCCGTGTCGCGGTGCCGGAGTGGCAGCAGTCGAACACGACCCAGACGAAGGCGCCCTTGTTTCGAATGGCGTCGAGTGCCGCGCCGATCTCGTTGTCGACCAGCGCATTCGGCACGCCGGCATCGCGGTTGATCCATTTGTCGATGTCGACGGGCAGGAAGATCTCGTCGAGCCCGTCGGTCTCGTCGCCCTTGACCATCTGCGGCTGCTGGGCGCCGTGACCGGACAGGTGCAGATAGACGAAATCGTCGCGCTGAACCTTGGCGGCAAGGTCGGCCAGAGCGGCCTTGATCGCCGCATGGGTCGGCAGGCCACTGGCGCCGGGGACATCCTTGGCGAGCAGCGTGACATTCTCGGGCGCGAACCGCACTGGGTCGGGCACGTTCTTCAGAAGATATTCGCGGACGAGCCCGGCATCGTTCTTCGGACCGACCAGCCAGTTCCTCTGCGGCAGAGCAGGATATTCGGTGCAGGCGACCAGCAGCGCATGGTATGTGCGCGATGCGGCCATGGTCCGGAACGACACCATGCCGGCCATCGTCAGCGCGGACGTGCCGACCAGCAGCGTCCGCCGCGTCAATTTGATCATGATTGCTTCCCCAAGCCCGATCGAATTCCCAAGTGACGCTATCCTTGCCGAGGATTTTGTCAGTATTTTGAATGTTGCATCGGAGAGCAACCCGCCTGTTATCCTGCTCCGATCGACAAGGCGCGGTTCTCGGCAGCCTTCCGGCGCAGAGATGCTGGAAACAGTAGCAAAAATGCCTGTTCGTCGCTATCTGGGTGGGACAGGGGTCGTTTGCGCGCGGAAATGATGCGCGAGCGACGCAAGACGCGAGTTGGATCAAGGACCATGGCGGCAAGGGATGTGCTGACGAAGAACCAGCTGTGCGTGCTTGAGAAGCTTGAGGCTGCCAGTGGCCCGCTCAGTGCCTACACCTTGCTCGACCAGTTGCGCGAGCGCGGTTTCCGCGCGCCGCTGCAGGTCTATCGGGCCCTCGACACACTGGTGAAGTCCGGTTTTGTGCATCGGCTCGAAAGCATCAACTCCTTCGTCGCTTGCGTCGAGCCGCATGATCACAGCCACTCGATGACCGCCTTCGCAATCTGCGACACATGCGGGCAAGTGACCGAAATGTCCGACCACGATGTCGGTCACCAACTGGACGAATGGGTGCGCTCCACCGGCTTCGCCGCCAAGAAGGCGGTGATCGAATTCCGCGGGACGTGTGCCAAGTGCCTGGCCGAAGCTGCTTGAAGGCTGGTCAGCCGTGAAGCATTTCAAGAATCTAATGCGCCTCGTCCCAGTTGTTCGCCGCCCGCGCGTCGACATGCAGCGGCACCGACATCGACACCGCCGGCATCGCCGCATTCTCCATGACGTGACGGACAACCGGGATCGTTGCCTCGACTTCGGCTTCGACCGTCTCGAAGATCAGTTCGTCATGCACCTGCAACAGCATGCGAGCCGAAAGGCCTGCTTTTACCAGCGCCTCCTCCATGCGGATCATGGCACGGCGGATGATGTCGGCGGCGGTTCCTTGCAGGCGGGCGTTGATCGAGGCGCGCTCGTTGAAGGCGCGGAGGGAGGGATTGGACGATCTTATGTCCGGGTAATGGATGCGGCGCCCGAAGATCGTTTCGACAAAGCCGTGCTCGCGGGCATAGGCCTTGGTCTCTTCGATATAGTCGCGAATGCCCGGGAAGCGCTCAAAATATTTCTTGATGTAGTTGCCGGCTTCCTCGCGCGGGATCGACAGCTGGTTGGCGAGGCCGAAGGCCGAAATGCCGTAGATGATGCCGAAATTGATCGCCTTGGCGCGGCGGCGGACTTCCGAAGGCATGCCTTCGACCGGCACGTTGAACATTTCCGACGCGGTGATGGCGTGGATATCGGCGCCGTCGGCGAAGGCCTGCCGCAGTTGCGGTATTTCGGCGACATGGGCGAGGACCCGCAGCTCGATCTGGCTGTAGTCGGCCGAGACCAGCCGATGGCTCTTGTCGGTGATGAAGGCGGTCCTGATCTTTCGGCCTTCGGCTGTGCGCACCGGGATGTTCTGCAGGTTCGGATCGGAAGATGACAGGCGTCCCGTCGTCGTCGCGGCCAACGCGTAGGAGGTGTGGACGCGTTTGGTGTCGGGGTGGATGAAGCCTGGCAGCGCATCGGTATATGTCGATTTCAGCTTGGTCAGCTGGCGCCAGTCGACGATCTTGCGTGGCAGTTCATGGCCTTCGGCAGCGAGGTCTTCGAGAAGCTGCGCCGAGGTCGACCACTGGCCGGTCTTGGTCTTGGAGCCGCCGGGCAGGCCCATGCGGCCGAACAGGATGTCGCCGAGCTGTTTTGGCGAACCGATGTTGATGCGCTCGCCGATGAGCTGGTAGATTTCCTCTTCGAGGCGAGCGGCGCCCTGCGCCAGTTCGCCCGACAGTCGCGACAGGATCTGACGGTCGACCGAGATGCCGCGCTGCTCCATGCGTGCCAGCACCAGATCGGAAGAGCGTCGTGTAGGGNCAGGATCTGACGGTCGACCGAGATGCCGCGCTGCTCCATGCGTGCCAGCACCGGCACCAGCGGCCGTTCCAGCCGCTCGTAGACCGATACAAGCCCCTTGGCGGCAAGCCGCGGCTTCAGCACCAGCCAGAGCCGCAGTGTCACATCGGCGTCTTCTGCGGCGTGAGCGGTCGCCTTGCCGATGTCGACCTGATCGAAACCGACGGAGCCCTTGCCCGAACCGGTCACGTCCTTGAGCTGGAGCGGAGTGTGACCGAGCCATTTCTCGGCAAGCGAGTCCATGCCGTGACCATGCGGGGTGCCGGCGTCGAGCACGTAGGAGATCAGCATGGTGTCGTCGAAAGGCGCGACATCGATGCCATAACGGCTCATGACGACGAGGTCGTATTTCAGGTTCTGCGCGATCTTGAGAACCGACTTGTCCTCGAGCAGCGGTTTCAGCACGGCCAGTGCCTCGCGTACGGAGATCTGGTTTTCGATCATCCCGCCGCCGAGCAGGTCACCGTTGCCGCTCTTGTGGGCAAAGGGAATGTATGCTGCGCGGCCGGGCGCCGTGGCGATGGACATGCCGATCAACTCGGCCTGCATCGGATCGGCCGACGTCGCCCTGACGTCGAAAGCGACACGGCCGGTCTCCATTGCCTCCGCGATCCAGGCTTTCAGGGCCGGGACATCGCGGATGCAGTGATACGTTGACGTATCGATCTTGCGGGTGGCCGCGCTCTCCAGCCGCAATGCGGCGAGCAGAGAAGGGGTGTCGCCTTGCTTTGACGTTTCTGTCGTTGCCGCTCCACTGGCCTGGCCAGGCTCGGCGCCGGACTCGGCTCGGGCAACAGCTGGCACTCCGGCCCCGACATCCGGGCCATGGGCATGATCGGCGCGCTCAACTGTCACCGCGACGGCCTGGACATCACCTGCCTCGGTGCCGGTCGCTTCCGCCACGCGGCGGGTGAGCGAGGTGAATTCCATGGTCTTGAGGAAGCCGATCAGTTTTGGGCCGTCCGGCGGGTGCAGCACGAATTCGTCCAGCCCCGCGGCCACCGGCACGTCGTTCATCAACGTCACCAACTGACGCGAAACACGTGCCTTGTCGGCGTTGGCGATGATCGATTCGCGCCTCTTGTCCTGCTTGATCTCGCCCGCGCGGGCAAGCAGCGTGTCGAGGTCGCCGAACTGCTCCAGCAGCTGTGCTGCCGTCTTCGGCCCGATGCCGGGCACACCAGGTACATTGTCGACCGAATCGCCAGTCAGCGCCTGCAGGTCGACCATTTTCTCCGGCGGTACGCCCCATTTCTCGATGACCTCGGGAATGCCGATCTGCCGGTCCTTCATCGGGTCGTACATACCGACCGTGTCGCCGACCAGCTGCATCAGGTCTTTGTCGGAGGAGATGATGGTGGTGTCGCCGCCGGCCTCGCAGGCGAGCCTGGCATAGGTGGCGATCAGATCGTCGGCCTCATAGCCTTCGGTTTCTATGCAAGGCAGGTTGAACGCTCTGGTTGCCTGGCGGATCAGGCCGAATTGCGGGATCAGGTCTTCCGGTGGCGCCGAACGGTTGGCCTTATATTCGGGGTAGAGGTCATTGCGAAAGGTTTTCGACGAATAGTCAAAAATGACGGCGAAATGCGTCGGCACAATGCCTACATCGGTGTTACGGGCGTCGAGGACCAGCTTCCACAGCATGTTGCAGAAGCCGGAAACGGCGCCGACCGGCAGGCCGTCGGATTTGCGGGTCAGCGGCGGTAGCGCGTGATAGGCACGGAAGATGTAGCCGGAGCCGTCGACAAGGAAGAGATGATCGCCTTTTTTCATGTCGGCAGGGATAGCGCGGCGCGGCGGCTTGGTCCATGCCAAAGGCGGCTTCAGATACCGGTTCCGGCAACACCCTGACAGACCCGCTCCGGCCCAATCACGGCCATGTTACAAAACTGTAATCTTCGTGCCCTTGAATCGCCATGTTCAAAGACACAGATACAGAGCATCGGCAATTTTCGCCGAGTCCGGAGCAAGGCCCGTCCCCCGCCTATCCCGGACAACTGCGGCAGCCTATCCCCCCTCTCCGGGCTGCCGCAACGTTTCGAGTAGAAGGCCGCCGTGGCTCCCCCTCCACCACGGCGGTCTTTTTTTACCTCGGACAGACATTTGCAGCCCGTGGTCCAATGATCGCGGGCTTTTCGTTTTCCTGTCCTGCCTTTACGGTTCCGGTTCTGAATCGAAAGGCTTCACACATGTCCGCAGTTTCCCCCGTCCTCGACCGTCTCGACATGAATCTCGACCAGAGTCTCGAACGCCTGTTCGGCCTGCTCAGGATCAAGTCGATCTCCACCGATCCGGCCTATGCCGCCGACTGCCGCAAGGCGGCGGAATGGCTGGTGGCGGAGCTCAAGCTGATCGGCTTCGATGCCAGCGTGCGCGACACGCCCGGACACCCGATGGTGGTCGCCCATCACGATGGCCCGGCCGGTTCGCCGCATGTGCTGTTTTACGGCCATTATGACGTGCAGCCGGTCGATCCGATCGAATTGTGGGAAAGCGATCCGTTCGCCCCCGCGGTCAAGGAGGTCGGCCCGGATCACAAGGTGATCACCGGACGCGGCTCGGCCGACGACAAGGGCCAGCTGATGACCTTTGTCGAGGCCTGCCGCGCCTGGAAGCAAGTGCACGGCAATTTGCCTTGCCGCATCACCATCCTGTTCGAGGGCGAGGAGGAATCCGGCTCGCCGTCGCTGAAGCCGTTCCTCGAAGCCAATGCCGACGAGCTCAAGGCCGATTTCGCGCTGGTTTGCGATACCGGCATGTGGGACCGCGACACGCCGTCGATCTGCGTCGGATTGCGCGGGCTGGTCGGCGAGGAGATCACGGTGAAGGCCGCCGACCGCGACCTTCATTCCGGCCTCTATGGCGGCGCTGCCGCCAATCCTATCCGCATCCTGGCCAGGATACTGGCAGATATCCACGACAAGGACGGCCATATCACCATTCCCGGTTTCTATGACGGCGTCGAGGAAACGCCGTCGCAGATCCTGAAATCATGGGAGACGCTTGGCGAGACGGCCGAGACGTTCCTCGGGCCTGTCGGCCTGTCGATCCCGTCGGGCGAAAAGGGTCGCTCGGTGCTGGAATTGACCTGGGCGCGTCCGACGGCCGAGTTCAACGGCATTATCGGCGGCTACACTGGCAAGGGCTTTAAGACGGTGATCGCGGCGGAAGCCTCGGCGAAGGTATCGTTTCGCCTCGTCCATAAACAGGACCCGAAGAAAATCCGCGACGCGTTCCAGAAATTCGTCAAGGAGCGCATTCCGGCCGACTGCTCGGTCGAATTCCACCCGCATGGCGGCTCGCCGGCAATTCAGCTTTCCTATGACTCCCCATTCCTGGCCAAGGCCAAGAATGCGCTGTCCGACGAATGGCCGAAGCCGGCGGTGACGACGGGCAGCGGCGGCTCGATCCCGGTGGTCGGCGATTTTCAAACCTATCTCGGCATGGAATCGCTGCTGGTCGGGTTCGGCCTCGACGACGACCGCATTCATTCGCCCAACGAGAAATACGAGCTCAACTCCTTCCATAAGGGCCAGCGCTCCTGGGCGCGGATTCTCGATGCGCTGACGCGCTGAGTGGCGAGAAAATCACGCTGACGGCATGAAAATCAACTTTCTGTTGATTTTTCAGCGGATTGCGGCGAGGACGAGCCAACATCATAGCTCTCGGCGTCCTATGCCGTTAAAGGACGCCTGAGACTGTAGGTTCGACCGGAGAACACAATGGCCGACATCCGTTTCCACAAGAATGACCTGTCCGATCTATCGCACTACAATGTCGGCGCGGTGGCTATCGATACCGAGACGCTCGGGCTCAACCCGCATCGTGATCGGTTGTGCGTGGTGCAAATTTCGCCCGGCGACGGCTCGGCCGACGTCATCCAGATCGCGCCCGGCCAGAAGAAGGCGCCGAACCTCGTCAGCCTGCTGAGGAGCCGCGGCATAACCAAGCTCTTCCACTACGGCCGTTTCGACATCGCGGTGCTCTACAACGCGTTCGGCGTGATGCCCGAGCCGGTTTTCTGCACCAAGATCGCCTCGCGGCTATCCCGCACCTACACCGACAGGCACGGGCTGAAGGATATCTGTTTCGAACTTCTCGGCGTCGGCCTGTCAAAGGCGCAGCAATCATCGGACTGGGCGGCCGAAACGCTGTCGCCCGAACAGCTCGAATATGCGGCATCCGATGTGCTCTATCTGCACCGCTTGCGCGATGTGCTGGCCGGGCGGCTGGCGCGAGATGGACGGACAAAGGAGGCCGATGCCTGCTTTCGCTTCCTGCCGACGCGCGCCAAACTCGATCTGATGGGCTGGGACGAAGAGGATATCTTCGCCCATAGCTGACGGTAGTCGCGGACATCTGTCGATGGCCGGGTTTGGAACCGGAAGCAAGGCTGCCGCGTTTGTCGGCTCATCGTCGCCGGTTCAAAGGGGATGACATTGACGGACAGAAAGCCGATAGCGACCGCGCCGACCGACGGCTCCAAGATCTCAATCACGTGGAAGGACAGCGACGGCGTCATCAACGAATCCATCGCGCAATACCGCGATGACGGCTGGTGGGTCTACACAGACAGTCATACGCAAAAGAAGGTCGAGCCGACCAGCTGGCGGCCTGCCGCGAGCGAAGACGACGATTAGAGCAGTTCACCGTTTCATGGAAACCGGCGAGCTGCTTGAACTCTTTGTTTGATGCAATCCCCTAGGGAAAGCGCCGCGCGCTTTCCCGGGAAAACCGCTTGGCGTCTTTTATCGTGAGCAGACCAAACCGAAAGGGGTCGAGCTCAAGATCGACAACAAAGGTATTTCGATCCAGCAGAATTGACGGCATTAGGCCGGCGCCGACCTTCGCCTGCTGCCGCACGCAGCCGGCGCTGATGCGCGATTCAAGACGATCCGCGAGCAATTGAATCCATATTGCCTCGATTTTTCACGACTTAACCCGCCCTTAAATCGCCGCATCTACTCTTCAACCCGAATGCCATAGGCATCGGGGATATCAAGCACAGCTCATGGCGAACCGCAGAGACAGCCGCATCGAACCCAGTTTCGAGGGGCCGCCACAGGCGCGATCCTCGGCGGGTCTTTCGGTGAATGAGGAGGATCGCGTCGTGCCGAGCAATCGCAAAGCCTCCGCAAAGCGCAAGCCGGCCAAAGGAAAATCGTCGCGGGCAAAGCGCGGCGGAAGCCGGCGCGGCCTGTTCGGGGTGCTCGGCCGGCTGTTCTACTGGTGCTTCGTGCTTGCCATCTGGGGCGGCATCGCGGTGGCCGGCACCGTCGTCTACTACGGCGCCAAGATGCCGGCGGCGACGACATGGTCGATCCCCGACCGCGCGCCCAATATCAAGATCGTCTCGGCGGATGGGCAACTGCTCGCCAATCGCGGCATGAGCGGGGGCGAAGCCGTCGGCCTGCACGAAATGTCGCCCTATATTCCCGAGGCCGTCATCGCCATCGAGGATCGCCGCTTCTACTCGCATTTCGGCATCGACCCGATTGGCCTGTCGCGTGCGATGGTGACCAATGTTCTGGGCGGGCATTTCTCGCAAGGCGGCTCGACGCTGACCCAGCAATTGGCCAAGAACCTGTTCCTGACGCCCGACCGTACGCTGGAGCGCAAGGTGCAGGAGGTGCTGCTGGCGTTGTGGCTGGAGCACAAGCACACCAAGGACCAGATCCTCGAAATGTACCTCAACCGGGTCTATTTCGGTTCCGGCGCCTATGGCGTCGAAGCGGCCTCGCGCCGCTATTTCGGCAAGAGCGCGCGCGACGTCACCCTGTCGGAAGCCGCCCTGCTTGCCGGTCTGTTGAAAGCGCCGTCGCGGTTGTCGCCGGCACGTGACCCCAAGGCCGCCGAAGAACGCTCGCAACTGGTGCTTGCCGCCATGCGCGACGAGGGCAAGATCAGCGCCAAGGAACTGACCTCTGCGATGAGCGCGCCGGCAACGCGCGCGCCGTCCTACTGGACCGGGTCGGAGAATTACGTCGCCGACACCATCATGGAAGAACTTCCCGACCTGATCGGCGACGTGCGCGGCGATATCGTCATCGACAGCACCGTCGACCTGAACCTGCAGAAGCTCGCCGAACAATCTATCCGCAGGCTGATCGACGAAGGCGGCAAGAAGCTCAACGTAAGCCAGGGTGCCCTGGTGTCGATCGACGATTCCGGCGCTGTGCGCGCCATGGTCGGCGGCTACGACTATTCGACCAGCCAGTTCGATCGCGCATCCGAGGCGCGCCGCCAGCCGGGATCGGCGTTCAAGCCGTTCGTCTATATGGCCGCCCTTGAAGCCGGCCGAACACCCGACAGCGTGCGCAACGACGCACCGATCAGGATCGGCAACTGGACGCCCGACAATTACCACGGCAAATATTTCGGCAAGGTGACGCTGGCAACCGCATTGGCTAAATCGCTGAATTCGGTCGCCGCCCAACTGACCATGGAGGTCGGGCCGGGCGCAGTTGTCGAGGCAGCGCACCGCATGGGCATCCAGTCCGACCTGCAGTCCAACACCTCGATCGCGCTGGGCACGTCGGAGGTGACCCCTCTGGAACTGACATCGGCCTATGTCCCCTTTGCCAATGGCGGCTACAAGCCGGACATCCATTTCATCCGCCGCGTGACGACCACCGAGGGCAAGGTGCTCTACGACAGCGGTGGCGGCAGCGCGCCGCGCGTGGTCAAGCCCGAGATCGTCGGCATGATGAACTCGATGATGACGGGTACGGTCGAGATCGGTACCGCCCGGAAAGCGGCTTTCGCCTGGCCATCGGCCGGCAAGACCGGCACCAGCCAGAATTCGCGCGATGCCTGGTTCGTCGGCTACACTGCCAACCTCACCACGGGTGTGTGGTTCGGCAATGATGATGGCAGCCCGATGAAGAAAGTCACCGGCGGCGCGCTGCCGGCGCAGGCCTGGCACGAATTCATGGTAGCAGCCCACGAGGGCGTGCCGGTGCGGCCGTTGCCTGGCACCTGGAAATCGACGCCGGCCGACACCATCGTGCCCGATGAGATACCGTCGGCGAACAACACGCCGCCGGCGCCGGTTCCTTCCACGTCGGTCGGCCAGCAGGCGCCGCAGATGCGGCCAGCCGCGCCGGTCGCCCAGCAGCCAGCGCCGGTCCGCGCGGCCCGTCCCGCCCAGACCGTCGATGCCGATGGCTTGTCCATGCCGGAAGACGACGGCGCCACCGCATCGATCAAGCACCCGGTGCCACCAGGCGAAGTTGGCGGTCCGCGCAAGAAGCGGCAGACCTCGATCCTCGATCTCCTTGGCGGCTGAGCGGCAACTCGCCGCTCGCCTCCGCGACGCGGTTCGGCTACACCTCCCAAATGACTGAACTCGACTCCAGAAAGACCATCGTGCTGACCGGCGCCAGCCGCGGCATCGGCCACGCCACGGTCAAGCGTTTTTCGCGCGAAGGCTGGCGCGTCATCACCTGCTCGCGCCAGGCCTTCGCCGAGGACTGCCCGTGGCCGGCCGGGCCTGAGGACCACATCAAGGTCGACCTTGCCGATCAGGAGGATGTCGGCATCGCCGTCTCGGAAATCCGCCACCGGCTGGAAGAGCATGGCGGCCAGTTGCACGCGCTGGTCAACAATGCCGGCATTTCGCCGAAGCTCAAGGACGGCAACAGCCGGATGGACTCGATCGACACGCCGATGCATGTCTGGCGCGACGTGTTCCAGGTCAATTTCTTCGCGCCGATCATGCTGGCTCGCGGCCTGTTCAAGGAATTGGCGGCGGCCAAGGGCTCGATCGTCAATGTTACCTCGATCGCCGGAACCCGCGTGCATCCCTTCGCCGGCACCGCCTATGCGACATCGAAGGCAGCACTTGGCTCGCTAACGCGCGAGATGGCACATGATTTCGGCCCGCACGGCATCCGTGTCAACGCCATCGCGCCGGGCGAGATCGACACCGCGATCCTGTCGCCGGGCACGGACAGGATCGTCGAGACCATTCCGCTCAGACGTCTTGGCACCACTGCGGAAGTCGCCGACATCATCTTCTTCCTGTGCTCGCAGCAAGCGTCCTACGTCACGGGCTCGGAAATCCACATCAATGGCGGCCAGCACGTGTGACAAAACAGGGTGCTCATCCTGTTATGGTGAGAACGGCCTTGCCGCTGAAGCTGCGCTGTCGCAGTGCGTCCAGGGCGTGAGCAATGTCTGTCCACGGGATGGTAAGGGCCACGCGCGTTTCGAGCCGGACAGCCACGACAGAGCGAGCAGCGAGGCGATGTCCGCGCCAATGCCTGGACCTGACGTGTAGTACGCAAAGGTTTGAAGCCTCGCGCCCTCATGATCCGGAACGAACTGGCGGAACCCGACCGGCGTGAGTTCGCCGCTGCTTGAACCGTACATGACGATGGTCCCGCCAGATGCGACACGTTCGATCGCGTCCGCCAGGCTTTTGCCGCCGACCGACTCGGTGATCAGCGAAAACGGTCCCTCAGCCAACTCGATCGACTCGACGACACGCATAGCTCCCAAGCCGCGGAGATCGTCGCCATGCCGGGCGGCTGCGATCGCAGTTACCGAGGCGCCTTGCTCGCGGGCGATCTGGATCTGGAAACGACCGACCGCACCGCTTGCGCCGGTGACCAGGACCTGCTGGCCGGCCAGGTCGCCGCCATGGCGCAAAGTCCTCAGCGCCGTCGTGCCTGCGACCGGAAGCGTGGCTGCGGACACGAAGCTGACCTCATCCGGCAGGACCGCGAGGCGGTCGGTTGGGACGGCGACCCGTTCGGCCCATCCGGCCTGGTCGACCAGAGCCGCAACCCGGGCGCCTGTGGCTGGCCCAGAGCCATCGGCTGCTGCCCGTTCGACAATCCCGACGATGTCCTGACCCGGGATCCAGCCGTTCGAATGGATGGCAAGCAGGCGCAGTTCGCCACGGTTCAACGAGGTCGCATGGACCGAGACAAGCGCCTCGTTCGGGGTCGGTTGAGGCTCGGCAAGCTCCGCGATCCTCAGTCCGGTCGCGCTGTCGGAAGAGATGACGAGGGCGAGCATGGTTCATACCTCATTGCTGCGTGGTGGACGCACCACTCATTCGCAAGTGGACCCTATCGATTTTTGCCTTTGAATAATTTAGATATGAAGGCAATTGATCGCTAAAAGCCGTCAACCATGAAGCAGCCTCTCAGCTACCCTTGGCTCGATTTCGATGTGGATGACCCTTCCGCGCCAGCGATTGCCGTGCGCGTCGACGTCCCCGGGACCAGAGCGGAAGTGCCCGCACATCGGCACCGCAAAGGCCAACTCGTCTTCGCGCTCGGAGGCGGTATCACATGCCACGTCCCAAGCGGCCTGTGGATGGTGCCACCTCATTGCGGGGTGTGGATTCCCGGCGACATGGAACACAGCAATGTCGCGACGGCCAACGCTCGGATCTTCTTCGTGTACATCGAGCCTGGAGCCGCCGATCTGCCGAACCGGTGCTGCACGTTCTCGATCTCGCCACTTTTGCGCGAACTGATCATCGAGCTGTCCGATGCTGTGCAGGACGATCGCGCGAGGGATGAGCTTTTGACCAAGACCCTGCTTACCGAATTGCCCCGCATGCCCGTCCAGCGGCTGCATCTGCCGATCTCATCCGAGCCGCGCTTGAAGCGGGTCGCCGAAGCGTTGGCGCAAGATCCTGCCGATCGCAGCACACTGGCAGAATGGGCCAATCGCGTTGCGCTCAGCGAGAGCAGTCTCGCCCGTCTCGTGGTGAAGGAGACGGGGCTGAGCTTCGGGCGCTGGCGCCAGCAACTGCACTTGATCGTCGCAATACGGGAACTGGCTTCGGGCGCCAGCGTGCAGCAGGTTTCGGGCGATCTCGGCTACGGGTCGGTCACGGCCTTCATCACCATGTTCAAGAAGGCGCTTGGGAAGCCGCCGGCAAAATATCTAAGCAGTGTCTTGCAGCATGGCGGCGCGGCTTAGGCAGTGGACGGTTCAGCCGCCTCCGGCTTGTGGCCAAGCACCTCTTCGACAATGCCCCGCGCGATCTCGCGCTCGCCCATGATCACCGTATCGGCGCCGAGCCCCTTGAGATGCTCGATCTCGGCGTCGGAATGGGCGCGGGCAATGACGTTGATGCCGGGATTGGCAGCGCGTGCCCTGAGCACGATCTGTCCGGCCTCGAAGGCATTGGGGATGGCTAGGATCAGCCGATTCGCCCCTTCGGGATTGGCGGCGGCGAACACTTCGACGTTGGCCGCATTGCCGGAGACGGTTTCTATGCCGTCGGCTTTCAGTCTGGCCAGTGTCTTGTCGGCATCCTCGACGACGAGGAAGGGCAGGGCGGCCTGTTTCAGCGCCGCACCGACGAGGCTGCCGACGCGGCCATAACCGATCAGGATGGCATGGTTGGTGAGACCTGTCCTGGCCGGCGGCCCGTTTCCTCCTTTCGTCGTGGCTGCAACCGAGGCCAATTGGCCCGGTTCCGTCGCCGGACCGACCGGCTTTGCCTCGGCCGGCGGTGCCGTCCTGGCGGCGCGCCGCCCCAGCCATGGCTTCATCCAGTCGATGGCCAGGAACATCAGCGGATTGAGGACGATCGACAGGATGGCGCCGGCGAGGATGAGGTCGCGGCCTTGTTCGGGCAATAATTTCAGCCCGACGCCGAGTTCTGCCAGGATGAAGGAGAATTCGCCGATCTGGGCAAGGCTTGCCGAGATCATCAGGGCGGTGGCCAAGGGATAGCCGAAGGCAACGACGATGATGAACGCCGCTAAAGATTTGCCGATGACGATGATGGCCAGCGTCGCCAGGATTGGCCAGCCATTGCTGGTCAGGCTGAACGGGTCGAACAGCATGCCAACCGAGACGAAGAACAGCACCGAAAAGGCATCGCGCAGCGGCAGCGATTCTTCCGCCGCGCGGTGGCTGAGCTCGGATTCGCTCATGATCATGCCGGCGAAGAAGGCTCCCAAAGCCAGCGAGACCCCGAACAGTTTTGCCGCGCCGAAGGCGACACCGAGCGCTATTGCGAGCACGGCCAGCCGGAACAATTCGCGCGATCCGGTGTGGGCGACGTAGTGCAGGATCCAGGGGATGACCCGACGGCCGACCACCAGCATGACGACGACGAAAGCAGCAACCTTGGCCAGCGTGATGCCGACGACGCCCCAGATGCCGTAGCTGTCCGGTAGCGAAAGCAAGCCGCTTGCATGGGCGTTCGCCTGCTCCTGGCCGCCGAGCACGCCGGCGAGCGCCGGCAGCAGCACCAGCGCCAGCACCATGGCCAAATCCTCGACGATCAGCCAGCCGACGGCGATGCGGCCGCGCTCCGTCTCGATCAGACGGCGTTCCTGCAAGGCGCGTAGCAGCACCACGGTCGAGGCGACCGAGAGCGCCAGGCCGAAAACCAGCCCTGCGCCCATCGACCAGCCGAGCATCCAGGCAAGGCCGGCGCCGAGCGCTGTTGCAAAGCCGATCTGGACGATCGCGCCGGGCACGGCGATGGCGCGCACCGACAACAGATCCTTCAGCGAGAAGTGCAGCCCGACGCCGAACATTAGCAAGATGACGCCGATTTCGGCCAGTTCGTTGGCAAGGCTGGCATCGGCGACGAAACCGGGCGTGTTCGGCCCGACCAGCACGCCGGCTACGAGATAACCGACCAGCGGCGGAATGCGGAAGCGGTTGGCGAGAGCGCCGAAGACGAAAGCCAGCCCCAGACCGGCGACGATGGTGGCGATAAGGGGCGTGTCATGCGGCATTGTCTATGGAGCGCCTTTCAAAAACCAGCGATATCGGATGGACACCGCCCGAAGCCGCCGCCTGTTCGCAATATGGCGGATCGGGTGTTGGCGAGGCAACCCGCAAATCCATGACATCGACGCTGCGGCCGCAAAGGCTTGACCGGCGGCTGAGGAAGCCGCCGGCCCCAATTTGAATTTCCTCGATGGTATTCCGCCTCGGTCCGGCGCAATTGCTCACAGCGATCAGGCTGCCTGCAGCAAGGCCTCGATTTCGAATAGGGCGTGGTTGGTCAGTGTCTTGGGAATTTCGGCGGTCACTTTGTCCGCGACCTCCTTGTGCAGCTTCTTGCGCATTGTCCCAAGCACCATCGGTGGTGCGACAAGCACGATCTCCTTGAACTGGCCGCTGTGCGCGAGCTTGTAGAGCCGGTCAGCAATGTCGTCGGCGAAACGCTCCTTGCCGATGCGGTGCCAGTCCGTTTCCTCGACCGCGCTGCGGTGTACGGAGGGACCATCATTGTATCGGCCCGGGCTATCACTGCCTTGCTCGCGGGTGGGCGGGTTGTTCTGTTCGATTTCCTGCACGACTTCGAGGTTCGGATATTTGCTGTCGCCGGCATTCCTCAGGAAAAGCGCTTTTTCGCCATCGGCCACCAAAACCCAGATGCCATGCTTCAGGTTGATCGTGCTCATGACAAGGCTCCTCTTTGGGTCGCCCCGGCATCTTGCGATGTGCCGCGGCCGGGTTTCGCGATCTGACGCGATGGGCCTTTGGGAACGCGTCTCTCAGGGGTAATGTTCCCGCCAGCATCCCTATAAACTTGGACATCCGGGCATCCAGCGCCGGCGGCTTTAATCTACTAAACTGGTAGAATTTAGAAAAACCTGATTTGCGGCACTGCTCGCCGGGTGCTAATACGGCTGGAAATCAAGGCCTGCGACAGGTGCTTGAATCCGCATCACCTGCCGATGAGGAATATTTTTCTCTTGGCCGAGGTGCATTCAGAAAAGCGATTGCATCCCGACAGGCGATGCGCCAGTGCGTTCCTTCTGATTGCTCGCGCTCGCGCGTAGAACTGCAAGCCTGTTCAGGATTCCGCTCGCGCCCATGCCGCACATTGCTCCCAAACTCAATGCCTTCCCCGTCTTCATGCGGGTCGAGGGCCAAGCCGTGGCCATCGTCGGCGGCGGCGAAGAGGCATTGGCCAAGGCAAGACTGATCGGACAGTCGAGTGCGGTTTTGCGCGTCATCGCGGAACATGCCGAGCCCGATCTCTTGACCTTCATCGCTCAGACCGGCACCCACCATTTTGCCGCCGCTTACGACGCGTCGCAGCTCGAAGGTGCGGTCATGGTTTTTGCCGCCAGCGGCGATGAGGAACTCGATCGCCGCGTGGCCACGGATGCGCGCCGGCTGGGCATTCCGGTCAATGCCGTCGACCGGCCTGAGCTTTGCGATTTCTTCACCCCCGCGCTGGTCAACCGCGCGCCGGTCGCCATTGCCATCGGCACGGAAGGTGCAGGCCCGGTGCTTGCCCAAATGCTGCGAAGCCGCATCGACCGCATGCTGTCGCCGGCGCTCGGGCCGCTGGCAACGCTCGCGGCGTCGTTTCGCGGAGCTGCCGAAAAGCTGCTGCCGAGAGGCAACGCCCGCCGCCGCTTCTGGAATGATTTCTTTGCTGGTGCTCCTGCCCGTGCGGCTGAGGCGGGCGAGCTTTCGCAGGCGCATGACGCTGCTGTCCATCTTCTGCTGTCGGATGCGCCGGCCTGCGGCCACATCGCCCTGGTCGGCGCCGGTCCGGGCGCCGAGGATCTTCTGACTTTGCGTGCCCATCGCCTGCTGATGGAAGCCGATGTCATCGTCCATGACGCGCTGGTGCCGGAGGCGGTCGTTGCCATGGGTCGCCGCGATGCCGAGCGTCTGCCGGTCGGAAAACGCAAGGGCTGCCACACCAAGAGCCAGGCGCAGATCAATGCACTGCTGGTCGAGCTCGGCCGTGAAGGCAAGCGCGTCGTGCGGCTGAAGTCGGGCGATCCGCTGGTGTTCGGCCGGGCCGGTGAAGAGATGGCAGCGCTTCGCGATGCCGGCATCGCCTATGAGGTGGTTCCGGGCGTCACCGCGGCATTCGCCGCCGCAGCCGATTTCGAATTGCCGCTGACGTTGCGCGGTGTTTCCTCGTCAATGGTGTTCACCACCGGCCACGACCTCAAGGGCAATTCGCTACCCGACTGGGCCAAGCTCGCCATTTCGGGCGCCACCGTCGCCATCTATATGGGCCGCTCGGTGGCGGCCGAAGTTGCCGGCCGGTTGATCGAGGCCGGTCTTTCGCCGGATACGGCAGTAGCCGTGGTCGAGAATGCAAGCCTTGCCAACCGGCGCCGGTTCCACGGCACGCTTGCCGACCTGCCGTCGCTGGAAGCGCGCGCCGATCTTTCCGGCCCGGTCATGACCATCATCGGCGACGCGGTCGCCGGCGCCAACTTTGACCGGTCCGAGGCGCTCGCGGCACACAGACATGAAGGTGCGTCCAGTTCGGTCGCTGAAGGAGTTCAGTCATGAAGATTCTGACCGCCAACCGCCTGACCGACGGCATTGCCGTCTGGTACGCCGATGGCGGCTGGGCCGAGACGGTGGACCATGCCGACATTGCCCGTGACAAGCCGGCCGAGGATCGCCTCGAGGTGATCGGCGCCAAGGCCTATGCCGCCAACGAAGTGGTCGATGTCAATCTGATCGATGTCGATGTCGTCAACGGCGTCGTCGAGCCGGTGCGGCTGCGCGAAAAGATTCGCGCCGCGGGCCCGACCATCCGCAACGATCTCGGCAAGCAGGCTGCCAAGCAGGCGACGTGGGCAGCTTAACAAGACACTAGGCATGGGCGGACGCGCCCTGAAAGACGAAGCATGTACCGTTACGATGAGTTCGACCACGATTTTGTCCAGGCCCGCGTCGCCGAGTTCAGCGACCAGGTCCAGCGCCGCCTTGCCGGCGAGATCACCGAGGACCAGTTCCGGCCGCTCAGGCTGATGAACGGCGTCTATCTTCAGCTGCACGCCTATATGCTGCGCATCGCGGTGCCCTATGGCACGCTGAACGGCAAGCAGTTGCGTATGCTGGGCCACATCGCTCGCAAATACGACAAGGGCTACGGCCATTTCACCACGCGCCAGAACATCCAGTTCAACTGGCCGGCGCTGTCGGACATTCCGGCCATCCTGGCCGATCTTGCAAGCGTCGAGATGCATGCCATCCAGACCAGCGGCAATTGCATCCGCAATGTCACCGCCGATCATTTCGCCGGCGCCGCCGCCGACGAGGTCGCCGATCCGCGCCCCTATGCGGAAATCCTGCGCCAGTGGTCGTCGGTGCATCCGGAATTCTCGTTCCTGCCGCGCAAATTCAAGATCGCGGTGACGGGGGCCGAGCGCGACCGCGCTGCCATCCAGACGCACGATATCGGCCTGCACCTGAAGAAGAACGCCGCCGGCGAACTCGGCTTCGCCGTCTATATCGGCGGCGGTCAGGGCCGCACGCCGATGGTCGCCCGCAAGATCCGCGACTTCCTGCCGGAAGCCGACCTTCTGTCCTACTGCACGGCGATCCTGCGCGTTTACAACCTCTATGGCCGCCGCGACAACAAGTACAAGGCGCGCATCAAGATCCTCGTCCACGAGACCGGCGTCGAGGAAATCACCCGCCAGGTCGAGGCCGAGTGGCGGGAGTTGAGGGATGCCGACCTGAAGCTGCCGGAAGCCGATATCCGCGCCATCCAAGCCTATTTCGCGCCGCCGGCGCTCACCGACCGGCCGGAAGGCGACCAGGCGGTCAAGCTGGCGCGACTGGATTCCAAGGGGTTCTCGGAGTGGCTCGACCAGAATGTCGTGACGCACCGCCATCCCGACTACGCCGCGGTGACGATCTCGCTCAAGGGAATCGGCGAGGTGCCCGGCGACGCTTCGGACAGCCAGATGGAAGCGGTCGCCGACATCGCCGAAAAATATGCTTTCGACGAACTGCGTGTCAGCCATGAGCAGAATCTGATCCTGCCGCATGTGGCACGCGCCGACCTCAAGGCGGTCTATGATACGCTGGTCGGCATTGGCCTGGCGACGGCCAATTCCAATCTGATATCGGACATCATCGCTTGCCCTGGCCTCGACTATTGCGCGCTGGCCACGGCGCGCTCGATCCCGATCGCACAGGAAATCTCGCGCCGCTTCGCTTCGTTGGAGCGGCAGCGCGAGATCGGCGAACTGAAGCTGAAGATATCCGGCTGCATCAATGCCTGCGGCCATCACCATGTCGGCCACATCGGCATCCTCGGCGTCGAGAAGAAGGGGTCCGAGCTCTACCAGGTTACGCTGGGCGGCTCGGCCGATGAGAACACCTCGGTCGGCGAGATCATCGGCCGCGGCTTCTCGTCGGAAGAAATCACCGACGCCATCGAGCAGATCGTCGAGACGTATCTCGGCCTGCGGCTCGACCCACAAGAGAAATTCATCGACGCCTACCGCCGTGTCGGTCCCGCGCCGTTCAAGGAGGCGCTTTATGCTGGCGAAGCCAAGGCCGCTTGACCGCATAGTCGACGTCGACGATGGCGCCGCCGCCAAGGCGGCGGGACTCGACGCGCTTTACGGTCACCTGAACCCGCTCGAGATCATCGAACGCTCGGCCCGCGACCTGTTTCACGACGAGATCGCTGCGGTGTCGTCGTTCGGCGCGGATTCGGCTGTGCTGCTGCACATGATCGCCAAGATCGATCGGGCGTTGCCTGTCATCTTCCTCGACACCGGCAAGCATTTCGAGGAAACGCTCGGCTATCGCGATGCGCTTGCCGCCGATTTTGGACTGACCAATATACGGGTGATCAAGCCCGAAGAGGCGGCGCTCGAACGGATCGATCCGATGGGCAATCTGCACCAGAGCAACACCGACGCCTGCTGCGACGTGCGCAAGGTCGAGCCGCTGGCGCGTGGCGTTGCACCTTTCCGCGCCTGGTTCACCGGCCGCAAGCGCTTCCAGGCCGCGACACGCGCAGCGCTTCCGGTGTTCGAGGCCGTCGGTCCGCGCATCCGTATCAACCCGCTGGCGCACTGGACGACTTCGGACCAGGCCGACTATATGCGCGCGCATGCGCTGCGCGAAAATCCGCTGGTTGCTTATGGCTATCTATCGATCGGCTGCTTTCCATGCACGCAGCCGGTGCAGCCGGGCGAGGACGCGCGCAGCGGCCGCTGGGCTGGCCATGCCAAGACCGAGTGCGGCATTCACCTGTCGGGGCTGGAAGTGTCGCTGACCGACGCATCGCTTTAGGGTATGTTGATATTCAGGTAAGACCGGCCTGCAAAAGGCGGTTTCCTGCGCTTCCGGTGCTCACGTACTTCAAGTACGCTCCGCTCCGGTTCTCGGAAGCCACCATTTTCGGCGCGGCCTGACTGAATCTCAACGCACCCCTAGCTTCTTTGAATTTTTAGGAATTTTGATGACTGAACCGACGACACCGGAGATCCGGCTCTGGACCCCTGAGGGTTTTCGCGAGGATGAGTGGGCTCATGCCGAAAACGCGGACGCGCTTTCCGGCAACGGCCGCTTCATCCTGCCGCTGCAGGCGTTTCTCGATCTCGAGCCGGAGGTGCGCCGCTCGGCCAAGGAACGGCTCGGCGTCGTGCTGCAGCCGGGCGATCAACTCGAGAAGATCGCCGACCTGCTCGACCAACTCTCTCTGGTGGCACTGGCCTTCCCGGCCTTCAGCGATGGCCGCTCCTTCTCCAAGGGCGAGTTGCTGCGCAGCCGTTATGGTTTCGAAGGCGCTGTGCGGGCCACCGGGCAGGTGCTGGTCGACCAGTTGCCGCATATGCTGCGGCTCGGCTTCGATGAGTTCGAAATTTCGAATCCGGTGCTGTTGAAGCGGCTGGAGGAGGGCCGCACCGGTGGGTTGGGGCTTTACTACCAGCCAGCCGCCGTGCCGGAGCCGAAGGGGTCGAAATATTCCTGGCGGCGCGCTCGCAACAGCTGACGCAACGGCAATTCCCGACGTCTTTACATCGGCTCCGATCGGGCTTCCCTGCGACTATCCGTACGGAAATATCCGCCGGGTGCGAGGAGGAGAGCATGGTTTTCGACTATGTCATTGCCGGCGGCGGTTCCGCCTGATCCGTGCCCGGCAGGCGTCATTGCGCTGTTGCCGGGCCGGCCATCGCCGAAAAGGCGGCGGATATGATCAAGGCGGCTGCCTGAAATTCTGGTCGAACCAACAATGCCGTTTTCGCTTTCTGCGAACGGTACTGCGGCGATGCTGATCACGATAGACATCAACTGGTCTTACCAATTGTGCGATTTACGCTTTCCCTTCCGCCGTCCTGACCTTAGGATAGGACCATTATTTCGTGATCCGAAATAAACATGGCCACAAGGGAGGAACCGGGAATGGCTGGCAAGAAGATACTGATGCTCGTTGGCGAGTTCAGCGAGGAATATGAGATTTTCGTGTTTGAACAGGCAATGCATGCGGTTGGCCATACGGTCCATGTCGTCTGTCCGGACAAGAAGGCGGGCGACATATTGAAAACGTCGTTGCACGACTTCGAAGGCCACCAGACCTATACCGAGAAGCCCGGCCACGATTATATCCTCAACAAGGCGTTCTCCGAGGTGGACCCAACCGGATACGATGCCGTCTATGCGGCGGGTGGGCGTGGCCCGGAATACATCCGCATCGACAAGCGGGTGCAGGCGCTGGTGCGGCATTTCCATGAGGCCGGCAAGCCGATCTTCACCATCTGCCATGGCGTGCAGATACTGATCGCTGTCGACGGTGTGGTGCGGGGCCGAGAAGTCGCCGCGCTGCATTATTGCGAGCCGGAAGTGACGCTCGCTGGCGGTATCTATATCGATGTCGCGCCGACCGGCGCCCATGTCGACGGCAATCTCGTTTCGGCCAAGGGTTGGCCGGGCCTCTCCAACTTCATCCGCGAATGCCTGAAGGTGCTGGGCACGGAGATCCGCCATGGCGAGATACTGATGCGCGACGAGCGCCAGGCGGCCTGATCCGGAATTTCTAAGGCCGCCGCGCGAACAGCGCGGCGGTCGTTCTATTTTTGTTTTGGCGCAATTCCCCGGGGAAAGTGGCAATGCGCTTTTCCCGGGAAAACCGTCTCACACCCTTCCTGGGATTGCTTAGGCCGCGGCCCGTGCCTCGTGGAACGACACCAGTTTCCGACGATTCTCGTCCCACAGCGCCAGTTTGACGCATTGCAGGCTTTCGAGCAGCGTGACGCGGCCGATGCCGCGCAGTTCCGGATAATCCCGCAGCACTTCCTGCAGCCGGTAGCACGGAACCTTGGCCGAGAGGTGGTGGACGTGATGGACGCCGATATTGCCGGTTAACCAGTTCAGCACTGGCGGCAGGTCGTAGTAGGACGAACCATGCAGGGCGGCGTGCTGGAATTCCCAGTCGGCGTCCTTTGCCCATTCCGTTTCCTCGAATTGATGCTGGACGTAGAACAGCCAGATGCCCGCCGATCCGGCCAGAATGACGATCGGCAGATGGACCACCAGGAACGCGCCAGGGCCGACGAACCAGATGAGGAGGGCTGCAGCAATCGCGATGCCAAGATTGGTGGTCATCGACGACACCCAAGGCGTCAGGCCGCCTCGCATCATGCCGACAGGCAGCCTCTGCTCGAAGATAAACAGCCAGATCGGCCCGAGCCCGAACATCACCAGCGGGTGGCGATAGAGACGATAGGCAAGGCGCCCTCGCCATGACATCTGCCGGTATTCGGCAACGGTGAGCGTCCTGATGTCGCCCATGCCGCGTTCGTCAAGATTGCCGGCGCTGGCATGGTGCGTCGCGTGAGCGCGCCGCCAGCAGTCGTAGGGCGTCAGCGTCAGAATGCCGAGCGCGCGGCCGATCCAGTCGTCCGCATAGCGATTGGCAAAGAAGGAGCCGTGGCCGCAATCGTGCTGGATCATGAAGATGCGCACCAGAAACCCGGCCGCGGGAAGGATCAGGATCAGACCCCACCAATGGCCATATGCGTAGGACGCCGAGGACAATCCCCAGAGAATGGCGAATGGAATGAGTGTGATGGCGAGTTCGACAGCGCTGCGCCGCCTGTCAGGCTTCTTGTAGCGCGCGAGAATTTTCAGCCAGGCGCGCTTGCTGTTAGCGACCGCCTCAGGGGAAATCATGTTCATCAGGAAGCATAGGCGGGGTGCCTCCCCGCCGCAAGCAAAGATCACGCGAAATTACTGCGCGTAATTGTCGCGTGGCCTGTCGGTCGAGCAACCGCAGCTCACCCGCTTGATGGTTCTCCCTCCGAGTGGCGGGCTCTCAAGATCATTCGGGGACCCCGAGGTTTGCTGCTAAGATTGGCGGTCGCGTTACCGCCGGCGCCGGCCGACGTCACTTTTCTCCGCTCCATCTAGGCGGTCGAGCAGCTTTCTGAATCGGTCAGGGATATCGGCCTCGGTGCGGAAGGCGGGCAAGGTGCGCATAAAGCGGTTGACCGCCTCGGCGCCAAACTGGCGTCTGACCTCGGCGGCGAGCCGTTCCGTCTTCTCAGCCTTTTTGCGGGTCGTCATCTCAAAATCCTATGTCGGCTTCGAAACTCCTCCAGCAAGAGAATGGTTCCAGCATCACGCATTTGTGGCAAGCAATGCCAGCGCTTAGGGTAAAATTTGAATTAAGATCGAAATGTCATGGGTCATTGTGCGGGCTTGGCCGACGACGTCCACAATCGCTTACCCCTTGATTTTTGGCCGCCAAACCTCGATATCGGGCTCAAAATCCATATCATTCGAGATTGACGGGAAATGGCGATGAGCGACCAGGCAAAAGACGAACGCGCGCCCGATGAAGTCGAGGCGACCGAGGCCAATGCCGAGCGCACGGAAGGCAGCATCGACGGCGACTATGAAGCCCTTGTGCGGCTGCTGAAGGAAAATGAAGAACTGAAGGACCGCGCACTGCGCGTGGCGGCCGAAATGGAAAACCTGCGTCGACGCACGGCGCGCGACGTGCACGACGCGCGCACCTATGCGGTTGCGAATTTCGCCCGAGACATGCTGTCGGTCTCTGACAATCTGCGCCGTGCGCTGGACGCGATTCCGGCCGAGGCCAAGGCCTCGGGTGACGCCGGCTTCAAGGCGCTGATCGAAGGCGTCGACTTGACCGAGCGCGCCATGCTGTCGGCGCTGGAACGGCACGGGGTCAAGAAGCTCGCCCCTGAAGGCGAGAAGTTCGATCCCAATTTCCATCAGGCGATGTTTGAAGTGCCCAATCCGGATGTTCCGGCCAACACCGTGGTCCAGGTCGTGCAGCCGGGCTATTCGATCGGCGAGCGGGTTCTGCGCCCGGCCATGGTCGGCGTCGCCAAGGGCGGTCCGAAGTTTGCCGCCGCTGAAGCGCCGGTCGAGCCGGGGCCGGTGAACGAGCAGGCTGAGAAAGACGCCTGAACGGACAAGCGAATAGGGAGTAGCGAGTAGCGAATAGGAAATACGCAAGAGTTGCTGCGCGGCTTCGTGCTATTCGCTACTCGCTATTCGCTATTCGCTACTCGCTATTCGCTACTCACTCTTTCATTGTTCACTTCATGAACCCCATCGCGCTTCTCGACTATGCCGGTGTCGCCGTCTTCGCCGCGACCGGGGCGCTTGCGGCTTCGCGCAAACAGCTCGACATCATCGGTTTCCTGTTCCTGGCCAGCGTCACCGGGATAGGCGGCGGCACGCTTCGCGACGTCATCCTCAACCTGCCGGTTTTCTGGGTCGCCAACTCCAGCTATGTGCTGATCTGCGCCGTGGTTGCCGCGCTGGTCTTCTTCGGCGCACATCGCGTCGAATCGCGCTGGAAATGGCTGCTCTGGCTCGACGCCATCGGGCTCGCCGCCTTTTCGGTGATGGGCGCCGCCAAGGGACTGGCGATTACCGGTTCGCCGGTCGTCTCCGTCATCACCGGCGTGCTCACAGCCACCTCCGGCGGCATTCTGCGCGATCTCCTGGCCGGCGAGCCATCGGTGCTGCTCAGGCCTGAAATCTACGTCACAGCAGCCCTTGCCGGTGCCGGCCTCTATACACTTGGCGATCTTGCCGGGCTGCCACCGCTCACTTCGGACCTCGCCGGTTTTGCCGCAGCGTTCCTTGTGCGTGGCGGCGCGCTCAAATTCGGCTGGTCGTTTCCGTCCTACAAGAGCCGACCCGGCCGGCGCCCGGAAGATATTCCGTGAAGGAGCGAATAGCGAATAGGGAGTAGCGAATAGGGATAGCAGCCCGCAGGATTGCGGCGTAGTTCTCGCTATTCGCTATTCGCTATTCGCTATTCGCTATTCGCTATTCGCTATTCGCTATTCGCTATTCGCCATCACGCTGCGAAGCGCTGGGCTTCTCCGCCATAATAGTTGACGTAGCGGGCGCCGATTTCCTTGACCGGCATCACGACGAAGACGTCGACCGTCGAGAATTCGCGGTCGATGACGCAGCCATCGCCGATGCGGGCGCCAACGCGCAGATAGCCCTTGACCAAGGGCGGCATTGCCGCGATTGCCGCCTTGGTGTTGACCGCCTCGATCGGCATCAGGTCCATCGAGCAGTAGCGCCCGGACACCGCGCGCACATCCCAGGCCGAATTCGTTCGGCAATGGTGGGCGAGGTAGGTGAGTGCCTCGGCATGCGCCGCCGGCACCGTGCCGTGGAAGGAAGCACAACCGGTCATCACACCGATTTCGTAGTGGTTGATGTAAGCCCAGATGCCTTGCCACAATGCCTCGATAGTGCGCTTTGAGCGGTATTCCGGCAAAACGCAGGAGCGGCCGAGTTCGAGAAAACGCTGGCCGGGGTGACGGGCGATGAGCTTGGTCAGCTCGAATTCACCTTCCGAATAGAACCCTCCGGCGGTGGCCGCGATTTCTTGCCGCAGCAGCCGATAGGTGCCGACGATGCGGCGATGTTCGGGGCCGGAAAGCGTGGTGTCCAAAACCAGCAGATGGTCGCAGAGCGGGTCGAACCGGTCGGCATCACGGCGGTCATGGGTCTGGAACAGGTCTTTTCTGGCGCCAAGTTCGTCGTAGAACACCCGGTAGCGCACTTCCTGCGCGGCCGCGATCTCGGCTTCGTTGCGAGCGAGTCGCACTTCGAGATTACCTATACGGCCCAATGCTGCGCCCTTCATGACGCAATCGGCATTACGTCCGGCAAGCAGCGCGCTGCTGGCGTTCGGCCGAGTGTCACATTCCGGCATAACTGTATGCACGAGTGATTCTCCTTCGAGCCATCCCTCTTGGCACGGGGATACGGTGTAGGTGCAACAGGATTGTGACAGTACCGTGATGCGGCCTTGCGGGCAATACTTCGTCGGCTGGCGAATACGATCAACCGGCTACGTTACGTGATCGCGTGGCGCGGATTGGACGGTGAAAAACTCAGGCTGCGACGACCTGTCCCTCGACGGCATTGACCAGCGCCTCAGGGTCGAGCGGCTTGGTGACAAAGCCGCTGGCGCCATGAGCCAACACCGCATGGCGGGTCTTTTCCTGGCTGTCGGCCGACAGTACCATGATCGGCACCGGCGACATTGCGGTTTCTTCCTCATGGCGGCGGATGGCGGCAATCGCGTCCAATCCGTCCATGACCGGCATGTGCAGGTCCATCAGAACCACGTCGAAGCGGTGGTTGTGCCCGGCGCCCGTGACAGCCTCGACGGCGGCCTTGCCATTGCCGACCACTTTGACGCGATGCCCGGCCTTCAACAGCGTGGCGCGGGCCAGCATGGCGTTGATGTCATTGTCCTCGGCGATCAGCACCGACAGGCCCCGCTGTCGGTTGCTGACGGTGCGAAGCGTCGGCCCGCCACGCTTTTCCGGCTGCGGCTGGGCGAGGCTTGGGGCATGGCTGCTCAACAGCACGCGCAGAAGCGTTCCGCCACGCACCGGCCTGGCCAGGAAAGTTGCGTAGCCGCTGGCGCGGAACTCGCCGAGCATGCCGCGGTCGGTCGGCGCGATCAGCGTGATGGCCTCGCAGTGGGAAAAACCGCTGAGGCGTAGGCGCTTGAGCAGCCTTCCGTCGCTTTCTTCCATCGCCGCATCGACCAGAAGCGCATCGCAGCCGGCGGCGAAGGGGGCGGCCTGCGCGGCGGTGGTGGCGAGGTCGACCGCGCCGCCATTGGCGCGGATGGTGCGGGCGATGGCATCGGCCTCGACAGCGTTTTTCGAAAGGATCACCGCGCGCCTGCCCGAAAGCGCGTTTTGGCGGCCCTGCTGTGCCTCGGTGGCTGCTATCGCCGGGATCTCGAAGACGAACTCGGATCCCTGGCCGATCCGGCTGGACACCGAGATCGTGCCGCCCATGGCGGCCACTAGGCGTTTGGAGATGGCAAGGCCAAGACCGGCCCCGCCATGCGCACGCGTCGACGTGCCGTCGGCTTGCTCGAACTCCTCGAAAATGCGGTCCAGATCCTCATCGTGCAGGCCCGGACCGGTATCGGCGATGGTGAAGCAAATGCGGTCGGTGGTTTCGGTGCGCACACGCGCAACGCTCACCAACACGCCGCCGCTGTCGGTAAACTTGATGGCGTTGCCGATAAGGTTGAGCAGCACCTGCCTGACCCTGCCCGGATCGGCAGTGATCAACTGCGGCACGTCGGGTTCGACATAGCAGCCCAGCCCGATATCCTTGGCGAAGGCGCGCGCGGCCAGCAATTCGATGATGTTGTCGGCGATCTCGCGCACCGACATCGGCTGCGGCTCCGGGTCGAAGCGCCCGGCTTCGATCTTGGAGTAGTCGAGAAGATCCTCGATCAGGGCAAGCAATGCGCTGGCTGAGGTCGAGACGGCGCCGACATAGGTCTGCTGCTCCGGCGACAGGCTGGTGTCCGCCAGCAGCCTGGCCATGCCCATGATGCCGTTCATCGGCGTGCGAATTTCATGGCTGACGGTGGCGAGGAAGCGCGATTTGGCCTGGCTGGCGTATTCGGCCCGTTCGCGTGCGGTGATCAGCGAGGATTCGGCGCGTTTGCGGGCGGTGATGTCGCGGGCGATGGCGCGATGCGAAACGGCGCCGCTGTCCTTGTCGCGCACCGATAGTTCGATCCACGAAAACCAACGCGGGCCGCTGGGCGTATTGATGGCGACATCGGTGGAACTCAGGCATTCATGATCGGAAAAGGCGGCATCAGGGACGATGCCGACCTCGATGCCGAGTTCCGCCAGGGTCTTGCCTGCAAGGTCGCGCTGATCGGTTTCGACGAGATCGGCGAAGACCCTATTGGCATAGACGATGTAGCCGTCGCGGTTGCGATGAATGACGAGATCGCCGAGCGCATCGATCAGGCCGCGAAAGCGCTCATCACTCTCCTGCATTTCCCACATGCGATCGGCCAGCGTCTCGATCTCGGCGCGGCTGCGGGCGGTGGTTTGGTCAAGAAGGGCAGCGGTGCGGTGTTCGCTCCGCATCGAGTGCAGATGCAAGCCAATGCCGGCAAGGCCGGTTGCCAGCAATGCGACGCTGATGAAGATTGGTGCTCCGGTCAGATGCGCCAGGCCTGCCAGCACGATGATGGCGACGAAGGCCAGGAGCGGAAGCCCCTCGCGTCTGGCGGGCCCCGGCTCAGGCATCAGCGGTGGCGCGGCGACAAAGCGCCGCGCCGACGTCTGCACTGCATCGGCGTCGTTGTCAGTGTCCGCCTCTTGGCTGCCGGATTCCGCGATCATGCGAAACCCTTGCCAGACAGAGATTATGGAAAATTGCGGCGGATCGTTCGAATTTTAGCGGATGGGCCGATTTTGCCGAAGCTGCGGCAGATTTGCCATCAGGCGCAGCAATTCCGTCCGCCTTTCTCCGGCATTCGCACGGTTCACATGTCCACGACGACCCGGCCGCGGATCTTGCCGTCAACGATATCGCGCGCGGCATCGATGATGCCGTCGAACCCGATGGTCCTGGACAGGCTGGCGAGCTTCTGCAGATCGAGGTCGGTGCCGATGCGCCGCCATGCTTCGAGGCGGACGACCTTCGGCGCCATTACTGAATCGATGCCGAGCAGCGAGACGCCACGCAGGATGAAGGGGGCGACGCTGGTCGGCAGGTCCATGCCGCCGGCCAGGCCGCAGGCGGCGACCGCACCGCCATAGGATGTCATCGAAAGCACATTGGCCAGCGTGTGGCTGCCGACGGCGTCGACGCCACCAGCCCAGCGCTCCTTGGCCAGCGGCTTTGCCGGCTGGGCAAGCTCCTCGCGCGATATTACTTCGGCAGCGCCAAGGTTGATCAAATAGGGGCTTTCGGCATTGCGGCCGGTGGAAGCAATGACATGATAGCCGAGACTGGACAGGATCGAGACCGCGACCGAGCCGACGCCGCCGGCCGCGCCCGTCACCACCACAGGGCCGCGATCGGGCAGAATGCCGTGCCGTTCCAGCGCCATGACGCAGAGCATGGCGGTGTAGCCGGCAGTGCCGACGGCCATCGCGTCATGAGGGCTGATGCCTTGCGGCAGCGGCACCAGCCAGTCACCCTTTACACGGGCGCGGCCGGCATAGGCACCGAAATGGGTTTCACCGACGCCCCAGCCGTTCAGGATGGCCTTGTCTCCAGCCCGCCAGTCGGGATGAGAGGACGAGATGACAGTGCCGGCGAAATCGATGCCCGGCACCAGCGGCCAGCGGCGGATCACCGGCGCTTTGCCTGTGATCGCCAGACCATCCTTGTAATTCACGGTCGTCGCCTCGACCGCGATGGTGACATCGCCTTCCATCAGGTCAGCTTCGGTGAGATCGGTCACGGTTACCGACTGCTTTTTCTCGGCGTCACGCGAAACGACGATGGCTTTGAAGGTTTCGGACATCTCTTTCTCCGCGTCTGCTTGGCGACATGAACTGTGCGGCGCCGGCCGCGTGAGGTCAATCTTTGGAAGACTTGGCGTTTGAAGGCTTTGGCTCGCGCCGCCAGCCGAACAGTTCGTCGAAGACGACCAGTGCCGCGCCGACCGAGATGAAGGCGTCGGCAAGATTGAAGACGGCGAAGGACCAGACCGGCGTGTGGAACAGGACGTAGTCGATGACGTGACCGTAGACGGCGCGGTCGATCAGATTGCCGAGGGCGCCGCCGACGATCAGCGCAAAGCCGGCGCGGGCAAGGATCTGGGACGGCGCGATCCGCGTCGCCAGGAACAGCACGAATGCGACGACCGCAAGCGAGATGACGATCAGCCCGGTGTCGCCGAAGGACGAGAACATCGAGAAGGCGATGCCGGTGTTGTAGGTGCGAAACAGCGCCAGGAAGGGCACCAGGTCGAGCTTTTCCTGAAAGGCGAGACCGGTCTCGACCAGGTGTTTCACCCACTGGTCCAGCGCTATGGCCGCGACGACGAGCAACGCGTAGGGAGACCATGATCTCACGAGTGGGCAACTTTCATTGCTGGTCCAAGATTGGCTCGAGCTTCAGCGCGCCGCGCCGGATCTCGAACAGCATGACGCCGGTAGCAACGGCCAGGTTAAGCGAATCGGCACGGCCCGCTTGCGGAATTCTGAGCAGCCTGTCGCAACTCGCAGCCAGGATTTCGGGCAGCCCCTGCTGCTCGTTGCCCATCATCAGCAGCACGGGCCCGCGGGAAAAATCGACCGAGCGGTAGTCGACCGCGCCCTTCAGGTGGGTGCCGGCGACGAGGCCTGAAAAGCCGCCTCGCCAGGCAAGGAAAGCCTCGGTTGTCGCCTTGGCCACCGGCACGGCAAAGATCGAACCCATGGTGGCGCGAACCGTCTCCACGGAAAAAGGATCGGTGGTGTCGCCGACCAGGATGACGCCCTTGGCACCGACGGCGTCGACGGTGCGGATGACGGTGCCGAGATTGCCGGGATCGCGCACCCGGTCGAGCGCAACCCAGACATCGCCATTGTCGGCGCGGACATCCTTCAGGGCCAGGAATTTTTGCGAAAAGACGCCGACCACCATTTGCGGATTGTCGCGGCGGGTGATGGCGACCAGTACCTTTTCCGATACTTCGAGCACCATGCCGCCGGCGGCAACCGTGCGTGCGGCGACTTTCTCCACCGCCGCGTTGCCGCGCCCGGCCTTGGCGAAAACCAATGTCCTGATCTGCCAGCCGAGATCCAGCGCATCGATGACCAGCTTCAGTCCCTCGGCCATGAAAGCATTCTGCTGGTCGCGGAATTTCTTCAGGGCGAGCGCCTTGATATCCTTGACCAGCGGATTCGCGAGGCTGGTGACTTCCTTCACCTGCCCGGGTGCGCCTGCGTGCCGTTCGTTCATTCAGGCCACCCAACGCGAAAACAACGAGGTCGAAAGTGCCCGGCCAGCGGACTTTTCGCGGATGATCAGCTCGCCTGATTCGACTTTGCCGCCCAGGCCGGCAAAGGTGTCGCGCATCAGGGCATGGATGGCGAAGAAGGAGGCGCGGATCGAATAGGCGGTCAGCACAACGGCAAGCGGCTTCGGGGTCAAGATCGCGCGGCATAGGTCGGTCAAATCAGGCAAATCCTCGAACAATTGCCAGACCTCGCCCTTGGGACCGCGGCCATAGGCCGGTGGATCGAACAGGATGATGTCGTAGCGGCTGCCGCGACGCTCCTCGCGCTCGGCGAATTTCACCGCGTCGTCGACGATCCAGCGTATCGGCTTGCTGCCGAGGCCCGCCATCTCCTGGTTTTCGCGAGCCCAGCCGATCGCCTTCTTCGAGGCATCGACATGGGTGACCTCGGCGCCGGCACGAGCCGCAATCAGCGAGGCAAGACCCGTATAGCCGAATAGGTTCAGCACCTTGACCGGCCGCTTCGCAGCCGCGATCAGCCCGGCCATGTGGTCCCAGTGAGAAGCCTGCTCGGGAAAGACGCCGACATGGCGAAACGAGGTGAAACGGCCGAGATAGTCGATGCCGTCATGTTTCATCGGCCAGGTCTCGCCGAGCGGCATCTTAGGGAAGCGCCAGCGGCCGATGCCTTCCTCGTCGACGTCACCGGTGAAGACGGCGTCGGCGCGCTCCCAGTCTTTTGCCGGCATGGCCTTTTGCCAGATTGCCTGACCTTCAGGCCGCACGATCCGGTAAGGGCCGTATTGTTCGAGCTTTTGGCCGGCGCCACTGTCGAGCAGCGCATAATCGGCATTAGGCGCCACTTCGAGGATCACCGGAAGATGCTCAGCGGGCAAGGTGCCGGCGCGGCGGGCAAGGACGCGTGGCGCCGATTTCGGCTCGGACCGGTTGCCCGCTTTCGCCTCATGCTGTTGGCGCGGCTGGGCGTCCGGTCCGGCAGGAACCTGGCCGGTACGCGGGCGTGACACCTCCGCCGCAGCCTTCGCGGAGGGATGCGGACGGTTGTCGCGGCGTTTGTCGCGAAAAGACTTCAAGCAGGAGCAACTCCGAGCGGCGTGGCCGCTTTTGACATAGGGCAACCCGCTTCGCAACCAAGTCCGACGCGCCAGCCTCTCCGGTTTATGTCGGCCGGCGATGGACCAATGTCAAAGAAACAGGCAAATCTGCCGGATGTCCCGCTCCGAACGCCTGCTCGACCTGATCCAGACGCTGCGCCGGCACCGCCGGCCGGTGAGCGGGCAGGCTCTGGCCGATGAGCTCGGGATTTCGATCCGCACGCTCTACCGCGACATCGCGACGTTGCAGGGCCAAGGTGCGCCGATCGAGGGGGAGGCGGGGCTGGGCTATGTGCTCAAGCCAGGCTTCATGCTGCCGCCGCTGATGTTCAGCGACGAGGAGATCGAAGCCATCGTGCTTGGCTCGCGCTGGGTCGCCAAGCAACCGGACCAGCGTCTCTCGGCTGCTGCCGCCAACGCGCTGGCCAAGATCGCCGCCGTGCTGCCGGACGATCTGCGCGAGGATCTCGACGCGAGCACGTTGTTGGTCGGGCCTCCGGCCGCGGCCGTCGAGGGCATCGATCTCGGTATCGTGCGGCAGGCCATCCGCAACGAGCGCAAGCTCGGCTTCCTCTACCGCGACGCGGCCGGCGCCGCGTCCGAGCGCGTGGTCTGGCCGTTTGCCCTTGGCTTCTTCGACAAGGTGCGGGTGGTGGTGGCATGGTGTGAGATGCGCAAGGATTTCCGGCATTTTCGCGCCGATCGCATCGAAGCACTTCAGGCAACAGACTTGCGCTATCCGCGCCGCCGCCAAGTGCTGCTCAAGGAATGGCGGGCGACGCTCGACAAATCGCGCGGTCCATGACGGCTACTGCCAGAAACTGACAGTATGGCATCCTATGTTCGGCAGATCGAAACCCTGAACCTTGGAGAACGGACATGACCACCCCGAATTTCGTCATCCTCTATGTCGACCAGCCGCAGCAGAGCGGCGCCTTCTACAGTGCGCTGCTCGGCCGCGAGCCGGTCGAAAGTTCGCCCACTTTCGTGCTGTTCGTGCTCGATGCGGGTTTTAAGCTCGGCCTCTGGTCGCGCCACACAGTCGAACCGACAGCGGCCGCGGCAGGTGGCGGCGCCGAGCTCGTCTTTGCGCTGGATACACCCGACGCGGTCGATGCCGCTCATGCCGACTGGTCGGGGCGCGGGCTGAAGATCCTGCAGACGCCGACCGACATGGATTTCGGCCGCACCTTCGTTGCGCTCGATCCCGATAATCATCGGCTGCGCGTCTGCTGGCTGTCCGACGGGGAACAGGCCAATGGAGGACAGAAATGAGAGCATACTGGGATCGCCGTAGCCTCGGCTGAACATGTCAGGCGCGGCCGCCAGGTCGGCTTCATGCAGGTCAACCACGGCAAGGCGTCACCGCTGCGCCGGGTCCGGCCCGGTGATGGCATCGTCTATTATTCGCCGACCACCATTTTCGGCGAAAAGGACGGTTTGCAAGCTTTCACCGCGATCGGCACGGTGCGGGAAGGCGAACCCTATCAGGGCGACATGGGCGGCGGCTTCACGCCGTTCCGTCGCGATGTCGAGTGGGCAAAGGCCGAGGAGACGCCGATCAAGCCGCTGCTCGACAGGCTGGACTTCAGCGCGGGGAAGTCGAATTGGGGCTATCAGCTTCGGTTTGGCCTCTTCCCGATCAGCGCGCATGATTTTTCGCTGATCGCCGAAGCGATGGGCGCCAAAATGGCTGTATCGGCGAACTAGGGCTTGAGCACGTCATAGACCGCTATGCCGGCGGCAAGGTCTTCGAGCGCTGCGCCGACCGATTTGAACAGCGTGATCTCACCAGCGCTCTCGCGGCCTTTCTTCTGGCCGCGTGCGAGTTCATGCAGATCGGCGACAATGGCTTCCGGCTTCAATACGCCGGAGGCGAGCGGCTGGACGATGTCGCCAGCCTCCTTGGTGGCGCCGGCGCGGGTGTCGACAAAGACGCGGGCAAGCGCGATCGCGTCATCATCGCTTTCGCGCATCGTCGGCGTAAAGCCGCCGACTAGGTCGACATGTGTTCCCGGCCGCAACAGTGTGCCCTTGATCAGCGGCGTCGTCGTGATCGTCGCCGACGAGACGATGTCGGCCTGCTGAAGCTCGGCATCGAGATCGGTGGCGGCGCTGGCGGCGAAGCCTTCGGCCCGCAAATCGGCTGCGACCTTCTCGGCATTGGCCGGGGTGCGGTTCCAGATGCGGATGGATTTGATCGGCCGCACGGCGCTATGCGCCTTGGCGAGGAAAGGCGACAGCGCGCCGGCTCCGACCACAAGCAGCCGCGAGGCATCGCCGCGGGCCAGATAGGAGGCCGCGAGCGCCGAAGCGCAGGCGGTGCGCCACTGAGTCAGCCGCTGGCCGTCGATCAACGCCTCGGGCTCGCCGGTGGCGCCATTGAGCAGCAGGTAGAGTCCCATCACCGCAGGCTTGCCGACGGTGTTGTTGTCGGGCGAGACGGTGACGATCTTGACGCCGATGTGACCACCAGCCGACGTTCCGGCCGCGTTGAAATCGGTCCAGGCCGGCATCAAAAGCAAGGTGGAGGCCGCACCATCGGGCCGCTCGATCGTATGATGATGCCTGACCGGCTGCACCGCACCCTCGCGAAACGCCGTGCGCAGCGTCTCGACCAGTCCGGGAAAGTTCAGCGCGTGGTCGACCTCTGCGGCCGAAATGGTCAGCATGAAAAACTCCGTGGGGACAAAACCGCCGACGGGCGGTTCAAGTGGTCGGCTTCGGCAATGCCGCCCCTTGGGTCGATCCCTGGGCCGATCCTTGGTCCGGGCCTTTCGCCGCCGGCACGCGGCTGACCGCCTGGCGCAGGTTCTCGGCCTCGATGCCGCGCTGGCGCGCCAGCTTGCGATAGCGGCCCTGCTTGACCCAGGTTGCCAGGCTGCCAACGATCATGCCGATGGCGAGGGCCAGGAACAGAAAGATGAACAGCGGCAGCGTCAGCGTCAGCTTCGGATTGCCGGGATTGAACGGATCCAGCGTGAAGGCAACCAGTTCGCGATTGGCAACGGCGAGTGCGATCAGGATGATCGCAAGGGGCACGAAGATCACGATGAGGACGAAGCGATTGAACATGATGTTTTCCGTCGGAAGCTGGCCTCTCCGAGAGGCCGTCTGGCGCAGACGCCCGCCTACTTGCCGCCGTTCAGCCTTTCACGCAGTTCCTTGCCGGTCTTGAAGAACGGCACCCATTTCTCCTCAACCTCGACGGATTCGCCGGTGCGCGGGTTGCGGCCGGTGCGGGCGGGACGGTTTTTCACCGAAAAAGCACCGAAGCCGCGCAGCTCGACCCGGTTGCCTTCGGCAAGGGCGTCGGTGATTTCATCGAAGATCGCGCCAACGATGTTTTCGACGTCGCGTAGGAAAAGATGCGGATTGCGCGTGGCAATAATCTGCACAAGTTCGGACTTGATCATGAGACGGATCCCCGTGAAAGCAGTGCGGTCAAAATTATGAGGATGATTTTATTTGTTTTTTTCACTTGCCCCAAGCGGCATCTCAAGGGTGCCAGACGGAAACGAGACCGTCAAGAAACAAGCGGTCGGCGCCGAGTTCATGGATGATGTCGCCGCTGGAGGCCGGCAGGCCGAGCGCGCTGCCGATCGTCTGCGCCATCGCCTTGGAGAATAGGAAGCCGCCCCGCCGTCCGGTGTCTTTCCATTCGACGACCTCGAGTTTGGCATCGACGCCCTTGGTCGCCAGCCAGTTGACGGCTTCGGTCTCGCCGCCGACGGCGTCGATCAGTCCGTTGGCGACACCCTGGCGACCGGTGAAGATCGAGCCGTCGGCAAGTGCCAGCGCTTGTTCGCGGGTCATCTTGCGGCGCTCGGCAACAATGCCGACAAACCAGTCGTAGCTGTCGAGGATGAGCTTGCGGACCATGGCGCGCTCGTCGTCATTGGTCGCCTTGAACGGAGAGGGCGCAGCTTTCAGCGGCGAGGATTTCACTTCCTCCAGCTTGACGCCGAGCTTGTCCATCAGGCCGCTGACGTCGGGATATTGGATCAGGACGCCGATCGAGCCAACGATCGAGGTCTTGCGGGCAACGATATGATCGGCGGCACTGGCGATCATATAGCCCGCCGATGCGGCGAGCGTGCCGACCTCGGCCACGACAGGTTTGTCGGCGGCCAGCTTGCGCACCTCGTCATAGATCGATTCACCGCCGACCGTGGTGCCGCCAGGCGAATCGATCGACAGGATCACGCCTTTCACCTTCGATGACAGGCGAATGGTTTCCAGCCGCTTGATCAGTTCCTCGTCCTCGGTAATCGTGCCTTCGATCTTGACCTTGGCGATATGGTCGACCACCGAGCCGCCGAAATCGTCGCCATAGAACCAGGCTGAAAGCGCGATCACCCCGAGGGCTACGATGCCGATCGCGGCAACGCGCCAGAATGTCAGCTTGCGCCGTAAGCGGCGGCGGTCGATCAGGTCGTCGGCTCTCGGTGCCATGGTCAGCCTTTCAGTCGGCGGGAGGAGACGCTTTTAGACCATGATCCTCCCATCGGGAAGCAATTCTCTTTTGTGCATGGCGAGACAATTCATTCAGCAGGGGCGAGATGGCCACCCGCGTCGGCAATCGAGTAGGACGGCTAGACGGGCTCCCACCCCTTTCTGCTCACGTATTTGTGCAGTCGCCCCGAGGCGCGCAGCGCGACCGATGGCGGATATAATTTTACGCCGCGTGTCTGTTTCTGCTATGGAGAACGTGCGGTTGTGCGGATCTCGTTTTCATCTGTACAAGAGCGGCTGTCACATTTTTGCAGTTTTCGTGGGCTTGTGCTTGCTTGAAGGCGCCGGCGTCCCACCTATAGGCGGTGCTCGGGGCGGGCAGGGGTTTAGAAGAAAGCAGTGAATGTTAGCGCGACCGATTGAACCGACCAACGCCGAGATGGAGTTGGCTCCCCCGGCGGACGGCCGGACGCGCGGCGACGCTTTCGACCGCGCGCGGCGTCATTCGCGCCGCGTGCGCGTTCTCAAATTCGCCGTGCCGCTGGCTGCTGCACTGATCGCCATTGCTTTCCCGGTCTATTCCTATCTCGCCGCACCAGTCTCCGTCACGGTCCAGGCGGAAGGCACGGCCTTTTCCAACGGCAAGCTGGTGATGGCCAATCCTAAGCTAAACGGTTTCACCAAGCAGAAGCAGCCCTATTCGATGACCGCGCTGCGGGCCATTCAGGATGTCGGCACGCAAGGCATCATCGAACTGGAAGGCATCGATGCCAAGGTGCCGATCGCGCCTGACAATGTCGCTGCGATCAAGGCTTCGCATGGCACTTACGATCGTGACGGCAACACGATGAACCTGACAAGCGACGTGACGATCACCACAAGCGACGGCATGCAGGCCAATTTCAAATCTGTCTTCCTCGACATGGGCAAAGGCACTATGAAGACGGGAGATCCCGTCGATGTCAGCCGAGGCGGTTCGCGGATAACAGCGGATTCGATGTCGGTCCGGGACAATGGCAAGGTTCTGGTTTTCGAAAGCAAAGTGCGCGTCAATATCGATTCCGCCGCCTTGAAAACGGCAGAGGGAAACAGCGGAGAAACCAATGCGGCTCAGTAGTTCGACGCGGCTCGCGGCTGCAACTTCAGCGTTGCTGCTGCTCGGACTGGCGCCGTCATTGGCGCAGACCACCAGCCAATCAGGTCTCAAGCTGTCCGGCGACAAACCGATCCAGATCGAAAGCGACAAGCTGGAAGTCCGTCAGGCCGACAGTGTCGCCATCTTCACCGGCAATGTCAGCGTCGTCCAGGGGCCGACATTGATGAAGGCCGGCAAGATGATGGTCTATTACGTCAAGGATTCCAACGCCGGCGGCAAAGGCACGGAAGCGGCCGGCGCGGCGGCGATGACCGGTTCGGCCAACATCGATCACATGGAGATATCCGACAAGGTCTACATCAAGTCGGATGCGCAGATCGCGACCGGCGATCAAGGCAGCTTCGATATGAAGAGCCAGGTTCTGGTGCTTTCGGGCAAAAAGGTCGTTCTGTCGCAAAACGACAACGTCCTGGTCGGCTGCAAGCTCACAGTGCAGATGAAAAGCGGGCTGGCTCAGGTTGATCCATGCGCTGGTCAACGCGTCCAGATGTCGATCACCCCGCCGCCGAAATCGGGAGCGACGAACCCCTGATGGCCAGCCTGTCGTCGCTGACGGCGCGTCTTCCGGGACGGGCCGCCGGCAAGCTTTCGGCGCCGACCACGGTGACCGTCGATACGGGAAAGTTCAAGGGAACCCTAATCGCCAAGGGTCTGACCAAGAGCTACAAGGGCCGCAAGGTCGTCAGCGGCGTCACCATCGGCGTGCGCGCCGGCGAGGCCGTCGGACTGCTCGGGCCCAACGGCGCCGGCAAGACGACCTGTTTCTACATGGTCACGGGCCTGGTGCCTGTGGATGAGGGTACGATCGAGATCGACGGCTTCGACGTGACCTCGATGCCGATGTACCGTCGCGCCCGCCTCGGCATCGGCTATCTGCCGCAAGAGGCCTCGATCTTCCGCGGCCTCAATGTCGAGCAGAACATCCGCGCCGTGTTGGAAGTGGTCGAAAAAGACCGCAAGGTGCGCGAACGCAATCTCGACGAGTTGCTTGAGGAATTCCACATCAGCCATCTGCGCAAGTCGCCGTCCATGTCGCTCTCCGGTGGCGAGCGGCGGCGCCTGGAAATCGCGCGTGCGCTGGCGACCCGTCCGGCCTACATGCTGCTCGACGAGCCTTTTGCCGGTATCGATCCGATCGCCGTCGCCGATATCCAGCAATTGGTGCGCCACCTGACAGCGCGCGGCATCGGCGTCCTCATCACCGATCACAATGTGCGCGAAACGCTTGGCCTGATCGACCGCGCCTATATCATCCATGCCGGCCAGGTGCTGACCCACGGTCGGGCCGACGAAGTGGTTGCAAACGCCGATGTGCGGCGGCTTTACCTCGGCGAGGGTTTTACGCTCTGAGCGTGAAATTTGTTTCCTGACGCGATTTTTTTGCGCTCGCGGGGCTTTTTTCCTCGATTTTGCTCCGCGATAACGCTCCGGTAAGTGGGTTTTGCTAGCAATTGCCTTGACAAGCAAAAGCCGGGCCAGTTTCTATGACCGGCTGCAAAAATTGTTCTCCGGAAGTCCGGATGCGTAGACGAGGCGTTTGAAACCGAACCATGGCATTGGCGGCCAAACTACAGCTACGACAATCACAGTCGCTGGTGATGACGCCGCAGCTGATGCAGTCGATTCGGCTGCTGCAGTTCACCCATGTCGAACTCGAGCATTTCATCGACGAGGAAATCGAGCGCAACCCGCTGCTTGAGCGCGCCGAGCCGCAGGACGATGCCGCCAGCGAACAGGCGCAGAAGGTCGAGGCGGAGCCGCAGGCCACCACCGAAGGCGACTGGTTCGAAAACGAAATGCAGTGGAGCGCCGAAGCGATTTCGGACAAGCTCGACACATCACTGGAAAACCTGTTTCCCGACGACCCGGGAACCAGCGAGCGGCTCGGTCCCGACCTGACGGCGCAATGGAAATCGGCTTCCGGCAATGGCGCGAGTTCCTCATCCGAAGGTTTAGACGCCGGCGACATGGCGGCCGCGGCGATCACGCTGCGTGACCATGTCGGCGAACAGGTCGCGCTTGCCTTTGCCGATACGACGGCACGGTCGATCGCCGCCGACCTGGCCGATGGCCTCGACGAGGCCGGTTATCTGCGCGCCGACCTGGCCGAGATCGCCGCCCGTATCGGTACGGACGCCGCCGCAGTGGGGAAGGTACTGGCGGTGTGCCAGACCTTCGAGCCGGCCGGCCTGTTTGCCCGCGACCTTGCCGAATGCCTGTCGCTGCAGCTTGCCGTGCGGGACCGGCTCGATCCGGCGATGACGGCGCTGATCGCCAATCTCGAACTCCTGGCGCGGCGTGATTTCCACGCGCTGAAACGGATCTGCGGCGTCGACGAGGAGGATCTGCTCGACATGCTGGCCGAGATCCGGGCGCTCGATCCCCGGCCCGGTATGGCATTTTCGGGTGGCGCCAGCGATGCGATCGTCGCCGATGTCGAGGTGCGTGCCGCCAATGACGGCAGCTGGACGGTAGAACTCAATGCCGAAACGCTGCCGCGCGTGCTGGTCGATCATATCTATTTCGCCCAGGTCTCGCCGCAGGCGAAGAACCAGGCCGAAAAGGATTTTCTGGCCGAATGCCTGCAGAACGCCAACTGGCTGACACGCAGTCTCGACCAGCGGGCGAAGACGATTCTTAAGGTGGCCTCGGAAATCGTGCGTCAGCAGGATGCCTTCCTCGTCCATGGCGTGCGCCAGTTGAAGCCGCTCAACCTACGCACGGTGGCCGATGCCATCGGCATGCACGAATCGACGGTCAGTCGGGTCACCGCCAACAAATACATGCTGACGCCGCGCGGCGTGTTCGAACTGCGTTACTTCTTCACCGCCTCGATCGCGGCGTCGGGCGGCGGTGACGCGCATTCCTCGGAAGCCGTGCGTGACCGCATCAAGCAACTGATCGACGAGGAAAAACCCGTCGACGTACTTTCCGACGATGCGATCGTCGACATGCTGCGGGAGAGTGGTGTCGATATTGCCAGGCGTACGGTCGCCAAGTACCGGGAAGGAATGAATATTCCCTCCTCGGTGCAGCGCCGGCGCGAGAAACGGGCAATGGCCAGCGCCGGGCGCTGACGCGGTTCGACTTTCCTCAGGCCAGCACTTCATTGACAAGCCGCGGTGAAGTGGCTAGAAGCCCGCCCGCATGAGACGGGCTAGATGCCTGCATGCGGATGGTCCGTCACGACGTTGGCCTCGGGACGGTCAAAAGGCGGCTTGTGATCAACCGGAAAGTTCGGATTTAAAATCGGCGCGAGTGACGCCGCAAAGCTTGTGCGCACGGATCACGAGTATAAACTCGGGCCAGTTTGAAGCCTGAGCAAGGAAGGTCAGTTTTCAGATGAATCTGCGCATATCGGGAAAACACATGGATATCGGCGATGCGTTCCGCACACGCATCAATGATCGTGTCGGCGAAGCGATCGGCAAATATTTCGATCGCGGCTTTGCCGGACACGTCACGGTCATCAAATCGGGCTCGCGCTATTCGGCGGATTGCATGATCCGGCTGGATTCCGGCGCTTCGCTGCAGGCTACCGGCGATGCCCAGGATCCGACATTGGCCTTCGAGGCCGCGGCGGATCGTCTGGAGACCCGCCTTAGGCGCTACAAGCGGCGACTGAAGTCGCACAGTTCGGGTGCCGCAAATGGCGAACCGACTGACATTGCCTACACGGTGATGGCGCCGCTTGCGGACGACGACGAGGATATTCCGGAGAATTTCGCACCGGCTATCGTCGCCGAATCGACCATGACGCTGAAGACCATGTCGGTGGCGTCGGCGGTCATCGAGCTCGACAACAAGGACAGCCCGGTCTTCGTCTTCCGCAATGCCGGAAACGACCATCTCAACATCGTCTATCGCCGGCCCGATGGAAACATCGGCTGGATCGACCCGTTCACGACCAAGGTCGCACAAGCGTGACGACAAGGATCGCACGGACGTGACGACCACGGTCGCACTGGGATAAGAGCCGGCCGCACGAGGGGTGGGGACTGGTGACGGCAGGCGAACAAGGGATTTCAAGCATGGATCTGAGCGATCTTATCAACGTTCCGGCGATACTGCCGGCGTTGAAGGCGAACTCCAAGAAGCAGCTGCTGCAACTGCTGTCCGAACGGGCAGCGGCGATTTCCGGCATTCCGGAACGGGAGGTGTTCGACACCATCCTGCAGCGTGAACGGCTGGGCTCGACCGGCGTCGGCAACGGCATCGCCATTCCGCACGGCAAGCTGGCCGGCGTGAAGCGCATCGCGGGGGTTTTCGCGCGGCTGGAGACGCCGGTGGATTTCGAGTCGCTCGACGATCAGCCGGTCGACCTGGTGTTCCTGCTGCTGGCGCCGGAAGGTGCTGGCGCCGATCATCTCAAGGCCTTGTCGCGCATCGCGCGGGTGCTGCGCGACGCCGACACTGTGGCCAAGATCAGGGGCACACGCGACGCCGCGGCAATTCACGCGCTTTTGTCGGACACCCAGGCCTCACACGCGGCCTGAACTCAGGACGAAACCGTCGCAAGGGCCGCCACGGACGGCCCTATTCGTTTCAATTGGGGATCACCTCAGTGAATGGCGACCGTGGTCAGGTCGTTTTCCATGGCGCCGGCCAGTGCACGGTCACGCGCATCGGAAAGCAGGATCGGCTGACCATTAGCGGCAAACAGCGCCCACAGTTCCATGCCGGGCGCGATTTCGCCGAGGTTGGGGAACCGGCCGAGCAATTCGTCGCTCGAGACTTTTCTGAGATAAGCGACCGAGCCCTCGCCGAGATGCGCGAATTCGCCATTGGTCATGGTGATATTTTCAGTTCTGGTCATTTCAAAGCCTCCTTGGCGCGAGGACGCCGCTCAAGGCCATCCCGCATGAGAGCCATCGGTAAAGACTAGTCTTTCACCGATATATTTATTTTCCGTACCAGCCGTTCGGACTCCGGCCGATCGAGATCGATCGACAAAAGGCCGTTCTTCAGTTCCGCCGCGATCACCCGCATGCCGTCGGCCAGCACGAAACAGCGCTGGAACTGGCGCGCGGCGATGCCGCGATGAAGAAATTCGCGCTCGGTGTCGTCAGTTTGACGGCCTCGCACGACCAACTGGTTTTCCTCCGTTGTGACATCGAGATCGCTTTCGGCGAAACCGGCGACCGCCAATGTGATGCGCAACCTTTCGGTCTTGCCGTCGGCGCCGCTGAGGCGTTCGATGTTGTATGGAGGATAGCTGTCACCGGACTTCGCCAAACGTTCCAGGGTCTTTTCCATGGCGTCGAAACCAAGGAGAAGCGGGCTGGAAAAAGGCGTCATTCGGCTCATGTTACACTGTCCTCTCAAGAGCGACATCAAGTGGAAAAACCCAGATGGCATTTTTCCCGATGGCCTTGATATGGTCCGCCCCGCGACCAAGTTCAAGCCGTCAATAGACTCGCCCAAAAAGACCAGGTCGTGGACTCACAGGAATGATCGGCATGGCGCTTGAAACGGCGAGCAGATGCAAGGAGAAGCGCTCGGGCCGGGATCGTCTTCCCAGGTCGAGCGGTTCGACATGGCAGCTCGCGGCCGCTTCGGCGTCATTTGGATGTTTCGGTCAGATTCATCCAGGTCCATGGCTTCGCCAAACAAGGAATTGAAATGCCCCAATCACGCAAGATCATCATCGACACGGATCCCGGCCAGGATGATGCAGTCGCCATTTTGCTGGCGCTCGGCAGCTCCGAGCTGGAGATCGTCGGCATCACCGCCGTTGCCGGCAACGTGCCGCTGAAGCTTACCGAAAAGAATGCACGCAAGATCTGCGAGCTGGCTGGCCGCCCGGACATCAAGGTCTATGCCGGCGCCATCCGGCCCTTGATGCGTGAACTGGTCACCGCCGAGGAGGTACATGGCAAGACAGGTCTCAACGGGCCGCAATTGCCCGAGCCGACGATGAAGCTGCAAGACCAGTACGCGGTCGATTTCATCGTCGAGACGCTGATGACGGAAGAAAGCGGCACGATTACGCTTTGCCCGCTCGGGCCGCTCACCAACATTGCGCTGGCGCTGATCCGCGAACCGCGCATCGCACCGCGCATCAAGGAAATCGTGCTGATGGGCGGCGGCTTCTTCGAAGGCGGCAACGTCACGCCGGCCGCCGAATTCAACATCTATGTCGATCCGCATGCCGCCGATGTCGTGCTCAAATCCGGCATTCCGATCGTGATGATGCCACTCGACGTCACCCACAAGGCGCTGACCACCGCCAAGCGCACGCAGACTTTCCGCGCGCTCGGCACCAAGGTCGGCACCGCAACCGCGGAGATGCTGGAATTCTTCGAGCGTTTCGACGAAGAGAAATACGGCACCGACGGTGGGCCGCTGCACGACCCTTGCGTCATAGCCTATCTCCTGAAGCCTGAACTCTTCAAAGGTCGCAACTGCAACGTCAGCGTGGAAACCGCTTCGGAACTGACCATGGGCATGACCGTGATCGACTGGTGGGGTGTCACCAAGCGGCCGAAGAACGCCATGGTGATGCGCGACATCGACCATGACGGGTTTTTCGCCCTGCTGGTGGAGAGATTGGGGCGGCTTTAGGGCCCTCTTTGCCTTCTCCCCTTATGGACCCATAAGGGGAGAAGGCGAGGCGGTCCTACTTCGACCGTGAGAACGCCAGCCACAGGCCGCCACCGACCATGAAGCTTCCGCTGATCCTGGACATGAGCTTGATGCGGCTGGCCGACAGCAGGCGTCCGGCGCGGCCGGCGGCCAGCGCGTATGTCGAATCCGACATGGCCGCGAAGATCATGGCGGTGAGGCCCATGACGGCGATCTGCAGCGAGTAGTTGCCTTGTGGCGAAATGAACTGCGGAAAGAAGGCGCCGAAGAAAATCAGCGTCTTGGGGTTGCTGAGCGCCACGAGCAGACCCTGCAGGAAGAAGCCGCCGCGCGGCTTCCTGGCGGTCCCGTCAGCGTTCAACTTGCCCTTTGAGCGGAACATCTGGACACCCATCCAGATCAGATAGGCGGCGCCGATCAGCCGCACCCATTCGAACCAGTGGCCCATGCCCGAAATCAGCGTGTTAAGGCCGATGCCGACGATGGCGATCATCACGGCAAGCCCGGCCTGCGTGCCGGCGACATTGGCGAGACCGGCGCGGGTGCCATGGCGGATGCTGTTGGCGATGATCAGCGTGACCGTCGGACCGGGCACCAGGATGATGACGATGCAAGCGACGACATAGGCGGCGTAGAGTTCGAGCGACATGATTTTTCCCTGTTTGCTGGAGCATGATCTTTTCCGAAAACCAGTCCCCACTTTTCGGGATCATGCTCTAGGAATGCCGCCGATGCGGCGCGGCTGAGGATAATCAATGCATGGCAGCGCTGACGGTGCAAGCCGGTGCGCGAAACGCCGCGATGCTGCTCAGGCGCCGGCCTGCCAGGGCATCGTTGCCTCGTAGGCCGCCGCCGCCTTAAGCACGGCGAGATCGCCGCGCGGCCGGCCGATCAACTGCATGCCCATCGGCCGGCCCTTGTCGTCGAAGCCGACCGGCACGTTGACCGCCGGGCAGCCGCCCAGCGTGGCGAACGCCGATACCTGCATCCAGCGGTGGTAGCTGTCCATCGCGCGTCCGGCGACCTCACGGGGCCAATGCGTGCTTACATCGAACGGGAAGACCTGCGCGGTCGGCAGCGCAATGAGATCATAGCGGTCGAAGAGCGACAGCAGCGTTCGATGCCAGGAGGTGCGGATGACGGAGGCGGCGCGGATCTGCGGCGCCGTCAGCCGTATCGCGTTCTCCACTTCCCAGATGGCTTCCGGCTTGAGCAGGCGGCGTTTCGCGGGGTCGTCATAGTGTGTCTTGAGCGCACAGCCGCTGCTGGCTTGCCGCAGCGTCACGAAGGCCTGCCACAACGCTTCGAAATCGAAATCCGGCAGCAGGGGTTCGCTGGGGAAGGACGCATCCGCAAAGCGGCCAAGTGCTGCCTCGCACAGGCTGAGAATGCCGGGTTCGACCGGCAGATGACCGCCGAGGTCGCCAAACCAGGCGATGCGGCCGCCAGTCGCTTTTGCTGCAAGCCCTCCGAGGAATGACGTCGGTTTCTCATAGGACAAAGGCGCCTGCGGATGGTAGCCCGCCTGCACATCGAGCAGCAACGCCATGTCGCGAACATTGCGGCCCATCTGTCCGTCGACGCCCATCTGCGCATGAAAGACCTCGAAGTCCGGTCCGCCGGGAACAAGTCCTTGTGACGGGCGGAAGCCAAAGACATTGTTCCAGGCGGCCGGGTTGCGCAGCGAGCCGCCAAAATCGCTGCCATCGGCGACCGGCACCATGTCGAGCGCCAGCGCCACCGCCGCGCCGCCGCTCGAGCCGCCGGCTGTCAGAGCCGGATCGAAGGCGTTGAGCGTCGGCCCGAACACGGTGTTGTAGGTGTTGGAGCCAAACCCGAATTCGGGGACGTTGGTCTTGCCGACGATGATGGCGCCGGCGTCGCGGATGCGTTCGACGAAGAAATCGTCTTCTTGCGGCACGAAGTCAGCGAAGATCGGCGAGCCGAAAGAGGTTCTGAGGCCCGCGGTCGAGGCGAGGTCCTTGATGGCGATAGGCAGGCCGAACAGCGCCCCGGTTTCGACACCCGCTTGCCGCCGGGCATCGGCCGCATCGGCTTCGCGCAGTATATCGGCGCGATCACGCAAGGAGACGATGGCGTTGACGAGCGGATTGACCGTCTCGATGCGGTCGAGGAATGCCGTGACCACCTCGCGCACGGAAAGTGTCTTCCGGCGGATCGCGTCGGCGAGCTCGATGGCGGACAGGCGGCAGATGTCGCCGGCCGGCGTCACGGCATGCTTTGTCCGAGGGCGCAGCATCTCAACGGGTTTCCTGCAAAACCTGATCGACATCCTTGGCCAGCGGTATCGCCGGCTGGGCGCCCGGCTTGAGGCAGGCCAACGAGCCGGCCGCGCCGGCGCGCGCCAGCGCCTGTTCGAGCGCAAGGCCGGACGACAGACCGGCGGCGAAATAGCCGCAGAACGTGTCGCCGGCACCGACCGTGTCGACAGGCGTGATCTTCAGTGCCGGAACGGTCAGGAAGTCGCTTGGCGTCGCCGCCATCACGCCGTCGCCGCCAAGCGTGACGACGATGGTGCGGCCGGTTTTCCCGGCAAAGTCGCGCATGCGCGCCGCCCGGTCGCGGCCTTGCAGTGACAGTGCTTCGCCATAGAGATCGAATTCGGTCTCGTTGGCGACGGCATAGTCCGCCTTGCCGAGAAAGCCGGCTGCTTCGCCCTGGAAGGGTGCTGTGTTGAGCACGGTGACGGCCCCGGCCGCTCTTGCCTGGTCGAGGGCGGCTGCGACGGTCGCCAGCGGAATTTCATGCTGCAGCAGCACGACATCGCCCTGTTTGAAAAAGGCCTTTGAGAGATCGCCGGGCACCACAGACGCGTTGGCGCCCGGTATCACGGCGATGATGTTCTCGCCGTCGTCGCCGACCATGATCAGCGCCGTGCCAGTCGAGGCGTGGGTCTCGGCGACGCCGGACAGGTCGACCTTGCCGTCGCGCAGCAGCGCCAGCGCGTCGGCAGCGAAGCTGTCCTTGCCGACGGCTCCCACCATGCGCACCGAGGCGCCGGCGCGCGCGGCGGCCAGC
>NZ_AYWO01000016.1 GCF_000502955.1 Mesorhizobium sp. LNHC252B00 | reverse complement strand
CGCTCTTCCGATCTAAGCTCATGATCAACCGGACCCTGGAAACTAGTCTAGTTTCCGTCCACAAACGGCAAATAATTGATTTTGTTGAGTGAATCGTAGCTTTGCATGAGCAAGGCCCGGCGGTTTCAGGTATCTTGGCTCATGCCACTGAGTCCAAAACCCTGCCACCGCCGGAGCCGACAATGCGCCAAGAACGCACCGTCCAAGCCAGCATATTCGATGTTTTCGCCACGCACGAGATCGGCCACGAACTGAAGGCGATGTCGCAATGGCTGGACGAGCATTGCGATCTGCTTGGCCTGGTGGCCGGAGATCTGGTTCGGGTCGGCGTCAAAGCCACCGGACGGCAGGGCCTGCCGGCCGAAGCGGTGTTGCGCTGCGCGATCCTCAAGCAGTACCGGCAACTGAGCTACCAGGAGCTGGCGTTCCATCTCGAGGACTCCGCCTCGTTTCGCGCCTTTGCCCGCCTGCCATGGTCGTGGAGCCCACAGAAGTCGGTGCTGCAAAGGACGATCAGCGCGATCCTGCCCGAGACATGGGAATCGATCAATCGGACGCTGCTGTCGAGCGCTCAGCAGGCGAAGCTTGAAGACGGCGCGGTCGTGCGGCTGGACAGCACCGTGACTTCGGCACTCATGCACGAGCCGAGCGACAGCAGCCTGCTTTGGGATGCAGTGCGGGTCATGGTGCGCCTGCTGAAGCGGGCCGATACCTTGGTCGGCGGCGCCGGCTCATGGCGCGATCATTGCCGTGCAGCCAAGAAGCGCGCCCGCAAGATCCAGTTCACGCGCGGTCGACCGAATCGGGTCCAACTCTACCGCGAGCTGATCGCAATCACCTGCGCGACCTTGGCCTATCTGAAGCAGGCGAGCGAGCGATTGGCCATGGCGAGCACACCGGCCATCGCACTGTGGCAGCTCCAGGTCCATCACTATGAGCCGTTGGTCGAGCGCATCATCAGACAGAGCGAGCGACGGGTGTTGGCCGACGAGCCGGTGCCTGCCGGCGAGAAGTTGGTCAGCCTGTTCGAACCACATGCAGATATCATCGTCAAAGGCAGCCGCAATACCGAGTACGGCCACAAACTCAACCTGACCACTGGCAGGAGCGGCATGATCCTCGATCTGGTGATCGAAGCAGGCAATCCGGCCGACAGCGAGCGGCTGCTGCCGATGCTGGAGCGCCACATCGCCTTCTACGGCAAAGCGCCGCGGCAAGCGGCGGCCGATGGCGGCTTCGCCACTCGCGACAACCTGGCCACAGCGAAGGCGTGGGGCGTCTCCGACATGGCCTTCCACAAGAAGGCCGGGCTCAGGATCGAGGACATGGTCAGAAGCAAGTGGGTCTATCGCAAGCTACGCAACTTCCGCGCCGGCATCGAAGCCGGAATATCGTGCTTGAAGCGCGCTTACGGCTTGGCACGCTGTACCTGGCGTGGCCTCGATCACTTCAAGACCTACGTCTGGTCCTCGGCCGTGGCCTACAATCTCGTCCTGTTCACACGCCTCAAACCGAACTGACATCACAGTATCGCCGCTGCCGTCGTGCCGATCAGTGACCGGGCTCCGTGGTGCGCGCCGCGACCGGCCCATGATCCCCATTTGTCAACACCGGCGCTCTTGATCCCTGTCCATGCCGTTCAACGGCTTCACTGGACGAGGTTAAGTGCTTGCAAAAGCTGCAAAATAGGCGCGTTTATGGACGGAAACTAGNGTTCAACGGCTTCACTGGACGAGGTTAAGTGCTTGCAAAAGCTGCAAAATAGGCGCGTTTATGGACGGAAACTAGCTAGGCCTTGAAGAAGGCCAGCAGGTCGGCGTTGATGACGTCGGCATGGGTCGTGGCCATGCCGTGTGGGAAGCCCTTGTAGACCTTGAGCTCGCCTTTCTTGACCAGCTTGATCGTCAACAGCGCCGAGTCGGCTATTGGGACGATCTGGTCGTCGTCACCGTGCATGACCAGAACCGGCACGTCGATCTTCTTCAGGTCTTCGGTGAAGTCGGTCTCCGAGAAGGCCTTGATGCAATCATAATGCGCCTTGGTACCGCCCATCATGCCCTGGCGCCACCAATTGTCGATGATCCCCTGCGAGATTTCCGCGCCCGGACGGTTGAAGCCGTAGAACGGACCTGCCGGGACATCGCGGAAGAACTGGGCGCGGTTGGCCGCCTGGGCGGAGCGGAAGCCGTCGAAGACCTCGATCGGCAGGCCGCCGGGATTGGCCGCGGTCTTGAGCATGATCGGCGGCACCGCGCCGATCAGCACCGCCTTGGCGACACGGCCGCCCGAGCCGTATTGAGCGACATAGCGCGCCACCTCACCGCCACCGGTCGAATGGCCGACATGGATGGCGTCCTTGAGATCCAGATGGGCGGCGAGTTCCGCGACATCGGCGGCGTACGTATCCATCTCGTTGCCGACGTCCGTCTGGGTCGAGCGGCCGTGCCCACGCCGATCATGGGCAACGACCCTGTAGCCTTGTGACAGGAAGAACAGCATCTGGGCGTCCCAGTCATCGCTGCTCAATGGCCAGCCATGATGGAAGACGATCGGTTGCCCGGTCCCCCAGTCCTTGTAATAAATTTGCGTTCCGTCCTTGGTAGTGATCGTGCCGCTGCCGGAGCTGGGCTTGGGTTGCGAAGTCATCTCAATCTCCGTTCTGTTGATTTCGCGATATACAATATCGCGATAACTATGTAGCTATCGCAGTTCGAAAACCTTGTCCATAAAAATGTATATCGCGATATCGTTTTTCGTGGTATAGAACCGACTGCCGTACCGGCAGAAGGAAATGCGCCGTGCCTCTCCCGTTGGACAATCAACTCTGTTTCACGCTCTATGCCACCAGCATGGCGATCAATCGCACCTATAAGCCGATGCTGGACCAGATGGGCATCACTTATCCGCAATATCTGGTTCTGAACGCGCTTGGAGAGACCGATGGCATGTCGGTTGGCACGGTCGCCCGCCGGCTTGCCCTGGAATCGAGCACCGTCACGCCGCTGGTGAAGCGGATGGAGCAGGCTGGACTGGTGACCCGCCAGCGCAGCCAGACCGACGAGCGCCAGGTGCAGGTCGATCTGACCGCCGCTGGTCGCACACTGCTTGTCCAGTGCAACTGCCTCAACGAGACCTTGATCGAGCGCTCAGGCATGACTCTGGCACAGCTTGATGCGCTGAACCGGCAGATCAGGGCACTGCGCGCCGCGTTGAGCGGCGACCACTAAGCCACACCCCTTGCGTGCCCGCCTGGCTCTGCCATTGGTCGATAGCAATCAGCGCGGCCCTTGAGCCATGGCGGCCAAAGGCAGCTAAGCCAAACCTCGGAGAGCAGGCGCAATCATGCCGATTTAAGCACGGTGAATGGGCGTTTGCGGATGGTCCGCTTTGGCTGGTAACTGACGGCGGGAGCGGGACGGCCGACATGAAAGCCTTGGACCTTGTCTATGCCGAATTCGCGCATGAGGGCCATCTGTTCGTCGGTTTCCACCCCTTCGACCAGGATTTTGTGGCCGCGATTCCGCACCAGAGTGATAATGTCCTGGAGCATTGCCTTGCCGTTCGGGGCGCTGCAGTCGTGCAGGAACGAGCGATCGATCTTTACCGTATCGAAATCGATCAGGCGGAGCCACGAAAGGCCCGCGAAGCCCGTCCCGAAATCGTCAAGCCATATCTTGATCCCCAGCAGCTTCAGGTCGCTGATGCAGCGAAGAATGTCCGAATGCATCTCCATCTCCAGCCCTTCGGTGATCTCGAAGGCCAGCCTGCTTCCGGAGACGCCGGTCTCGCCCAGAATGGTCGCTACCGACGTTGCAAAGCCAGGTGTCTTGAGCTGGATCGGAGAGACGTTGACACTGACGACGCGGACGTAATCGTCCGCCAGGAGCTCGGCGCACACCGTTCTTATTGCCCAGCGCCCGAGTTCTAGGATCGCGCCGGTTCGTTCCGCGACGGGAATGAACAGGCTCGGCGGAACCGATGTGCCGTCCAGCATTTTGAGGCGCATCAGAGCCTCTACGGCCTCGACTCGGTCCGTTTTGACATCCTGGATAGGCTGGTAAACGAGTGAAACGAGGTTCTGGCCGATAGCGATTTTCAGCAAAGCCGCAATGTTCTCGCTCTCGTCGCTGCTCTGGGGATCGGTCGGGTCGAACAGCCGGGCACAGTTTCGGCCACCGGCTTTTGCCAGATAGAGCGCGCGATCAGCCTCGTGGATGATCTTCTCCAGCTTGGCGCCGGTCTGCGTTCTGGTGAATGCAGCGCCAACGCTCACAGTCACGATCGAAACGCCGTCGCGCCGCAGCTCGTGGGTAAGCGCCAGGTTCTCCACCGTGCTGCAAATGGCTTCCGCGATCTCCAGGATCTGCTCTTTGTTCTCCACCCGAGCCAGGATAATGAACTCTTCACCGCCGTAGCGGCCGATGGAGCCATTGTACCGCCTGATCATTTCGCTAAGAGCATTGGCGACATGGATCAGGCAGCGGTCGCCTTCCTGATGGCCGTAACAATCATTGAACTTCTTGAAGAAGTCCACGTCGATGAGGATCGCCCCAAAACTGGTGCCAACCTTTTGCCAGTCGTTCCAGTAGTCCCTTAGCTTCTCGTCGATCGCCCGCCGGTTCTCCAGGCCTGTAAGCGGATCGGTCCGCGACAGTCTCAGCAGGGCCTTACCGCGTTCGGTCGCCTCGTTGTGCTGGATCTTCGCTTCCAGGGCGTTCAGGAAGACGTTGTAGCGCTCTTCATTCAGTTTCCAGTTGACATATGAGGTAAACGTGAAGCAAGAGATATAGAAAGTTCCGAATACCATCTTGTATATTAGCGTCGAAGGCACGAAATAATTTACCACGTACAGTATACACAATATTATTGTGGAAGTTACTATCGAAAGTTTGAAATTGAACGTGAAGAAAAGATTGGCGCTCATCATGAAGATGGTGCCGAAGACCATATAGTAAGAGACGCTTTCTTTGTCCGCACCAAAAACTGCAGGGCACAGCCAACCGACATAGCCAAAGATGATGGCTCCGGCGCAAGTGACGTCAAGCCATTCCGTTGCTACCTCCCGGCGAAGCTGCGCTTCCAGGATCAAAAGCGCAGTCAATCCGACCGCGAAGCGCGCAGTGATCGTGTATGCAGCCACATCGGGGATCAGCAGCAGATCCGTTGCAGAAAACAAGAGATAGATGACAACGGCCATCCAAAGCCCTGGCCGGGCTTCCCCTCTTCGCGTCGCATGAGCTTCCGTACGGTAGAGGGCGCGGAGCTCGTCGGTCCCCAGTTCATAGCGCGGTTCGTACGGCTCCGCATGAACAGTATCGGCCAATGCGGATGACGCGTGATCGTTCATCACAGCAAACCCCGTTTGAAGGGGATTTTCGGCTCCGAACTCATTTCTAGTTTCTGCCCTCACGCAGGCCGACTCCCTGGACGCGACAGCGATTGCGACGCCACGCGTACAAATGCAATCGCGCAGGACAAGTTTCCGTTAACTCGAAACCCGAATCCGGCCCGGAAGAAGTGCAATGATTAAAGATGGTTAGCGGGAAATTAATCATAACGCTAAAATGCGCCCGGCCCATCATTGGCAAATGGAGCATTCTACGCAATAAGTTAACTGACTGTTAACTATGGAGCGTTGGTGTGCAAACCGTTCTTGATGGAAAAAGCCTGATTACTGCCGAGATGCTCGCCGGAAGTCTGCCTCGGGGAAGACCCGAGGATCACGGCGAAGTCTTCGAAACCGCTCGTGCAGAGCTTGCACTCATTCTCCATGCGACCCATCAGCAAATCGAACAAGGAAAGGACCCCGCCGAGGTCATTCGTAGTCTGATGTCGCACCTCAACGCGACACGTGCCAAAGTTCATCCCGACGTTTGGCAAGCATTGATACCGGTGGTGCAGAACCATCCGGTCCTGGAGTATTTTCTCGAGGATCCGCTTACGCGGTGGTCTTTCAGCAAGCCCAGAGGTTATGCTGGTGATGCGGAGTTGCTCGACTACATCTATTGTGATCCGCACGTGGCCGAGAGCGTGGCAAACGCCTCGGAGATCGGCAAGGCGCTCTATACCCATACCCAGGACGTCCCGTCTTGCGTCGCTGCACGGGAACGACGTGACCTATTGACCCGCTATGTCGATGAGATCGCGGCCAAGAACGGACCGGAAACCGAGATCCTGGCGATCGCGGCCGGGCATTTGCGGGAGGCCAATCGCTCGGTCGCCCTGGCGGAAGGACGTCTCAAGCGTTGGGTTGCGCTCGACCAGGATCCACAGAGCGTTGGGTTGATCGCACGTGACTTCCAGGGCACCGCGATCGAGGCGGTCGACGGGTCGGTGCGGACCGTGCTCACGAGGGGCCACAGGCTGGGCAAGTTCGACTTCATCTACGCCTCCGGCCTTTACGACTACCTCCAGCACAACGTCGCCGTAAAACTCACGAAGACCTGCCTGCAGATGTTGAAGCCGAACGGGACATTTCTCTTCGCGAACTACGCCGAGGACAATCCTGACGCCGGCTACCGGGAGACCTTCATGGACTGGGTGTTGCTGCTGCGATCGGAGGTCGACATGTGGAACATCGTCAATGCCAGCGTCGACCGCAACGCCGTCAACGCGCAGGTGTTCTTTGGCGAGAACCGCAACGTGCTCTATGCCGTCATCGAAAAGCGGGGATAATCACCGCCCCGAACTGCGCGCCGGCGGACGTGCCTTTGGCTGACGTGCCTTTGGCTTGCACCTCCGGCCGCCTTCCGCTATAGAGCCGCCACCCGCGTAGACACCCTTGGAGGCAACGCGGCGGAAGGCCGCCTTCCCGCATGATCCCGAAAAGTGGATTCCGGTTTTCGGACCAGGTCATGCATGGGTATGTCGGCTTTCGACGTTTACGGCCAGGCAGGTTGCCAATCGTAAGCGCTCCAGAACAAACCGAAAGGAAATGCCATGAGCCACGACACTTACGAGCTCAAGGCCGAAGCACGCGAACAGGTCGGTAAGGGGTCCGCCCGTGCAGTTCGCCGCAACGGTAAAGTGCCTGCAGTAATCTATGGTGACAAGCAGCCTCCCCTGGCTATCGCACTCACCTACAAGGACATCTATTACAAGATCCATGGCGGCGGGTTTTTGACCACGATCGCCACGATCGATGTCGACGGCAAGAAGATCCAGGTCCTGCCGAAGGACTTCCAGCTCGACCCGGTCAAGGATTTCCCTGTCCATGTCGACTTCCTGCGCATCGGCAAGGACACCCAGGTCAATGTCGACGTGCCTGTCCATTTCATCAATGAGGACAGGTCGCCCGGCATCAAGCGCGGCGGCGTGCTCAACATCGTGCGTCACGAAGTCGAGTTCCACTGCCCGGCCAATGCGATCCCGGAATTCATCACCATCGATCTCACCGGCGCCAACATTGGCGACTCGATCCACATCTCGTCGGTCAAGCTGCCGGCTGGTGTGAAGCCCGTGATCTCCGACCGCGACTTCACCATCGCGACCATTGCCGGTTCGTCGGCGATGAAGCCGGAGGCGGAAGAGACGACTGAAGTGGCTGCACCCGAAGCGGCTCCCGCCGCCGAAGAGAAGTAACTCTTTCCCGCTCGGAGCAGACGATGCTTGTCTTTGCAGGCCTCGGCAATCCGGGCGCGAAATATGCCAACAACCGCCACAATGTCGGTTTCATGGCGGCGGACGCAATCGCCCGCCGCCATTCCTTTTCGCCCTGGTCGAAGAAATTCCAGGGCCTGATTTCAGAAGGCACGCTCGGCGGCGAAAAGATCGTCCTGATCAAGCCGCAGACCTTCATGAACCTGTCCGGCCAGTCGGTCGGCGAAGCGCTGCGCTTCTACAAGCTCGAGCTGTCCGCACTCACCGTCTTCTATGACGAGATCGATCTTGCCGAAGGCAAGCTGCGCATCAAGACCGGCGGCGGCGCCGGCGGCCATAACGGCATCCGCTCGATCGACGGCCATGTCGGCAACGCCTACCGCCGCGTGCGCATCGGCGTCGGTCACCCCGGCGTCAAGGAAATGGTCCAGCACCATGTGCTCGGCGATTTCGACAAGGTCGACCGCGAATGGCTCGAACCGCTGCTCGACGCAATCGCCGAGAACGCCGCCATGATCGCCAAGGGCGACGACTCCGGCTTCATGAACAAGGTCAGCCTCGCCGTCCAGGGCAAGGCCGGCGCGGAACCGGAAAAGCCGGCGCGGAAGCAGCAGGACTCCAAACACCAGAGCCACATTCGCCAGGCACGCCCGCAACAGGCCCCCGCCAAACTGCCTGAGACCGGCCCGATGGCCGCCATGCTGAAGAAGCTGTTCGGCGGCAAGGACTGAGCGGGATCGGCGCCACAGGGCTTGACGTTGATCACCCCTATCGCCCATAGCCCTGATCAAATTTCTATTTCCCTATAGGACCAGACAAAAATGGGTTTCAAATGCGGCATCGTTGGCTTGCCCAACGTCGGCAAGTCGACGCTTTTCAACGCGTTGACCAGGACGGCGGCGGCGCAGGCCGCCAACTATCCGTTCTGCACCATCGAACCGAACACCGGCGAGGTAGCGGTGCCCGATCCGCGCCTGCAGAAGATCGCGGCCATCGGCAAGTCGAAGGAGATCATCCCGACCCGCATCTCCTTCGTCGACATTGCCGGCCTGGTGCGCGGCGCCTCGAAAGGCGAAGGGCTGGGCAACCAGTTCCTCGCCAACATCCGCGAGGTCGACGCCATCGTGCATGTGCTGCGCTGCTTCGAGGATGACGACATCACCCATGTCGAAGGCCGCATCGACCCTGTTGCCGACGCCGAGACGGTCGAAACCGAGCTGATGCTCGCCGACCTCGACAGCCTCGAGCGCCGCATCGTGCAATTCCGCAAGCGCGCCGGCAGCAAAGACAAGGAAGCGACCACCGTGCTGCCGATGATGGAGGCAGCGCTCGAACTGCTGCAAGCCGGCAAGCCGACCCGCATCCTGCTTAAGGGCATCTCGGCGGAAGACCTGCGCATCCTGCAGGGGCTGAACCTTCTGACCTCGCACCCCGTGCTCTACGTCTGCAATGTCGCCGAGGCAGATGCCGCCACCGGCAACGAGCACACCAGCGCCGTGGAAAAGATGGCTGCCGCGCAGGGCGCGGGCACCGTGGTGATCTCGGCGGCGATCGAGGCGGAAGTCGCCCAGCTCTCCGACGAGGAAGAGATGGAATTTCTGTCCTCGCTGGGCCTCGACGAACCCGGCCTGAACAAGGTCATCCGCGCCGGCTACGATCTGTTGCATCTGATCACCTATTTCACCGTCGGGCCGAAGGAGACGCGCGCCTGGACCATCCACAAGGGCGACAAGGCCCCTCAGGCGGCCGGTGTCATCCACACCGATTTCGAGCGCGGCTTCATCCGCGCCCAGACCATCGCCTACAATGATTTCATCACGCTTGGCGGCGAAGTGGCGGCCAAGGAAGCCGGCAAGGCGCGTGACGAAGGCAAGGAATACGTGGTCCAGGACGGCGACATCCTGCTGTTCAAGTTCAACACCTGACGCCTCAAGCGGCCGGGTATCCAAAACATCCCGGCGAGCTTTTTTCTCGACGAGTTCTTCCGAGCGGCCGACGCCCATCCGCCGGGCAGCCGCTTGTCTTGATTTTGTCATGCCACAGGTCTAAGCGGCAGGCGCGAGGTCGGCGCTGGCGCCGAGAACCGTGCAATCCGACACGACGCGTCAATCCGAACGCACCCTTTAATCCAGCAAGGGAGACCCGGCGATGATCAAGGCCTTCGTCGTGGACAATGACCGCCTGCGCGCCGTCGATGAACTCTTGGCAAACAGCGACAATGTCGTCTGGGCCGATCTGCTTAACCCGACCAAGGAAGAGGAAGCGGCGATCGAGGCGTGGCTCGGCGTCGCCATTCCGACGCGCGAGGAGATGGAGGAGATCGAGATTTCGAGCCGCCTCTATGTCGAGGATGGCGCCTACTTCATGACCGCCACCCTGCCCGCCCAGACCGAAATCGACGATCCCCTGATGTCGCCTGTCACCTTCGTGCTGGCCGGCACCAGGCTGATCACCGTGCGCTACCACGAACCGAAGGCCTTCAAGACCTTTCCGCAGCGCGCCGAGAAGGTGGCGACCGGCTGCACCAGCGGCGACACCATCCTGATCGGGCTGCTGGAGGCGATCGTCGACCGTCTCGCCGATATTCTGGAACGCGCCGGCCGCGACATCGAAGTAATCTCGCGCGACATCTTCGAGGCGCGGTCGACCAAGGTCTCCAAGCGCAACCGCGACTTCCAGGAGCTTTTGAAAGCGATCGGCCGCAAGGAGGACATCGCCTCCTCGATCCGCGACAGCCTGATCTCGCTGCAGCGCCTGGCCGGCTTTTTCGCCCATGCCTCGACCCGCACCAAGATGAGCAAGGACACCAAGGCGCGCATCAAGACGCTGTCCCGCGACGTGCTGTCGCTCGCCGACCACGCCACCTTCCTGTCGCAGAAGATTTCCTTCCTGCTCGACGCGACGCTTGGCATGATCTCGATCGAGCAGAACGCCATCATCAAGATCTTCTCGGTTGCCGCCGTCATCTTCCTGCCGCCGACGCTGGTCGCCTCGATCTACGGCATGAACTTCGACGTCATCCCCGAGCTCAAATGGGAACTGGGCTATCCCTTCGCGATTGCCATGATGGTGTTGTCGGCGATCCTGCCGTTCTGGTATTTCCGGCGCCGCGGTTGGCTCTGATCCGCCCGCCAAAGGCCATGCAGCCACGACTTGGCGCTATAGAAATCTCTTGACCAAATGTGCTGCGGCCTGCATCCGGAAACCCTTCGTCAGCCGGATTTCAGACCATGACTGCAAAAACAAAAACCTGGGCCTATGAGGATTTCGTCGAGGGTGCGTCGCTCGATCTCGGTAGCAAGCTGGTGAGCGCCGCCGAGATCGTCGAATTCGCTGGAGAATTCGACCCGCAGCCGATGCATCTCGACGAGGAAGCCGGCAAGGCCAGCATTCTGCGCGGGCTGGCCGCCTCGGGCTGGCACNGGGCTGGCACACCTGCGCCATGTTCATGCGCATGCTGTGCGATGCGTTCCTGCTGGACTCCACCTGCCAGGGCGCACCCGGTGTCGACCATGTCAAATGGAAGAAGCCGGTCCTGGCCGGCGACCAGCTCACCGGCACCCTAGTGGTTGTTGCCAAGCGCCTGTCGAAATCGAAGCCGCAACTCGGCTTCGTGACAATGCGCAGCGAGCTGTTCAACCAGCGTGGCGAAAGCGTCTTCGAGCTTGAGAATTCCGCCATGTTCCTCACGCGCGATGCCACGGGGAACCAAGCATGACACTGGACGATTTCTTCCGCATCGGCACCACCGTGACGCTCGGCTCGCACACATTCGAGCCTGAGGCGATCAAGGCGTTCGCACGCAAATACGACCCACAAATCTTCCATGTCGACGAGGACGCAGCCAAGAAGAGCGTGCTCGGCGGGCTCTGCGCATCCGGCTGGCACACGGCGGCAACCTGGATGAAACTCAATCTCGAAAACCGCATGGATGCCGAGATCGCGGCGTGGAGCGGCCCCGGTCCGGTGCCGGAATTCGGCCCTTCGCCCGGTTTCAAGAACCTGAAATGGCTGAAGCCGGTCTATGCCGGGCAAACCATCACCTTCACGCGCACGGCGCTGTCGCACCGCCCGATCGCCTCACGCCCCGGCTGGCGGCTGCTGGCCCTGCGATGTGAGGCTTTTGAGTCGACCGGCGACATGGTGCTGGAGTTCGAGAGCGCGGTGCTGGTGAAGACGGGTGAGTAGCCGGTTCGCGTAAGCGAATTCATCGTGCCAGCAGCACGATGAAAGGCCAACGAATGCTTCGAAGCGGCGGGGACCCGACCGGGCGGTCGTGATCAATCGCCTTTCAAACCCCTTCAAACCCAATCAGCGTCCGCACCGGCACGCCGAGCGCTTCGAGCTTGGCGCGGCCGCCCAGGTCCGGCAGGTCGATGACGAAGCAGGCGGCGAGGATATCCGCGCCGATCTGGCGCAGCAGCTTGACCGCCGCCTCAGCGGTGCCGCCGGTGGCGATCAGATCGTCGACCAGGATCACCTTCTCGCCGGGCGAAACGCCGTCCTTGTGCATCTCCATCTCGTCCAGACCGTATTCCAGGCTGTAGGCGACGCGCACCGTCTCGAAGGGCAGCTTGCCCTTCTTGCGGATCGGTACGAAACCCGCCGAGAGCTGATGAGCGACGGCGCCGCCGAGGATGAAGCCGCGCGCCTCGATGCCGGCGATCTTGTCGACCTTCTGGCCGGCATAAGGATGCACCAGCTCGTCGATGGCGCGGCGGAAGGCGCGCGCATTGCTGAGCAGCGTAGTGATGTCGCGAAACAGGATGCCGGGCTTGGGATAGTCCGGAATGGTGCGAATCGCGGCAAGCAGCGTGTCTTCTAGTGAGGATTTCATGTGTCGAGATTACCTGAAACGGAGGTTGTTGCGCGACAATTGTTCGATCGAACTGCAGCCCATCAGCTTCATGCCGCGTTCGATCTCGGCCCGCATCAGTTCTAGCGCCCGTTCGACGCCGGGCTGGCCGGCCGCTGCCAACGGGAACAGATAATAGCGGCCGACGCCTACGGCCTTGGCGCCGAGCGACAGCGCCTTCAGCACATGCGTGCCACGCTGCACACCGCCATCCATGATGACGTCGATCCTGTCTCCGACCGCATCGACAATCTCGGCAAGCTGGTCGAACGCCGCCCGCGAGCCATCCAGCTGCCGGCCGCCATGATTCGACAGCACAATACCGCTGCAGCCGATGTCGACGGCACGCCTGGCATCCTCCACCGACATGACGCCCTTGAGACAGAACGGCCCCGACCACAGCTTGACCATCTCGGCGACGTCGTCCCATGTCATCGACGGGTCGAGCATCTCGGTGAAGTAGCGGCTGATCGACATCGTGCCGCCACCCATGTCGACATGCTCGTCGAGTTGCGGCAGCTTGAACCCTTCATGGGTGAAATAGTTGATCGCCCAGGCCGGCTTGAGCGCGAACTGCAGCATCCCGGCCAGATTGAGCTTGAAGGGAATGGCGAAGCCGGTGCGCTTGTCGCGCTCGCGGTTTCCCCCGGTGATGCTGTCGACCGTCAGCATCATCACCTCGACGCCAACCGCCTTTGCCCGCTGCATCATCGCCCGATTGAGGCCGCGATCTCTATGGAAATAGAACTGATAGACCTGCGGGCTGCTGCTGATCCGGCGCGCTTCTTCAAGGCTGACGGTGCCAAGCGAGGAGACCCCGAACATCGTGCCATATTTGGCGGCGGCCTTGGCGACCGCGCGCTCGCCCTGATGGTGGAACAGCCGCTGCAAGGCGGTCGGCGAGCAATAGAACGGCATCGCCAGCTTCTGGCCCATGACCGTCACCGACATGTCAATCTCGCTCACCCCGCGCAAGACATTGGGAACCAGGTCGCAGGTGTCAAAGCTTTCAGTGTTGCGGCGGTAAGTGACCTCATCGTCCGCCGCGCCGTCGATGTAGTTGAAGATCGGTCCCGGCAGCCGCTGCTGCGCCATGCGGCGGAAATCGGAAAAGTTGTGACAGTCGCTGAGCCGCATCATCGAAATCCAAACACCATGCCGTCGACAATTCTTTTTTCAAAGATGCTGTGTGGCATACCACAGGGCGCCGTGCCAACGGACCTGTGCGACAAGAACGCACCTGACCACCAGATCGCCAACCCCCGTTCAGCAAAAAGGGCGCCCCTCGGCGCCCTTTTGTGATCAATTGGCTGTGTCGCTTAATGCGCCACGCCTTCCCACACCTTGCGCTTGGTGAGATAGACCAGCGCACCGAACAGCAACAGGAACACCAGAACGCGGAAGCCGGTCTTCTTACGGTCTTCCATGTGCGGCTCGGCCGCCCACATCAGGAAGGCCGCAACGTCGCGGGAATACTGGTCGACGGTCTGTGGCGAGCCGTCGTCATAAGTCACCTGACCATCGGACAACGGCTTTGGCATTTTCAGCGACACGCTGGACATGAAGTACGGATTGTAGTGGGTGCCTTCCGGGATCACCATGCCGGCCGGCGGCGTCTGGTCGTAGCCGGTCAGCAGCGAATGGATATAGTCGGGACCGCCCGCGTCGTACTGCGTGAAGATGTCGAAGACGAATTGCGGAAAGCCGCGCTCGACGCCGCGTGCCTTGGCCAGCAGCGACATGTCGGGCGGTGCAGCACCGCCATTGGAGGCAGCGGCGGCCTCGTCATTGGCGAAGGGCGCCGGGAAATGATCGGACGGCTTGCCGGGACGGTCGAACATGTCGCCGGCATCGTTGGGGCCGTCATGAATCGTGTACTCCGCCGACAGCGTCTTGATCTGGGCATCGGAATAGCCGAGGTCCGACAGCGTGCGGAAGGCCACCAGGTTCATCGAATGGCAGGCCGAGCAGACTTCCTTGTAGACCTTGAGGCCGCGCTGCAGCTGCGCCTTGTCATAGGTGCCGAACGGGCCGGTGAAGCTCCAGCTCATTTCCTTCGGCTCGTTGATCGGGAAATGCGTCGGATTGGCCGCGTTGTGTGCCTCTTCGGCGGCGACCGCCCAAGTGCTTGCTGCCCCGGTGCCGGCGGCCACAAGGCCGATCAGCGCCATCGAGGTGAGAATCTTTTTCATGCCAAATCCCCTTAGATTCTCTACCCGTCCGTCTTCCTGCTTGAGCATGGCCTTGTCCGGAAACCGGTTCCCACTTTTCGGGATCATGCTCAGCCCTTGGTCTCTGGTGCGGCCGTGGCGCCAGCCAGATGTCCGCCACCGCCCTTGTTCTTCTCGAGCACTGCTTCGGTGATCGAGTTCGGCAGCCTTCGCGGCGTCTCGATCAGACCGAGCACAGGCAGGGCGACCAGGAAGAAGGCGAAGTAGACCAGCGTCGCCATCTGCGCCATGAACACATAGCTGCCTTCCGCCGGCTGCGAGCCCAACCAGCCCAGCAGGACGGCATCGGCCACGAACACCCAGAAGAACAGCTTGTACCAGGGCCGATAGACGGCCGACCGCACCTTCGAGGTGTCGAGCCACGGCACCAGGAACAACATGACGATCGCGCCGAACAGGCACAGAACGCCGCCGAGCTTGGAGTTGATCGGCCCGACATTGAAGGTGATGGCGCGCAGGATGGCGTAGAACGGCAGGAAGTACCATTCCGGCACGATATGGGCCGGGGTCTTCAGCGGGTTGGCGACCGTGTAGTTGTCGGGATGGCCGAGATAGTTCGGCAGGTAGAAGACGAAATAGGCGAAGAAGAACAAGAACACGAGCATGCCGAACGCGTCCTTGATGGTCGCATAAGGGGTGAACGCAACGGTGTCGGTCTTCGACTTGACCTCGATGCCGGTCGGGTTCGACTGGCCGACGACATGCAGCGCCCAGACGTGCAGCACGACGACGCCGGCGATCATGAACGGCAGCAGGTAATGCAGCGCAAAGAAGCGATTCAGCGTCGGGTTATCGACGGCAAAGCCGCCGAGCAGCAGCTGCTGGATCCAGTCGCCGACCAGCGGAATGGCCGTGAAGAAGCCGGTGATGACCGTGGCGCCCCAGAAGCTCATCTGGCCCCAGGGCAGCACGTAGCCCATGAAGCCGGTCGCCATCATCAGGAGATAGATGATGCAGCCGAGGATCCACAGCAGCTCCCGCGGCGCCTTGTAGGAGCCGTAATAAAGGCCACGGAAGATGTGGATATAAACGGCGATGAAGAAGAACGACGCGCCGTTCGAATGCAAGTAGCGCAGCAGCCAGCCCGAATTCACGTCGCGCATGATCTTTTCGACTGAGCCGAAGGCAAGATTGCTATCGGCCGTGTAGTGCATGGCCAGCACGATGCCGGTCAGCATCTGTGCTACCAGCATGATCGCCAGGATGCCGCCGAAGGTCCACGCATAGTTGAGGTTGCGCGGCACCGGATAGGCGATGAAGCTGTCATAGACCAGCCGCGGCAGCGGCATGCGGGCGTCGAACCAGCGTCCGAGACCGGTTTTGGGCGTATAGGTCGAGTGTCCCTCGCTCATCGAAATATCCCCTGCCTCAACCGATAAGGATCTTGGTATCGGAAATGAACTTGAATACCGGCACCGCCATGTTCTCCGGGGCCGGGCCTTTGCGGATGCGTCCGGCGGTATCGTATTGCGATCCGTGGCACGGGCAGAACCAGCCGCCGAAATCGCCTTCCTGGCCGAGCGGAATGCAGCCCAGATGCGTGCAGACCTGAACCATCACCATCCAGGCTTCCTTGCCGGGCGTGGTGCGGTTGGCATCGGTCGCCGGTGCGTCGGCCGGCAGATTGGCGTTGCGCGCGATCGGGTCCTTGAGATCGGCCAGCTTGACCGCCTCGCCGTCCTTCATTTCCTGTTCGGTGCGGTTGCGCACCACGACGGGCTTGCCGCGCCACTTGACGATCAGCGACATGCCCGGCGTCAGCGAGGCGACGTCGACCTCGACCGATGCGAGCGCCAGCGTCGAGGCATCGGGGCGCATCTGGTCGATGAACGGCCACGCGAATGCACCCGCGCCGACCACTGCGGCCATGCCGGTGGCGACGTAGAGAAAATCACGACGGTTGGGATCCTGGGTGTCGGTTGCGCTCACGGGTGCCTGATCCTTTCGCCTCTTCCGTGCCGGTGGCTGAGCCTTTTTCCCCGCTCAATTACGCCAACCCGACAGCGCATGGCGAACAGGCTTGCGAATTCCTCCGGCATTTGGACCTCGGTTTATGCGTGAAGCCCGTTTTTGTCCAGACGGATCAAGGCACAAGGGCAGATTGTCGCGGGGACAAAATCCGCCGCCGGGCAATGCGACGCCGGATAGCCGTCAAACATCGCTAAGCAGCAGGGAAACAACCGCAAATCCGATGCCCTTGTGCGCCTCGACACAAGGCGCCAGCCGGGTCTATCCTTACCATCATGGCACACGTGATAGACCGCGACACCTGGGCCGTTCGCTCCGACCGCTGGAAGGGCGAACTGCAATGCGGCGCCTACGGCTCCAACTCCTGCCTGATCTTCAACTACCTGCCCGATGTCGGCGGCGGTCCTCGGCTGCACACGCATCCCTACGCAGAGATATTCATCATCCGTCAGGGCACCGGACTGTTCACGGTCGGCGACAAGGAGATCGAAGCCTCCTCCGGCCAGATCCTGATCGTGCCGCCCAACACGCCGCACAAATTCACCAATCTCGGCCCAGGCCCGCTGGAGACGACCGACATCCACGAGAACGGCAGCTTCATTACCGAATGGCTTGAGTAATTCTTATTTGGCGCCGAGCCTCGCAAGCACGGCCCTCGGGATGTTGTATTCGCGGATGACGGCGTCATGCCTACGCAATCCGCACAGTTCGCGCTGGATGAAATAGCCGTGCACCGCCTCGGCGGCATCCTTGAGCAGCCGGGGGCGCAGTTGTTCGTCAGCATTGTCGCGCAGCCTGGCCAGTGTTTCCTCGACCCGTTGGCCGGCACGGCCGAGTGCGGCCGCCTTTTCCGCCAGAATTTCATGGCCAAGGGCGTCGAAGGCGACCTCGGCAGCCGAGGCGCCGGCAAGATGAGATGGCGGACGCAAGGACATTTCAGCCTCCTTTCCTGAAAATCATGTGGTGGGTGACGAATTCTTCGCCTTCCACGCGCAGAAAGCCAAGCCGTTCATAGAAACCGAAGGCTTCGTGCGGCGCGCGTGTGTTCAGCACGGCGAAATGGCGACGCGCCCTGTCGACGACGGTCTCGACCAGCATGCGGCCGAGGCCGGTGCGACGGTGACGCGCACTGACGAACAGGTGCCGAACCCTGCCTTTGTCCCCGCGCTCGAAATAAGGATCGATATTGAGCCCACAAACACCGACGAGTTCCCGGCCATTCCAGGCGCCGTACAGCGCCTCGCCGCGCCTCAGGAACTTATTGCGGCCGCTTGCCCAGCCATCTCCCAGGCGCACCAGCATCCAGTAGCCTTCCAGCCGGCTTTCCTGCTTCAGCGTATCGAAGGCCGCGGTGGTTGGCCGGAGCCGCTTGAGCACATAGCTCACCCCGGGGCCGATCTCTGGGTCCGCAGATCCAACCATGGAGCTACTCCGCCGGGCGTGTCTCTTCGAGCATGCTGTCCTCGTTATAGAGAAAACCGCCGGACTGGCGTTTCCACAGCCGCGCATAGAGCCCATCGAACGCCACCAGCTGGTCATGCGTGCCTTGTTCGACGATGCGGCCACCGTCGAGCACCACCAACCGGTCGAGTGCGGCGATCGTCGACAGCCGGTGGGCGATGGCGATGACCGTCTTGTTCTCCATCAGCCGCGTGAGATTCTCCTGGATCGCCGCCTCGATGTCGGAATCGAGCGCCGAGGTTGCTTCATCGAGAATCAGGATCGGCGCGTCCTTGAGAAAGACGCGGGCGATCGCCACGCGTTGGCGCTGGCCGCCCGATAGTTTGACACCGCGCTCGCCGACGAAGGCCTCGTAGCCGACACGATCCCTATTGTCGCGCAGGCCCAGGATGAACTCGTGCGCCTCGGCCTTCTTTGCCGCCGCGATCACTTGCGTCTCGGTCGCGCCAGGCATGCCGAGCTTGATGTTGTCGCGCAGCGAACGGTGGAACAGGGTCGTGTCCTGGCTGACGACGCCGATATTGGCGCGCAGCGAATTCTGGGTGACCTCAGAAACGTTCTGACCGTCGATGGTGATCCACCCGCCTTCCAGGTCGTAGAGCCGCAGGATCAAATTGGCGAGCGTCGTCTTGCCGGCGCCCGACGGCCCGACCAGCCCGACCTTTTCGCCCGGCCGCACCGTAAGGTCGATGCCGTTAAGCACGCCGGATCCTTTGCCGTAATGGAACTCGACGTTCTTCACCTCGATGCGACCGCCGGCCACCACGAGTTCCTTCGCGTCGGGTGCATCGACCAGGCCGAGCGGCTGCGAGATCAATGCCTTGGAATTTTCCAGCACGCCGAGGTTTCGCAATATGCTGTTAAGCTGCATCATCAGCCGCCCGAGCAGCATGTTGAGCCGCAGCACCAGCGACAGCGTGAAAGCGACCGCGCCGACGGTGATCGAGCCTTCGACCCAGAGATAGACGGCAAAGCAGCCGATTGCCGTGATCATAGTGCCCGACAGCGTCGTCAGCGCCATTCGCACGCCGGTCAGCCGGCGGGTGAAGGGGCGCAGCGCGTCGAGATAGATGTCGAAGCCGTTTTTGATGTAGCGGTCGTCGCCGTCGGCCGAGAACAGTTTCAGCGTCTGCACGTTGGAATAGGAATCGACGATGCGGCCAGTGATCATCGAGCCGGCTTCGGCGGTTTCCTCCGCGTGCTTGCGGATCGCCGGCAGATAGAGCTTGGCCAGCCAGCCGAAGGCGGAAATCCAGATCACCACCAGCACCGCCAGCCTGAGATCGAGGCCGGCGACCAGCGCCAGCGTCGTCACCGTGTAGACGATCATGAACCAGACGACCTCGATGAAGCTTTCCATCAGGTCGCCGGTCGCCTGGCCTGCCTGCCAGACCTTGGTGGCAATGCGGCCGGCAAAATCGTTCTGGAAGAAGGCGTAGGACTGGCGCGACACATGCCTGTGCGCCTGCCAGCGCACCAGATTGTAGAAGCCGGGCGTGATCGTCTGTTCGTCGACCAGCGCCGACAGGCCGACGACGATGGTGCGGATGACCAGCACCACCGCGATCATGAACAGCAGTTCAGGGCCGGCGGCATTCCGCAAGGCATGCCAGCTGCGCTCGGCCGGAAGCTGGTCGAGAATATCGACCAGCCGCCCGACGAAGTAGAACAGGCCGGCCTCCACCAGCGGCGCGATGCCGCCGATGGCCAGCATGGCGAAGAAGGCGAACTTCGCCTGGCCGACATAGTGCCAGAGAAAGCCGCCGACGCTGGTCGGTGGCCGAAGATTCGCTGGCTCCCTGAACGGATAGACCCAGTTCTCGAACCAGCGATAGACGGCAGTCATCATTCGGCAGCTTGGCCCTTTGCAAGTGCGTCATTTGCGGCGTCAGCTGGGGCGGCGTCGGCCGGACCGTCCTCGAGCAGGAACCCGCCCGACTGGCGCTGCCAGAGCTGCGCGTAGAGCCCGCCCTTGGCGACGAGTTCGTCGTGCGAACCTTCCTCGATGACGCGGCCCTTGTCCATCACCACCAGCCTGTCCATCGCCGCGATGGTCGACAGCCGGTGCGCGATGGCGATGACGGTCTTGCCTTGCATAAGCTTGTAGAGATTCTCCTGGATTGCCGCCTCGGCTTCGGAATCAAGCGCCGAGGTGGCCTCGTCAAGGATAAGTATGGGCGCGTCTTTCAACATAACGCGAGCAATTGCGATGCGTTGCCGCTGGCCACCGGACAATTTGACACCGCGATCGCCGACATGGGCATCGAAGCCCTTGCGGTCGCTGGCGTCCGAAAGCCCTGATATGAAATCCAGCGCCTCGGCGCGCCGCGCTGCCTCGACAAGCATTTCTTCCGCGGCGTCGGGCCGGCCATAGAGGATGTTCTCGCGCACGGAACGATGCAGCAGCGAGGTGTCCTGCGTGACCATGCCGATCTGGGCGCGCAGCGAATCCTGCGTCACACCGGCGATCTCTTGGCCGTCGATCAGGATCTTTCCGCTCTCCAGGTCGTAGAAACGCAGCAGGAGATTGACCAGCGTCGACTTGCCGGCGCCCGAGCGGCCGACGATACCGACCTTTTCTCCCGGCTTCACCGCCAGCGACAGGTCCTCGATCACCCCTTTCCGCTTGCCATAATGGAAGCGGATATTCTCGAAGCGGATCTCGCCCTTGGAGACGGCGATGTCCTTGGCGCCCGGCCTGTCCTCGACCAGACGCGGCAACGAGATCGAGGCGATGCCGTCCTGCACCGTGCCGATATTCTCGAACAGGCCCGACATTTCCCACATGATCCATTGCGACATGCCCCACAGCCTGAGCACGAGTCCGATGACCACGGCGACAGCGCCGATCGTGACCGACTGCCCGAGCCACAGCCACAGCGCCATCGCCGTGACCGAAAACAAGAGCAGCGAATTCATGATGTAGAGCAGGCCGAAAAGCACCGTCACCAGCCGCATCGACCGATAGACGGTCTGGAGGAAGCCGGCCATGCCTTCCCGCGCAAACGAAGCCTCGCGGCGTGCATGGCTGAACAGCTTGACCGTCTGGATGTTGGAGTAGCTGTCGACGACACGCCCGGTCATGGTCGAGCGCGCATTGGCCTGCTCCTCGCCGACCTTGCCCAGCTTCGGAATGAAATAGCGCAGCAACAGGACGTAGCCGACCAGCCAGACGCCGAGCGGCGACGCCAGCCGCCAGTCGGCCGAACCGACGATGAACAGCATGCCAAGAAAATAGACGATGACGTAGTTCAGGACGTCGATCAACTTGATGACGCATTCGCGCACGGCGAGCGCGGTCTGCATCAGCTTGGTCGCTATGCGGCCGGCGAACTCGTCCTGGTAGAAGCTCATCGACTGCTTGAGCAGGTAGCGATGCACCTGCCAGCGGATGCGCATGGGATAGTTGCCCATCAATGTCTGCTGGTTGAGAAGCGAATGCAGCCATACCGTGCCCGGCAACGCGAACAGCACGATGAAGGCCATGCCGGCGAGCTTCCAGGCTTCCGTCTGCAGGAAGGTTTCGCGATTCTGCCCCGACAGCCAGTCGACGATGCGGCCGAGGAAGCCGAACATCCACACTTCCGCGATCGCGATGGCCGTCACCAGCACCGCGTCGAGAAGGATGTAGGGCCAGGCACCGCGCGTATAATGCACGCAGAAGGCCACCAGCGTCCTGGGCGGCTCGACCGGTTCCGCCGCGGGGAACGGATCGAGCCGTCTTTCAAACCAGCTAAACAACAACATAGGTCATGCTCATGAAATCTGCTTTCCGCTTATGCGGCGCGCGAACGTACAAGGTCCGCAGAACGAATGGCGCCGAGGGCCGACGGTCCGGAATCATCCGGACCNGGCGCGCGAACGTACAAGGTCCGCGGAACGAATGGCGCCGAGGGCCGACGGTCCGGAATCATCCGGACCGTCGGCCTTGCTTCGCGCAATATAGGGACTCGCGGGCTTTTCACCGACAGGTGCGCCTGACGATCCTGATGGCGCACTGTTCACGATCCGGACTTTCGCGCCAGGCCTGATCAGCCGGATGATCCGGCGCACCAGCGACGACCGGCTGTGGTCGGGAACCGCGCGCGAGAAATCGACATCCGGCAGCATGCCGCGATGCGGCCGGCGGCGGACTTCGGCGTGAACCGCCGACGAATAGGTCTCGCCGATGAGCAGCGCCCAGGTCGGCAGTCGGTGGATATGCAGGCTTCTTGAGCCCGGTATTCTGTAGGGATCGAACATCGGTCCGTCCTCCGTGTGAAAATCGAGATAAAAAGGCGAAGCAACATCGTCCGCCGGCATTCGGCCGGAGGCACGCATTGGATCGGTCTGGACACGATAAGCATCGGTCCNGGTCTGGACACGACGGACAGCATCGGTCCGGACAGGTTCAGGTGGGGCGTTCAGCCCTTTTGACTTTTTGAAAAACATCGCAGGATTCCTTCGAGAGCCGAAAAATCGTTTCGGCGGGAATCGGTGCGATCAAGTCTTAGAGAGTCAGGAGAATTGTCGTACCGAAGCCGCCAGCAGGCAGGTAAGCCCACGAGAGGGGCGCTGAGTGTGCATGGTCATCATGAATTACCCCTCCATCGGTTCGGGTTGACAATGGAGCTGACATACCCGACTTCGCAGAAAATGGCCACCCGCAGGTCCAGCATTTTCCAAAACCGCGAGCCCTCTGTGGCCGATCTGCCACTTATTAGAAGGACGCGGAAATGAACTGTCGTCTCCGCATCGCGCTCTACCAGCCGGATATCGCCGGCAACACCGGGACAACCCTGCGTTTCGCCGCTTGCCTCGGGCTCGGCGTCGACATCATCGAACCGGCCGGCTTTCCGCTCTCCGACAAAACGCTCAAGCGAGCCGGCATGGATTACCTCGAAATGGCTGCTCTGACCCGGCATGTCGACTGGTACGCCTTCGAGGACTGGCGCAAAGCCCGCGCGTGCCGGCTGGTGCTGCTGTCTACCAAAGCCACGACCCCTTACACCAGCTTCGCGTTCGGCGATGGCGACATTCTTCTGTTCGGCCGCGAATCCGCAGGCGTTCCGGATCTTGTCCATCAAGCGGCGGATGCGCAATTGACCATTCCCATGCAGGGCGCTGCGCGCAGCATCAACGTCGCGCTTTCCGTCGCCATGGTGGCGGGTGAAGCCATCCGGCAACTCGGATAACGGCACTCCGTCTCCCGTCATCTTGACCCAGGCGCACATCGCCTTCTCCTTCGTTTGCAGATCCCGGGTTTCTTCGCTACAAGCTCAACTTAACTTGAGGTCAAGCCAAAAAAATCGGAACGGAGAAAGAGGGATGGCACCGATAACGGAACTGACGGTCGGCCAACTGGCCATGCGCAGCGGGGTGGCTGTGTCGGCGCTGCATTTCTACGAGGCCCGCGGGCTGATCCGCAGCCACCGCACGTCAGGCAACCAGCGCCGCTACGGCCGCGACGTGCTGCGGCGCGTGGCGATCATCAAGGTGGCGCAAGAGGTCGGTATCTCACTGGCCGAGATCGGCATCGCCCTTGCGTCGCTGCCCGAGGGTCGCACACCGACGCGCGATGACTGGAACCTGCTGTCGACCGCCTGGCGCGACGGGCTCGACCGCAAGATCGCCCAGCTGAAGAAACTACGCGACGGTCTGACCGACTGCATCGGCTGCGGCTGCATGTCGATCGACAAATGCCCGCTGCGAAACAAAGGCGACCGGCTGGCAAGGGAGGGGACGGGCGCGAGAAGGCTAGTAGCGACCTGAATGGAAGCAATGCGACTATGAGGCGATATGGAAGGAAACATCTGTGCTGGGACATCTTATCCAACCAGAAGAAGAGACACAGCTCATTACGATCTATCGGGTCGACTCCGGCGGCATGCCAACGCTCTACACGTCCGTGAGCTTCGATGAGGCGCGGAAAATGGGCTTTGAAAAATTCGGCAAGCTACTTGGCGAGAACCTGATCCTGGATTCTCCAAGATTGCGCGACCTATTTTTCTCGTGACATTCCTCAGTCCGCCGCCGGCAACCGCCTGATGGTGAACTCGATCACATCGCCCGGCCGCTCGAACCAGCTTTCGATCTCGGTCCAGTAGGCCTGCTTGGGAAAGCGATCGAACCATTCCTTGGCTTTGAGCCGCGCATCGGAGCGCGGCAGGACGAAGGTCTCGCGCAGGAAACCGTCGCGCGGCATGCGTGCGCGTTCGGCCCGGCTTTGGTCCAGCCGCTTCTTCAGGCCATCCAGCGGTGGTCTTGCCGGGGTGCGCACGAAACGACTCCTTGCACCTTAATGACACTTGACCCTTGCCCTTAAGAGATTAGGGATCGCGCCGGCAAAAGACGAGTCATTTGTAGGGCTCATCGCCCCCGCAACCGGAGACGGCACTTGGAACGACCTGAAATACCGGCTGGCCTGCCCGCCGACATCGAGCAGAAGAAGATGAAGGCGCGCCTGTGGTTCGAGGCATTGCGCGAACGCATCTGCGCCGGGCTTGAACAGATCGAACAAGATCTTGGCGGTCCGCTGGCCTCGTGGTCGCCAGGCCGTTTCGAAAAGACGCCCTGGGAACGCGACGAGGGCCGCGGCGGTGGCGGCACCATGTCGATGATGTACGGCCGCGTCTTCGAGAAGGTCGGCGTTCATACCTCGACGGTTTACGGCGAGTTCTCGCCCGAATTCAGGAAGCAGATGCCCGGCGCCGAGGAAGATCCGCGCTTTTGGGCATCCGGCATTTCGCTGATCGCCCATCCCTGGAATCCCAATGTTCCCGCCGTGCACATGAACACGCGCATGGTGGTCACATCCAGCCAATGGTTCGGCGGCGGCGCCGATCTGACGCCGGTTCTCGAGCGCCGCCGCACACAGGACGATCCCGATACCGTCGCCTTCCATCGCGCCATGCAGTTCGCTTGCGAGAAGAATGCCGGCGTCGCCGACTACCCGAAATTCAAGGCCTGGTGCGACGAGTACTTCTATCTTCCGCACCGCAACGAACCGCGCGGCACCGGCGGCATCTTCTTCGACTGGCTGCATTCGGGCGAGGACAGAGGCGGCTGGAATGCCGACTTCAACTTCGTCCAGGATGTCGGCCGCTCTTTTCTCGTCGTCTACGGCCACCTCGTGCGCGCCAACTTCAACGAGAACTGGACCGACGGTGATCGCGACGAGCAGCTCATCCGCCGCGGCCGCTACGTCGAATTCAACCTGCTTCACGATCGCGGCACCATCTTCGGCCTGAAGACCGGCGGCAATGTCGAAGCGATCCTCTCCAGCCTTCCACCTGAGGTCCGCTGGCCGTAACAAAATGGTGAGCGCGGCGTGAGCCGCATTGATGTCCCATTCGCTCGAAATGCGGCGTCGAATGTGGCATGAGGTGCGGCGAAAATTTATTTTTCGTCTAATAGGCTCTTGAAAAGGCTGGTCTATTTGTTGCGCCGGGTCGGGAAGCGCCGGCGGTTCGCCTGAGCGCAATTCCAGGAAAGCGTTAAACGATTTTCCGTTCGGAATTGCCTCAAAACAAGCGAGCCGCGACCCGACGCGACCGGACGGCCCAGACGATGCGGGACACATTCGTCAAAAGGATACCCGCCCTTCAGGAGTACTTCACAATGCGCAAGATCATTGTTTCGGCTGCCGCCGCTGCCCTTCTCGCTTCCGGTTCGGTGGCGTTCGCCGCCATCAAGCACACCACCGGCACGATCAAGACCTTTGACGCAACGGCCATGAGCCTTGTCCTCGATGACGGATCGTCCTTTACGCTTCCCAAGACCTTCAAGGATCCTGGCCTGCAGGTCGGTGAAAAGGTCCGCGTCTCATGGGAGATGAGCGGCAAGAAAAAAGTCGCCGAGGCCGTCAAGATCGCGAAGTGATGGCCTGCCAAAGCAGGGCAAGATGATGATGTCTGGTCCTGCTTCGGGCTAGCGCGAAAGGGCGGAGCAGAGCTGTTTCGCCCTTTTTGCCGTTGACGGCAACCGATACCACCCCATCTGTGTTATGCTTTCCACCCGCTCGCGGCTCCACGGATTCAACCCTGAAATCGGACCATGAGCCAGGAAAGTGCCGGAGCCTCGATCGGGCTCCACGGAGGAAAAGGAGAAATCGCATGAAGGAATTTCACTGCGGGTCGCTCGTGCCCGGCTGTGACTGGCACACGCGTGCCGACGAGGAGGCCGAGGTCATGCGTCGTGTCGTCGAGCACATGCGCGAAACGCATGGCGAGACGGTTATCCGTGAAACGATGATCGAGGCGATCCGCTCGCGCATCGAAAAGACCCGCGACGCGGCCTAGTCTTTGCCGCTCGGATTCATCCACAACACCAAACGAGCCGCGTTGGCGCCTCAAGATTGGTTGAAAAGCGCCATCGCGGACGTCCTGCCGGCCAGATCGCGCAGGTCAAAGAATTATATTTTCCTCGGCTAAAATAAACCCTGCGGTAACCGAACCCATGCCACTGTCGGGCAGATAATCCGGCTACAGTGGGGCTGCAAGAGAAGCCCGTCGCCACCAGGCACTGGTCCGGGATCGGTGGGGCGAGGTGTTTCGCGCATGCGCGAAAAGTCCGGCAATCGAGTGAGTCTTCGCACGACGGCGCTCCTGCTGTACGGGCTCCTTTCAGCGTATCCGGCGATAGCCCAGGAAGTGACCACATCGCTGGTCGACCTCCACCAAGGCTCGCCGCTCAGCGATCGCGCGCACGACCTTGGCGGCGGCGGTTATGAACTGCAGGACGGAAGCCGGATATCGTTCAACCAATGGTACCACGCAAGCTGGGTCGACATGCACGTCGAACTTTTGACCCAGATCACGGAAGACACCGGCATCCTCTGGGGATTTGGCACCGGAGAAGAAGGTGAGAAATATCGCATCGAGCCCAGCCTGAAGCTGGGCTTCCTCACGCAGATGCATCCGGGTCCGAACAGTACTCTTTCCTTGTCGCTCACCACCACCCTCGGCGGCAAGCTCACCGAAAAGCCATGCGAAGCGAACTACGGCGATTTGGGTACCTACAGCGTCAATTGCCGGCTCGCGGCCAGCGAGATGGCGCCAGAGGAAACTTTGAAATATCTGGTTAACGCTAAACCGGAGAGCCAGCACCTCTGGCTGAATTACCGTGTTACTTTCTGATCGCCGGGGAGGATGCAAATGAGAAAATCATCCCATCCCGAAATTCGCGTTCGCCCGTCCTGGTTCCTGTTTGAACGGAGTAAGAGCATGTCCGGTAGTTGCTTGAAATTCGTTTTCGTTGCGGCTCTCACCACCCTGTCGGCGCCGATGGCTTCGGCACAGGAGGCGGTCAATGCGGATGAGATGGCCGCGCTGTGTCACGGCGGCGGCCGGTCCACATGCGCGAGTGCAACGATACCGGCTGCGACCACACAAGCGGTGCAGGGGTGGATGAGCCCCGACGTCGGCGCGGCATGGGCCGCGGGGTACAAGGGCAAGGGCGTCACGATTACCATTGTCGACGATTTCTCTAGTACATCGCGCTTCTCGGGCAATTTCGGTGTCGGGGTTCAAACCCAGCGCCACGGTGAATGGACGCGCGAGGAAGCTGGCATGATCGCGCCCTTGGCGACCATCAGGTCGAAGGACTTTTCAACCAGCTCGGCCGTCAGCCTGGCGCCTGGCCTGAACGTGCTCAATCTGAGCTATGGCATGTACGCCAAAGCGGGCTACAGCCCGAACCAGATCGGATGGAGCCCCGAGGAAGCCTCCATCATCTCCTATGCCACCAAAGGGTCGGCTGTTGTTTCGAAGGCGGCGGGCAACGATTCGGTTGCCGTGGGCGGAGAAACAGGCGGTCAGCAGGACTATCTCGATATCGCCCTGGTTGGCAAAGCCTCTGCGATCTTCGTCGGCGCCCTGTCGACGAACGGCGCAACAACCAACAAGGCCCAGCTTGCCTGGTACTCCAACTATGCCGGCTCCGACCCGCTCGTGCAAAGCCACTTTCTTGTGGTTGGCGTCGATGGGAGCAAGACAGGCCTATATGGCACCTCCTTCGCAGCGCCGATCATTTCAGGATATGCGGCGATACTAGGCAGCAAATTCACCAAGGCCACGCCGACCCAGATCACCAACGATCTGCTCAATACGGCTCGCACCGACACCCTGGTCAACTATAGTGCTTCCACGTACGGCAAGGGCGAAGCGAGCCTTTCACGCGCCCTGGCTCCCGTGGCAATCAGGTAGTTTCGCTCGTTCGACGACATTTGACCGTCACGGAGCACGGGCTTCGAGCCAAGGCCTAGGTTTCCAGTGCCTTCGCGGCGCGATCAAGCAGTGCGCCGCGATCGGGCGCAAATCCCGTTTCGATCCATTCCGCCTCGAGGTTCTTGAGGATCTCGCCCAGCTTCGGTCCTGGCGTTGCACCGAGCGCCGTCAGATCGGCGCCTTTCAGCGGGAACACCGGTTTTTTCCATTTGAGCGCGAAGGCCAGCAAGCGCGAGAAGCCGCCCGCTTCAAGCAGCGCGTCATTGTCGTCGACAGCACGAACGCGGGCCGCAGCCAGCGACAGGCGCAAGCGGTCGACAAATCCCTGCCGATCGCCGCGATAGAGCCTTTTCGCCAGTTCGCCCTCGGTCGTCTTCGGCTCGACAGCGGTGGCAAGCGCCCAGTGGCGCAGGCGATCCGCTTCGGCAGTCGAAAATCTGAGCCGCTCGGCGAGCGTCTTCATGCGTGCGGCATCCGGCGGCACGATCGCTTCCAGCCGCAGCAGCGGGTCGGGCGCCCAGCCCAGATCTTTCTCGGCCTTGGCCAGCCCATGGATCGCATCGATGCCCCATTTCTCGCTTTCCGGCAGCGCGGCGGTCAAGACGCCAGCCTGCCGCATCCAGAGCAGCGCCCGTGAGGGATCAGGCGCCGACAAAAGCTTCTTCAATTCGGACCAGATGCGCTCGGCCGAAAGCTGGGCCAGACCTTCCTTCAGCCGGGCACAGGCTTTCAGCCCATTGGCATCCGGCCGGCCGTCGCCATACCAGGCGAAGAAGCGGAAGAAGCGCAGGATGCGCAGATAGTCCTCACGGATGCGCGCTTCCGCATCGCCAATGAAGCGCAGCCGGCGAGCCTCGATGTCGGCAATGCCGCCGACAAGGTCGACAACCCGGCCATCGGCCTCCGCATAGAGCGCATTGATGGTGAAATCGCGCCTCTCGGCGTCAAGCTTCCAATCGCGCCCGAACGACACTTTGGCCCGCCGCCCGTCAGTCTCGATGTCGGCTCGCAACGTGGTGACCTCATAGGGCTTGCCGCCGGCGACCACCGTGATCGTGCCGTGCTCGAAGCCGGTCGGCACCGCCTTGAAACCTCCCGCCTCGGCGCGGCGGATGGTTTCCCGCGGCAAGCAGGTGGTGGCGATGTCGATGTCGGCGACCAGTTGGCCCATCAGCGTGTTGCGCACGGCGCCGCCCGCAACGCGCGCCTCTTCACCGCCCTCGCTCAGTGCGGCCAACAGGCGTTGCAGATGCTTGTCGCCGAGCCAATCGGCCCTGCCCGCGATCGTGACGCTCACGCATAGAGCCTTTCATAGAGGGTACGGATGATGCCGGCGGTGACGCCCCAGATGCGCCGGTCGCCATAGGGCATGTCGTAGAAGAACCATTCGAGATCGTTCCACATGCGGCTGTCGCGCTTGTGGTTGGCCGGGTCCATCAGGAAGCGCAGCGGAACTTCGAAGGCGGCATCGACTTCGTCGGCGTTCAAGCTCAGCTGGAAACCCGGCCGCACGATGCCCAGCACCGGCGCGATGCGGTAGCCGCTGCCGGCGACATAGTCGGGCATGCGGCCGATGATCTCGATGTGATCGCGGCCAAGGCCGATCTCCTCGAAGGTCTCGCGCAGCGCCGCCGCCTCCGGGCTTGGATCGGTCTGATCGATGGTGCCGCCGGGAAAGGCCACCTGCCCCGAATGATTGCGCAGCTTTTCGGCCCGTTTTGTCAGTAGAACCGTCGCATCGCCTTCGTGGTCGACCACCGGGATCAGCACGGCGGCATTGCGCAGCGCCTTGCCCTGGTTGAGGCGTGGATGACCGGGGTTGAAGCGATGATCGCCATAGTCATCGCTGGCATGCGCATCCGGCTGCGCGGCAAAGCGCGCGCGAAAATCCGCTGATGAAAAAGGCGCCGGAGACACCTGGTCCATCACGCGCTCAGCCGCTTCAACTGGTCCGCCGGCATGATCGGGAACACAGCCTTTTTCGAGCGCACCGCGAACATGGTCTTGCCGCCGATCTCGACCTCCTCGCCATGGCCGACCAGCTCATACATCACCGGCCGCGCAACCAACGCCTCCAGCCGGCCCCGCACCAGCACATAGGGCTTCAGCCCGCCAGTACCGTTCTCGTCGACGAAACGCAGCGGCCGCTCCGGCCCGGCCTCGACGACGTCGCCGACATTGGTGCGGAAGGTGATGACCTGCCCGTCACCGTCGCCCGAAACGTCCATTTCGACGGCAATGAACGGCGCATCGGCGACCCGAATGCCGACTCGCTCCACCGGTGTCACCAGATAGGTCCTGCCGTCGGCATCCTTGCGCAGCACCGAGGAGAAAAGCTGAACCAGCGGTATGCGCCCGATCGGCGTGCCCAGATAGAACCAGGTGCCATCGGCCTTGATCTCCATGTCGAGATCGCCGCAGAAGTCGGGATTCCAGCGTTCGACCGGCGCCGCACCCTTGCCGGCGCGGGTGGCGCGCGAGATCAACGCCTCGAGACCGCGCGCCTCGGTGGCACTCGTAAGGCCCTGTTCGAGATCTTCGGAGTGTTCCGTCATGGTCACGAAATAGTCACTGTTGTTCCGCTTGTCAGCCTAAGTCTGTGATTTAAATTCTAATGCAGACGCTAGGCGAGGCCGAATCGCGGCAGTCATGGTATGCTGCAGGCAGGCATTTCCAATCACAAGGATCGATGCGGCATGAGCGTAATGGTCAAGGAAAGCCCGATCAGCGAAACGGACATGATCGCCGAGGCCGAGAAAGCGCTGGCCGACATCTCCAGGATCCGCGACGGGGTCGGCCGGGTCATCTTCGGCCAGGAGAGCGTCGTCGAGCGCACGCTGGTGGCGCTGCTCGCCGGCGGCCATGCGCTGCTGGTCGGCGTGCCGGGCCTCGCCAAGACCAAGCTGGTCGAAACACTTGGCATCGTGCTCGGCCTCAATTCGCGCCGCATCCAGTTCACCCCCGACCTGATGCCGTCCGATATCCTTGGCTCCGAGGTGATGGAGCAGGACGAGGCCGGCAAGCGCTCCTTCCGCTTCATTTCCGGCCCGATCTTCGCCCAGCTGCTGATGGCCGACGAGATCAACCGCGCTTCGCCGCGCACCCAGTCTGCGCTGCTGCAGGCGATGCAGGAGTACCACGTCACCATTGCCGGCGCCCGCTACGACCTGCCGGCGCCCTTCCACGTGCTGGCGACGCAGAACCCGCTGGAGCAGGAAGGCACCTATCCGCTGCCCGAGGCCCAGCTCGACCGCTTCCTGATGCAGGTCGACATCCTCTATCCCGAAATCGAGGCCGAGCGCCGCATTCTGCTGGAAACGACCGGCGTCGAGGACGCGAAAGCCCAGAACGTTCTGCAGCCGGCGCGGCTGAAGGAAATCCAGACACTCATCCGCCGCATGCCGGTACCCGAAAGCGTCGTCGAGGCGATCCTTACGCTGGTGCGCTCAGCGCGTCCGGGCCAGGGCAATGCCGAGACCGACAAGCACGTCGCCTGGGGCCCCGGCCCACGCGCCAGCCAGGCGCTGATGCTGTGCACCAGGGCGCGCGCACTTTACGATGGACGGCTGGCGCCGTCGACCGACGATGTCCGCGCGCTCGCCGAGCCGGTGCTGCAGCATCGCATGGCGCTGACCTTCGCCGCTCGCGCCGAAGGCACCAGCGTGCGCGACGTTGTGGCGAAACTGGCCAAAGGTATCTGATGGCGCATATCGGCGAGGTCCAGGCTCCGGCAGCGACGCGCGACGCGCTCGCCCGTGGCCGGTTGCGGGCCTCTCTTGTGCCCGACCTGCTGGTCGAGGCGCGGCGCATCGTCAACACCGTGATCGCCGGCTGGCACGGCCGCCGCAAGCGCGGCATCGGCGAGAATTTCTGGCAGTTCCGGCCTTATGTCGAAGGCGATTCCTCGCGGATCGACTGGCGCCGCTCTGCGCGAGACGACCACACCTATGTGCGCGACCGCGAATGGGAAGCCGCCCACACGGTCTGGCTATGGGCGGATCCTTCGCCGTCGATGCTCTACAAATCGACCGCCGCCAGCGTCTCCAAGCAATCGCGTGCGCTGGTGCTGGCGCTGGCCATGGCCGAGCTGTTGTCGCGCAGCGGTGAGCGTATTGCCTGGCCCGGTCTCACCGATCCGTTCACCGCCCGCAACGGCGCCGAGCGCATCGCCGCCCAGCTCATGCATGCCGGCGATTTGCCGGCAAAACCCGATCTTTCCGACATCCGCCGCTTCTGCGACATCGTCATTGTCAGCGATTTCCTCGATCCCGTCGAGGAGACGATGGCCTGGCTCGACGTTCTGGCTCGCCACGGCGTGCGCGCCCACCTGATCGAGGTTGCCGACCCGGCCGAGGAAACCTTCCCCTATGCCGGCCGCACCGAATTCACGGACCCCGAGACCGGCGACAAGCTGACCGCCGGGCGCGCCGAAATGCTGGGCGATGAGTATCGCCTGCTCTACACCGCCCGCCGCCACGAATTGGCTGTCTGGTGCAAGCGCCTCGGCTGGAGCTTCACCGTCAACCACACCGATCGGCTGGCTTCCGACGCGCTGGTGCGCCTGCACATGGCGATGACCGCCGATGGCGCCGCTGCCGGAAGGGTCAGCGCATGAGCTGGCTGCCGCTCTCCTTTGGCGCCCCCATGGTGCTGTGGGGTCTGCTGGCACTGCCGGTGATCTGGTGGCTGTTGCGGCTGACACCGCCCAAACCGCAAACCGAGATCTTCCCGCCGCTGAGGATCCTGGCGCGCGTCCTGAAGCGCGAGGAGACGCCGCAACAGAGCCCGTGGTGGCTGACGCTGCTGAGACTGCTGATGGCGGCGCTCATCGTCGCCGCATTGGCCGACCCGGTCTTCAACCCGCGCGAGAAACTGCCGGCCGAGGGTGCTGCCCTGGCCCTGGTTATCGACAATGACTGGGCAAGTGCCGCCGACTGGGGCAAGCGCGTCGCCACCGCCGAGCGGCTGATCAACGATGCTGGCTCGAACGGCGTGCCCGTCATCATCGCCTTCACCGCCGAAAAAGCCAATGCCGAGATCGGCCCGTTCGATGCCGCCGCCGCGCTCGACCGGCTGCGCGCCGCCAAGCCGCGGCCGATTCCGACCGACCGGCCGGCCGTCTATGCTCGCGTCGCCGGCGTGCTGGAAAGCTTGCCCGGCGCCAGTGTTGCCGTGCTTGCCGACGGACTTGCGGCAAAAGGCGACGAAGCCGCCTTCAACACGCTGTTGTCCAGGAATGCCGCCCGTGTTGTTTGGGCAACCGCCGACAGGCTGTCGCTGACCGGCCTGACCGCCGCCGACAATCAGGTTGACGGCTTTGCGCTTACCGCCATTCGCGCGCCGGGCGATCCTGCCCCGGCGCAGGTCACCGCCGGTGCCTTCGACGACAAGGGCCGGCGCATCGCCGATGCGACGCTGACCTTTTCACCTGGCGAAACCACTGCCACTGGCATTATGGCGGTGCCGTTTGAACTGCGCAACGACTTCGCCTCGGTCGCGCTCGACGGCGAGCGCCAGGCCGGCGCGGTGCGCGTCCTCGACGAAAGCTCCAAGCGGCGGCGCGTCGGGCTGTTGTCGCAGGCCGAGGCCGACCAGGCGCAGCCGCTTTTGTCGCCGCTCTATTACATCAGGCGCGCGCTGCAGCCCTTCGCCGATCTGGTCGAGCCCTCAAGTGCCGATCTCGCCGATGCCATCCCGCAGATCCTCGACCAGAAGCCGGCGATGATCGTCATGGCCGACATCGGCACCATTCCCGCGCAAGTCCGGCAGAGGTTGGTCGACTGGGTCGACAATGGCGGCACGCTGGTGCGTTTCGCCGGATCGCGGCTGGCCGCCGCCGGCAATGACGACGACCTGCTGCCGGTCCGTCTGCGCACCGGCGAACGTTCGCTCGGCGGCGCGCTGTCGTGGACGTCGCCGCAGCCGGTCACCGAATTCCCCAAGGCCGGCCCGTTCGCCGATCTTGCGCCGCCGACGGAGGTCACCGTCAGCAGGCAGGTGCTGGCAGAACCAACCCCCGACATCGTCGAGCGCACCTGGGCGGCTCTTGCCGACGGCACGCCGTTGGTCACCGGACTGAAGAAGGGGAAGGGCACGCTGGCGCTGTTCCATGTCACGCCCGAGGCGACCTGGTCGAACCTGCCGATCTCGGGCAGCTTCGTCGAGATGCTGCGCCGCATCGTGCAACTGTCGCGCAACCAGGGCGCGGCGATCGCCAATGCCGAAGCCGCCGCCACCTCGCTGGCGCCCTATCGAATGATTGCAGCCGACGGCTCGCTGGTGCCGCCGACGCCTGACGCACGGCCGCTGGTGCCGGGCGCAGGCGCGTTGCCAGTGACGTTCGAGAACCCGCCCGGGCTCTATGGTTCCGAGACGGGTGTGTTTGCCCACAATCTGCTTCAAGCCGACAGCACGTTTGCGCCGCTGGCGCGGCCGCAGATCACGGTTCCCGTCACATCGATCCAGTATGCCTTCGACGAATCGCGCAATTTGAAGGGCGCGCTGGTCGCGGCTGCCCTGGTGCTGATGCTGCTCGACACGCTGGCGGTGTTCTGGATAGGCGGCCTGTTTACCCGCCGACCGCGCCGCTCAGGCGCCGTGGCAACCACTTCTGCGATCCTGATTGCGCTTGGTGTGCTGTTCGGCCATGCCGACCTCGCTCGCGCCGATGACGCCAAGGCGGGCGACGAGGTTGCAATAGAGGCGATTTCAAAGACCCGCATCGCCTATGTGCTGACCGGGGTGCCGGGCGACGATTCGATCAGCCGCGCCGGGCTCGAAGGCCTGACCCGCTTCCTGATCGAGAAGACGGCTCTCGAACCGGGCGCGCCGACCGGCGTCGACATCTCCAAGGACGAGCTGTCGTTCTATCCGCTGATCTACTGGCCGATCGATCCAGCTGCACCGATGCCGAACCAGGCCGCGATCGCCCGCATCGACGCCTATATGCAACAGGGCGGCACGGTGCTGTTCGATACGCGCGACCAGTTCGCCAACGGCATCGGCGCCGATTCGACCAGCCCGGCGACGGAGCGGCTGCGCGACATCCTCGGCAATCTGAACGTGCCGCCGCTGGAGCCGGTGCCATCCGACCACGTGCTGACCAAATCCTTCTTCATCCTGCCCGAATTTCCCGGCCGCTTCAGTGGCAGCCCGCTCTGGGTCGAGGCTTCGCTCGACGCCAGCAATGTCGAGAACCGGCCGGTGCGCACGGGCGACGGCGTCTCCCCGATCATGATCACCGCCAATGACTTCGCGGGCGCCTGGGCGGTCGACGAGAATGGCGACCCGCTGCTGCCGACCGTACCGGCGGATCCGATGCAGCGCATCTACGCGCTACGCGCCGGCGTCAACATCATGATGTACATGCTGACCGGCAACTACAAATCCGATCAGGTCCACGTGCCGATACTGCTCGAACGGCTGGGGCAGTAAGATGATGTCTTTTGTTGCACCTCCGCGGATCGACCCTCCCAAATGGGAGGGTAAGGAATGAACTGGTCGATCTCCTTCGAACCGCTGATCTCCTGGCTTTGGCTGTTCTTGGCGCTGGTGCCGCTGGCGCTGCTTGCGCTGGTCGGCCTGTGGTTTCGTCAGCGCGGCTCGGTCTTTCGTTTCATCGCTCTGATGGCGCTCGCCGCCGCCCTGTTCAACCCGGTGTTCCTCAACGAGGAGCGCGAGCCCCTGAAAAGCATTGTCGCCCTCGTTGTCGACCGCAGCCAGAGCCAGGATATCGGCGACCGCACGAAACAGACCGACGAGGCGCTGGCCGGGCTGCAGGAGCGTCTTGGCCGCTTCAAGCAGTTCGACGTGCGCGTCGTCGAGGCCGGCAAGTCCGAGGCCGCCGAGGAGCGCACCGAGACACGGCTGTTCAGCGCGCTCGATGGCGCCTTCCGCGATGTGCCGCCGTTACGCATCGGCGGTGCCATCATGATCACCGATGGCGAGGTGCATGATGCGCCTCCGGGCGCCCCCGATTTCAACGCCCCGCTGCATGCGCTGATCACTGGCAACGACCACGAAAAGGATCGCCGCATCCGCTTCGAGAATGCGCCGCGCTTCGGCCTCGTCGGCAAGCCGCTCGACATGACCTACCGCGTCATCTCGACCGAAAACGAGACCGGTCCGGTTGACGTGCGGGTCTCTGTCAATGGCGAGCAGGTCACGGTCGAGCATGCCACCGTCGGCCAGGCGATGCCGCTGCAGGTGACCATTCCCGCTGCCGGCCGCAACATCGTCGAACTCGCCATCGACCGCGAACCGGGCGAACTGACCGACACCAACAACCGCGCCATCGCGCTCATCGATGGCATCCGCGAGAACCTGCGTGTGCTGCTGGTCTCCGGCGAGCCGCATGCCGGCGAGCGCACCTGGCGCAATCTGTTGAAATCCGACGCCTCTGTCGACCTCGTGCATTTCACCATTCTGCGGCCACCGGAAAAGCAGGACGGCACGCCGATCAATGAATTGTCGCTGATCGCCTTCCCGACACGCGAGCTGTTCGTCGAGAAGATCAAGGATTTCGACCTTATCATATTCGACCGCTACCAGCACCGCGACGTGCTGCCGATCCTCTATTACGACTACATCTCCGAATATGTCGAAAAGGGCGGCGCGCTGCTGATCGCGGCCGGCCCCGAATATGCCGGTGAAAGCTCCATCGCGCGCACGCCGCTGATGTCGGCCCTGCCGGCGATGCCGACGGGCGAGGTTGTCGACAAGGCCTTCTATCCCCGCCTCACCGATCTTGGCCAGCGCCATCCGGTGACGCGCGGCCTGGATGGCTCGGCCGCCGAGCCGCCGCACTGGAGCCGCTGGTTCCGCACCATCGGCGTGCAGAACCCGGAAGGCGAGGTGGTGATGAAAGGCGCAGACAACCGGCCCCTGCTGTTGCTCGACCGCAAGGGCGAAGGCCGCGTCGGCATGCTTCTGTCCGACCAGGGCTGGCTGTGGGCGCGCGGCTTCGAAGGCGGCGGCCCGCATGTCCAGCTCTATCGGCGCATCGCGCACTGGCTGATGAAGGAGCCAGAACTCGAGGAGGAGCGGCTGACCGCCGACGGTCGCGGCATGGTGCTGGAAATCCGTCGCCAGACGATGGCCGACGATCCCGGCCCCGCCCAGATCATCACCCCTTCCGGCAAGACCTTGACCGTCAAGCTCGAGAAATCCGAGCCCGGCGTTTTCCTTGGCAGTGTCGAGACAAACGAGATCGGCCTTTATCAGGTTGCCAATGGCGACCTGACCGCGCTCGCCCATGTCGGACCGGTCAACGCACCGGAATTCGCAGATGTCATCTCCACCGAAAACCGGCTGAAGGCGCCGGCGGAAGCCACCGGCGGCAGCGTGCGCCGGCTGGCGTCGTCCTCGACCCTTGGCAGCGACGTGACGCTGCCCTCCATCGTGCCGGTGCGCTCGGCCGGCGCCGCGTCCGGCAGCGACTGGATCGGCCTGCGCACCACGGACGACAGCGTGCTCAAGGCCGTCTCGCGCGTGCCGCTTTTCGGTGGCTTCCTCGGCCTCGGCCTGTTGCTTCTGGCGATGGGTTCGATGTGGTATCGCGAGGGACGGTAGCGCCAAGACGGTTGAGGGGTGCCGGCCGGAATAAGGCGTTGGTGCTTTCTGGAACACCCTCATCCGACCGAGCTTCGCTCGGCCACCTTCTCCCACAGGGAGAGAAAGGAGAGAGCGAGCAGCCCTACTCCTCCGGCTCGGTCGTGAACATCAGCGGATAGCCCTTGGCCTTGCCGGCATCGGTAGCCCGCATCGCCTTGGTCTCGGCGACATCCTTGGTAAAGACGGCGACGACGCAGACGCCGCGCCGATGCGCGGTGATCATCACCCGGTGCGCCTGGTCTTCGCTGAGCTTGAACTCCCCCTTCAGCACCGTCACCACGAATTCGCGCGGGGTGAAATCGTCATTGATGAGGATGACCTTGTAGAGCTTCGGCCGTTCGATCTGCGGCTTGACCTGTACGCGCGGTTTTGTGGTGATTTCAGGCATTGGAACCGACAATTTGCGTAAACGACGTGGCCGCCATTCTGGCACCGGGGAAAGCGGCAGTCCATTTTGATCGCGGCGCCAACCGGTGTCCGCGGGCGCGGCCATTCCTATGTGGGAAACTGTCGGTTGCCGTTCAACGGCCGGGCCGGAAGCGTTTTCCCCCGGCATCCGCCCGACGTTCCAGGAAGGCTGCGATCGGCCAGGCAATGACACAGATCAGGGTCGCGCCGGTCAGCACGATCAGCGACCAGGTCTGTGCCGGCGTGATGTAGTCCCAATTGGTGGAAATAACCGGCGCGAAAAGCGAAGGCTCGGTGCGCCCGCTCGCCGGATCCGGCACCGGGCTGGCGGTGAACAGGATAAGTGCCCTGGAGATACCGGTGGCAACCAGGCCACCAAGCACCAACGAGCGCAGAATGGACGAAAGCCGCTTCTTCATGCGGATTGTCCTACACAACTGGCGTTGCAAACGGGTTAGGCGCGATCGAGATACGCGTTCAGTTTATCGACCATGCACTTGGCAAAAGACCGTCCCAGCCGATTTACGGCTGGAACGGCCTTGCTGGAATTGACCTCGAAGCTGATCAGGGCTTCTTCGGAGCAGCCTTCGGGGCCGCCTTCGAGGGCGCCTTCTTGACCGGGCACTTGTGCGTCTTGGTCACCTTGCAGACAGTCTTCTTGGCGACCTTTTTCGGAGCAGCCTTGGCGGCAGGAGCGGTGGTCGTCGCGGCAGCGGCCGGAGCGGTGGTCGTGGTGGCAGCAGCCGGCGCAGCGGTCGTAGTGGCGGCTGCGTTGCCGAGAACCGGCATCGAGAAGGCGAGAGCGACGGAGAGGCCGAGGGCGGACAGGAGGGACTTTTTCATGGCTTCGTTTCCTTTTTATGCGGGTCGAATTCTGATGTCACTGAACCGGGTCGTTCGGTGTCACTCCAAGCAACTTCAAAGCGTTGGCAAGCATCCGGATGCCCTGTGCCTGTTTCTTGGCGGCGCAGTACCGGTTACCCTTTCTCTGAAGTGCCTTTGCCGCGGTGACCTGCGTTGCCGTGGCATGGGTTTCGAGGGCTTCATCAAATTGGTGGCTGAGATTGGCGCACCGTTCGCTCCGAGTGAGCGGCGCCTTTGCGTCCGATTGTCCGGCAGCGGCGGTGACCAGGCCAAGGCCCAGCAACGCACCCAACAAACTGATCGACAACCTTGGCATTGGTTTATCCGTAAACCCGGAGACTAGCGTCGCAGCCGATGACCTGACCGCCACGAGATCAGTTATGCCTTTGAAATTTTTCAGGAGTTTTTCTGAACTGTAGAATTTTGTTTCTGGATTGTGTCTGAGAAAGCCGGTGTGAACCCATCATCACCACTGGCCAACATATGGCCTGAATTCTATCGTGTGGGTGGCGACAGAACGGCTTGGCAATCAACAACGACAGGGCTCAAGTGAAATCCGACGCGCACATACTGATCGTCGACGACGACAAGGGCATTCGCGACCTGCTGCAGGAATTCTTCCAGAAGCGGGGCCTGCACACCTCGGTTGCCGCCGACGGTGTCGAGATGGAGGCCATCCTGCGCCGCGCGCAAGTCGATCTCATCGTCCTCGACGTGATGCTGCCGGGCAAGAGCGGGCTGGAGCTGTGCCGCGACCTGCGCGCCCAGTATTCGACGCCGATCATCATGCTGACCGCGGTCACCGAGACCACCGATCGCGTCGTCGGCCTGGAAATGGGCGCCGACGACTACGTGCCCAAACCCTTCGATCCGCGCGAGCTTTTGGCGCGCATCCGCGCCGTGCTGCGCCGCAATGGCGGCGCCGAGGCCAAGCGCGCCACCACCAGGCAGATCTACCGCTTCGCCGGCTGGACGATGGATTGCTCGCGGCGCCGGCTGATCGCGCCCGACGATGTCAGGGTCGAACTGACCATGGCCGAATTCAACCTGCTGCAGACCTTCGTCAAGAGTGCGCAGCGCGTGCTGACCCGTGACCAGCTCATCGAACTGTCCGGCGGCGATAGCGACTACTCCTTCGACCGCAGCATCGACATCCTGGTCAGCCGGTTGCGGCGTAAGATGGAAGACGACCCGAAAACGCCCCAGTTCATCCTGACGGTGCGCAGCGGCGGCTACCAGTTTCTGCCTGAGACGACCTCCGAATGAAACGTTTCCTGCCGCAGACCTTGCCTGTCTGGGTGCTGCTGATCGTCATTGCCGGCCTGCTGATCAGTCAGGTCGCTACCCTCTATATCGTGTCGCGCGACCGCGCCGTCGCCAACGGCATCGTCGACCTCTACCGTCTCAACGACCGCGCCTTTTCCCTGGTGCAGCTGATGCATGACGCCACGCCGGAGCAACGCCGGGCGACGGCGACAGGCCTGTTCAATTCCACTTACGCGCTCACTATCTCGGACACGCCGGCGGTCACCTCGTCGATCGCAAGCGACGACGAACTGGCGGAACTCGAAGACATCCTTGTCGGCCGACTGTCGAAGTTCGGCATCACCGATGCGCGCGTGCGGCGCGACCCGGCCACGCGCGAGGCCGACGACGCCGACGGCACGGCGCCGGGGCCCGATATCGGCCAGGTCGAACGCGACCTTCTGGTGCTGGCCGCCAACTTTGCCCAGAGCGAGAAGCTGACGGCGTCGCTGCGTTTCGCCGACGGCCATTGGCTGAACTTCACCGAGCCGATCACGCCCGTCGGCCCGATCCTGAGCTTCGACAGTCTGCCGCTCTATTCGCTGATCGCCGGACTGGTGGTGATCATGTCGATCTGGTCGTTGCGCCGGCTGACAGCGCCCTACCGGATGATGGAAACCGCCGTGAACCGGATCGGCAAGGATCTGAAGAGCCCGCCGATCGCTGAAGGGGGCAGCCGCGAGGTCCGTGCCGCCGCCAAGGCGATCAACGCCATGCAGGCCCGGCTGCGCGAATATGTCGAGGATCGCGAACATCTGGCGGCGGCACTTGCGCATGATCTACGCACGCCGATGACCAGAATGCGCCTGCGCCTGGAGCTATTGCGCAAATCGGCGGTTCGCGAAGCGCTGGCGCATGATCTCGCCGACGTCGAGAGCATTGCCAGCTCGGTGATCGACTTCGCCACCTTCGAGGTGACCGAGGAGAAGAACGAGCGCATCGACTTCTGGTCGCTCGTGGAGTCGATCGCCGACGCCTATCCGGACGTGTCGTTCGAAGATGATACCCGCTCACGCGGGCTCATCTGCATGGCCCGGCCGGTCGCGCTCAAGCGCTGCGTCACCAATCTGCTGCAGAACGCGGTCACCTACGGCAAGAAGGCGCACCTCAGCCTCGGCCGGTCGGACAACACGATCCTGCTCACCATCCGCGATGAGGGACCGGGCATACCTCAGGCGCAGATCGACGCCGTGTTCGGCTCTTTCGTGCGCCTCGAACAATCCCGCAACCGCCAGACCGGCGGTCTCGGGCTCGGCCTGACCATTGCCCGCAACATCGCGCGCGCCGCCGGCGGTGAGGTCAGCCTGTCCAACAACCCGGGCGGTGGCCTGCTGACGCAACTGCGCCTGCCGCTGGCGGCTTAGAACGAGGCGCGCGCTCAATCGCAGCGCCTCGTCGACTTTGGTATCCGACGAACTTTACCGCCGCAGCACCGCGCTCAACACATCGCGGATGCCGATGGCGCCGACAAAGCGCGACTGGTCGTCGAACAGCGCCACGGGGGCTGTCTGCGAGCGGTGCATGGCCAGCATCACGGTTTTCAGCGAGGTGCCGGGATTGGCCCAGAACACTTGCGCTGCTTCCTCTGACTGGGTCTCGACATCCGCGCACGAAACCCACACCGCCGGCTTGCCGTCGCGTTCGGCCGCCGCCACCAGCCCGTGATCGTCGATCTTGAAGCGCGTCGTCTTGCGCCGATCGAGCCAGACCCAGCCATTGTCGCCGTGTTCCAGATCGCGGCGGTCGCGCATCACGTTCCAGGCGGTCAGCACCGACAACGGGTTCACATTGGCGATGAAGTCGCGGACATAGTCGTTGGCGGGCCGCAGCACGATGTCTTCCGGCGCGCCGGTCTGCACGATGCGTCCGCCTTCCATGATGGTGATGTGGCTGCCGATCTTCAGCGCTTCCTCGAGGTCGTGGCTGACGAAGATGATGGTCTTCTTCAACTCGGCCTGCAATTGCAGCAACTCGTCCTGCAGCTTGGTGCGGATCAGCGGGTCGAGCGCCGAGAACGGCTCGTCCATCAGAAGGATCGGCGCCTCGGTTGCGAACGCACGGGCCAGGCCGACGCGCTGTTGCATGCCGCCCGAAAGCTCATGCGCGTATTTCTTCGACCACTGGTCGAGATTGACCAGCTTGAGCTGGCGTTGCACGCGTTCCTTGCGCTCTAGCTCCGGCACGCCAGCGAGTTCGAGGCCCAGGCCGACATTCTCCTCCACCGTGCGCCACGGCAGCAGGCCGAACTGCTGGAACACCATTGCCACCTGCTTCTGGCGCAGGCGCCGCAAGGTCGCCTCATCGCAAGTGACGACATCGACGGTCTTGTCGCCATCCTTGACCAGGACCTGGCCGCGCGACACCACGTTGAGTCGATTGACCGCCCGCAGCAATGTCGACTTGCCCGAACCGGACAGGCCCATCAGCACCGAGATCTCGCCCTCGTTCACGGTCAGGCTGGCGCCGGCGCAGCCAAGCACATTACCGGTCTTTTCGAGGATATCGGCTCGGCTGGCGCCGGCGTCGATCATCGCCAAAGATCCGGCCTGGTCGGCGCCGAAGACGATATCGACGTTCCTGAAATCAACGGCGACGGTCATTTCTTGCCTCCAACGCCGATGCGCGTCATGCGGTCGAGCACGATGGCCAGCACGACGATGGCCAGGCCGGCTTCAAGGCCGAGGTCGATCTTGCGCGAACCGAGCGCCCGGTTGATCTCGGTGCCGAGGCCGCCGGCACCGATGAGAGCCGCGAACACCACCATCGACAGCGACAGCATGATCGACTGGGTAAGACCGGCCATGATGGTCGGCAGGGCCGAGGGCAGTTCCACCTTCCAGAGCAACTGGCTCTTAGTGGCGCCGAATGCCTCGCCTGCCTCGATGATCGACTTCGGCACCGAGACGACGCCCAGATGCGTGAGACGAACCGATGTCGGGATGACGAAGATGATGGTGACGATGAGGCCGGGCGCGTTGCCAAGGCCGAACAGCGTCAGCACTGGGATCAGGTAGACGAAGGTCGGCAACGTCTGCATCAGGTCGAGCACCGGCAGCATGATGCGGTAGACCTTCGGCTTGTGAGCCGCCCAGATACCGAGTGGCACACCGATGGCCATCGACGCGGCGGCGGCGGCAACCACCAGCACCAGCGTCTCCACAGTCTGCTTCCAGAGGTTCTGGTTGAGGATGAACAGCAATCCGAAAAAGACCGCCACAGCCAGGCCTCTCGATCGCTGCAGATAATAGGCAAGCAGCGCAATCAGGGCGATGAGAAGGACGGGCGGTATATGCAGCAGCATATCGACCACGCCGTCGAGCAGGAAATTCAGGCCGCCCGAGAGGCCACGGAAGAAGGTGTTGAAATTGTCGGTGAGGAAGGTGAAGAACGCTTTGCCCCACTCACCGATTGGAATCTTGTAACCGACAAAGAATTTTGAAATCGGATCCATCTAGCCCCTCTTTGGCAGTCGCCGTCCTTGCCGGACAGTCATCTTGTCACAGGATATGAAAAAGGGCAGCCCTTTCTATATGGCTGCCCTCGCTCGGGTCATGTCGGATTCAAAATCGGCTCAGCTCCCGAGTGCGGTCTTTACCGCCGCAGCCGCGTCGCCGCCATCGAAGGTGGTCACGCCGGCGATCCACGGAGCGACCGCGTCCGGATGCTTCTTCAACCAGTCGGTCGCGGCCGTGTTGGCGTCGCCGCCCTTGAGGATCGCGTCCATCATCTCGCCTTCCATATCGAGGTTGAACTTCAGGTTGGCGATGAACTTGCCGGCATTCGGGCACTCGGTGGTATAGCCCTTGCGCACATTGGTATGCACGGTGGCGGCGCCGAAGCCGCTGTCGCCCATGCCATCGAGATAGGTGATCTTCATGGCGCCCATCACCGGATGCGGCGTCCAGCCGAGGAACGCGATCCACTCATTGCTCTTCATCGACTGCTCGGCCTGCGTCAGCATGCCGGCTTCCGAGGATTCGACCAGTTCGAAGCCTTCGAGATTGTCCTTCGGGTTCTTGATCATGTCGAGGATGATGCGGTTGCCATCGTTGCCGGCCTCGATGCCGTAGATCTTGCCGTTGAACTTGTCCTTGAACTTGCCGAGGTCGGTCAGCGTCTTGACGCCGGCGTCCGCCACATAGGTCGGCACGACGATGCCATAGCCGGCGCCGCTGAGGTTTTCGCTGATGGTCTCGACGGAGCCGTCGGCGGTGTAGTCCTTGATGTCGTTGGTCATCGACGGCATCCAGTTGCCGAGGAAGACGTCGAGGTCCTTGTTTTTCAGCGACGCATAGGTCACCGGAACCGATAGCTGGATCACCTGCGGCTCGTAGCCGAGTGCGGTCAGCAGTACGGAAGCGATGCCGGTCGTCGCCTGGATGTCGGTCCACCCGACATCGGAAAGACGCACCGCCTTGCAGCTCGCCGGATCACCGGCGAAGGCAGCGCTCGTGGACAAAAAAGCCGCCAGGCCGAGGCCGGCGACGAAAGAGTTCATACGCGACATAGGTAGTCTCCCATTGTGATTCTTTGGCGAAGCATAGCTACGGTTTCTCTGCCCGCCTTGTTTCGTCAGCCAAACACCATTCTGGTGCGGTTTCAAGCACTAAGGCAATCACGATCAACGGCGCAGACTGGCCAATCAGCGACACGGCTGACGCTTTTGTCTTGCCAGACAGTTTTTCAGGGCCAGACAGTTTTTTCAGGGGCGAGACGGCTTTTTCGGGGAAAGCCTGCCGTGGCCCCTCCCCGTATCAGGCCAAGTCGGCATAAGGTCTGTTTAGATTCAGGTCAGGCCGAGACGAAAATGGTGGACTCCGAGAACCGGAGCGGAGCGTACTTTTGGCTACGTGAGCACCGGAAGCGCAGGAACCGCCATTTGCAGGCCGGCATCACCTGAATATCAACAGACCGTAAAAAGGGCGGCATGGCTAAGCTCTACTTCCACTATGCAACGATGAACGCCGGCAAGACCACGATGCTGTTGCAGGCGTCGTACAATTATCGCGAGCGCGGCATGGGCACGATGCTGTTCGTCGCCGGCCATTACCGCAAGGGCGATACCGGCCTGATCTCGTCGCGCATCGGCCTGGAGACGGAAGCCGACATGTTCCGCGACGGTGACGATCTGTTCGCCCGCGTCGCCGATCACCACGCGCATACATCGGTGCATTGCGTCTTCGTCGACGAGGCACAGTTTCTCGAAGAGGAGCAGGTCTGGCAGCTCGCCCGCATCGCCGACCGGCTGAACATTCCGGTCATGTGTTACGGCTTGCGCACCGATTTCCAGGGCAATCTGTTCTCCGGTTCTCGCGCGCTGCTGGCCATCGCCGACGATTTGCGCGAAGTGCGCACCATCTGCCGCTGCGGCCGCAAGGCGACGATGGTGGTGCGCCTCGGACCTGACGGCAAGGTGGCGCGTCAGGGCGAGCAGGTGGCGATCGGCAAGGACGTCTATGTCTCGCTCTGCCGTCGCCACTGGGAGGAAGAGATGGGCCGCGCCGCGCCCGACGACTTCATCGGCTTTATTAAGGGCTGATCGCCCGGCGACCTTGCCCAGGCCCCGATGCAACCCGATCGGCATCTTCCGCAATCGCGCCATGATGCAGCGTTTGTTAAGGCCTCGGTCCTATAACGCCGCCAGCCAGAGCTCTCCGGAGACAGCCATGTTTCGCGCCGCTTCGTTCGCCAGCATTCTTCTCCTTGCCACCTCGCTTGCCGCTCATGCGGGCGGTGACCCGACCCTTGGCAAGAAGGTCTTCAACCGGTGCATCGCCTGTCATGAAGCAGCCACCGACCGCGACAAGGTCGGTCCGCATTTGATGGGCGTCGTCGGCCGCGCAGCCGGTAGTGCCGAGAGCTTTCTTGGTCATTACTCCGAGGCGATGAAGAGTGCCGGTGGCGCCGGCCTGGTCTGGGACGAAGCCAACCTTGCCGAATATCTCAAAGCACCCCGGCTCAAGGTGCCCGGTAACAAAATGGCGTTTGCCGGCCTGACCAACGACGACGACATCGCCAACGTCATCGCCTATCTGAAGGCCGATCCTAAGCCCTGACCCGCTGCACGCGCGTCTCGGTGACGCCGGCGTTCGCTTCGCATGTCGCCGCCGCTATCGCTGTATTGATTTGCCAACTACAAAGGCATCCCGTGCGCCGTCGTTTTGCGGAATAGAAGTTCAATGGCAGTTGAACTATGACTGACCGGCAGGCTAGTCACGCCGTGACCTCGCTTCCATTGCCTTTCAAGACCGTGACCGAATATTTTGTTTTCGGGGCGGGTCTTGTCTTGCGTCTTTCAATCCCAGGATGCCCCACATATATTCGCCGCTGTTCGCGACCAGCGACGTGATGCCGAAGCGGGAGGCCCCAATGGCGACATTGCAGAATTTCGATGCCGAAATTGCCAAGACCAAGCAGGTCGTGCAGGACATGCGCAGCAAGATCGAGCAGTCCGGCACCGTGCTTGATACGCTCGCGACCGCCGACAAGAAGATCGGCGACGCGAATTTCGACATCGAGAACGCCCGCATCGAGGATGTGCTGAAGCAGCAGAAGGTCATGGAAGGCAACATCGCCGACCTGATCATCGGGCTGGAGGACGCCACCAACGTCTTTGGCGCCGAGTTCGAGAGCATGAAGAACTACACCGGCTGGGAAAAATTCATCGGCGTCTTTTCCAGCCAGAGCAAGCAGCGCATGCGTACCGACCGCGTCCGCAACATGTCGCTGGCGGGCAATCTGCAGGAACTGCTGGTCAAGTCCGACACCATCGTCGGCATCCTGAAGGCCCAGAAAGGGGTCCTCGACCAGCGCTACAAGACTTCCGAGACCAGCCTGTCGCAGGTCATCGAGCGGCGCAAGACCACCATGACCAACCTCGAAGCTGTGCAAAAGCGCATCGAGGAACTCAATCCGATGCTGCTCGACATCGAAAACAAGATCGCCGCCTCGACCAGCCAGAAGGAGCGCACGCAGCTCGAAGGCGAGCGCTCCAAGCTGGCGACGGAATACAATGAAAAGCAAGCCAAGGAACAGGAACTGCTGGCCGAGAGCCAGACGCTCGAGCGCTACACCTCGATGTTCCAGACCTTTGTCGATTCGCTCAACAACCAGATCGCCGCGCAGTCGACGCTGATCAACAAGCTGACCATCGATACCGAGCAACGTATCGTCCTCTACAAGGCGCTCGAAGATTCGCTGAAGACCGCCGCCCAGCAGGACGTCGCGCACAAGATCAACACGCTGGGCAGCCAGGTCGACAACACCGCCGAGGAAACCATGGCCGGCATCGGTGCTGCTTCGCAAAAGCACATCGGCGACCTGCTTGAGATGCACGAGAAGAACATGGTCGCCACTGCCGACATCCAGCGCCGCAAGAAGCTGGCCGACGATGCTTTTGCCCGCCGCTTCGACGAAGTGTTGAAGAAGCACAATTCGGCAAATTACGTGCAGTCCTAGGAGTGGCAGAACTGCCCGCGAGCGTACAGGCATGACCCCCGAAAACGAAGCGGCGGCACGGTATTTCTCTGCCATCACGGCCGCGCTCAGCGGCCTTGAAGTGTTCATGCGCGACGATCGCTCGCCGCTCTACCGGCATGGCATCGTCGCCAAGATCGTCGCCGAATACATCGCCCGGCTCGACAAGTCTTTTTCCTGCTGGCGCAATCGGCTGGGCTTCATGGACACTTTCCGCATTTCGCGCGCCGAGAGCGGATTTCCGGTGTTCCAGAACCTGCTCGAACTGGAAAATGACCGCCGCCAGGCGGACACACGGCTCGCCAACATTCCGCTGGCCGGCGAGTTGCGCGAGGAGATGGCCGACTTCATCCTGCGCCACAAGGAGTTCCCCGAGGCGTTGCAGAAGTCGATGGCCGAACGGCTTTACCTTGAGGACGTGAAAAGCGAAAACACGTTCGGCTCGTTCACACTGGCGCAAACGGCCAAGGTCTCGGTCAACCCGAAGACGGGGCGTCCCTACTATCTCGTCCACTGGGCGACGTTCGACGGCAGCGCCAACCTGCCGCTGGTCTACATGGTGACGGTCGAGGATTCTTCCGAAGACATGGTCCGACAGCTTGTCGACAGAAACGGCAAGCTGAACGAGACGATCGACATCCCTCTGCCGGTCGATGGCCTGCTCAATCCCGAGCTCGCCCATCGTTTCGACGATTTCACCGAGAAGAATTCGGCCTATACGCTGTCGCCAGCGACCATCGCGGTCAACCTCGACAAGGATTTCGAGCCGCTGCACCCCAAGCAGCTGCGCCGCGTCGTGCTCGGTCCATTCTATTCGGCCGGCATTACCGACAACAATTCGACGGTGACCGAGGTGCTCGCCAAGGTGCGCAAGCCGGAAAACGCCTGGCTGCTGACCTGGACCATCCAGGAGGTCTATTCCAAAGCCGAGAAGCCCGGTCGCAAGGGGCTGTTTTCAAGCGAGAAGACGACGCAGGAATTCTTCATCAACACCGACGATCTGGAAGCCGCGCGCCAGGGTGTGTCGAGCTACGAAAACCACGCGCTGATCCCGCACGAAGCTTACCAGGCACTCTACGCCGTCGGCGAGGCGCAGAAGATTTTTGCCGGCTACAAGGTTCACATCCTGTCCAACGGGCAGGTCATCTCAGATGTCTGACCGTCACACCACGGAGCACCCTTCATGGATACCGGCCTGACCACCATCCCGGAAGCTGCGATCGAGAAGCACCGCGCCACCGCGCAGAGCTTCATCACCCGTATTGTCGTGCTGGAGGATCCGTCACGCGAGTCCGGCACGGCACTTGCCGGCACCAATCGCCGCTTCGTCTCGACCGTCTCGGTCGGCTCGGTGCGCCGCACACGCGAGGTCGAGCTGTCGAAGACCGTCGGCGCCGTCCATCCCGACGATCAGTTGCTGACCATCCCGCAGCACACGCTTCTGTTTCGCGCCCGGCGCGGCACGGCGATCGCGCTCGCAATATCGGACGTTTTTGCTGAAGGCTCGGACCTCGAAAGCCTGCAAGCCAGGAACACCCGCGCCCCGCTCGAGGGCGACGAGGCGTCCACCTTCAAGAAGCTTCTGTCGGCCTCGGCCTACGTCTCCGCCTTCAGCCTCGCCTCCTATCTGTTGCAGTTGATCGACAGCGACGGCGAGGCACCCAACGATATCCCCGAGCCGGATTTCCTGTTCGACACGCCGCAAGATGCGGTGAAGTCGATCCTGGCCGGGCTCGACAAGGCGATCTCAGGCTCGTCCGATGATGCCGACTTGATGACCAGGGCGCGGGCCTTTTCCCGCGTCGCCATCGATGGGCTTTTGGCCCGCAAGGGTCGCTTCGACGGCATCGGCCCGTTCGAGGACGCCCATATCCGCATCGATGTCGATGACTTCACCCTCGATGGCTTTGACGTTGCCCCGGGCAAGCGCTCCAAGCCGCTGGTGATGACCTTCAAGAAGCCGGAGGAGGTCGTCGGCAATCACATCGCCAAATACCAGTCGGTCAAGCTCGCCAAGATGCTGATGGCCTACGACTTCGAGCGCGAGATGAACCCGTTCGTCGAGCTCGGCGGCTTCCTGTTCACCTTCATCGGCGACGGCGCGCCCGGCACCGGCAAGACGACGCTGATCCAGATGATCGCCGGCCTCGTCAACGGCTATTGCCAGGTCGCCGGCTATCCCTTCTCCTATGAGAATTTCGGCGTCGACCAGATCTCGTCCTATCAGGGCAAGTCCGGCCAGAACTGCCGTCAGTTCATCAACAATGTCTTGAACCCGCGCGTCATCGGCTTCGGCACCATCGACGACATCGACCAGGTGGCGGCGCGCCGCTCCGACGACCGCGCCTCGGCCGGCCAGCAGGAGATCACCGGCGTCTTGATGGATGCCTTCGCGGGCGCCGCCACCGTGGTGCGCGGCAATTGCTCGTTCGGCATGTTTTCCAACTATCCCGAGAACGTCGACGATGCGCTGCGCCAGCGCGCCGGCGCGCGCTGGCTGGTCGACGGGCCGCAGAGCCGCGACGACTACATCGACATCTTCGTGCTGCTTGCCGGCAAGAACCACAAGATACCGCTCGGCGACCACAAGCTCTACGCCGCGCAGGAGGTCCAGCGCGCCGTGACCGAAGCCTATGAGGAGCATGAGAAGCCGAGGGAAGACGGGCTGATGAAGGTCTACGAGCGCTACATGAAAGAGAACGGCGCGCCGAAATCGATGGCCGACATCGGCACCTATCTGCACCTGATCAAGGATGCCGAGCCGCGCTTCACCGGCCGCGCCATCNTTTCCCTACACGACGCTCTTCCGATCTACGACTGGTTCGAGAAGCCGGAAGTCTTCATGCACAAGGGCTACGACGAGAAGAAAGCGATGATCGAGGAACTGCGCGGGCCGTTCTCGATGGACATGGTCATGCAGGAGATCAACCGCTACGCCGACTCTGAGTTCCGCTACTCCGACAAGTCCGACGACTCAGCGGTGGAAAAACTGCTGCGCGACGCGCGGCTGCGCGAACGGGCTGCACGGGAGATGGAGGAGATGAAAAAGAAGGGGCTTTGGAATGCGTGAGCTGAGCCGTCCTTCCCTTCTCCCCTTGTGGGAGAAGGTGTCGCCAAAGGCGACGGATGAGGGGTGTTCCAGCTTGGCACCAACAGCGCTCCGGCCAACACCCCTCAACCGTCTCGGCGCTTCGCGCCGATCCACCTTCTCCCACAAGGGGAGAAGGAAGATCCGCGCCCCTCATCCGCTCTTCGGGCACCTTCTCCCCGTGAACGGGGAGAAGGGAAGATGACCAAGAAACCCGACCTTCTACGCGACAACGAGCTGATCTACGGCCGGCTGCTGACGGTCGACGAGTCGCACCTGATCCAGCGCTACAACAAGGCGCTCGCCGCATTCGGCTTGAAGCCCACCAAGCTGAAAAGCTTTCAGATTGACCGCACCGGCTTCTCGCCCGAAGTGGCCGAGGAATGCGGCGACTACGATTATCTCGATCCCAACGAGGTCAACCGCCGCTTCATCATCCTGACGCCGTCGCAGATCGACCTGCCGGTGGTGCATACGGCCTTCTCCAACACCTCGCAGCTGATGTTCGAGTTCATGTCCAAGAACCAGCGCGCCATCGACGCGCTGACCATCAAGGACGTGATCTACGGCGAGATCGAGGATTCCATTCCGAAGGTCAACGACATCGAGGATTTGCTGTCGATCAACCAGGTCGAGTTCAAGGTGCTGTCGGCCGAGGATGTGCTAGGCAAGGCCGCCGAGCTCGGCAAGCTCGTCGACCGGCTTAGGCAGGAGCCCGACGCCTGGCGCGACAACGCCATGCTGACCCGCATGGTGGAGCTTGCCAAGATCTGCGGTGACATCCGCGAAAACGCGCTGGTGCCAGACCAGGTGATCTTCCGCCACAGCGCCTATTGGACCAGCCATTTCGGCGGCCTCTACGTGTTCGTCGACCCTGATATGACGACCGTGATCAGCGATCCGGCGGCTCCCGGTTTCCGCCGTTCGCGACCGTGGCAAGTGAGCTACATCTCGATCAGCGACGCCGACAAGGTGTTCAAATTCCTCGCCACCACCGGGCGGATCGAGCTGCCGCGTGCCTCCTGGGTCGAGACATCGGGCTATCTCGAGCACCGGGCCGAGATGGTGGTGCGCGCGCTGATCCGCGACGCCGACCCGAACCGCAACCTGACCGACGTCGACAAGGTCTGGCTGCAGACCTGGATCCAGAGCCATGCCGACCTGATCACCGAAGACGGCAACTTTCCCTTTCTCAACGCCGCCAAGCGCGAGATCGCCCAGCTCGGCCACCTCAAGATCGAGGATGTCTCCCCGCAGCAGCGCTTCCTGGTGATCCGCGCCAAATCAGAACATCCCGACGCCTGGCTGACCAACCGGCTGATCTCGGATTTCGTGCCGTCGGATTTCGTCTCGCGCTACATCTTCAACAAGGACGGCTTCTACAGGGACTATGACGGCTTCAGCGACGCCTGGCGCTCGCATGTTGTAGACGTTCTCAAAACCACATATTTGAAGGACAAGGTGGCGTTTCGCACACGCCTCTATGGCTTGACCGACTAGAACGAAATGAACTGTCACTTCGTTCTAACTTACTGTTTTGGCGCATGATGTTATCCAAACAGTCTGCAACTTTTTGGCATCATGCTTTGAGGGGATAACATTGCCATGCTCGATCCGATCGTGAACTTCTTCACCCGGATTTTCCAGTGGATCGGCCGCGGCATTGGGCTTGTGATCGGCGCGATCCTGTGGCCGTTCCTGTGGGCCGGGCGCTGGTACACGCAACGTGGCTGGATCCTAAAGGCGGCGCTCGGCCTGGCTTTGCTGGTGCTGATCGGCCTCTACGCCAATTTCTTCTACGCCACCCAGTGGTGGAACAATTTCAACCCGAACTACCCCGACACATACACTTTCGAGAAACGCAACGTCTCCGCCGGCGAACAGGTCTCGGCGGGCTCCGGCACCGACACTGCCAAGACCTGCGGCAACTCCGGCATCGCCCAGGTGGCGGCCGACCTGACCGATTTCAACGTCAACCAGAATGCCTGGATCTCGTCGATGATCCTCTACAAGCTCGGCCTGTTCGGGATCGACTGGGATAACACGCCGTGGATGGACAACAAGGCCTCGTTCCAGCGCGGCATCAACCAGGCGGTGCGGCGCACCGCAACCGAACTCGCCGACAATCTCGGCCGTGTGCGCACCACCTCGCAGATCGACAGCGATCTGCAGAATGCTCGCGGCAATCTGCAGTTCGATGAGGAGACCTGGTATTTCGGCCTGAACCCGTTCGGCCCCAAGACGCCGACACCAAGCTACTATCGCGACGCCGTCCGCATGCTGCGTTCCTTCAACGCTCGCCTTGCCACCTGCCAGGCGACGTTCGACGCCCGCGCCGACAATTTGAAACAATATATCGACCGTATCTCGTCCGACATCGGCTCGACCTCGGCGATCCTCAAGGAACGCGCTGAAAACCACAACAATGGCTGGTTCGATTTCCGCGCCGACGACCGTTTCTGGTTCGCCTATGGCCAACTCTATGGCTATTACGGGCTGATGAAGGGTGCCCAGGCCGACTTCGACGACGTCATCAAGGAAAAGCATCTGCAGAACCTGTGGGACACGATGGACTCGCAGTTCGTTTCGGCGCTGCGCATCCAGCCCTTTATCATCGCCAACGGCCGCGAGGACGGCTGGATCCTGCCAACGCACCTGACGACAATGGGCTTCTACGTGCTCAGGGTGCGCTCCAACATGGTCGAAATCAGCAACGTGCTGACTCAGTAGCGCTGTTCCGTTGGGCACCACGCGATGGCGAATTTGCGCCGTCGCCTCTGTCGCATTCCGTGCATTGTGCGGCTGTTTTGAGACGGCGGCGCGACGCGTCCTCTGGCTTGTATACGGCGCGGCAACGGAGCCAGGAAGAACCGATGACAGGTCGGCCGGTCCGCAGAGGAATTTTCTCTATAGGAAACATAGTTGCATGCAAGTTGACGCCGCGGCAGCGAGAGGGTTAGAACATGCCCGCGCCCGGTTCCAACCTGCTTGCGAGTGACATCAAACCCGTCCCCTCCACCGTCCAATCCAGAGGAAAGCCGTCATGGCCGAAGTGAAGTCCGACATCGAGATCGCGCGCGGCGCCAGGAAAAAGCAGATCCAGGAGATCGGCCAGAAGATCGGCATCCCGACCGAACATCTGCTGCCCTATGGCCACGACAAGGCCAAGATCTCCGCCGAGTTCATAAAGTCGGTGAAGGGCAACAAGGATGGCAAGCTGATCCTCGTCACCGCCATCAACCCGACGCCGGCCGGCGAAGGCAAGACGACGACCACGGTCGGCCTCGGCGACGGCCTGAACCGCATCGGCAGGAAGGCGATCGTCTGCATCCGCGAGGCCTCGCTCGGCCCGAACTTCGGCGTCAAGGGCGGCGCTGCCGGCGGCGGTTACGCGCAGGTCGTGCCGATGGAGGACATGAACCTCCACTTCACCGGTGACTTCCACGCCATCACCACGGCGCACAACTTGCTTTCGGCGCTCATCGACAACCACATCTACTGGGGCAATGAGCTCGGCATCGACACCCGCCGCGTCGTCTGGCGCCGCGTTATGGACATGAACGACCGTGCGCTGCGCGAGATGATCTGCTCGCTCGGCGGCGTCGCCAACGGTTTTCCGCGCGAGGGCGGCTTCGACATCACCGTCGCCTCGGAAGTCATGGCGATCCTTTGCCTGTCGACCGACCTGAAGGACCTTGAAAAGCGCCTTGGCGACATCATCGTCGCCTATCGCCGCGACAAGTCGGCGGTCTATGCGCGCGACCTCAAGGCCGACGGCGCCATGGCCGTTCTGCTGAAGGACGCCATGCAGCCGAACCTGGTGCAGACGCTGGAGAACAACCCGGCCTTCGTGCATGGCGGCCCGTTCGCCAACATCGCGCATGGCTGCAACTCGGTCGTCGCCACCACGACGGCGCTCAAGCTTGCCGACTACGTCGTCACCGAAGCCGGCTTCGGCGCCGATCTCGGCGCGGAAAAGTTCTTCGACATCAAGTGCCGCAAGGCTGGGCTGAAGCCGGCAGCAGCCGTCATTGTCGCCACCGTGCGCGCCATGAAGATGAATGGCGGCGTCAAGAAGGAAGACCTCGGCAAGGAAAATGTCGAAGCGGTGAAGAAGGGCTGCGCCAACCTTGGCCGCCACATCGAGAACATCAGGCAGTTCGGCGTGCCGGCGGTGGTCGCCATCAATCACTTCTATTCCGACACCGACGCCGAGATCCAGGCGATGAAGGACTATGTCGCCTCGATGGGTGAGGAAGCCATCCTGTGCAAGCACTGGGCCCACGGCTCGGCCGGCATCGAAGACCTCGCCAACAAGGTGGTGGCGCTGGCCGAATCCGGCGCTTCGCAGTTCGCGCCGCTCTATCCCGATGCCATGCCGCTGTTCGAGAAGATCAACACCATCGTCCAGCGCATCTATCGCGGCTCGGAGGCGATTGCCGACAAGTCGGTGCGCGACCAGCTGCACGCCTGGGAGCAGGCCGGCTATGGCCACCTGCCGGTATGCATGGCCAAGACCCAGTACTCGTTCTCGACCGACCCGAACCTGCGCGGTGCGCCGACCGGTCACACCGTGCCGGTGCGCGAGGTCAGGCTTTCGGCCGGTGCCGGCTTCGTCGTCATCATCTGCGGCGAGGTTATGACTATGCCCGGCCTGCCCAAGGCTCCGTCCTCGGAGAAGATCTTCCTCAACGAAATGGGCCAGATCGAAGGCCTGTTCTGAGACTTAAGTCTCGACATATCAAAAGGGCGCCGCAGCGATGCGGCGCCCTTTGCATTTTCCGCTGATGCTTATGCGGCGCTCCGCGACAGCGCCCGCTGGTTGGAGCCGACGATCGTGTCACGCTCCGGCAGCGCTCCTGTCTTCAGGCACTCGACCCATTCGGCGGTCTTGAGCACGGCGGCGAAGCGCGACTGCAGGATGATCGTGACCACGCGGTGGATCTCCTCAGCCGAGGCGTAGCCGGCGCTGTTGGCGTATGGCACCGAGCCGGTGGCGTCGGACAGGAACTCGACGGCGAAGCCCATATGGACGGCGTGGATGATGGTCGACAGGTCGCAATTATGCGTCATGTAGCCGACCACCGTGATCGTATCGATGGCGTTGGCATGCAGCCAGTCCTCGAGGTCGGTTCCGGTGAAGGCGGAGGGCAGGTTCTTTTCGACATAATGGTCGCGACTGCGCCTGGCGATTTCGGGATGCAGTTCGCCGCCATGGCTGCCCTTGGCGAAGATCGGCGATGTCTCGGGCGCCATCTGCTTGACGACCGCCACCTTGATGCCGGCGGCTGCGGCGGCATCCATGGCCCGGGCGACGTTGACCACGCTGTCGCGGAATGGCGGATGCTGGATGGCAAGATTGCCGCCGTCATAGTCGTTCTGGACATCGATGACGATCAGCGCCCGGCGTGGCGTGGCGTTGGCTGGGTCAGACATTGTGTTTTCCTTTCCGGCTTGAATGCGATCGTCCGAAAATAGGCAGGCTGCCAAGCCATCGAAAGTGTCCCGATTGACATCATTCGAAAGAATTGGGACAATATACACTCACTCGCTGGAGGCATCCATGACCGACCCGATCGTTGCCGTCCTCGCCTTCGACGGCATCAGCCCCTTCCATCTCTCCGTGCCGTGCCTGGTCTTCGGCGAGGACAGGACGGCACTTGGGCTACCGCGCTTCGACTTCCGCATCTGCGCGGTCAAGGCCGGCCCAATCCACACCGAGGCCGGCTTGACCGCCGCCGCCCCGCATGGGCTCGAAGGTTTTGACGCTGCCGACATTGTCATCATCCCAAGCTGGCATCGTCTCGGCGAGCCGCCGGCGCCGTTGCTGATGGAGGCGCTGCGCAAGGCACACCGGCGCGGCGCCTTGATTGTCGGACTGTGCCTGGGAACCTTTGCCATAGCCGCAGCCGGGCTATTGTCGGGCCGCCGTGCCGCCACGCACTGGGCCTATTGCGAACAGTTGCAAACACTCCACCCCGATGTCGCCGTCGACGCCACGGTGCTCTATGTCGACAATGGCGATGTCGTTACGTCGGCCGGCGTCGCCGCCGGCCTCGACTGCTGTCTCCACATCGTGCGTGGCCGCTATGGCGCGGAAGCGGCACTGCGGCTGGCCCGCCAGATTGTGCTTTCCCCGCATCGGCAGGGCGGGCAGGCGCAATTCATCGAGCATCCGGTGGCGAGGAGCGCTGATGCCGACCGTTTCGCCCAAGCCCTCGACGCGGTTCGTGCAACGCTCGGCGAGGCGCATAGTCTGGACAGCGTCGCCGAGGCCGCCGGCCTGACCCGGCGCACCTTCACCCGCCGCTTCCAGAAATCGATCGGCACCAGTTTCGGCGAATGGCTGACCGGCCAGCGGGTCGAACTGGCGCAGCGGCTGCTGGAAGCCACGGAGAAACCGATGGATATCGTGGCGTTCGAGGCCGGCTTCGGCAGCGCCACCTCGCTGCGCCAGCATTTCGCCGCTCGGCTCAGGACATCACCGGCGCAATACCGGCGCGAATTTTCCAGGCGGGCCGATCAGAGGGACGAACGTATGGCGCTGTCCTTCTGAGACAGAACGCCGAGGGCGCCGCATCGCGCGGCGCCCTCGGAATTTTGCCGGTTTCTAACTCAGGCAACGTCTTGCGGCGAAGGCGCACGCTTGCGGCCGGTGAGCATGGCGCGAACCAGATTCTCATGATGACGAACGCTGGCCAGCAGCACGCCGCCGACATGAAGTCCGACCAGCACGAGAATTCCATTGCCCAGGATCTTGTGCGTGTCCTCCACCCAGGCCACGCCCCACCAGGCGTCGGTGGTCTGCATCCAGCCGGTAAGCGCAATTCCCGCTACGCAAGCCAGAAGTGCCAGCACCATGGCGCCTCCAGCCGGATTATGGCCGAGATGACGCCTCTCGCGGCCCTTTGCCACGTCGGCGAGATACAGGCTGACGGTTTGCGGTCCGCGCACGAATTGACGAAAGCGCGTATACCCCGAACCCGCAAGCCCGGCGATCAGCCTTGAGGCAATCAGAACCCCAGCGCCATAGCCGGCCAGTTCATGCACCTTCATGATCTCTCCGGAGGAAAGCCAAGCCACCGCAACGCACAGGACCAAGGACCAGTGAAAGAGGCGGACATAGGGGCTCCACACCCTGATCAGGTTTTCTCGTGTCGACTCGACCGAGACTTCTCGTGTCGAATCGACCGAGGCTTCTCGTGTCGAAAAGGTGGCGTTCATGGCGGTCAGCCGTCGTCGGAATCGGCGCCGACCGACTCGAGCGTCTTGGGGTTGAAGACGGCTTCCAGCTTCTTGCCCTTGGCGTCGAGCGCCTTGGCTTCATAGCAGCCGTTTTCCGTCTTGATGCTGCGAACCTTCCAGCCTTCGCTTTCAAGCTTCTTTTGCAGCGCCTCGCGCGGCTGCCACTGGTCGGTCGGCACATCACACTTGTCGGCGGCAAAGGCCGGCCCGGCAAGAGCCATCACCAGCGCGGTCAAGGTCAAGGTCTTCATCTTCTTTTCTCCATCGGCCAATTCCGATGTCACGGACCCTGACCGTGAAACCTGACAGCTGCCTGAACACGCCCGGCGTCGCCCAAAAAGCCGCAGTTGGCTTTCATTCAGCTTCCTGTCAGCCTCATCCCGCATAGACGGGCGGGTTGCTGAACACGGAGGCGAAGTGCGCGTTCTGCTGATCGAGGACGATCCTGTACTGGGCGAAGCGGTGCGCGATCACGTTGCCGCCGACGGCCACGCGGTGGATTGGAGCAGGTCGCTTGGTGAAGCCGGCGATCACCTTCGCGTCGTCTCCTATGAACTCGTTCTCCTCGATCTCCATCTGCCGGATGGCAAGGGGCTCCAATTCCTGAAGCTGCTGCGCCGCGAGAGCAACGACACACCAGTCATCATCCTGACCGCCCGCGACCAGCTCTCCGATCGTATAGAGGGGCTGAACTCCGGAGCGGACGACTATCTGGTCAAGCCGTTTGATCTTGGCGAATTGTCCGCGCGCCTCGCCGCCGTCTCGCGCCGCTATGCGGGAAACCCCAATCCCTTGATCCGTTTCGGGTCTGTCGAGATCGACCAGGCCGCCCGCCGCGTTGTCGTCGGAGGGACGGAGGCGATGCTGACATCGCGCGAATGGGCGGTGCTGGAGCAATTCTTGCGCCGGCCCGGCATGACTGTCGGCAAGAACCAGATCGAGGACGCGCTCTATGCCTTCGGCACGGAGATCGAAAGCAATACTGTCGAAGTGTATGTCAGTCGTCTGCGCAAGAAGATCGGGCGCGACGCCGTCACGACGGTAAGAGGGCTTGGCTACCGCCTGGCATCCTCATGAGACTGCTCAGCAGCCTTGCCGGTCGCCTCGTCGCTTCGCTGATCCTGGTCACGGTCGCCTTCGGCCTGGTCGCCGCCGGCACGGGAAGCATCACGCTGCATCGTGAAATCAACGAAGCCATGGACAGCTCGATGCAGGAAGCGGCGCGCCGGCTGCTGCCGCTGGTGATCGACGATCTTTTCGGACGCGAGGCGTCGCAATCGCCCCGCAGGCTGGCGGAGGCCGTTTCGGACGATGACGGCGGGCGTCTCATTTTCCAGGTGCGCGACGCCACCGGTCACGTTCTCATTCATTCTTACAACGCTCCGGCCGAGCCGCTCACGGCCGAGCTTGTTCAGGGTTTCTCGGAGGCATCGGGATGGCGCATCTACACAGAGCCCACGGTCAGCGGCACGGTTCTCATCCAGGTCGCCGAGCTTGATGCACGACGCAACGAGGAAACCCTCGAAGCCGCCACCGGCTTCCTGATACCAATGGTCATCCTGATCCCCTTGAGCGCACTTTTCGCATGGCTGACCCTGGCGCGTTTCCTGAGGCCTATCGAAACACTGCGCGGCGAGATCAGCGCCCGTCATGGCGACAATCTCGCTCCGATCCGAACCGAGGACTTGCCCTCAGAACTCGCCGCTATCGCCAAGTCGGTCAACAGCCTGATGCGGCGCCTGCACATGGCGCTTGATGCAGAAAAGGAATTCACAGCAAACGCCGCGCATGAATTGCGCACGCCGATTGCCGGCGCGCTGGCACAGACGGAGCGGCTGATTGCTGAAGCTCCGGACGAGGCGGCAAGAAAACGCCCGCGTCAGATCAAGGTGGCGTTGGGCGAGCTTGCCAGCCTGTCTGAAAAGCTGATGCAGTTGGCGCGCGCTGACGCCGGAGTGGCCGTTGCCGGCAACCCCGCCGACCTCGCCGCGGTCGCTGCACTGGTGGTGGAAGACTTCGAACAGCGCAGCGAAAACAAGGGCCGCCTTCGCCTCGAAACGCCTGACAAAGGCAAGGCGATGGCCGCGATCGACACGGATGCACTGGCCATCGTCCTGCGCAACCTCATCGAGAATGCCTTGCGGCATGGCACCGAAGGCGGAGCGGTGGTCGTGCACATAGACGAGGACGCCCGACTCAGCGTGGTCAGCCAAGGCCCGGTGGTTTCCGCGCCTGCTGGCCTGATCAGGCGGTTCGAACGCGGCGCAACACGTGCCGAGGGATCGGGCCTCGGCCTGGCGATCGTCAACCGGATCCTGCAACAGATCGATGCGTCACTGGCGCTGAATTCACCCGCATCAGGCCGACAAGACGGATTTGAAGCGACGATCCGGTTTCCCAAGGCATAGCATCAGCTGCGCCTGACCGCCCGTGCCGGATTGCCGACCACGGTGGTATTGTCGGGCACGTCGCGCGTCACCACCGCACCGGCGCCGCCACTTGATGGCCAGTACNCCAGTCCCGCTTGCCGCCCACTGGCCTCTTTGTGATGCTCGGCGCAGTAGATTTGCACATGGGGGCCGAGTAGCGTTCCCCTGCCGATGCGTATGCTTGCCGTGTCGAGGATGGTGCAGCCGGCATTGAGAAAGACGCCGTCGCCGAGAAAGATGTTGAAGCCATAGGCGCAGTGGAACGGCGCCTCGATGCGGGCGCCCTCACCGGCCTTGCCGAGCAACGCCTTCAGGCTTGGCCCGAGATTGCCGCGCTGCCGCGGCGGCAGGCAATTGTGCTCGAACACCGCGTCGCGCGTTGTCGCCCGCAACGCCTCGAGTTCGTCGTCGAGGCACGTGTACCATTGGCCGGCCGCCATCTTTGCGCGCTCGCTTTCAGCCATGACGGTGTCTCCAGTTGACGTCTTTGCCAAAGCACAATTGCAATGGACGGGAAAGTGCCAATGCCTCTGCAACACCGGGCGCAAAAACCATTCCAATTTTCGAAGTCATGCGCTGGCCAAATGCCGGACCTATGCTAGCCTGCTCTTGCCGGAGAGATCGAGGGGATCAACAATGCTCTATATTCTCGCACTCCTGATCGGCGTCATTGCCGGTCTTCGCGCCATGACCGCGCCAGCCGCCGTCGCCTGGGGCGCCTGGCTCGGCTGGCTGCCGGTTGCCGGCACCTGGGCGAGCTTCATGAGCCATTGGGCGGCCGTCGGCATTTTCACCATCCTGGCCATCGTCGAGATGGTCACCGACCAATTGCCGTCGACGCCAAGCCGCAAGGTACCGCAGCAATTCGGCGCCCGCATCATCATGGGTGCCTTCACCGGCGCGGTCATCGGCGCGACAGGCGGCGCCACCATCGGCGGCCTGATCGCCGGCGCCATCGGCGCGGTCATCGGCACGCTGGGCGGCGCCGAGGCGCGCGGCCGGCTCCCCCCCNGCTCGCCGCCGCCTTCGGCAAGGATCCGCCCGCCGCCTTCATCGAGGATGCGGTGGCGATCATCGGCGGCCTCCTGATCGTGGCGGCGGTGGCATGACGGCCAAGACGTTCGACGCTATCGTCATCGGCGCCGGACAGGCCGGGCCGCCATTGGCGGGCCAACTGACGGAAGCCGGCATGAGCGTGGCGCTGATCGAGCGCAAGCTGGTCGGCGGCACCTGCGTCAACACCGGCTGCATGCCGACCAAGACCATGGTCGCCAGTGCCTATGCCGCGCAGCTGGCGCGGCGTGCGGCCGACTATGGCGTCACGCTCGGCGGCCCCGTCGGCGTCGACTATGCCAGGATCAAGGCGCGCAAGGACAAGGTGACGATCGACGCCCGCAGCAATCTGGAGAGTTGGATCGGCGGAATGAAGGGCTGCACGCTCTACCGTGGCCATGCGCGTTTCGAATCCTCCAACACGGTGCGCGTCGGCAACGAGCTTCTGACCGCCGAAAAAATCTTCCTCAACACCGGCGGCCGCGCCTCGGTGCCGGATTTGCCCGGCATTCACGACATCGACTATCTGACCAATTCGTCGATGATGGATCTCGACGTGCTGCCGCGCCATCTCGTCGTCGTCGGCGGCAGCTATGTCTCGCTCGAATTCGCGCAGATGTTCCGCCGCTTCGGCAGCGAAGTCACCGTCATCGAGAAGAGCCCCCGCCTGACCGGCCGCGAGGACGAGGATGTCTCGGCCGCCATCCTGTCGATCCTCGAAAACGAAGACATTACAGTCCATGTCGGTGCCGACGACATCAGCTTCGCCAAGCAGGGCAAGGACATCGCAGTGACCTTCTCGGCCGGCAAACCGCCGGCGGTCGGCTCGCATGTACTGCTGGCCCTCGGACGGACGCCCAACACCGACGACCTCGGCCTCGATAGAGCAGGCGTCGAGGTCGACCGGCGCGGCTTCGTCATTGTCGATGACCAACTGCGCACCAGCGTGCCCGGTATCTGGGCGATGGGCGACTGCAACGGCAAGGGTGCCTTCACCCACACCTCCTACAACGACTACGAGATCGTCGCCGCCAACCTGCTCGACAACGATCCGCGCAAGGTCAGCGACCGCATCGAAGCTTATGCGCTCTACATCGACCCCCCGCTCGGCCGCTGCGGCATGACCGAGGCCGCGGTGAAGAAATCCGGCCGTCGCGCACTGGTCGGCCAGCGGCCGATGAGCCGAGTCGGCCGCGCTGTCGAAAAGGGCGAGACGCAAGGCTTCATGAAGATCCTGGTCGATGCACATACCAGGGAAATCCTCGGCTGCTCGGTGCTCGGCCCCGGCGGCGACGAGGCGGTGCATTGCGTGCTTGACCTGATGTACGCCAAGGCGCCCGTCGACACGCTCGCGCGCGCCGTGCACATCCATCCCAACGTCTCGGAATTGCTGCCGACCATTGCCCAGGAGTTGAAGCCGCTGGTTTGAGAGCGCCTGCGGCAACCCATAAGGCCCTTCTTCTTCTGCATTGCTGGATGTGACCGCACGCGTCTTCACCGCCTTCGGCCATGGCGCAGCACTTGCCCTGCTGGCGGTCACCGTCGCTGAGGCTCCCGCAGAGTAACCTCTTGCGCCCATAGCGCGGCCGGCTGGACCAATCGACATCGGCGTCTTCAAACGGGCATGTCTCATACTCTTGATGGAGGACGTCATGCAGAAATCGATCGAGCGCATCGCCGGTGAAAGCGAGGGCGTTTCCTACGAATTCCCGCTGTTCCGCTTTGCGGGCGCGGACAAGGCTGCCCCTTCGGCCTATCTGCAGGCAGCGCTCCATGCCGGTGAATTGCCGGGCGTCGTCGCCATCGACGCGCTGATGCCGATGCTCAACAAGGCGGAGGCTGAAGGCCGCATCAAGGGCAACCTCACCATCGTGCCCTGGGCCAACCCGATCGGTCGCGCGCAGTATCATTTCGGCGAGCATCAAGGCCGCTTCCATCTGGGCACCCGCACCAATTTCAACCGCGGCTTTCCATTGCTCGCCGCGCCAGACATAGCCCTCTTGCACGACACCGCACTTGGGACGGCCGACCAGCGGCTGAAGAGCCGGCTGGTGCAGCTGTCGCTCGGCCATGACATCGTTCTCGACCTGCACTGCGACGACGAGGGCCTCGCCTATCTCTACGTCCACACCAGCCTTTGGCCCGCAATGGCCGATTGCGCCGCCGCCATGGGCGTCGATGCGGTCGTGCTGTGGAGCGAGGACACCGATGGCACCTTCGAAGGCGCGTCGATCATGCCCTACCAAAACGTTCCAGATGATGTGGCCAAGCTCGGCCGCCGCGTCGCCACCACGGTCGAATATCGCGGCATCCTCGATGTCGACGGTGCCCTGGCCGCCTCCGACGCCGAAGGGCTCTACCGGCTGCTGGTGGCGCGCGGCGTGATCGCCGATGCCACGCTGCCCGCGCCTGGCTCGTTCAAAGGGGTCGTCGCGCCGCTGGAAAACATCGATATGATGCCGGCGCCCCGAGCCGGTGCCGTGCTCTATGACGTGAAGCCCGGCGACCGCGTCGCCAAGGGTGCACGCCTTGCCATCATCCTCCATACACCGGGCGAAGCCGATGGCCGCACGGAGGTCTTCGCGCCGCAGGACGGCATCATCCTGACCCGCCGATCGCGGCGCATCATCCGCGCCGGCGAGGATCTGCTGAAGCTGGTCGGTGACAGGAAGAGCGCCGACGCCCGGTCAGGGACGCTGGAAGATTGATCTAGCCAGAAATGGCCTGCCGCGCCTTCGCCTCCAGCCATTCTGCCATCTGCCGGTAGGGCACCGGCCCGTGGCTGATGCGGGCGACGCCGAGTTCGGCCAGCCGCTGGCGCGGCGGCACATGCGCCAGCGCGATGATGTTGACCGGCAACGCGATTGCCTTGCAGAGCGCCTCGATGAGGCCCTCATCACCAAGGCCCGGCGCGAAAAAGCCGCTCGCTCCGGCCTTTTCATAGGCTCGCGCCCGTTCGATCGCCTGATCGAGCAGCGCCTTGTCGTGCGCATCCGGCTTGGCCTTGAGGAAGATATCGGTTCGGGCATTGAGGAAGGCCGGGATGCCGGAGGCCTTGACGGCAGCCGCTGCGGCTTCGATCCGCTTTGCCTGGACAGTGATGTCGTGCAGGCCAGTGCCGCCGACAATCTGGTCCTCGAAATTGAAACCGATGGCACCGGCCTGCAAGGCAAGCGTCACGGTGCGGGCGACGATGTCCGGGTCGACGCCATAACCGCCTTCAAGGTCCATGGTCACCGGCAGGTCGACCGACCCGACGATGCGCCTGATGTTGTCGAGTGCCAGCTCCAGCGGGATCTTCTCGCCATCGGCGTATCCGAACGCGGCCGCCACCGGCCAGCTTCCGGTGGCGATCGCCTTGGCGCCTGCTTTCTCGACGATCTTGGCCGAGCCCGGATCCCATGCATTGTAGAGGACGATTGGGTTTCCCTTGAGGTGGAGGGAATGGAACGTGCGCGCGCGCTCGATTTGCTCGGTCATCGGTGTTTCCCATGTTCCTGCTGTTGGATGACAATCTAGGCCGCGCTGTCGGCTCTGGCGATGTGCCATGAGATGCAGAAGCTGCGGCCACCGGACAGGCTTTTCAAACCTGTTGCGTATCCTCCCTTTCGCAGCTATGGATTTCGCCATGAACATGCGTTCGACCAAGACCATTTGGTGGTGGGCCTGCTGACAGCGGCCTGTTCGAACGCGCGTGCGCGAAAAGAGAGGGTGGCCGCAACGGAAAGTCCGGGCGGCCATTTGTTTTTTCCAAGCCATTCCCGGGTCCGTTGCCCCAAATAAGCTGATGGAGACGGCAATGACGATGAAGGTTCTGGATAACGGGGCGGAAAGTTTCGTGACCGCGGGTGGCGTGACCATCACCCGCGAGCGCCACGACCGGCCCTATGCGGGCGCGATCGACGCTTACGTCGACGGTCTGAATTCGCGCCGCGGCGCCGTGTTTTCCTCGAACTACGAATATCCCGGTCGCTACACGCGCTGGGACACCGCCATCATCGATCCGCCGCTGGTCATCTCGGCACGCGGCCGCGCCATGCGCATTGAGGCGCTGAACCGCCGTGGCGAAGCGCTGTTACCGGTCATCGGCAACGCGCTGGGTGGGCTCGCCGACGTCACCATCGCCGAGACATCGAAAAAGCTCATCCGCCTCGACGTCGCCAAGCCCGGCCGCGTCTTCACCGAGGAGGAGCGCAGCCGCGTTCCTTCGGTGTTCACCGTCCTGCGCGCCATCACTGCCTTGTTCAAGACCGAGGAAGACGCCAATCTCGGTCTCTACGGTGCTTTCGGCTACGACCTCGCCTTCCAGTTCGACCCGGTCGACTACAAGCTCGAGCGCAAGCAAAATCAACGCGACCTGGTGCTGTTCCTGCCCGACGAGATCCTGGTCGTCGACCATTATTCGGCTAAGGCCTGGACCGACCGCTACGACTATGCCGGCGACGGGTTTTCGACGGAGGGATTGCCGCGCGACGAAATCGCCGATCCGTTCAAGAGCCCCGACCGCATCCCGCCGCGCGGCGACCATGAGCCCGGCGAATACGCCAATCTGGTGCGCAAGGCGATGGACAGTTTCAAGCGCGGCGACCTGTTCGAGGTCGTCCCCGGACAGATGTTCTACGAGCGCTGCGAGACGCAGCCATCCGAGATTTCGCGCAAACTGAAGTCGATCAACCCCTCGCCCTATTCCTTCTTCATCAATCTGGGCGAAGGCGAATATCTGATCGGCGCCTCGCCCGAAATGTTCGTGCGCGTCAACGGCCGCCGTGTCGAGACCTGCCCGATCTCGGGCACCATCAAGCGCGGCGACGATGCCATCTCCGACTCCGAGCAGATCCTGAAACTGCTGAACTCCAAGAAGGACGAATCCGAACTGACCATGTGCTCGGACGTCGACCGCAACGACAAGTCGCGGGTCTGCGAGCCGGGTTCGGTGCGCGTTATCGGCCGCCGCCAGATCGAGATGTATTCGCGCCTGATCCACACCGTCGATCACATCGAAGGTCGGCTGCGCGAAGGCATGGATGCCTTCGACGCGTTTCTGTCGCATGCCTGGGCGGTCACCGTCACCGGCGCGCCGAAACTGTGGGCCATGCGCTTCATCGAACAGAACGAAAAGAGCCCGCGCGCCTGGTATGGTGGCGCGATCGGCATGGTCAATTTCAACGGCGACATGAACACCGGCCTCACGCTTCGCACCATCCGCATCAAGGACGGCATTGCCGAAGTGCGCGCCGGCGCCACATTACTCTTCGACAGCGTTCCCGAGGAAGAAGAGGCCGAAACCGAACTGAAGGCATCCGCCATGCTCTCCGCCATTCGCGACGCCAAGACAGGCAATTCCGCCAGCACCGAGCGCACCACCGCGCGCGTTGGCGACGGCGTCAACATCCTGCTTGTCGACCACGAGGACTCGTTCGTCCACACGCTGGCCAATTATTTCCGCCAGACCGGAGCCAATGTCTCGACCGTGCGCACGCCGGTGCCGGAGGAAGTGTTCGACCGGCTGAAGCCCGACCTCGTCGTGCTGTCGCCAGGACCGGGCACGCCGAAGGACTTCGATTGCGCCGCAACCATCAGACGAGCCCGCACCCGCGACCTGCCGATCTTCGGCGTCTGCCTTGGCCTGCAAGCCCTGGCCGAGGCCTATGGCGGCGAACTGCGGCAACTGCACATACCGATGCACGGCAAGCCGTCGCGCATCCGCGTCTCCAAGCCCGGCATCATCTTCTCCGGCCTGCCCAAGGAAGTCACCGTCGGCCGCTATCACTCGATCTTTGCCGACCCGGTGCGGCTGCCCGACGATTTCATCGTCACGGCGGAAACCGAAGATGGCGTCATCATGGCCTTCGAACACCGCAAGGAACCGATCGCGGCGGTGCAGTTCCACCCGGAATCGATCATGACGCTCGGCCACAATGCCGGGATGCGCATCATCGAGAACATAGTCGCCCACCTGCCGCGCAAGGCCAAGGAAAAGGCCGCCTGACAATCATGGCCGAAACCGAGGACACAATGGCGATCGCGGCCAAGGCGGCCGCGAAGCGCAAGGTCGCCAACCTTGCGTTCTGGTCGATCATCATTGCGGCAATCGTGCTCGGCTTGAAGCTCGTCGCCTGGTACGTCACCGGCTCGGTCGCGCTCTATTCGGACGCGCTGGAATCGATCGTCAACGTCATTGCGTCGATCGCCGCTTTCTGGGCGATCCAGGTCAGCTACAGGCCGGCCGATCAAGACCATCCCTTCGGCCACCACAAGGCGGAGTATTTCTCGGCGGTGCTGGAAGGCGTGCTGATCGTGCTCGCCGCACTTTTGATCCTCAACGAGGTCTGGCGCTCCTGGCAGACCCCGGCACCGCTCGAACAGCCCTGGGAAGGTCTTTCCGTCAACGGCGTCGCTACCGTTATCAATGCCTTCTGGGCGTGGACGTTGATCCGCGCCGGCAGGGCGGAGAAGTCACCGGCGCTGGTCGCCGACGGCAACCATATCATGACCGACGTGGTCACCTCGATCGGTGTCTTCGGCGGCCTGGTCGGTGCGGTCCTGACCGGCTGGCAGATCCTCGATCCAGCACTTGCCGTCCTCGTGGCGCTGAACATCCTGTGGCAGGGCTGGCACGTCATCGGCTCGTCGATGAACGGCCTGATGGACCGCGCCGTCGACACGCAGGAACACATGCGCATCCGCGACGTCATCTCGGCCAATTGCAAGGGCGCGATCGAGGTCCACGACCTCAAGACCCGCATCGCCGGCCGCGCCACCTTCATCGAATTCCATCTGGTCGTCGATGCCGACATGTCGGTCGGCGCCAGCCATGTCATCTGCGACCGCATCGAGGACGCCCTGAAGGCCGAAATCCCCTCCGTGCGGGTCACCATCCACGTCGAGCCCGACGACGAAGCCAAGCTGCCCAAGGGCACGACGGCGGTGCCGTTCGCGTGAGGCGGTTCACCAGGTCTCGATTGAGAGATCTTTGATACGCTCGAATTCCCGGACATTGCGGGTCATCAGTGTGAGGTTTCGAGCGCGCGCCTGCCCGCCGATCAACGCATCGTAGGGACCGATCGGAGTTCCCAACGTCGCAAGCGTTGCCCGAATCTCGCCGGCATGTCTCGCGTCTTCCCGGTCAAATTCGAGGACGGGGAACTGCAGAGCTTCTATGCGTGCCAAATTTTCGGGCCTTCGCTGGCTCTTTTCAGCACCATAGTACAATTCGTGCACCACTATCGCCGAGAGGGCAAAGTCCTGCGGCGTGTGCTGTTTGAGTAATGTCAGCAGACCCTCATCGCCCTTGATAACCGCGATAATGGCATTGGTGTCGAGCAGGTAGATCACTTGAAGACGTCATCCAAGGCGGGTCGATCCTGGCCGTCCTGACGTTCCAGCGCTGCCTCGGCGAAATCATTATCAAGCGGTCCGATCACTTGGTCGAGCCACGCCCAATCCTGCGCAAGCGGTTCCAGGATGACGGTTTGCCCGTGACGGCGAATCGAAACCTCATCTGTTTCGAAACGGAACTCCTTGGGCAGACGCACAGCTTGTGACCGGCCCGACCAGAACACTTTTGCCTTGTCCATCATGCTATCCTCAAATGAGATATAGCAAAGATATATCCCTTCATGACGACGTAGACAAGTCCGAACTCAAGGCGCGCAGGCCGATTGCGGCATTGGCTGCAGCCGATAGACCTTGTCGTCGGATTTGGTCTTGCCGTCGGCGGCCTTCGAACACAGGTCGACGATCGCGAGTGCGCTGTTGGGGTTGGCCAGCATCATCGTGCCGTCGGCGCCTCGCTTGAGAAAAATCTCCTTCTGCGCGATATCGCAGGAGAAATTGCTCATCTTCGAGCTCGCCGCGCAGCGCCATTGGTCGGCCTCGCCCTGACAGGAATAGGTCTGCGTCACCTCAGCCGATTTCTGCCGCGTGGTAACCGAGACGGCAATGTCGGCGCCATCAGGCCAGTTGGCTGCATCGCTCCCTGAAGCAAACGACGCCAGTTCGACCGGCCCGCGGAAAACCCGGATCGACTGCGTCAGTTGATCGGGATGCGAGCCGAGATGCGCTGCATCGTAGTCGCGCCCATAGCAGAACGCCTGGTCCGGCTTCAGCCGCTCGCGCAGAGGCAGCCCAAGCGCGGGGTCGACTGGATCGATGCGCGCGAACTCCGCCTTGCAGATCGCGGCCGGCATTGGGTCGAGGCGGAAATTGTCGTCCTCCGAACCCAGCGCCTGCCTGTCATATTCCGCTGCGCCCAACTCCTCTTCCGAATCGGCATCGAGATAGATGTCGGGCTGCAGATCCGAGAGGAGCAGCCGGCCCTTGTCGTCGACCTTCAGCGATGCAAGCGTCCGGTCGCACTCCATACCGCAATGGATGGCGCCTGCCTTGCCGTCCTCCGACGCATGATTGCACCAGCCGCCGGCCCATTCCGGCGCCTTGGCGCCGCGCACGGAGGTGGCGATGAAGGCATTGTAGGAAGTGTCGGAATTCACGGTCGGCTCTTCATTCGGCCGGCTGACCGGATCATGGCCGTAGTAGAAGAAGATCCGCGCCACCTTCTGCTTCGGGTGCGCCTTCAGATGCGCCGCATCATAGACGCGGCCGAAACAGGCATCAGTGTGGCTGGGACTGAGTTCGGTGAGCTTGAGCGCATCGTCCGCGGAGGCCGATCCTGCAAGCACGCCAAGCAGCGCCGCGCCAAACCCGGCGCCGGCGACTGTCTTCCATTCCCCTGCCCTGACCGCCATGTAATCTCTCCCCCGCATCGACAGGACGCAATGTCAATTTATGCTAGTATTGCGGCTGGAGTCACGCAATTCGCGGTGAGCCGCCAAGCGGGGGAGGATGCCATGCGCCGGCGCGATATGTTCCGCGCGATTCTTGCCGGAACCGGAACGGTTCTTGGTCTGCGGGCGGTGCAGGCCGCAGCGGTAACGGAGCCGGCCCGGCAAAAGGTCGCCTATCACTTGAGCGACGTCGACAAGGTCAACTTCGTGCTCGGCAACATCAAGAACCACTATGATGGCACCGGCGGCAATGTCGACATCGTGCTGGTCGTGCATGGTCCTGCGCTCGCCGCCTTCAAGTCGAAAGGCATATCGGCCGCGATTTCCGGGCGCTTCGCCGGCCTGGTGCAGCAGGGGCTGGAACCGCATGCCTGCGCCAACACCATGCAGGGCATGGATATTTCGCTCGCCGACCTGCTCGCCGGCTTCCATGCCGCCGACAAGGGCGGCGTCGTCAAACTCGCCGAACTGCAAGGCCAGGGTTACGCCTATCTGCGCCCGTGAGGCTTGAACACCGGGGTGGCAAGGGCCTACGAAGGGCAGGCAGACATCCCGGAGGAAGAACCGTGCCAGCCACCACACTCAGCATACCCGATCTCGCCGGCAAGGCGGTGCTGGTCACCGGTGCGTCGACCGGTATCGGCGCTGCGCTGGCGCTGGCTTATGCAGCGCAGAAATGCAAGGTGGCGCTGCACTACAATTCGAGCCGCGACGCCGCCGAAAGGCTCGGGTTGACGATCGCCGACAAGGGCGGCGAGGTGTTTCTCGTCCAGGGCGATTTTTCCGTTGCCGCCGATGTCGAACACGTCGTCGAAGAGAGCGCGCAGTATTTCGGCCGCCTCGACGGCCTGATCAACAATGCCGGCGGCATGCTTGGCCGCGTGCCCTACGCAGAGCAGACCGAGGCGCATTACGACGCGGTGATGGACCTCAATGCGCGTTCGGTATTGACCGCCTCGCGCAGGGCGATCCCGTGGCTGAAGAAACAGGGCGGCTTCATCGTCAACACCTCGTCGATCGCCGCGCGCAATGGAGCGGGCGGCGGCGCCGGACTTTACGGCTCGGCCAAGGCATTCGTCTCCAATGTGACGCGCGGCATGGCCAAGGAGCTGATCGGCTTCGGCATCCGCGTCAACGCGGTGGCGCCCGGCACCATTCTGACGCCGTTCCACGAGCGCTATTCGACCGACGACCAGATGAAAGGCATGATCGCCACCATTCCGCAGGGGCGTGCCGGCACGGCTGAGGATTGCGTCGGCGCCTATCTGTTCCTCTCTTCCGATCTTTTGAGCGGCTACATCACCGGCCAGGTGATCGAGGTGAATGGCGGCCAGTTGATGCCTTGAGCGGCTATCGGCATACTGGCTATCTGCATGTTCTTGTCGACAACCTCAAACGGAGACAACGGAATGTACGGACTGATCGGCAAGATGCGGGCGGCGCGCGGCCAGCGTGACGCGGTCATCGACCTCCTGCGCGCCAGCACCGGCGCCCTGCCGGGTTGCCTCAACTACATCATCGCCCGCGACCCCGCGGATGCCGATGCTATCTGGGTCACCGAAGTGTGGATCGACGCCGAAAGTCACAAGGCATCGCTGCAGCTTCCGGAAGTCCAGGCGACGATCGCCAAGGCCCGGCCGTTCATCGCCGGCTTTGAATTCCAGGTCGAAACCCATCCTGTCGGCGGCTTCGGGCTGGCCGACGCCAAGACCGGCTGACCAGGACAGACGGCAAAGCCGCCGCCCCAGAAGCTCAAAACCAAATCGGTCGAATCCGTCAGCAGTGCCGCTCTGCAACAGCCCATGTCAGCTTGGGCCGCTGCGGGAAAAAATACTTGACTCCCATACTCATATTTGAGAACGCGGGGACGCAATCAAGCATGAGACGGTGGAGACGAGTTGATGCGAACAAGGCTGACGACATGGCGCCTGTGGATCTCATTGTTGGGCGGCGCGGCAATGCTCGGCCAGTCCGGCGCTGCACATGCGCAGGACAGCGAAACGTCCACCATGCTCGGCAACATCGAGGTCACCGCGCAGAGCAACGAAATCCTGAAGCAGGATGGCTATGTCGCCAAGAAGGATCGCATCGGCACCAAGACCGACACGCCGCTGGCCAGGATTCCGCAGGCCGTTTCAGTGGTGACGCAGGCGCAGATCGAGGACCAGAAGCCGCGTACGCTGAACGAAACGCTCGGCTACACTGCCAGCGCCAACCCCAACAGTTTCGGCTTCGACACCCGCTACGATGCGTTCTTCCTGCGCGGCTTCCAGGCCTTCTACAACGGCATGTTCCGCGACGGGCTGCGCCAGTACAATGGGCCTTCGGCCTGGTTCAGGACCGAGCCCTACGGGATCGAGGGCGTGACAATCCTGAAAGGCCCGGCATCGTCGCTCTATGGTGTCAGCGGCCCAGGCGGCATCGTCAATGTCGTCACCAAGCGCCCCAAGGATGAGCCGTTCCGCGAGATCGAACTGCTCGCAGGCGAGCACAACCGGTTTCAGGCGGGCCTTGACGCATCCGGACCCGTGAACGAGGACGGCACCGTCCTCTATCGCTTCACCAGCCTCGGCCGCAAAAGCGATACCGAATTGCCTAGCTATCCCGACGACAAAGTCTATCTGGCGCCGGCTGTCACCTTCAAACCGGACGAGGACACCAAGCTCACCATTCTTGGCGAATATTCGAAATCGGTCACCGGTGGCACGGCCGCCTTCTACAATTCAGGCTATGGCGTGCTGTCCAATGTCTATGAGGGCGATCCGGCCTGGAACGATTTCACCCAGAGCCAGGGCCGCATCGGCTACGAGTTCGAGCATCGTTTCAACGATGTGCTGACGGTGCGCCAGAACCTGCGCTACAACGCCGTCGACACCGACATCGAGTACAGCGGCCACTATCCGGACGGTGCCGACTTGAAGCGCTACTGGGGCCACTACACCGAGACCATGAAGAACTTCGTCGTCGACAATATGGCGCAGTTCGAGTTCGACACCGGCGCGGTCAGGCACACCGCCGTCGGCGGCATCGACTATGCCTGGTCGGACTACGACGCCGGCAGCGGTCTGTCCTATGTCTCGGTCGACGACATCAAGGCGATGCCGGTTCCCCACTCCGGCGGACAGGAGATGAACCAGCTCGGCGTCTATCTGCACGACCAGATGGAGTGGAACGATTTCACCCTGTTCACCAGCGGCCGCTACGACTGGGTCGACACAACCTCCACCGCCGCCGACTACAGCACGTCGAAGCAGAAGGACAGCGCCTTTTCCGGCCGTCTCGGCCTGTCCTACCAGACCGAATGGGGCATCACGCCCTACGTCAACTATTCGACCTCGTTCTCGCCCAATATCGGCTTCGTGTATGACGACGTCACCAGCCCTGTCGGCCGTGTCGCCCGGCCGACCATCGCGACGCAGAAGGAGATCGGCGTCAAATACGAGATCCCGAATTACAATGCGACCGTCAGCGCCGCGCTGTTCGACATCGACCAGAAGGACGGCGTCGTCTTCGACGCCTCGACAGGCATCAACAAGCAGCGCCAGCTCGACCTGAATTCGCGCGGTGTCGAACTGGAAGCCAATGCCTCGCTCGACAACGGCTTCAGCTTCATCGCTTCCTATACCTATCTGCGCGTCAGGATCGAGCGTGGCGCCGAAGGAACCGATGGCAAGGAGCTATCAGCGACGCCGAACCACATCCTGTCGCTGTGGGGCCACTACCAGTTCGAGAACGGCACGCTGGAGGGGCTGGGGCTCGGCACTGGAGTGCGCGTCGCCGGCTCGAGCTATGGCGACGACACCAACACTTTCAAGAACAGCGCACGCGCCTTCGTCGACGCCTCGCTCTCCTATGATTTCGGCTATCGCAATCCGAAGTTGGAAGGCGTCAAGCTGCAGGTCAACGCCAAGAACCTGTTCGACAGCCAGAAGACCATCTGCTCGGCGGGCTATTGCTACCGCGACGAGGGCCGCTCACTGTTCGCCGGCCTGCGCTACCGCTTCTGACGAGAGCCTAGCCCGCCCTCGGATGGTGGCAGGCGACGAAGTGGTTCTTGTCGACGAGCGAAAGTACCGGACGCTCGTGGCGGCAGACCGAAGTCGCCGCCACGCAACGCGTATGGAAACGGCAGCCCGACGGCGGGTCGAGCGGGCTCGGCAGATCGCCCTTGAGCATGATCCGCTGGCCTGGCCGGTTGTCGACGTCGGGTACCGGCACTGCCGAGCGAAGCGCTATGGTGTAGTGATGCCGTGGCGCAGAAAAGACAGCGTCGACAGGCCCCGTTTCGACGATCGAACCCATATACATCACCGCCACCCGCGACGAGAACTGCCTGACCACCGAGAGATCGTGGGCGATGAACACATAGGTCAGGTTGAATTCGTCACGCAGGTCGCAGAGCAGGTTGATGATCTGCGCCTGGATCGACACGTCCAGAGCCGACACCGGTTCGTCGGCAACGATCAGCCGCGGCCGCAGCGCCAGCGCGCGGGCGATGCCGATCCGCTGGCGCTGTCCGCCGGAGAATTCATGCGGGAAGCGCTGGGCATGCTCGGGAAGCAGTTCGACGCGGACCAGCAATTCCTCGACGCGATCCGCCATTTCCGATCGCGCCAGTCTTTCATGCACGCGGAACGGGTCCGCCAGCAGATCGCCGACGCGGCGGCGCGGATTGAGCGAAGCGGCGGGATCCTGAAACACCATCTGCATCTGGCGCCGTATCGGCCGAAGCTGCCGTTGCGAGGCTTTGGTGATATCGCGGCCTTCGAATTCCAGTGATCCGGAACTGATTTCCGTGAGCCGGACGAGGCAGCGCCCCAGCGTCGATTTTCCGCAGCCGGACTCGCCGACGATGCCAAGCGTCTCGCCCGCGAAGATGTCGAGCGAGATCTGCTCCACCGCGTGGACGATCCGCCGCTGAAAGGGCGAGCGCCCGACCGGATAGTGTTTCGACAGATCGCTGGTCCGCACCAGCGGTTTCGGCCTGGTTTCGCTCATGCCGGCACGGCTCTGCCAGCCAGCGTCGGCCGCAGATCCTGTCGGCCGTCCCGCGGAAGAAAGCATGCCGACCGGTGCCCGCCCGCCCCACCAAGCGCAGGCTGGGCGGCACAGGCTTCGTGGCGGAATGTGCACCGCGGCCCGAACGCGCAGCCCTGCGGCATCTGGCTCAGTTTCGGCGGGCTGCCGGGAATGGCCGTCAGTCGCGCGGGACGCGGACCTTGCATCGGCGGGATCGAGCCGAAAAGCCCCCACGCGTAAGGGTGAAGCGGCTCGCGGAAGAGCTGCCCCTTGCTGCCCTCCTCGACAACCCGCCCGGCATACATCACCAGCACGCGGTCGGCGACTTCGGCGACCACGCCGAGATCATGGGTGACCAGGATGACGGCGGATCCGAACTCGTTGCGCAATCGGCCGATCAGCTCCAGGATTTGCGCCTGCACCGTCACGTCGAGCGCCGTCGTCGGCTCATCGGCGATCAGCAGTGCCGGATTGCACGACAGCGCCATGGCGATAACGGCGCGCTGGCGCATGCCGCCGGACAGCTGGTGGGGATAGCGGTCGACCGCGTTGTCGGGGCTCGGCAATCCAACCGCGTCGAGCAAGTCCACCGCCCGCTTGCGCGCAGCAGCGCGCGACACCCGCTCATGCGCGCGGATCTGCTCGATGATCTGGTCGCCGATCGTATGTACGGGCGTCAGCGCCGTCATCGGATCCTGGAAGATCATCCCGATCTGCCGGCCGCGAATGGCATCGAGGGCTCGGCGCTTGAGACCCAGCAACTCCTGGCCGAGAAAACGCACCGACCCGGTGACGACGACATTGGGACTGCTGATCAAGCCCAGAATGGCGAGCAAGGTCTGGCTCTTGCCCGAACCGCTTTCACCCACGACGCCGAGGATCTCGCGCTGCGCGAGCGAGAACGAGACGCCGCTGACGGCAGGCACCACACCGCCCTCGGTGCGGAACGAGACGCACAGATTCTCAACGACCAGCAGCGGCCTGTCGGGGGGCATCTTGTCAATGGGCATCTCTAACCCTCGGATCGATGAAGACAAAGACAACGTCGACGATGAAATTCGCCATCACCACGAAGAACGAGGCGTAGATGACCGTCGCCAGGATCATCGGCAGATCGAGCGTCTGCAAGGCGCCGTAGGTGAGCTTGCCGACCCCTTGCAGGCCGAACACCACCTCCGTCAGCAAGGCGCCGCCGCCGACCAAGGCTCCAAAATCCAGCCCGAACATGGTGACGAAGGCGACGAGCGAGGTTCTTAGGCCGTGATGCAGCAGCACCCGCCGCTCGCCGATGCCCTTGGCGCGCGCGGTGCGGATGAAATCCTCCTGCATGGTCTCGATGATCGAGGCCCGAAGCACGCGGCCGTAAAGTCCGATATAGAGCGTGGCGAGCGTGAACCAGGGAATGACAAGTGCCTTGAACCAGCCCCAGGGATCCTCGGTGAAAGGGATATAGCCGAGCGGCGGCACCCATGAGAACAGCCAGCTGTCATGCCAGCGGCTTTGCGTGACCAGATTGGCGACCTCGCCCAGCCAGAAGACCGGTATCGACACGCCGATCAGGCTGAGGATCATCAGCGTCCGGTCGAGCCACGTACCGCGCGTCGCGCCGGCGACAACACCGACGATCAACCCGCCGAGAACCCAGAAGACGGCAGCGCCAAGCACCAGCGACAGAGTGATCGGGATCGCCTCGAGCACCGTTGGAACGACCTTCTGGCCGCGATTGACGAAGGAGGTGAGGTCGCGGCTGATGAAGAGCCGCTTCATCATCAGCGCGTATCGCACAGGCAGCGGCCGGTCGAGGCCGAAATCGTGCCGCACCTGGGCCAGCGTTTCCTGTGATGCGTTGCGCCCGGCGATGCGCGCCGACGGGTCGGCGCCCGGGGTGGCGAAAAAGATCAAGAAGGCGACGACGCTGATGCCGAACATCACCAGCACCATCTGGCCGAGCCTGGAAATGAGCGCCGTCAGCATCAGACGACCCTGATCGACGACTTCGGGTCGAGCGCGTCGCGCACGCCGTCGCCCAATATGTTCAGTGCCAGCACCGTGATGACGATCGCCAACCCCGGCGCCAGGGCGACGATTGGACGTGAATAGAGAAGCCCCTGCCCGTCCTGGATGATGGTACCCCAGCTCGCATCGGGCGGCTGCACGCCGATGGACAGGAATGACAGCGAGGATTCGGTCATCATGTTCAGCGCCAGGATGAGCGGCACGAAGACGATGACCCGGGTGATCACATTGGGGAGGATATCGTAGAGCAGGATACGCCAGGGCGATGCGCCAATGCCGATCGCGGCCGTGACGAACTCGGCCTGCATCAACGACAGGACATGACCGCGAATGGGCCTGGCGACGTAAGGCACGTAGACGATGCCGATGATGAAGATCGGCAGCCAGAGACTGCCGGAGCGGATTTCGATCGGGCCGATGATGATGCTTTGGGTGATCAGGACGATCGACAGCGAAATCGCCAGCAGGAAGACGGGAAACGCCCACAGCACATCGAGAATGCGCGACAGCAAGATGTCGACCAGACCGCCGAAAAAGCCGGAGACGACGCCGAGCAATGTCGCCAGGCCAAGGCATATCAACGCCGCGGCGCCGGCGATCAGCAACGAATTACGACCGCCGTAAAGCAGGCGAGCGGCAACGTCGCGGCCCTGATTGTCAGCACCCAGCATATAGGGTCCGAAATCCCAGGTCGGGCCAAGCGGCGTGAACCCTAGGCCAAGGCCTTCGGTCGAAGGCTCCAGCACCTGCCTGGTCTGACCGTCTATGACGATCTCGCCATTGAGGTTGGTAGCGAAAGGATCGGTCTGCGCCACATGGCGGGCGTAGAGAGGGGCTGCCAGCGAAGCGGCGGTGATCAGCACCAGAACGCCGAACGCCATGATGGCAGCCCGGTCGGCCCTGAGCTTGCGCCATGCCGTCCGCCATGGCCCCTCGGCGCCCCGGCGGGTCCGAACCAGCACTTGCCCGCCAATGGAATTGTCCATGATGAGTATGAATTTCAGATCGGCGGGAAAAGCAACCGCGGCGGAGGATTGCGCATCGTTCCGCCGCGGATCGGACAGGGCCTGATCACTCAACCACTGATCACTCGACCCACGACTGACTCATGATCCAGTAGAATTGCGGGCTGAAGACGAAATTCTTCAGCCGCGGTGAGATCAGGTCGACGCGCTTCGGCGTGAACAGCACGGCCACGGGCGCGGCGTCGGTGACTGCCTTGTCGACGGCGGTCCACAGTTGCGCGCCCTTGGCAGGATCGGCGATCGTGGCGGCCTGAGCCTCGCCCATCTTCTTGTCGATCGACTTGTCGCAGAAGCCGGAAATGTTGATCGAGGCGTCCGAGCCGGGTGTGAACGAGGCGCAGCTGAACAGCACCTGCAGGAAGTCCGAAGGCGCGGGATAGTCCTGGAACCACTGCGAGATGGAAATCTGCACCTTATTGTTGGTGTTCTGGATGTAGGTGAACTGGATGTTCTGCGAGATCGGCTTGATCGAGGTCTTGTAGCCCAGCCCGTTCAGCACATCCTGCAGGTACACGCCGATCGACTTCGACACTTCGGTGTCCTCGGTGATGATCGTCACCTCCTGTCCGGCTGTTCCCGAGGCGGCGACCAACGCTTTGGCTTTCTCCAGGTCAGGCGCCGACCACTTTTCGCCGGGATTGGCCGTGAACGGGCAATAAGGCGCGTAGGACGGGAAATCCGGCGGCAGGATCTGGCAGGAAGGCTGCGCCAGATTGCTGCCGCCGAACAGCTTGACGATGGCCGCCCGGTCGATGGCGTAGTTGACCGCCTGCCGCACCCGGATGTCGTTGAACGGCGCGAGATTGGTGTTCATCGGCACATACCACATCGCCGTCAGAGGATGGACGGACACCTGCTTGGCATATTTCGTGCCCAGTTCCGCCAACCGGTCCGCCGGCGGTGGATCGAACATCCAATCAGCCTGGCCGTTTTCCACGGCGGTGACCGCCGCCTCGTCGGTGAGACCGAAGCTATAGTCTATCTCGTCGGGATAGCCGGCCGGCTGCGCCTCCTTGCTCCATTCCTTGAAATGCGGATTGCGCACCATCTTGAGCAGGCTGTTGGGATCGTAGCTGGCGATCATGTAGGGCCCGGTGCCCGGAATGGGCGCGGTCCCCGAATCCTTGAGGGGCGCCTCGGCGGGCAGGATCGCGGCGTGCGGGATCGAGATCTTCTGCAGGAAGTCCGGATCGGGCGCCACCAGATTGAAGGTGACGGTGCTCGCCGCCTCATCGGCGACGACCCCGCCCTCGAGCGTGCAGGTCGCCGGCGTCTTGAGGCATGTGTCGGCGCCGACAATGCCATTGTAGAGCGTGCCCGTCGTCGGGCCGCTGATCTTGAACATGCGCTGGAACGACGCCACGACATCGGCCGTCGTCAGGTCCGATCCGTCGGCGAACTTGATGCCCTTGCGCAGCTTGAAGACATATTTCTTGCCGCCGTCTTCCGGCTTGGGCAAGCTCTCGGCCAGGTCCGCCACCACCTCGAAACCGGTCTTGTCGCCGGTCTTGCGGAAGGTCACCAGCCCATCATAGAGGACATAGTTGATCTGGAAATATTGCAGCGTGTAGTTGATGTGCGGATCGATCGTGCCGGCAGCGGCGTTGGCGAGAAGCTTCAGCGTCCCGCCAGCCTTGCCTTCTTGCGCGGCCGCGCCTGTCACGGGTGCCATCAGCATCAGGCCAGCCAGGCCGACACCGGCCATCATTGCGCTAAAAACATTCCGGGACCGCATCGTCTTGCTCCTCTGGGGAAGTGGGTGATTGCAAACCACGATGTGCGCCAGGTGGCACACGCCGGACCGCGATCCATTGTACACAGCGTATGGCGCACGAAACCCGCCGGGATAGCTGTGAATTAAGATAGTTTTGGCCGTCCAGATGCGTCGCGAGCAACAAGCCGTGATCGTGCTGTGCTCATTTGTTGAGCATTTTTCGAACATGCCCGTTTGACAAACATTGGCTAGCGGGTAAGCTTTTGCTCATGCAAGGCGTATCCGGCGATTTCGAGAGCGAATTTCACACAGGCATGGGAATCGACGCCGCCATGGCGGCGGCGATGCGCGTGCTTGCGCCCGCCGGTTTCACCTCGCTGATCTACGACTACACGCCGGTCCCGGTCAGCCATGACGGCGAGTTGATCACGCCTTCGCTCATGGCCCTCGCCAACGTGCCGCCCGACATGCAGGACCTGTGGTGCAAGGGTGGCTACTATCAACTCGATCCGGTGCAGGAGGCTGCACTCGCGGTGTCGCGACCATTTCTGTGGTCGCACAAAGGGTCGCAGAGCCCGGTCATGCGACGCATCCTGCAGCGCAAGCATGACCCGGTGATAGGCTATCTCTTGGACACCAAGATGACATGCGGCGTGACGGTACCGATCCGCTTCGACGGCGGCGATCTCGCCACCTTCACCGCCATCCGCCTTGATCCGGAGCCGAATTTCGAAGCCGAGGCACAAGGGATGCTGCCCGGCATAGGCGACCTCGGTCACCTGTTCCACGATTGCGTCTATGCCGGGTTCGATCAGCGCACCAGGACAAGCCAGTATTTCCACCTGACATCACGGGAACGCCAGTGTCTGAGCCTCGCGGCTTGCGGATTGACGGCCAAGCAGATCGCCAATGAAATCTGCCGCAGCGTGCCGACCGCGACGCTGCATCTCAACGCCGCCAGCCGCAAACTCGGCGCCCGCAACCGCTTCCACGCCATCGCCCTGGCGGCACACTACCGGTTGCTCGGGCCGATCAGCCAGGGCCAGGACCTGTCCCGCCGGCAGCATCAAAACTAACGTTATTGCTAGCTGGTCGCTTGCCGGTCCGCCTCTATACCCTTTGCCACGAACACCGTCGGAGACCGCTGATGAGCGGCCGCCGCCGAGCCAGCCAGGCAGAGGACACGATGGACGAGCTTGCAATATCGGAAGGGTTCAGCGCCTACGGGCCATACAGGACCTGGTACCGCGTGACGGGAGACCTGGCGTCGGGCAGGCTGCCGCTGGTCGTTGCTCATGGTGGTCCCGGTTGCACCCACGACTATGTCGACAGCTTCAAGGACATTGCCGGCTTCGGCCGCGCGGTGGTCCACTACGACCAGATCGGCAACGGACGATCCACCCATCTGCCGCACAAGGGCGGCGACTTCTGGACGGTCGAATTCTTCCTTGGCGAACTGGATGCGCTGCTTGCCCATCTCGGCATCCAGCAGCGTTACGCCCTGCTCGGGCAATCCTGGGGCGGCATGCTCGGTGCCGAGCATGCGGTGCGCCGGCCTGCGGGCCTCAAGGCACTGGTGCTCGCCAACTCGCTCGCCTCGATGAAGCTGTGGGTCGAAGGCGCGAGGCAACTGCGTGCGGAGCTGCCGGCAACGGTGCGACAGGCGCTCGATCGCCACGAAGCGGACGGGACGACGGACCATCCCGACTACCTCGCGGCGACCCGCGCATTCTACGACCGGCACGTCTGCCGCGTCGTGCCCTGGCCGGCGGAGGTGGCGCGCACCTTTGCCGCCATCGATGCCGATCCCACCGTCTACCACACGATGAACGGCCCCAATGAATTCCACGTTGTCGGCACCATGCGCGACTGGACTGTTATCGATCGCCTGCCGCTGATCGAAGCGCCGACACTGGCCTTTCGCGGCCTTTTCGATGAAGCCACGCCAGCCTGTGTCCAGCCCTTCCTCGACCATATTCCCACGGTCGAAGGCCATGTCTTCCCACTCTCGAGCCACATGCCGCATGTCGAGGAAAGGCAGGATTGCATGGCTGTCACCGAAGCGTTTCTGGCCCGCCACGACTAACCGTCGCTTCGCGCGGTAGCGAACGTCGATAGGAGATCGACAGTTACTCGTCGTCGCCCACGCTGCGAGCGTCCCGGCGCCAGTAGGCCGTGACCAGGTGCTGGTCGCGCGACAGGCTCCATTGCTTGCGCACGATCTTGCGGATCTCCCGGAAATCGCCGAATTCGCATCCGGCCCAGACATAAAGGCCGTCGGCAAGCGCCATGTGGCTGCGCTCCCGCAAGGCGGCCGGCAGCAGGCCGGCGGTGCCGGCTTCACGGCCGAGCCGGTAAAGCCAGGTGATGTCGATATTGTCGCCTTGCGCCAGCGCGATCCGGTCATCCGGGCCATCGACTTCGACCAGTGCTTCGGCGCGGGTTGACGGCGGCAGATGCTCGAGGATCCTGCCGATGGCGGGCAGCGCGGTGTCATCGCCGAGCAGAAGCAGGGTCTGAGCTACCGGGGCATCGCCGCCGCCGGGTCCGATCATGCCGATGACGTCCCCCGCCTGTGCGTTTTGCGCAAAAGTGGCGGCGGGCGTGTCCTGGCCAGGGTGCAGCACGAAATCGACATCGAGCCAGCCGCTTGCGGCATCCACCGCCCGGATCGTGTAGACCCGTATGGTCAGGGCATCGTCGCCCGCGGGCCAGACAAGCAGCCCGTCGGCACCTATCGTGGGCCAGACCGGCCGCCGCCCATGCGGCGGCAGCAGCAGCCGCATGTGCAGGCCGCCATGGGTAAACCGGACGAGATCCTTGCCGGCGAAGCGCAGGCGCTGCATATGCGCCGAGATCCGCGTCGACGCCAACACTGTGATCTCACGGAAGAAGACCGGCGTGCCGGCGTCTACGCCGTCGCCTTGCCAGCGCACTCCGCTGGCCGTGCCAAGATGTTCGGCGACATGGCCGGCAACCGTCATCTTCATGTAGGACAGGCAGGTTTCGTCCATCGCCGCGACACGGATCAGCATGCCGTCATCCTCGAGCGTGGCGCTCAACGAGCCGTAATGCAGGCGAAGCTCCCACCGATGGGCAACGCCGGTTTCGATCTCGAATTCGCCGTGCTCGGCACGCAGCCGCTCTATCGCCGACCTGGTTGCCTCATCGCTGATACGGGTCTGCGCGCTCAGTTGGTCCATCACCCAAGTCCTTCGAAACGATAGGGACAAGACACCGCGGCGCCTCGCCGCAACCGCCATGCCACAGCCGCTCCGGTATTTCCACCAAAACATGATTATAGGAGTCATATTTTTCTGGAACGTCTAGGAGCCGCTTGCCGCCGCTGCAACCTGGCCAAAGCATCCGGAACCGGCCACGGCCAGGTCGGATGTGCTCATCCGACTGCGCAGCGAGGTGGGTCCAGAGTCAGGCCGAGCAACGCACCTCAATCCAGCCTGTGCATCAGGTCTTCATCCAGCCAGCGACCGAAGAAATAGACCAGTTGCTTGTGCCACCACGGCCAGTCGTGGCTGACATCGCCACCCCAATAGTCGACCCAGGCGGGAATGGACTTGTCACGCAGGATCTGTTCCAGCCGGCGCGTCTCGACCAGCATCCGCTCCTCCCACGCGCCCTGCCCGCAGCAGAAGATCAGCCGCAGCGCCTTCAGGCGAGCAAGCAGCTTGGGATCGACGATGCCGGGCAGATAGTCGAGCGGCGAATTGTAGAAGATGTCGCCTTCAAGCGCCTTGCCGAAAAAGTCGCCGGCCGAATAGACGCCCGACAGCGCGATGACGCCACTGGCAAGCTCGGGAAAGCGGAAGACGAAGTTCGACGAGTGGTAGCCGCCCATCGAGCAGCCCGAGAACAGCGGCTTCAGCTTGCGCCCGCCATTGGCTTGCTCGGCTGTCGACAGGAATTCCGGCAGCGCCTCCTCGCGCACATAGCGGAAATAGGCCTCGTGGCGAGCGATACGATGCGCGGCGTCCGCATGATTGTCGAAGAAGGATTCCGAATCGACGCCGTCGACGGTGAACAGCTGGATGCGGCCGGTGTCGATGAATTCGGCCAGTGCGCCTACGCCGCCGGAATCCTCGAACTGGTAGAAGCGCCCCTGCGAGGTCGGAAACACCACCACCGGCCGGCCGGCGTGGCCGTAGCGCTTGTATTCCATGTCGCGGCCGAGCTTGTCCGAGAAACTCTTGTGATAGGAGATGTCCATCGCCTCACACCTTTTCCGCGTGGATGTAGGCGACCGCCTTGCGCAGCGCCGCTTCGTCCTTCGAGCGCATCTGGTAGGCGTAATTTCCCATGGCGCGGCTGAAAACCTCTTCGATGGCCTGATGGTGGACGATCTTGTCGCCATGGGCGGCTAACACGTCCTCATGGCTGTGCAAATAGCTGAGGCGTCGCTTGCGGCTGGCGTAGGCGGTGAAATACTTGCCCTCATAGGGCCCGCCGGCGGCATCCCTGACCACCATCTCGGCCCATGCCGCATAGACGTCGATGTCGAAGGTGTAGTTGATGGCATCGGTCATCCAGGCGCCGGGCGGGCGCATGTTGACCTCCAGCGCGATGACCCGGTCGTCCTTGGTCTCGAACAACTCGATGTGAAAGAAGCGCTCGCGCACGTCGAACGCTTTCAGGATCTTGCGGCCGGCCTCCTCGACTGCCGGGCTGATCCTGGGAAAGCAAACGTAGCTCATGTGGCGATCCTTGTTGACCACCTCCATGACGCTCTGGTCGTAACGATGGCTCGCCGCCAGCACCACCTCGCCGTCGCGATTGACCAGCCCGTCGAAGGTCACCACCAGCCCCTCGATGAACTGCTCCATGACGAACGTCACGTCCTCGGGCTTGACCCTGAAGAACTGGTCGAGCTCCCTGGCGTTGGAGATCTTGAAGGTGTTCGAGGCGCCCGAGCCGCTGTCCGGCTTGACCACCACCGGATAGCCGACGCGGCGGATGAAGGTCATGGCCCCAGCGCGGTCGGAGCATTTGCGCTGCGCTATCGTGTCGACACCGCTCTTGCGGAAGAAGGCACGCATGCGGCTCTTGCGCTTCAGATTCTTCACGAAATCGAGCTTGGTGCCATAGATGTTGAAGTCGGTGCGGATGTTGGCTTCCAGCTCCAGCCAGTGCTCGTTGAGCGATTCGAAACGGTCGATGCGGCCCCATTTGTGGATGAAATGGCCCATCGCCCGGAACACCGGATCGTAGTCTTCCATGTCGGCGACACGGTAATATTCCGAAAGCGCCGCCTTCAGCTTGGCGTCGAGTGCCTCATAGGGTGCGTCGCCGATGCCCAGCACCCTTGCTCCAGCCTTCTTCAAACGGTCGCAGAAATCCGCGCCATTGGCGGGAAAATGCGGCGAGAAGAACACGAAATTCATGGATGACCCCTCCCAGCGACAGGACATCGCAACCCCGTCGACGCCCAAGTCTGGCGCATTTGCCGCGCCTGGGGAAGAGCACGTGCGTTAGAGATTCCCCCCGCCATGCCAGGGCAACGAACTCGGGTTAACGGGTTCCTTCGGCGCCTTCGCCGGCGCGTAGGCTGACGGAAACGAAAAACCCGCCTGCGCGGCGGGTCACTGGCGCAAATCAGCACCATGGGCGAATATGTACCATAGCTGAGGTCACGAAATCAAGAAAAAATTCCTATCCTGCTACCGGCACAAAAGCTGCCGACACCGCCGAACTGGCTGTCGTCAGGTCTTTTGTCAACTTGAGTCCCACTTGCCTCCCACAAGCTGCTCCTATATGAGATCAGCCATGAACACGCGCGCCATCAACGCTTCCCGTCCGACCGGTTTTTCCGGCGAGGCCGTGCGCGCGCTGGCGTCGACCCTGCTTCTTCTCGGCCTTATCGGCGATCGCCGGGTTCGCTGAAGGAGCGCCCGGCGGTCGAACCGCCGCGCAAGCGCATGCTCCTTGGCAGTCACATCAAGCGAACGAAATTCCGGTAAAGGCGCCGCTCGCCATCAATCCACCTGAGGGTGGATCCATGAGCCGCCGGGAGAAACGACAATGAACGCACGAGAAGAGGTCCGCTCCGACGCCGCGGTAGCAGGCAAGGGTGTGGAAAGAAGCATCCAGAACGGGGGCATGCCTGACGCGGCCCGCAAATACCAGCCATATCCGACCGTCGGCCTCACCGACCGCACCTGGCCCTCGAAGGTCATCGACAAGGCGCCGATCTGGTGTTCGGTCGACCTGCGCGACGGCAACCAGGCGCTGATCGACCCCATGGGCCACGAGCGCAAGGCGCGCATGTTCGGCCTGCTGCTCGACATGGGCTTCAAGGAGATCGAGATCGGTTTCCCGTCGGCCTCGCAGACCGATTTCGACTTCGCCCGCTGGTGCATCGAGCAAGGCAACGTACCCGCCGACGTCTCGCTGCAGGTGCTGGTGCAGTGCCGGCCCGAACTGATCACCCGCACCTTCGAGGCGCTGAAGGGCGCCACCAACCCGATCGTGCATTTCTACAATTCGACCAGCGAATTGCAGCGCCGCGTCGTCTTCGAAAAAGACGTCGGCGGCATCAAGCGCATCGCCACCGATGCGGCCAAGATGATCACCGACATGGCGGCCAAGGCCGGCGGCGGGTTTCGCTTCGAATATTCGCCGGAGAGTTTTACCGGCACCGAACTCGAAGTGGCGCTGGAGATCTGCAACGCCGTCACCGAGATCGTCAGGCCGACGCCGGATAACAAGCTGATCGTCAACCTGCCGTCGACGGTCGAGATGTCGACACCCAACATCTATGCCGACCGCATCGAATGGATGTGCCGCAACCTCGACAACCGGGAGAACCTGCTGGTCTCGCTGCATCCGCACAATGACCGCGGCACCGGCATCGCCACCACCGAACTCGGCCTGATGGCCGGCGCCGACCGCGTCGAGGGGACGCTGTTCGGCAATGGCGAGCGCACCGGCAATGTCGACATCGTCACGCTGGCGCTCAACATGTACACGCAAGGCGTCGATCCGGGGATCGACTGTTCCGACATCAACCGGATGAAGGATGTCTACGAATATTCGAACCAGTTGAAGATCCCCGAGCGCCATCCCTATGTCGGGGAACTCGTCTACACCGCCTTTTCCGGGTCGCACCAGGATGCCATCAACAAGGGCATGAAGGCGTTGAAGAAGGCCAACACGAGCCTGTGGGAAGTGCCCTATCTGCCGATCGATCCGGCCGATGTCGGACGCAGCTATGAAGCTATCATCCGCATCAACTCGCAGTCCGGCAAGGGCGGCATCGCCTATGTGCTGCAGGCCGATTACGGCCTCAACCTGCCGCGCAATCTGCAGATCGAATTCAGCCAGGAAATCCAGGCGATCACCGATGCCGAGGGCAAGGAAGTGCCGGTAAGGCGCATCTACGAACGCTTTCTCGAGACCTATGTCGATCAATCCGGCGCGCGGTTGAAATTCCTCGATCACCACACCTATCCCAGCACCGAAATCAAGGGCCGGCGCGTTGTCGAGGCTGTCATCCTCGACAATGGCAAGGAAGTGACGATATCGGGCACCGGCACCGGTCCGATCGACGGCTTCGTCGATGCGCTGTCGCGCCATCTCGGCGTCGAGATGTCGGTGCTCGACTATTCCGAGCACTCGTTGCAGCGCGGTTCGAACGCGTCGGCCATTTCCTATGTCGAGATGGAATATCCTGACGGTAAGCTGTTCGGCGCTGGCATCAACACCAACATCGTCGCCGCCTCGCTGGAAGCGGTGATGTCCGCCGCCAACCGGATAATTGGCAAGAAAGCCGGCTGACGCACGACCAGAGCAGATCGGGACCGCCGCAAGCTGGTGATCGGTTCCGATCTTTCGGGACATTAACCACCGAACAATTATCCGGTGGGGTACGTGATCACATAATGGTTGTATACTTGTGTGGCGGTGCGGGACCTATATGATCGCGCCTCAACCTGTGCCGACTTCGAGAGGATCGACACTTGCAGCATGCCACGCCTGCCGCCCCCGCAGTGCGCGAGACACTTGAGCGACTGCTTGCCAGCCAAACGTTCGGACGATCCGAACGTGCGCGCAAGCTGCTTCGTTATCTTGTCGAACGTGAACAAGCCGGAGAAGCCGACAGGCTCAAAGGCTTCTCCATCGCCATGGATGTTTTCGGCAAGGATGGCGATTTCGATCCGTCCACCGATGCCGTCGTGCGGGTGCAGGCAGGCAGACTGCGCGAGCTTCTGCAGCACTATTTTGCCAATGAGGGCGTTGCCGAGCCTGTCCGCATCGCCATTCCGCGCGGCGGCTATGTTCCTGCCTATGAATTGAACGCCATAAGGCTGCCGGATCTGAAGCAGGACGGCGCTGCATCCGCCGATCGGCCCGACGACGCCAGCGTGCCGGATGCGGCATTGCTGGCTACCGAGACGCCATCACCCACGCCCTTGGTGGTACGCCATCTCCGCTTCTTCTGGATGGCGATGGTCCTGGTCATCGCCATGCTGGGCATACTGATCCTTCGTCAGGGCAGCAGTGCCTTGCTGGCAGGCGGCGACATGTCGGCAACGATCGAGACCGCCGGCACAACCGGAAGCATCGCGTCATCGGCAATGGCTGATGCCCTGCCGCAAGTCTATATCGGCCTCAAGGCTGAAGGCGCGTACGCCAACCGTGTCGCCGCATCGCTGCGTGCGGGCCTGAGCGGCTTCGATACGATCGACTTCATCGGGCGCGATGCCGTCGCCGATTCGGACGACGATGCCACAAGCTTCATATTCGATATCCTGCCCGGTGCCGGCACCGGTGACATCACAATCGAACTGCAAAGCGTGGCGTCCGGACGAGTGCTTCTTTCGCGCAATCTGACGCCTGCCGACAGCGCTCCTGCGGCGATCGAAGACCGTATCGCAGACATGCTCAGTTCAGCGCTTCCCGCCTCGGGCACGATCTACAACTATATCGAGCAGACCAGTACGCCAAATGGCCTGACGCAATGTTTGCTGCTCAACGACAAATATTATCTCGACCAGAACGCCAGGACGCATGAGACTGCCTATCGCTGCCTCGAGAAGCTGGCCAATGGCGGCACGAAATCGTCGCTCGTCTATTCGGAACTGGCCTCCCTTCATCTCGAGGCGGTCTCCGATCACTATGCCTATCCGCCCAATGCGACGATCGAGAAGGCGGTGGAGTTTGCCCATCGCGGCGTGCAGATGGGACCGACCAGCCCCTATGCGCATCGCTCCTACGGCTATGTCAGTTCGCGCCTCGGCAATACGGACGAAGCGATCCGCTGGATGCGCAAGGCCTATGAACTCAATCCGTATGATCTCGGCATGGCCGCCGCGTATGGCTACGGACTGATCTTCGCCGGCCGATACGCGGAGGGAACGCCGATCCTTGACCATGCGGCAGAGACCTTCAGCGGGCACTCGACATGGTGGGACTACGGGGTGTTCGTTGGCGAGTTCATGCTCGGCGACATGAACAAAGCCATCGCGGCCAGCATGGCATTGAGAACGACGGCAACGAAATCGCACTATCTGGCGGCGCGGCTGATCGGCGCCAAGGCCGCCGGACAGGACCATCTAGTGAGCACTTTGCTGAATCAACTGACCACCGAGTTCCCAAAATTTGCCGCCGATCCGCGCGCGACCTTCGTCGAGCGGAAATATCCGGCTGACCTGACCGACCGGCTGGTCCAGGCGCTGCGCGCTGCCGGGCTTGGCAACCCAAGCTGACACCAATCGACATCCGCAGGCCGGCCGCGCCACGTCCTAATAGTGGGTTTCCTGTCTCCAAACGCCGCTGCGGTTGGTCGCCGAAGTCTGTCCGCGACCGTACAAATCGCGAAAATTTTACTGGCTTCGTGTTGACTAGGAGCAATCCAGTCACAATTGGTGTTCCGCATCCTGATAACAGCAAAAAAATCAGCATTCATGACCGCATCGCTTTTTGTCGCCGAACAGGGTGCTGGCTCGAAGGCCATTGTCCTGCTGCATGGTTTCGGCGGTTGCCACGATGTCTGGCGCGAGGTGATTTCCTCCCTGATGCCTGCCACCCGCACGCTGGCCTATGATCTGCCGGGGCATGGGCTGTCGCTCGATTTTCCGTCGGCCGGTCCGGCCAAGGTGGCGGCAAGGGCCGTGCTCGCCGATCTCTCGCAGCGTCGCCTGAGGCGCTTTCATCTCGTGGGCCATTCGATGGGCGGTGCGGTGGCAGCGCTGATGGCGCAGGCCGAGCCCGAAAAAGTCGCCTCGCTGACGCTTCTGGCGCCGGGCGGCATTGGCCCGGAGATCAACGGACCATTGTTGCGTCGCTATGCCGGTGCAGCGGATCGGTCCGAGATCCGGGCCTGCCTCGTCGCCATGTCGGGACCATCAGCCCGGCCGCTCGATCACATCGTGGACACCCTCTGGGAAATGCGTAGGCGAGCCGGCCAGTTGGAAAAACTCATCGAGATCGCAGCCGCCATGACCAAGGACGATCGCCAAGGCGTTATCCCGCATGATCGCCTCGGCGGGCTGAAGATGCCGGTGATGGTAGCTTGGGGAACGGACGACGCGGTGCTGCCCTTTGCCCAGGCGGATGATCTGCCGGCGCATTTTCATGTGCACCATGTGCTGGAGGCCGGCCATATGCTGGCCGAAGAAGCCCCCGACCTCGTCGCCGAGATTATTCGCCGCAACACCAACCGTCGCGCCGCGTCGCGTCGCCAGAAATTCGCCGCAGCGGCCAGCTGATCCTTTTCGCGCACGATAGGCTTCGTCCGCGCCTCAATGCCGTCCATCTCGCCAGTGCATTTTGCCGGCGGCTGTGTTAACCCCGTGTTAACCAAACCCGCGAGGCAAACGCCGATGAAGGAAGCAGGCGAGAAGACCATCGATCAGTCGAATAAACTATCCGATGCCATCCGCGATGTGAAAAATGCCTTCGCCGACCGCGATGACGTCGTAGTCGATATGCGCGAGGCGCATCGCATGCGCCTTGATCTGCTTGCCGCCGAGCTGGCGCCGGTTTTTGCCGATGTTCCGGCCGACATGGACAATTTCGACTTTGTCGTCTCGTCCGGCTTGCAGCCGCGCCTGTGGATCGACGCCGTCAGCCATGTTGCCATGGGACGCGACCGCCGCACCTATCGCTTCCTCAAGGACACCCGCATCGGCCGGATGGTGCTTGCCGAATCGACCGAGATGAAAGCGGTTGCCGATTCCGTGACGCGCTATGTCGCCGAGCGCATCGTCGAGCGTCAGAGGATGATGGAAGGCGGGGTCGAGCCGGCTGTCGCCGGCATGAAACGGGCCGATGTAGCGGAAGCCGAACCGCCGCTGCGCGCAGCGACGAGCGGCAACGGCTGGGCGACCTTTCTGTCCGGGCTTGGCCTGATCGCCGCCGGTGCCCTGGTCGGCCTGGTGGTGTCGGTCGTCTTGTTGTGGGACCGTCTCGTCGGCATGATTGTCAGCTTGCGGCCATAACGGCTCCGGGCTCCGCGCCAAGCTCAAGCGTCTGCAGATCGGATGGCGGTATGGACGGCCCGGTCAGGCCGCGCCGCGTCAGCCGGATCCGCCAATTGCCCTTTTCGCCGTCGATGTCGAACAGATTGTACTGCGCCGCTGGGGGCTTGCCGCCCGGTGCCTGGCCTGCGGCAGCAACGCCGACCGCCGGGATCCTGACGCCTCGACCGCCGATGAAGAACAGCGACGGCAGATGCGAATGGCCGTGCAGGACAAGTTCGGCGCCATGGCGCCGAATGATCTTGTGAAAGCGGGCGATGCCGAACAGCCGCTTGTGCTGCGGGACCGCGCCACGCACCGGCGGATGGTGGATCATGATGGCGCGAAACAGCCCCTGTCGGCCCGTGGCATCAAGCAGCTTACGGAGCCGCTCCGCCTGGCCTTCCATGAAGAAGCCGTTGGCCATGAAGGGTGCTGTGGCGCGCGCCGTCGAGACGCCGATCAGCGCGACGTCGCCGCGCACCCGCAGATAGGGAAACGCGTTGCGGTCGACGGGCGTGTTGATGCCGTCGCCACTCATCCACGCCGCCCAGGATCGGCAGACCTTGTCGAAGGCGCCCGGTACATAGGCGTCGTGGTTACCCGGAACGACCGAAACGTCATGCGGCGGCCCCAGCGTCTCCAGCCAATGCCTGGCCATCTCGATTTCGCCGTCGAGCGCCAGATTGACCAGGTCGCCAGTGACGGCGAGGTGGTCAGGCGTGTTCGCCTTGATGTCGGCGACGATCGTGTCGATGACGGCGTCATGCATGTGGCGGCGGCGGTTGCGCTGCCAGTTGACATAGCCAAGCACGCGCTTGGACGCGAGATCGCGATAGGATACATCGGGGAGCGGCCCCAGATGGACATCGGAAATATGCGCGAGCCTGAACATTTCTCCTTCATATGCGAGGCGCGCCCCGCTTTCCACCTGCGGTTTGGCTGGTGATGAGGAGTGATCCCGAGAAGGCCTTTCGCCAGACTGGCTGGGCAGGTCTGAGGGCCAGGCTGTTCCATCTCTATTTCGTGCTGCGGCGCCCTATGACGCTTGGGGTGCGCGGCCTGGTCCACGACACCGCGTCCAATTCCGTCTTCCTCATTCGCCACACCTATGTTCCGGGCTGGCAGCTTCCCGGCGGCGGTGTCGAAGTAGGCGAGACGCTTGCCGAGGCGCTTGCACGTGAATTGGCCGAGGAGGGCAACATCGCGCTGACCGCCCCGCCGGTGTTCAAATCGATGCATTTCAACCGCCACGCCAGCCGGCGCGACCATGTCGGCTTCTACGTCATCGAACGCTTCAGCCAGACGGCACCCAAACTTCCGGACCACGAGATCGCCGAAGCCGGCTTCTTCCCGCTCGATCGCCTGCCGCAAGGAACGACACCTGCAACGCTGCGCCGGATCGCCGAGGTTTTTGGCGGCGAGCAGCCCTCGCCCCACTGGTAGATCAGGCCGCCGCCTTGCTGAACCGCGCCCGGTCATGCCGTGCGCCATAATCCAGTTTCGGCCCGACAGGCACGATCCGCGTTGGATTGATCGTTTCGTGGCTGCCGTAATAGTGCGCCTTGATGTGGTGCAGGTTCACGGTCTCGGCGACACCAGGCACCTGGTAAAGATCGCGCAGATAATTCGACAGGTTTGGGTAGTCGGCTATGCGATGCAGATTGCATTTGAAATGGCCGACATAGACCGGGTCGAAGCGCACCAGCGTGGTGAATAGCCGCCAATCAGCTTCCGTAAAGCGATCGCCGACGAGATAGCGTTGCTTCGACAGCCGGCCTTCCAGCGCATCGAGCGCAGAGAACAGCTCTCCAAATGCTTCCTCATAGGCGGCCTGCGTCGTGGCGAAGCCGGCGCGATAGACCCCGTTGTTGACCGCGGGATAGACCAGTTCATTGACCTTGTCGATTTCGCCGCGCAGCGCGTGCGGATAGAAATCGAGGCCGGCATCACCCCATTCGTCGAAGGCTGAATTCAGCATCCGGATGATTTCGGAAGATTCGTTGGAGACGATGGTCTGCTCCCTCTTGTCCCACAACACCGGCACCGTCACCCGGCCTGAATAGACGGGATCGGCCTTGGTATAGATCTGGTGCAGGAAGTCGAGGCCGTAAAGCGTGTCGCCAGTGGCGCCGTCCTCTGCCAGGAACGTCCATCCATTGGCGCCCATGAAATGATGCACCACCGACACCGATATTACGTCTTGCAGCTTCTTCAATGCGCGAAAAATCAACGTCCGGTGCGCCCACGGACAGGCAAGCGAGACATAGAGATGATAGCGGCCGGGCTCGGCCTTGAAGCCGCGCGTTCGGCCTGCGGCCGGCGCCCCGTCAACGGTGATCCAGTCGCGCCATTGCGATTGCGTCCGTACGAACCTGCCGCCGTTGTCCGTCGTATACCGACGATCCTGCCACTTGCCTTCGACCAGCAATCCCATGCAAATCTCCTTGTCTCTCGCCATTGCATGTAGGCACAGGGTTGCCCCGTCTAAGACGTCAGGTGCTGAACAGACCGTCACTTGGCCGAAACTGCGGACAGAAGCGGCCGATTGCAGCGGCGGGAAATTGGTGCTAGCGGACAATCCGCATGTTCGACTTTGCTTTAATCCGGTTTGACCGACGACGAAAGGGCGCCCGCGCTTGATGAAGCGCTGACTGGCGCATGCTGCCGTTTGCAGCAAACCTTTCCTCATTCTACCGGATCGCAAAGACCATGAGCCTTGCCGACGTGAAATACCTGCTGGAAACCCCGGCGCACAACCCCCAGATCGAAGCCATCAACGACGAAGCCTTCGGGCCCGGCCGCTTTGTGCTGGCCGCCTACAAGATCCGCGAAGCCGGAGGGCACGAACGCTCGTTGTCCTTTGTCGCCGTCGACGGCGACATTGTCGTCGCCTCGGTGCGCATGACCCGCATCGCCGCCGGCGCCGGTCGCGCGCTGATGCTCGGGCCGCTTGCTGTGCGGCCGGCCTTCAAGAATCTCGGCATCGGCCGCCGGCTGGTGGCGATCGCGCTGGAGGCCGCCGCGAAGACCGGTGCGCCCGCGGTCATGCTGGTCGGGGACGAGCCCTACTATGGGCCGCTCGGCTTCAAACGCATCCCACGCGGCCAGATTTCGATGCCGCGCCCTGTCGATCTTGACCGCTTGCTGTCGCACGAGATCGTGCCGGGCGCGGTGGCCAGGCTCTCGGGCGAGGTCTGCCACGCCGATCAGGCCAGGATTGCCGCGCTCGCGGCGATGGCTTGACCTTCCCCATCGATCTGGCGCCTGATCTGTCCCACTGTTCCTGAGATCAAAAGGATGACGCCATGAACCCGAACGGCCAGATCGCGATCGTTACCGGTGGCGGCTCCGGCCTTGGCGAGGCAACGGCGCGCGCGCTGGCTGCCAAGGGCGCCCGTGTCGCCATCTTCGACGTCGGTATCGACCGCGCTGCCAAGGTCGCGGCCGAGATCGACGGCATTGCCGTGCAGTGCGATGTCAGCAGCGCCGACAGTGGGACCGCCGCATTCGTCGACGTCGCCGAAAGGCTTGGCGAGCCGCGGATCCTGGTCAATTGCGCCGGCATCGCCATTGGCGTGAAGACGATCGGCAAGGATGGTCCCCATCCCCTCGATCAGTACCGCAAGGTGATCGAGGTCAATCTGATCGGCACGTTCAACATGATCCGCCTCGTCGCCGAGCGCGCGTCAAAGCTCGAGTCGCTGCAAGGCGGCGAGCGCGGCGTCATCGTTAACACTGCCTCTGTCGCTGCCTATGATGGCCAGATCGGCCAAGCGGCCTATGCGGCCTCCAAGGGCGGCGTCGTCGGCATGACGCTGCCGGTGGCGCGCGATCTTGCCCGTTCCGGCATCCGCGTCTGCACCATCGCGCCCGGCATTTTCAAGACGCCGATGATGGCCGGCATGCCGCAAGAGGTGCAGGATTCGCTGGGCGCCGCCGTGCCCTTTCCGTCGCGCCTGGGCGAACCATCCGAATATGCCGCTCTCGCCCTGCACATCATCGAAAACCAGATGCTGAACGGCGAGACCATCCGTCTCGACGGCGCCATCCGCATGGCGCCGAAATAGACGGACATGAGCACCGGCCCGTCCGCTGCCGGCAAGACCGGCCCGCTTGTCGGGCTGAAGGTGATCGAGATGGCTGGGCTGGGGCCCGTGCCGCTGGCTGGCCTGATGCTGTCGGAGATGGGCGCCGAAGTGCTGCGCATCGAACGGGAGGGGACCAGCCGACCGCTCCTGTCACTCCCGGATGAGTACAATATCGATCGCCATGGCCGCACCATACTGCGTCTCGACCTGAAGCGCCGGGACGGCGCCGATCTGATGCTGCGTCTGGCCGAAAAGGCGGACGTGTTGCTCGAAGGATTTCGCCCCGGTGTCATGGAACGGCTTGGCCTCGGCCCGGAAGCGATGCTGGCGCGCAACCCGGGGCTGATTTACGGCCGCATGACCGGCTTCGGCCAGGACGGCCCGCTCGCCGGCCGCGCCGGCCACGACATCACCTATCTCGCCTATTGCGGCGTGCTGCACGCGATCGGCCACGCCGACAGCCGCCCCGTCCCGCCGCTCAACCTAGTCGCCGATTATGGCGGTGGTGCCATGATGCTGGTTTCCGGTCTGCTGGCTTCCCTGTTCCAACGCTCGCGCACGGGCAGCGGCGAGGTCGTCGACGCCGCGATGGTCGAAGGCGCCTCGATGCTGGCGGCGCCCTTGCACGCTTTCACCGCGGCCGGGTTGTGGAGCGAAAATCGCGGCGCGAACCTGCTCGATTCCGGCGCACCCTTCTACGACACCTATGAGACATCAGACGGACGCCATATCGCTGTCGGTTGCCTCGAGCCGCAATTCTTCGCCGAATTCGCCAGACTGCTGCCGCTCGACGAGCGCTTTGTGTCCGGTCAGTACGACAAGACACTGTGGCCGCCGATGCGCGCGGCCATCGCCGATCGGGTACGGCAGAAATCGCGCGACGACTGGGACCTGCTGTTTGCCCAAACCGACGCCTGCGTTGCGCCTGTCCTGTCGCTGCATGAGGCCAAGCAGCACCCACACAATCGGGCGCGCAACGCCTTCGTGACCGCGGGTGCATTTGAGCGCCCTGCCCCGGCGCCACGTTTTTCCGGCTCACAGCAGACACCGGCGACCAAGCCTGCCGACAGCGATCTCGCCCCGTCGACGGTGCTGGCACGTTTCGGGTTTTCGAAAAACGAGATCGACGACCTTGTCAAATCCGGTTTGTTCGACAGATAATTGGAGAAAGAGAATCCACTTATTGCGGTGATGCCATGGACGAGCCGAAGAAGGGCGTGATCCGCGAGACGGACGCCGAAGCGATCCGGTTGGCGAAGACGCTTCTGCGCAACGCCCGCTTTGGCGCGCTGGCGGTGATCGAACCGCAAACCGGCTCGCCGCTGGCCAGTCGGGTCGGTGTGGCCACCGACATCGATGGCGCGCCGCTGATCCTGGTGTCGATGCTCTCGGCGCACACCGGTGCCATGCTTGCCGATCCGCGCTGCTCCCTTTTGCTTGGCGAACCCGGCAAGGGCGACCCGCTGGCGCACCCGCGCCTGACACTGGTCTGCAAGGCGGCACGGCTCGAGCGCGGATCAAGCGAACATGCCCGCACCGAGCGCCGCTATCTCAACCGCAACCCGAAGGCGAAACTTTATGCCGGTCTTGGCGACTTTTCGATCTTTCGCCTCGAGCCGCAACGCGCCAGCCTCAATGGAGGTTTCGGCAAGGCCTATCATCTCGATCAGTCGGATCTGCTCACCAGCGGGCCGATCGTCGAGGAACTGGCGGCGAGCGAGCAATCCGCCATCGATCACATGAACGCTGACCATCTTGACGCGATCGCCGTGTATGCCCGGCATTTCGCGACAGCATCCGGCAACGACTGGACCGTCACCGGTTTCGATGCCGATGGTATGGATCTGATGTCGGGCGATCATGTTTGCCGGGTCTTCTTCCCACAACCATTGGCCGCAGCGCGCGAACTACGACACGTTCTGGTCGAAATGGCCAAGGTTGGCCGGGCCTCGGCCGATACCGGGACTGGCCTTAATTTTGCTTGATTAAAAGCAACACTTGAGATTTAACTGAAATGCTCTACCTTTTGTTGGTGACGCTGAATCGCCAGCGCCGGTTCACAAGTGAGTTTATGGAATCAGACGCCATCGCCCCCATGGCGTCGGGATGAACAAGAAGCATGGGGCATCAATGGTCTCGACAAAGCTAATCGTCAACGCGGAATCTGCGGCCGAATTTCTCATGCTGATGGGCAATGAGAAGCGGCTGTTGATCATGAGCTATCTTGCCGACGGTGAAATGTCGGTCGGCGCCATCGCCGAGAAGGTGATGCTCAGTCAATCGGCACTATCCCAGCACCTGGCCAAGTTGCGCGCGCTCGACCTCGTCGACACCCGCCGTGACCGCCAGATGATTTATTATTCCTGCAAATCCGACGCCGTGCGCGAACTGCTTGTCATGCTGGACGGCATTTTCGGCAGCGGCAAGGATGACTTGTCCCAGATGGCGCACCGTTTGCGCCGTGCGGGAACCTGACCGTGCTGTAGCCGCTGACCTCGTCGGCGATTTCAGAGCAACCTGCGCCCATCCGGGCGCATGGAGCTGGCTGACCATCTCGAATTGTGCTTTCCAAACCAAAGGCTAGCGTAGCGAAATCGGTCTGGATTTCCGGCCGATTCGATGGCCGCGAGGAACGCATGGATCCCATTCGCATCGACGACCCGCAAGATCCGCGGGTCGCTGCCTATCTCGACATCCGCGAGCGCGATCTCGCCGGCCGGCAGGGCCGCTTCGTCGCCGAAGGCAAGGTGGTGCTGGACCTGCTGCTCTCGGCCGGACGTTTTGGCGCCGAATCGGTTCTGGTTCTGGAGAACCGGCTGGCCGGCCTCGGCGACATCCTGCGCAAGGCGCCGGCCGACCTTCCGGTCTATGTCGCCACCGGCACGGTGATGGACGCAATCGCCGGATTTCACATGCATCGGGGCATCCTGGCCATAGGCCGCAAGGGGACGCCCCAGTCTGCCGAGGCCCTTGTGGATGCCCTGCCGGCCGGGGCGCTTGTCGTGGTGCTCGTCGGCATCGCCAATCATGACAATATAGGTTCGATCTTCCGCAACGCCGCCGCCTTTGGTGCCGACGCCATACTGCTGGATGAGACATGCTGCAATCCGCTCTACCGCAAGGCGATCCGCGTTTCGGTCGGCGCCGCGCTCAAGATCCCTTTCGCATCGTTCACCGACGCCGCCGGCTTCACGGCAATGCTCGCCCGGCGGAACTTCGAACAATTCGCACTGACGCCACGCGGGCAGACCGACATCCGCGATGCGCAACGGAGCGAACGCCTGGCGCTCTATCTTGGCACTGAGGGCGAAGGCTTGCCGGAAAGCCTGCTCGCGCGCTTGCACACCGTGCGGATCACCATGTCGGAAGGTTTCGACAGCCTGAATGTCGCAGCCGCATCAGCCATCGCTCTGCATCATTTTTCGGCAAAAGAGACCTGATTTCAACTTGTCGCGTCAGCCTTCTGCAGCGCCCGCACGCGGTCGGCAAGACTGCGGTTGCCGGAGCGTACATCCGAAGGGGCCGCCAAGGCCTTGGCGATCGGCGAACCAGGCCCCTCGAGCTTGGCCGTCAGGTAGACGACCTCCGCCGCGAGTTCGTTCATCTGCTCGCGCAGGGCGGAGCTGCCGTCCGCGGGATTGGACGCGGACAGCGCCGTGAGATCCGCCTTCAGACGCTTGTTCTCGAGCGCCAGCGCCGTCAACCTCGCCTCTAGGCGCTCCCGGTCGCTGTCAAGCTTGGCGATTGCTTTGTCGAGGTCGTCGCTCTTGGCGGTTTCGCCGGCCTTGCCGACCAGCCGCAAGCCCGGTTCGCTGTCTTCGGCTTTCGATTTTTCGCGCATGCGCGCCAGTTCCTTTTCGCGGCGGTCAAGCTTGTCCTCACGGTCGGCAAGTGTCGCCAGCAGCCGTTCGACCTTCTTGTCGAGCTCAGCGGTCCTTTTCTTCTCGGCTTTCAGCGCTTCGCGTGCTGCCTTGCTTTCGGCCGCGATCTCCTGGCCGCGCCTGTCCGCCTCCTTGCGCTGACCGCGCAGCAGCGCAATGTCGCTGGCGAGTTTCTGCATTTCGGATTCGCGCGCGACGAGCTCGATCTGCCGGCTGCTGGAGGAAAAACTGGCGTCGTCATACATCTGCTCCAGTTTTTCCAGCTCGAGCGCGCGTTTTTCCAGCTTGCGTTCGGTTTCCTTGAGTCGCTCCGAAAGCTGCTGCAACTCGCTCTCGCGCTGATGCAACGCCTCGTTCTTGGCGCCGAGCTCGGTCAGCGCCTGGTTCTTGTCCATGCGCTCGACCGCCAGCCCCTTCAGGGCCTCGCGACCGCGATTGATCTCCACGAGTTGTTCAGCTGCCTTCTCGCGCAACGTCTTGGCGATGATTTCGAGGCGGCGTGTCGACATGGCGTACTCGGCGCGGATGCGATCCTTGTCCGCCTGGATTTCGGTTTGCGTCAGAGGGATCGAGGCTTCGATACGTTTTCGCGTCAGGGTGACGGCGCGACGCCATATGGCCGGAGCCACCATAAGCGCCAGAAAGCCGGCGCAGAGAAAGCCGAGGACGAAGAACAGGACCGACTGGACCAAGTGACTACCCGTTGTGGACGGCAACCATCAAACCAATGCATGTCGCCCAAACGTGGGAACCGGTTTTGGGAACCGACATGCAACAAGATCAAGCAAAAGCGCATCGAGCGCTTTTGACTGTGCCACGTTGACATGGCGGAAATCCAGCGTTGCGGCAAGGGTTTGCCGCAACGTTGCCAGTTTTACGCATGTCGCCGAAAGCGGCCCCGGTTTTGGGAGAACGACATCCATAAGCCAAAGAATAGGCTCAGAAGGGATTCCAGGTAGCGCGCTCGGTAAGCTTCAGATAGCCGAGATTGATGCCGAGCCGGGCACCGACGCCGGTACGGATCGGCACCAGGAGCACATTGTTGTTCTTCAGCACGTTGAAGCCGACGCCCGCCACCACATAGGCCGAACCGGCGACGCCGCCATAGCGGTTGTAGAGACTGCCCACATCGTCGAGATTGTAGACCAACATCATCACCCGCGACCCTTCGCCGCCGAAATCCCAGCCGAGCGACGGGCCTTGCCAAAATACTTTGTGATCGCCGGCATTCTTGGTGTAGAGCGTGCCTTCGCCATAGGTCAGGCCGCCGATCAGCGCGCCCGAGCCCTCTTCGCCCAGCAGATAGCCATTGGGCAGGCCGTAGGAAGCAAAGATCTTCTCGATGACCGTGGCGAGCCCGCCCGATGTCGCGCCGAAAAACTTGTGACCGGAATCGACAATCTCCTGAGCGGTATATTCCTGGGCCCGCAGGGCCGAAGTCGAGAAAACGAGAACGCCTATGAGCGCGATCGCCATTGAGATGACACGGACAAAGGTCCGGTCGCGGACGCGGAAAAAATTGCGGCCATAGAATCGGGAAAACATGCTTCCAATCTCCGTCAGGGAGCACCTTCGCCGACGCCTCGCACCCCGTACGGCTCTTTTAGCCGGCCGTTAGGGGTAACTGTTACGGGCAAACTATGCCGTAATCCTTTTTCAACCATTAAGCTCCCACATGAACATGGCGGTTCAAAGGCTGTTTGGGGTCGCTCAAGTGGGGTCGGCAGCCTGTGTGAACGCCATTTGCCATAACCACAATTTGGATTTGTTGCTGCACGCACGGGCGCTGTGTATTCAGAAAGTCCGAGGAGAGAGCGTGATTCGTGCGGGCAGGCGACGATCGATCGCTCGGCCGTGAGTTATAAAATTTTGCAGGGATTTTCGCCGATGTCCGATCTGTTCACCCTTTCCGCACCCGACCTGGCAGCGCTGTTGTGCAGCCGGGTCTGCCACGACATCATTTCGCCGGTCGGCGCAATCAACAACGGGCTCGAACTGCTCGACGAAGGCGGTGCCGACGAAGACGCCATGAAGTTGATCCGTCAGAGTGCCCGCAACGCTTCGGCCCGCCTGCAGTTCGCCCGCATCGCCTTCGGTGCCGCCGGCTCGGCCGGCATGCTGATCGATACCGGCGATGCCGAAGCGGTCGCCATCGCCTTCCTCAAGAACGAGAAACCGGAACTGACCTGGAACGGAACCCGCGCGCTGCTGCCCAAGAACAAGGTCAAGCTGCTGCTCAACCTGATCCTCGTCGCCAACGCCGCCATTCCGCGCGGCGGCAAGCTCTCCGTGACGCTGGAAAATCTCGAGACCGAGCCGCGTTTCGCGCTTGCGTCGAGCGGCCCGATGTTGCGCGTGCCGCCGAAATTCCTCGAGCTGCATTCCGGTCATAAACCGGAGGAACCGATCGACGCCCATTCCGTGCAACCCTACTACACGCTGCTTCTGGCGCGTGAAGCTGGCATGACGATATCGATCCACGCGACACCGGAAGAGATCGTGCTTTCGGCAGCCTGATAGCGTCGTCGAGAAACACCGAAGTATTTTGCCAGCGAAATCTGTAGTTTCGGGCTCAACGACATGAAATGCTTTTGGTTGCCAGGGCGGCAATGAAGCATTCGCGAATAAAAGCCAGCAGCCGCCATCTTTGCAAAAATTTTACCTAACGCCTTTTCGGCTTCTTTACCAGATTGGCCTATGCTGCGTCTGAATGCCCCGGATGCTACCGGACGGCCAGACGGCAGAGAGGACCCGGATATGAAACGCTGCATGTTCGTCGACGATTCAAGCGTCATCAGGAAGGTTGCAAAGCGCATCCTGGGCGGTTCCGAAATGGTTATTATCGAGGCCGCCAGCGGACTTGACGCGCTGGAGATGTGCGCCGCCGATATGCCCGACATCATCGTCGTCGACGGCGCCTTGCCTGACATAGCGGCGGTCGATCTTATCCGTCGCGTGCGTGCCATGGAGAGCCCGATAAAGCCGCAGATCCTGGTTTCACTGGTCGAGCTCGATATCGCTTCGATCATGCGGGCCAAGCGCGCTGGAGCTCAGGGCTATCTTTTGAAGCCGTTCAACCGGTCGCAATTGCTCGAGCGTTTTCGCGCCTTGAGGATCGCGCCTGATTCGGTCGCAGTGAGCGTTTCCAGGAAAAGTGCGTGACGGTTTTCAGCTGGTAATTGCGTAAATCAGACGCTTATCAGCCAATCACGCAAAAAACCCGGCAAAGCCGGGTTTTTTATTGAATAAGTTCGAAAGTATTCTTCGCTCAGGCGCTGACGCGGATGTCCTCGGGTTCGCGCAGCACATAGCCGCGGCCCCAGACCGTCTCGATGTAATTCTGGCCGCCGGATGCCGCATCGAGCTTCTTGCGCAGCTTGCAGATGAAGACGTCGATGATTTTCAGCTCAGGCTCGTCCATACCGCCATAAAGGTGGTTGAGGAACATTTCCTTGGTTAGCGTCGTACCCTTGCGCAGCGAGAGCAGCTCCAGCATCTGGTATTCCTTGCCGGTCAGGTGCACGCGCTGGCCGCCGACTTCGACGGTCTTGGCGTCGAGGTTGACCACCAGGTCGCCCGTGGTGATGACCGACTGGGCGTGCCCCTTGGAGCGCCGCACGATAGCATGAATGCGGGCGACCAGTTCATCCTTATGGAACGGCTTGGTCATGTAGTCGTCGGCGCCGAAGCCGAGGCCGCGTACCTTGTCCTCGATACCGGCCATGCCGGAGAGGATGAGGATAGGCGTCTTTACCTTGGAAAGACGAAGCGTTCTCAACACCTCGTAGCCCGACATGTCAGGCAGGTTGAGATCGAGAAGGATGATGTCGTAATCGTAGAGCTTGCCTAGATCGACGCCCTCTTCACCGAGATCGGTCGTGTAGACGTTGAAACTTTCCGATTTCAGCATCAGCTCGATGCTTTGTGCGGTTGCACTGTCATCTTCTATCAGCAGAACACGCATTTCATTCCCCTTTTCTGCTGCCGGACCATTTCACGACCCGTCCGGACCCGGAGCAGTGGTTGCCTTGTGCCGAGGCTGCCATTAAATGGTTAACAAAACCTAATTTCCCGTCCATGACGGTACCAGATTTTTTAACCTCTTTCTACACCCTCTTGAATCCAATAACGAATCTCAGAACCAAATTCCTAATGCAACACATCAACAATCTGGACTAAGTGACTCCAGGGACTCATCGACGTCGCTTCGCATCGGCAGCCGGAATTTTTACCCGGCCTTAAGTCCTGACCCGTATGATTAACAATGCCCGTAAACGAATGGTTACCGCCGGCAAAAAACTTTAGGGTTTTGTTTCCCATAGTTCGGGGAAAGGCGGTGGACACGGGTGCGGCCTGGGCCCTTCCAGGTGGTTTGGACGATAGATGCGGGTGTGCGTTTCCGGGAGTACCGAATCATGAAGTCACGTGAAAACCTCGTTCGGCTGAAACAGTTTCAGGTGAATGAGAAGCGGCGGCAGCTGCTGCAACTCGACATGATGATCGCAGAGTTCGAACGCATGGCCGTCGAGCTGGAGCTTCAGATCACCGCTGAAGAAAAGAAGGCCGGCATAACCGACATCAACCATTTCGCCTATCCGACCTTCGCCAAGGCTGCGCGTTTGCGCCGCGACAACCTCAGAAATTCGCAAAGTGACCTCGCTCAGCAGCGAAGCACTGCCGAATCATTACTCGGCGAAGCTGAAGCGGAGCTTTCCAAGGCGGAAATGCTCGAGTCACGCGACACCAAGGTCCGCGAAGCCGAGATCGGCGGCCGCAGTGCCATGATCGGCTGAAGCTGCCCTGCCGCCCTCTGCATTAGCGCTTCTCGGCTCCAGGCCTTGGCGGGGAAAGTTGCCAAGAGAACTGCAAGCCACCTAGGCGGCCCAGTCCCCTTCGTTTCCGGCAATTGCCTTTGCCCGCGCATCCTTGATGTCCGGTGCATGCTGCTCCGCCCATGACCGGATCTGGGTAAGCAGCCCCGCCAGATTCTGGCCGAGATCCGTCAGTTCATATTCGACGCGCGGCGGGATGACCGGGAATATCTCGCGCCGCACCAGTCCATCACGCTCGAGAACGCGCAGCGTCTGCGTCAGCATCTTCGGCGTGATGCCTTCGAGCTTGCGCGCAAGCTCGCCGTTGCGCAGCCGGCCTTTGCGCAGCGCGCAAACCACCAGATAGACCCATTTGCTGGCCAGCATTTCCAGCACTGTGTGCGATGGGCACGTTCGCCGGAACGCATCATAGCCGAAACCGTGGTCGTCATCACTATCCATGGGGTTCGTATATATCATGAAGGTACATACTAGACAAGAAGCCATTACTATCCAAATGATAGTGACGCCAACCAAACAGGAGATATCCCAATGCGCGCCGCTATCCAGAATTCCGTCGGCGGACCCGACGTTCTCTTCGTCACCGACCAGCCCAATCCGACGCCAAAGGCAGGCGAAGTGCTGGTCCGGGTCAAGGCGGCCGGCATCAATCCGGTCGATGGTGCCGTTCGAGCCGGCTACTTCCCATTGCTCGGCGAGCCGCCCTTTATCCTGGGGTGGGATATCTCGGGAACTGTTGAAGCGCTGGGCGCCGGCGTTTCCGGCCTGCGGATCGGCGACGAGGTGTTCGGCATGCCGCGCTTTCCCAAACAGGCCGCGGCCTATGCCGAACTGGCCGCTGTTCCCGCCGATGAAATCGTGCTGAAGCCAAAGGGCGCCGACCATAACCAGGCAGGCGCCCTGCCGCTGGCAGGCCTCACCGCCTGGCAGGGCCTGGTCCGCCATGGCGGGCTGGAATCGGGCCAGCGCGTGCTGGTTCACGCGGCAGCCGGCGGCGTCGGTCATCTCGCGGTGCAGATCGCCAAGGCGCGCGGTGCTTACGTCATCGCCACCGCGAGCCCGCAAAAACTCGACTTCGTCCGCAAACTCGGCGCCGACGAGGTCATTGATTACACCAAGGGCGATTTCACCGACCATGTTCGCGACATCGATCTGGTGCTGGATCCAATGGGCGGCGACCACGCCGAACGCTCGCTGAAGGTGCTCAAGCGTGGCGGCGTGCTGGTGTCATTGCTCGATGTCAACGACGACACCAGAGCGCAGGCCAGTGTGCGCGACATCCGGGTCGAGCGTATGCACGTCGTGCCCGACAGGGAGGGCCTGCTGGAATTGGCTCGCTTGATCGATGCGAACAAGCTCGCCGTCCATGTGGCGAAGAGCTTCCCGCTTGACCAGGCAGCAGGTGCTCACGCTCACCTTGCGACCAAGCCGATCGGCAAGGTTGTGCTGTCGATCTGAGTTCCACGGGCTCGCTTCGGAAAACAAGGGCGCGCGTCGTCGCGCCCTTGTGGCGAAACGCCCGCGGCGCGATCGTCTCGCTCGACCGTGACACAAGAGAGGCGATGTTGAAGAAGCGGACACGCGCTCGCCAAGTCATACCGGAATAACCAATTCGAGCAGTACCTCTTATCGGTCCTTAAGGTTTTTAATCCAAGCTGGCGAAGTGCTGATGAATACTTTGACTCCTGGATCTTGGGACAAAACCCGTGGAACATTCTGGCGGCGTCGAGGAAAAGCGCAGATGGGTTCGAAGGAACGTCAATTTCCTTGTTCGCCTCATCTTTCCGTCACATGGCTTGCGCGAGGTACAGAGCGCCAATTTCCGCATGCTGGACCTGTCCGAGGGTGGAGCGGCGCTGTATGTCGGCAGCTTTTCCGGCAGGCCGGATTACTTTTACCTGCAATTTGGCGATGATAAATCCGAACTCGTAAGCTGTTATCTGGTTCAAAGAACACAGCACGCGCTGAGTTGCCGATTCACCAGTCCCCTGCCAACCGCACAGATCGACGCTATCATCGCTCAGAAAGAGATGGACCTCACCATCGAAAGTCTTTTTTCGGAGACGAAAGAGGATTTGGTCGACAACTTTCTTGGCTCGTTTGTGACGTAGATTTCGCCCTGCCCGATCACAGGGCGCGGCCTTCGTCTCGCACGTTTAAGAAGAAAGGCGCGAAGAAGCGCGCGATCACGTCTCGCCCTCCGCAGGTCGGCGAGCACGTCCATGCAGCGAGAAATCGAGAACGGCGAAAAGAAGCGGTTGCGCCGCCCCTTAACTCACGATCGCCGTTCCTGAAGCGAATTGCTAATGTCGGTATTGCTGGATGCGCGTCGTGCGCAGCCCGGCAAGGCCATATTCGTCGATCGACGCCTGCCAGGACAGGAATTCCTCGGTGGTGAGCTTATAGCGTTGGCATGCCTCGTCCAGGCTCAAGAGCCCGCCGCGCACTGCCGCAACCACTTCCGCCTTACGCCGGATAACCCAGCGACGTGTATTCGTCGGCGGCAGATCGGCAATCGTAAGAGGGCTGCCATCAGGCCCAATAACATATTTGACTCTCGGTCTAACCAGATCGGTCATCGTACTCTCTACAAAAAACTCAAAGACCCAATCCCCGCCACGTTACCGCCACAGCTTTAAAAATTGCCTAAGCAGACCCTAATGACTAGGTAAGGATCATGAACGCCGCGTTAGTCTTTTCGCCGGCATTTGAACCATCTGCCCGCAAACCCTGGTTTGCCGGGGAAGAAACCAATGTTCGCCGGGGCAAAGCATCCCCTCACGCGGATCGATCGCAGCCGATGAATCGCCCCGCACGCTGGCGCGCCGGTAAAGCTTGACCTATATTCTCGACATTGGCATTGAGACGCCGCGTAGAACGAAAGCATCATGAACAGTCTCGATCTTCCCGGACGTCCCGAAACCAACCGCATCGTCGTCGCCATGTCGGGCGGTGTCGATTCATCGGTCGTCGCTGGCCTGCTGAAGCGCGAAGGCTATGATGTCGTCGGCGTCACCTTGCAGCTCTACGACCATGGCGCGGCGACGCATCGGGCTGGCTCATGCTGCGCCGGGCAGGACATCGACGATGCCCGCCGCGTCTCCGAGACGCTCGGCATCCCCCATTATGTGCTCGACTATGAAGAGCGCTTCCGCAAGGCCGTCATCGATCCCTTCGCCGAAAGCTATGTCGCCGGCGAGACGCCGATCCCTTGCGTTTCCTGTAACCAGACTGTGAAGTTCGCAGACCTCCTGGCCACCGCCAAGGAGCTTGGCGCCGACGCGCTGGCCACCGGCCACTATATCCGCTCCGGTGCCAACGGCGCCCACCGCGCGCTCTACCGGCCGGTCGACGCCGACCGTGACCAGAGCTATTTCCTGTTCGCCACCACGCAGGCGCAGATCGATTATCTGCGCTTTCCGCTCGGCGGCCTGTCGAAGCCGCAGGTTCGCGCCATTGCCGAGGAGATGGGGCTGACGGTTGCCGCCAAGCAGGACAGCCAGGACATCTGCTTCGTGCCACAGGGCAAGTATTCCGACATCATCGCCAAGCTGAAGCCGACCGCCGCCAATCCAGGCGACATCGTCCACATCGACGGCCGCGTGCTCGGCCGCCATGAGGGCATCCTGCGCTACACGATCGGCCAGCGCCGCGGCATCGGCATCGCTTCCGGCGAGCCGCTTTACGTCGTCCATCTCGATGCCGACCGCGCTCGCGTCGTGGTCGGCCCGCGCGAGGCGCTGGAGACGCACAAGATCTATCTGCGCAACATGAACTGGCTTGGCGACGGACCGCTCACGGACGTCCCCGCCGGCGGCCTGGAGCTATTCGCCAAGGTTCGCTCGACGCGACCGCCGCGCCCGGCCGTGCTGCATCATCGTGCCGGCGCCACATGGGTGGAACTGGTCGACGGCGAGTCCGGCATCGCGCCGGGCCAGGCCTGCGTGCTCTACTCCGATGACGGCAACGAGGCCCGCGTGTTCGGCGGCGGCTTCATCGAGCGCTCGGAGCGTGGCGCCGAGGCCGAAGCCATGCTGACCCGGCTTGCTGCCCAGCCGGCGCAGGTCCCCGCGGAATAGGGGCCCCGTCCTCTCGGAGACCGTTTCGGAAGCGCAGAAGACGCACTCGATTGGCCGCCGGAGTAGAATCTCCAAACGGTTCAGGATTTGGTGTGCGTGACGGTGCCCGCTGTCAGGATGCGCAGCACCCTGATCGCTTCCTCGCCGCTGGTGCGCGGCTCGGCACGGGTCTCGATGCACTGGATGAAATGTTCCAGCTCGCGCGTCAGCGGCATGCCCTGGGCAACCGCGACATAGGATGGCTCATTGGTGGTGAAGGCCCATTGGCCGCTATCCTGCCACACCGCATGGCGGTAGACGGCAAGCTTGCGTTCCCATGGCTCGACATCGTCGAACACCGCCATCGCCTTGGTGCCGACCACGGTCAGCCGCCGCTCGCGATAGGGATTGAGCCGCGAGGTGAAGAGATGGCTGCGCAGTCCGTTGGGAAAGCGCATGTGCAGATGCGCGAAGTCGCTGAGATTGTCGAGCAGCGCGGCCCCCTCGCCGCGCACGTCGATCGGCTCGGTGCCGGTGATCGCCAGGATCATCGACAGATCGTGCGGCGCCAGGTCCCACAACGCGTCGTTCTCGGTGTGGAACTTGCCGAGGCCGAGCCGGTGCGAGTGGATGTAGCGGACTTCGCCGAGCTCGCCCTTGTCGATCAGCCCTTTCAGCGTTTCGAAGGCGGGATGGAACCGTAGGACATGGCCGACCATGAAGACGCGGCCATTGTCCTTGGCCGCCTGCACCGCGCGTTCGGCATCCGGCACCGTCAGCGCGATCGGCTTTTCCACCAGCACGTCCTTGCCGCTCTCGACGGCGCGCACGGCAAGATCGGCATGGAATTGCGGCGGCAGTGCCATGACGATGGCGTCGATATCGTCCCGGACGAATAGCTGGTCGGGCTCGATCGCCAGGCAGTCCTGCTCGCTGGCAAAGCCTTCGGCACGGGCCCGGTTGGCGTCGGAGACCGCGTGCAACGCGCCGAGCGCCTTGAGGGTGCGGATGTGGTTGCTGCCCCAGTATCCGCAACCAAGGACTGCAATGCGCGGCTTCATCTGTTTCAAACTCTAAAAACTCGTGGCCGAGACATAGCGACGTGCCCCTGCGAACTCAACCCCGACGGCGGCAACCAAATGTCTGCGCGGCAAAGCTTTTCGATAATGACGATAAGCCGGCAAGCCGGTTGTTTCGAAGCTTGACAGGCTCGCCCTCCCAACCTTATATCCGCGCGACCTTGGCGAACGCCCCCGACATGCCTTTCGATTTGAGGCGGATTTCGGGCCTTTCGCCGCCCTGGCGGGGTAGCTCAGTTGGTTAGAGCACGGGAATCATAATCCTGGGGTCGGGGGTTCAAGTCCCTCTCCCGCTACCATCACAATCTCATAACTATCTGCATATTTTCTGGCACGAGTGTGAGCGAGTCCATGAGTTCGCCGCCGGTCGACCACCTGCTTGAAGGGTAGTGTCTCGGTTTGGAATTTTGACCGCGCCGTTTTCGCATCCGGCCCCGATCTCCTATATGCTTGGCGCAATGCGCGGGAGTGGCAATGAAGCTTGAGTGCACCCTTACTTGCCCAGAATGCGGGCATCGGTCTGTGGAAACGATGCCGACCGACGCCTGCGTTCACTTTTACGAATGCAAGAACTGCGGCGTGCTCTTGAAGCCGTTGGCGGGTGATTGCTGCGTTTTCTGCTCATATGCCGATCTGCCATGCCCGCCGCGTCAGGAGAATGGCCGTGCCCATCGCCGCCGGCAAACGCCCGCTCCTCTTCAAAATTCAAACCGAGACGCCGGAAGATGACGGCTGACCGGAACCCCTGGCGGCCTCCTGCATCACGATGGCGACAATCGCGCCAGAGACAAACGTCAATGCGGCGATCGATGTGATCGCCCATGAGAGGCCGAAGCGATCGGCGATGAGGCCTGCGGAGAGCGCCCCGATCGCGTAGCCGAGATCGCGCCAGAACCGGTAGACGCTGAGCGAGCGGGCGCGCCAACTGGGATGCGAAGCGTCGGAAACGGCAGCGATCAGACTTGGATAGACCATTGCGGTTCCAAGGCCGAGCAGAAGGCTGCCGACAAGCCACCATTCGAACCGGTTCGTGGCCGCGGTGAGAAACAAGCCGCCGGCCTGGATCCACATTCCGGCGACGATCAGGCCCTTGCGACCCCAGCGATCGCTCAAGGGGCCGGTGACGATCTGCAGGATTCCCCATGTCGCGGGATAGACCGCCTTCAGGATGCCGATGCGCTCGATGCCAAGTCCGAAGGACACGAAGAACAACGGGAAAATACCCCAGCTCATGCCGTCGTTGAGATTGTTGACGAGGCCGGCTTGCGAAGCCGCGAACAGATTGCGGTTCCGGAACGAGGTCAGCGCAAACACCTCCCGGAAGCTGATCGGCGCGGATTGCCGTGCGTGAGCGGATACCTCAAGCCTGAGGTGGTCGCGTGTGTCGCGGATAAGCAGCACCGACAACACTGTGCCGACGACGGCATAGCCGATCCCGAGATAGATCGGTACCGGGCGCAATCCGTATTGCGAGGCAAGATAGCCAGTCAGGAACGCGGTTACGCCGACGGCAAGATAGCCGGCGAATTCATTGAGGCCGACGGCGAGGCCACGCGACTTCGGACCGACGAGATCGACCTTCATGACCACCGTCATCGACCAGGCGAGTCCCTGATTGATGCCGAGCAGCGCATTGGCCGCAATCACCCATCCCCAGCTCGGGGCCCAGATGATCATGAACGGAACCGGCAAGCCGACGAGCCAGCCGAGGACGAGAACGCGCTTGCGCCCCCAGCTGTCGGCGAGTTGGCCGGAGACGAGATTGGCAAGCGCCTTGACCACGCCGAAGCTGACGATGAAGGAGACGACGAGTGTCGTCGACGTGATGCCGAACATTTCCGACCCGATGAGCGGCACGACCGTTCGCTCGATCCCGACCATGCCGCCGACAAACGCATTCACCAGCATGAGGAGAGCAAACTGCCGCCAGTTTTCCCTAAGCCCAAGTCTGACGGTCGAGCCTGCTGATTGTGAAACGCTCATCGGTCAGGCGGCAGCGGCAGCCAAGCCGGCATTGGCGGCGCGGTTGCGCGCCGCTTGCGGCGGCGGGGGCGGTATGTCTGCAATCATCGTGGCGACGAAAGCGTCCTCGTCCTCGATGCGGAATGCTTTGTTGAAGCGCTTCTCGAAGCCGATCGTCGATGTCGGCTTGCCACTGAGCGAGCGCCCGCAGACCGAGCCGGAGTAGGCGCCCGGCAGCACCTCGACGTGATCCGGCAGTTGCTTGAGGCGCCGTACGCTGGAAAACAGCGTCCGCGCGCCGGCCTCGGCGCTGGTTGCCAGTTCGGTTCGCCCGAGATCGCCAACCATGAGCGTGTGGCCTGTCAGCACGAACCATGGCTCCGCCGCGCGCGTCCTGTCCGTGACCAGGAGCGAGATATGCTCCGGCGTGTGCCCGGGCGTGTGCATCACGGTCATGGTCACATTGCCGAGCTCGAGCACCTCACCGTCCTTGGCACGCAAAAATGGGAACCCGGCTTCCGCGCCTTCGAAGAGCACGTATTGCGCACCCGAAGCGGCGGCAAGTGAGCGCCCGGCGGAAATGTGGTCGGCATGGATGTGCGTGTCGACCACGAAGAGGATACGCATGCCGGTTGCCTCGGCAACTTCGAGATAAGGCGCGATGTCGCCGACCGGATCGACGACCGCGGCGGCGGATTTTCCACCGCAGCCGAACAGGTAAGATGCTGCAACGGGATCGGAATGGAGGAATTGACGGAGGATCATGACTTGCGCGCCCTACCTCGCCCGAGATATCATTCAATTATTCTACTGAATGTTTCACTGAGAAGATCACATGTCAAGCATCGGGCCAAAACAGGCGATTTTCGCCAGCCTTGCCGAAGTGGCTCAAGCTCTCGGGCATGCCCACCGGCTGGAATTGCTTGAGCACCTCGCCCAGGGTGAACGCAGCGTCGAGGGGCTTGCGGCACGGGCCGGCCTCAACTTCGCCAACGCCTCGCGCCACCTTCAAATTCTTCGGCGCGCGCGACTTGTCGAGGCGCAGCGGCACGGCAAGCATGTGCTTTATCGACTTGCCGGGGATGCCCAGGTGGTTGAATTGATGAAGGCCCTGGGGCGCTTGGGCGAACGAAACGTCGCCGAGGTCAACCGCGTGATGACGGACTACTTCCACGCGCGCGACGCACTGGAGCCGGTGTCGCGCGAAGACCTTGTCTCAAGGCTGCATGACGGCCTTGTCACGGTTCTCGACGTCCGCTCGGAGGACGAATTTGCGCTTGGACATCTTCCGGGGGCGCTCAACATCCCGCTCGCTGAACTCGAACGCCGACTGGCGGAGCTTCCCGCGAACCGGGAGGTCATCGCCTATTGCCGTGGCCCCTATTGCGTTCTGTCGTTCGAGGCCGTCGCGGCATTGCGGATGCGGGGGTATGTCGTTCACCGGCTCGAAGACGGCTATCCCGAATGGAAGGCTGCAGGCCTTCCAGTTGAGGCAGCAGCCTGAAGTGGTCTTGCATCCAAATATTTTCGGACGAACAACATGACGCCGCCAATTCCGCATTCGCCGCTGCTTGAGCTGAAGGACTATTCGGCGGAGGCCGTGTTTCAGGTTGAAAACATGCTGCGTAAGGCGCGGCGGCAAAAAGGCCTGCGGCGTCTACCCCTGCCTGGCGTGCCCGCGCCGGTCTGAAAGACTCGGTCGCTATTATAGCAGTCACTATATTAGTGTTTACTTGACAATACGCATGAGCTCTGGTTTCGTGGTTTTAACGGGTGCTTAACCAAGTTTATTGCGTTTTTTCGGACGGTGTTGGTATGTCGACTTTGGTTGTGGCCGACCCGCGGGGGGTGTATCTCGCCGGTCTGGAGTGGGTGTTGCAGAAGGCTGGACATGAGGTTGTCGCCCAGTGCCGCCGCCCTGTCGACGTGGTCCCTCATGTGGAGCGCCATCGGCCGGACATGGTCATCGTCGGCCTGGATATGGCGGATCCGCAGACGATCGGTCTTTCGGCCCGGCTGAAGGCCTGCAACAGCGCTCTCGGCATCATCTTCATCGTCCAGCCGGCCGGCAGGATCGACATCAAGGACATACAGGCGCTCGACAGCGACGGCCTGGTGCTGGAGGGCATCAGCCACCGCTATCTCATCGAATGCGTGAGCGCGGTGGCGACAGGCAAGAAATGGATCGACAACAAAATCGTCCAGCAACTGCTGATGCCGGAAACGCAGCCCCAGCCGATGTCCAGACTGACCGGACGGGAGACTGAAATCGCCGATCTCGTCTCGCGCGGGTTGCGCAACAAGGCCATCGCCCAGCGGCTGCACGTATCCGAAGGCACGGTGAAGATGCACCTGCATCACGTCTACGAGAAGCTGCGCCTCGGCGGCCGGGCGGAGCTGGCCTGGATGGCGCATGGCAAAGGCACTGAGCGTCCAGGAACGGGCCTCCTCTGACACCAGCACCGCCTGACGGCATCGGCCGTGATACCGCCGCAGCGTCCCGCTCTATGTCCCAAAGCCGGGGCCAAAATGATCCAATTGTGGGAGCCGGCAGCCCAGCCTTGCGCATGCCTTCGATAAGAACATCGTGATCGGCGCCTCCGTTCTCGACGATTGCGACAGCCTGCTCTCGGTCAAAGCCGACGACGCTTTGCGCGCCGCCTGGTTTTAGTCCAGGGCCTTGGTGTCTTGAACGACCGGTCCCCCTAGGGGGACCGGATCGCCAGGCGTTGAAGCTCCTGCGGGCTACGAGGACGCCATTAAACAATGAAGGTCTGGCTTGCGTCGATGTGCAGCTGTTGCGTAACAGCATCCCCGTCGAGGTCGGTGTTTGCCAGCGTGAAATCGAACGACTGATCGGGAACCGGAGCCTCGATGCTCGTCGAGAAGTCGAGGATGCGAACACCCGAATTGGCACCGCCGATGTGGAACTGAACGTAGGCTGTGTCGAAGGCTTGGCCACCATCGTCATTGATGGTCACGGTCTGATTACCCGAGCGCAAGCCAGTAACGTTGTCGGTATTGTGATCGATCAGATTACCGCCATCGTCGTAAAGCCACGATTCTACTGTGATTTTGTCGATGTTTCCAATCCCTGCGACCGCAAAGGTTAGATTGTTGATGTCAGACCCGTCCGCAGTAGAGAAGGTGAAGCCCTCGTTGTTATTGATCTGCGACGCCTGACCGCCTTTCACCCCGAATCCAACTGCATCGGGGTTAAGGTCGTCAGCCGCAACGGTCGGGCCTCCCAGTGGAGCAGTGTTGAACGGCGCAAAGGCTCCCTCGGCCGCGTCCGGCGCGGGCGTAGCGTTGAAGATCAGACCGTCAAAGACGATGCTGCCGGTGTTGTCCACCGTGGGTACCGTCAAGATCTCCTGGGGACCGCCCGACTTGACCGCATTGAAGTCGAGGTCGGACTGCTCACCGTGCGGTGTGAAGAGCACGTCGAAGGTGTACCCCGAATCCGTGACGTTCAGTCGGTAGAGGTCCGTATTGGTGGCCACGTCGTGGTACGTCAGCGTGGTTCCGCCGTTGGTGAGGTTCTCCGTGATGTCAGTGCCACCGAGATCGGTGAAACCGGTGATGGTGACGTGTGAGCCATCGGCTCCGGGAGTAAGGTCGAACGTCCCTGTGTCCTGCTGACCGGCGGCCAATCCGACCTGGAACGCCGTGGCATCACCAATAATGTCGGTGAACGTCGGCCCGGCGTCCTCGAACACGAGGTGCGTTCCGAGATCCTCGTGGTTGTGGACTGTCACCTCGGTCGATGATGGGAACTTGACTTCAAGGTTCTCAATGCGAACGCCGGAGGTGCTTTGCTTCGTGTCGTAGGTAAATCGGACGTAGATTTGATCGACGCCATCCGCATCCGCCGTTTCGATGGTATAATTATCAAAGACGGCGCTGCCAGCAGGTAAGCTTACTTTGTCAGTGCCGTGCTCAACTATTGCCCCATTGTCGACAGTCCACCACTCGATATTAACGCTCTTCACGCCGCCTATGGCCTGGATGTCGAACCTGATGCCGCCGATCTCGTTCGCATCCGGACTACCAGAAGTCCAGGCCGCGTCTTGAACGAAGAAACCCTCATTTTGATTCATCTGAGAGGCTTGGCCGCCCTTCACACCGAAGCCGATGGCGTCGGGGTTCAGATCATCATTGGTTCCGGAGTTGATTGGAACTGCCGTTGGATCGGGCACCGCCCCGACCGGGAAGATGAGGCCATCAAACTTGGCGCTGTGGTTGTCATTGGGATCTGTTGTCGCAACCGTGAGCGTCTCCTGCGGGCTACCTGACGGGATCGACGCAAAGTCGAGTGTCTGAAACGTTGTTACGAATTCGGTGGTCGTTACATCCAGTGTGATCTTGCCCTCGACAAGAGACAGGATGTCGCTTTCGTCAACGAGAGAATTATCGTTGTGTTGCAGCGGTTCGTACTGGATGAGGTAGACCTTCGCCGACGACACGCCGTCGCTCAGGTCAAGCGCAACCGCGAACGCCAGGTCGCCCGTGGGGTCAGCGACACCATTCACGGCCTCGCGCCCGTAAATGATGCCGCCTTCGTTGTAGAGGAAGATTTCCGTACCGTCGACGGTAAAGAGGCCGCTCGTCGTGCCGTTAGCGGGGATCAACAGCGCCAGATCGTCCGCTTCGGTTGTGTCAAGGAGGGCTGTGTTGACGGCCACCTGCGGGAAGCCTGTCGTGGGGTCGGTATCACTGATTTCGACGCCAAGATCATTGGCGAGATGGGCGAGCAGCGTCGCGCTCAGGGTGATATCATTATCGGTATCCTCGGTCTGGACGCCGATTTGCTCGTCGAGAACGAGATTTGTGTCGGTAATGGTGGCCATAACCTGCCCTCCGTTTGTTGATCGAGCTGGTTCCAGGGTCTGTTGGGATTCAGGTCGGGCCGCGCCGAAAAGTGGATTTCGAGAACCGGAACGGAGCACGCCTTAATGTGCGCAAGTTCTGGAAGCGCGGAAGACCGCGATTACCAGCCCGCATCACCTGAATGCTAAAATGCTAACAAACCCTAGCTGCTCAGGGGCCCACTTGGCGCAGCCTAAGGATGGCAAGTCAACTTTCCGTCTGGTAGTATTACGACCTATATCGAACGATATATATCGTTTTCGATAGATCGCTGTCCTCAGTATAAATGGGAATATTGACCTTGCGGAAAAGCGCCGCAATGAATGCTTGCGTCGGAGCAAATCACTCGTGTCAAACGCCTTGCAAAACTGACCCCCGATTGGAGTGCGCCCCTCGGACCGGACAGGGTCAAGTCGCAGTTTTGACCATCTGCCGGCCGTGTTGGGTTGATCAGGTGCGGTTCTTGAAGCGCCCGGACTCGTTGCCAGTCTCGGTGATCACACAGTGATGCGTGAGACGATCGAGCAGCGCTGTCGTCATCTTGGCGTCGCCGAACACGGCCGGCCATTCGCCGAAGGCCAGATTGGTGGTGACGATGATCGAGTCCGCTCGTAGAGCCTGCTGATGAGGTGGAAGAGCAATTGTCCAAAACGGGCCTCCTTTGACACCAGCACTTTCAACTGGCATCGAAATGAGGCCGGCAACGAGCCGGAAAGCTGCGTCATGGCATCGGCCGTGACACCCGCCGCAGCGCCTGCGCCGGCCTGAACTATCGAAGGATATATATCGTTCGATCAGGTACGGCCATTGACCTCAATACTACCGAAGCGGGAATGGACGCGCCCTCTGCGTCGGCGGCACGATGAGGGGTGGGGACGTCCATCACGCGATCGGATGTGCTGGGGTAGGTGCATTTTCGGCATCCGGGGGCTGGTTCCCTTTTTTGAATCGTTTTCAACCAAGGAGAACCTCCATGGCACTCGACATCATAGCCCAAGACATCATCATCGACGAAACCACCGGTCTTCAGGACGATGATGTTAACCCGTTGCTTCCGCCGTATAATGCCGACCCCACGCTGTCATATCTCCTAAGTCTCGACGGTCCGGGCGGACTGACCTCACCGGAGGTCGCCTTCCAGGCCGACTTCGTGGTGGCCTCGGCGACCGCGGGGGAAACCATCAGCACGGTTATTCTCACGCAGAATGCCTCCGGGACCCCGTATTCCACCACCGTCGGTGTGAACAGCGGCATTCAGACGGTCGATGGCAATTATGTCTGGCTGTTCCAGGACCAAACTCATCCAAATGTCGTGATCGGCGTCATTGGTACCGCTGACCCGGCCGCTGAGCCCGCTGAGACCGGGCCGCTCGCCTTCTCGTTCGCGCTGATCACCACCAGCACCACCGGTCATTTTGACCTATATACGGTCGAGTATGTGCCGTTGCACCATCCGATAACGACCAACCCGGACGACCAAATCGATCTGACCGGTAAAGTGTACGCCTCGGTCACAGGGACGACCGTGGTCAACTTCAGCCAGCTTAGTGACGCCCCTTCTGGACACAACGACTGGTATATCCTGGACGCCGACACAGCGAGCACGCAGAAGATTCTCGTCACGGCGCATGACGATGGCGTGCAATCTGAAGTCAACATCAGCACGCAAGGCTTCGGTGTCGCATCCCAAGACGTGCGCTTTGGCCGTGAGCTTCAGATCGACCTGATCAACGGCGGCACCCAGAGCGCGGGCAAGGACTTTACCGACTCGCCAATAGCGCCTGACTACATCGATCACATCGAGACCATCTCCAGCGCGGGTTTTTCGGTCTCGCAGTCCACCCCGACCGGCACCGTCGCCGACATCGAAATCCACGCCTATAACAATGACGACAACGTGGAAGGCGCTGCGTTCCCCGGTGATGACAACGATACGGCGATCGACATCACCGGAGTGACCTTCAAACTGAACGGCGTCGACACAACGGCCGCAGCCCTGGGCATCACGGTTGACTTCAGTGGCACTGGACTAATCCTTTACGATGTCGGCGAGGGCGTGACGGTCGATTTCACGACCGCAGGCGGGGTTGGCGGAACCTTTGATCGCTTCACCATCAAGAATGTCGATACCGAGAAAGACTTTTTCGACGTCAAGGAGATCCACTTTGGTGGTGAAACAACCAATGCCGCCAACGAAGAGGTCGGCTCCCTCATCAACTTCGACGACGACGGGCCGAGCATTTTGACGATCGGCGCGGAGCCGACGCTGACCGTCGACGAGACGGTTCTTGCGACCAACGACACGCAGAGCTTCGCCGCCAACTTCAGCCCGGCCTACAGATCGGAAGAGCGTCGTGTAGGGAANCGGCGCGGAGCCGACGCTGACCGTCGACGAGACGGTTCTTGCGACCAACGACACGCAGAGCTTCGCCGCCAACTTCAGCCCGGCCTACGGCGCCGACGGCGCCGGCACGCTGACCTACGCGCTGAGCATAACGGCAGGCTCAACCGGGCTCGTCGACACGGCGACCAATGAGGCGGTTGTCCTCTCGGTCAATGGCAGCGGCGTCGTTGAAGGCCGCACCACCACAACCAACCTCCTTGTGTTCACGGTCTCCGTCAGCGCTGCGGGCAGCGTCACCCTCGATCAGATTCGCGCGGTGGTTCATCCCGACGCCAGCAACCCCGACGACAGCAAGAGCCTGGCTGCGGACGACTTGGTCAAGCTCACCGCGACCATCACCGACAAGGACGGTGACCATCAATCGGCCACACTCAACATCGGCCAGAACCTCAACTTCAAGGACGANCGCGCGGTGGTTCATCCCGACGCCAGCAACCCCGACGACAGCAAGAGCCTGGCTGCGGACGACTTGGTCAAGCTCACCGCGACCATCACCGACAAGGACGGTGACCATCAATCGGCCGCCCTCAACATCGGCCAGAACCTCAACTTCAAGGACGATGGCCCGAGCATTTCGACAATCGGCGCGGAGCCGACGCTGACCGTCGACGAGACCGTACTGGGGCCTGACGCCACGCAGAACTTTGTGGCCAACTTCAGCTCGGCCTACGGCGCCGACGGGGCCGGCACGATCACCTATGCGCTTAGCTTCAATGCCGGCGTAACCGGGCTGGTCGATACGCTAACCGGTGAGGCGGTCGTCCTCTCGCTCAATGGCCTCGTACTTGAAGGCCGCACCGCCGGCACCAACGACCTCGTGTTCACGGTCTCCGTCAACGCCGCGGGCGACGTCACCCTCGATCAGATCCGGGCGGTGGTCCATCCGGACGCCAGCAACCCCGACGACAGCAAGACCCTGAACGCGGACAATCTGGTCGTGCTCACCGCCACCATCACCGACAAGGACGGTGACCACCAGTCGGCCGCCCTCAACATCGGCACAAACCTCATCTTCAAGGACGATGGCCCGACGATCACGCACCCGTTCGACGGTGACCCAGTTACCCCGGGCACCCAGAACGAAACCCTGGCTAACACGGCCGGTGCAACGGCTTCCGGAACTTTCGGCTACGACATCGGCGCGGATGCTCACCCGGCATCGTTCTATGCTGGCGGCGGCTCTGACTTTGTCGACCAGGACCTCGTGGCTCCTAAAGTCCAGATCGGACTCAGCGGCACGATCATCGGCGGCGGCGGAGGCACTCTCATCACCTCGAACGTCACGCTCGCGTCGGAGGACTCCGACTTCGCGACGTTCGACTTCACCTTCACCTATCACAAGGACCCAGCGGATAGCACCCAGATCGGCACGGCGGGCGGTACCCTCATATTCGACAAGGTTGGCAACACCTACACCATCAACCTGACCGACCCACTCGAAGGCTTCAGCTTCGACATTCTTCACACCAGTGAGTTCCTGTCCAAGGTGCCCACGAGCAACTCGGGCCACCCGCCGATCGTGGTGGAGCAGTTGCAGGCGGATGATCCGGGCACGACGGGTGTCAACGAAGGCTTCTACGTGCAGTTCACGGCCAACGCGATCAACAAAGCCAATCCGTTCAGCTTGACCGTCGATGGCGAAGCGAAATCCACTGACACCGTGTTCGACGGCACTCCTACTCACGAGATGGTGAGCAACAACCATGAAACGTGGGTGTCTGCGACGCAGGGCACCAACGGCGTCGCCGGTGACACGATCCAGCAAGGCGAACTGCTCACGTTGCGGTTCTTCAACACCAACGTCGGTATCCAGACCGAGGCTACCGACCCGACGACGGTTGCCTCCGCAGTCGCCATCAAGTTCGACGGTGTCGGGACCAGCGAGGACCTTATCCTGATCCTCGACCTCAAGGACGCCAACGGGCACGAGATTACGCGGGCCATCACCGTCGACAACGGTGACCTCTTCAGGATGGGACAGGTCCCTGCCCCTTACAGCAGCGATTTCACGCTCGACAACAACGACGCATTGCTGGTTGTCGAGCACAATGACTACAACTTCGGCAGCGAGACTTACCAGATTCAGGGCATCCAGATCATGCAGTCCGCGAACGGGCTGACGGGGTCTGGTATCAACCTGAACGGTGGGGTCGGAGGCAATGGTGGCAGCAGTTTGGCTAACCTCCAAAGCTTTACCGCCGCTTCCTTCGGCAATGAGCAGGACGTCTTGAAGATCACCGACATCGGCTTTACCTCGACGCAGACCACGACACCGGACGCGCACCTCGACTTCGCCTTCCAGGTGGCGGACGCGGACGGCGACACGACGCCTACGTCGCCGTTGTTGCAGCACATACTTGTTGACGTCACCTGATACTTGACCAACGGGGCCAGCTAACGCTGGTCCCGTTGCGATCTCTTGCTCAAGATGTCATCTCGCGAGATAAAATGATGAAAACCAAGCAACAGCCCCCTGCCCTGCAGGTGGTGATGAAAGAGGCCAAACGCGCCATCCGGCCGCTTGTCTGGTTCAGCGGCGGCATCAACGTGCTGATGCTGACCGGGGCGTTCTATATGCTTCAGGTCTACCACCGCGTACTCGGCAGCCATAGCGTGGAGACGCTGGTGATGCTGTCGCTGATGGCGGCGATGGCACTCGCGACGCTCGCGGGGCTGGAAGTGGTACGCGGGCGTCTGTTGGCCAAGGTCGGGTCATGGATGAACGCACGGTTGGGCCCAGTTCTCCTGACCGCATCGGTGGAATACGCCGCTTCTGCCCCAGGCCAGATCAATGCGCGACCACTGCGCGACCTCGACCAGGTGCGGAATTTCTTGACCAGCCCGAGCATCTTCCCAATCCTCGACGCGCCTTGGGCACCGATCTTCTTCGCCGCCATATTCTTCATGCACCCTTGGCTGGGCTGGCTGGCACTCTGCGGCGGGCTCGTGCTGTTCGCACTCGCTTTGCTGAACGAGTACATCAGCCGCAAACCGTTGACCGAGGCCGCAAGCGCTCAGTCGCGGGCATACACACAGGCAGAGGCAGCGATCCGCAACGCTGAAGTCGTCCAGGCGATGGGCATGCTGAAGCCCCTGCTGGAGGGTTGGAAGGCGCATCAGGACGAGGCAAACAAAGGACAGGTTCTTGCCGCCAACCGGGGCGGCGTCATTGCGGCCATCGCACGTTGCCACCGGCTGGCCCTGCAGATGGCCATCCTCGGCCTCGGCGCTTATCTGGTCCTTCGCAACGAGGCTTCACCCGGCATCATGATCTCCGCCTCGATCTTGATGGGCCGTGCGTTGGCCCCTGTCGAGCAAGCGATCGCCACTTGGAAGGCGACGGTCGGAGCGCGTGCCGCTTACCGGCGTCTCACCGCGGTCGCCGGACAGCGCCAGGAGGCGACGCCTGTTCTGCCACTGCCACGACCCAAAGGCAGGTTTGAGGCCGACAACCTTGTGCTTGCCCGTCAGGGCGGCGAACCGATCCTGAAGGGCGTCAGCTTCCAGCTCAAGCCTGGCGAAGCGATGGCGTTGATCGGCCCGAGCGGCGCCGGCAAGACAAGCCTGGCGCGAATCCTTGCCGGTGCCTGGCGTCCGACCGGAGGGCGTGCCTTGCTTGACGGCATGAGCATTGTCGAATGGGCGGCCGAGGACAGGGGTCGACACGTCGGCTATTTGCCACAGGACATCGAGCTTTTCGCCGGCACCGTCTCCGAGAACATCGCCCGTTTCGCGTCGCTCAACCCGGCGGTCTTCAACAATGTGGTCAAGGCCGCGCAGTTGGCCGGCGTCCACGAACTGATCAAGGGGTTGCCGAAGGGCTACGCCACCGAGATCGGTGAAGGTGGCGCGGCACTGTCCGGTGGGCAACGCCAGCGCATCGGGCTGGCGCGGGCACTCTACGGCGACCCGGCGTTCCTTATCCTCGACGAGCCTAACTCCAATCTCGACCACGAGGGAGAGCAAGCACTGGCGACAGTCATCGGCGGGCTCAAGGCGGCAGGTACGACGCTGATCCTGATCTCGCACCGGCCAAGCATTTTGGAAAAAGTCGACAAGGTGTTGGTGCTTAGCCACGGCGCACAGGACCTGTTCGGGCCGCGCGATGCCGTGTTCAGCGAACTCGCCAACCGCGCTCGCAAGGTCACCCAGATGCCAAAGGCAGCCCAGCTGCCAACCCTCGAAGTGGTCAAGGAAGTCAAGGAAGTCGACGACAGCAAAGAGGTCAAGGAAGCATGAGCCGTTCCCCAGCATTGAACGTCGTGCCATTACCCGTCGCGCCGCCCTCCCTCCTGGAACCGGTACCCCTGCGTCTGGCCGGCGTGAAGTTCACCGGGTTCGCGATCATGTTCCTGTTCTTCGGCGTGGCCGGGGGCTGGGCGGCCCTGGCACCGCTGGACAGCGCCGCGGTGGCACCGGGCATTGTCAAGGTCGCCGGCGACCGCAAGCTCATCCAGCATCTCGAGGGCGGCATCATCGCGGAGTTGAACGCCGCCAACGGTGATATCGTCAAGGCGGGCAAGATCCTCGTCCGCCTCGATGACACACAGGCAAAGGCGCAGCTTGACCTGCTACAGAACCGGATAGCAACGCGTGAAGCGCTGGCTGCGCGTCTCAGGGCTGAGCGCGACGGCATGGCCGACATCGAGTTCGATCCGGCGCTGCTCGCAAACCCCGCCAAGGCCGTGAAGGACTCGGTGGCCGCACAGCGTGACGTGTTCGCGGCAAAGCACCACAATTTGACGGACGAGCGGGAAATTCTCAGCCAGCGCCGTCACCAGACAGAGGATGAGGTAACGGGGCTGCAGGAGCTCATCGTCACCGAGGACAAGCAGATCGAGGCGATCGAGGGTGAAAGCAAAGATCTTGAGAGCCTGCTCGCGAAGGGGCTGACCACCCGCGAGCGGAACCTGTTGCTCAGACGACAACAGCGGGCGATGGAGGGGGAGCGCGCCACCAACGTCGCGGCAATCGCTCGTGCCAGAAGCGCCATGGCCGAGATCGACATGCAAGTCTTGAACCTCGACACGGTGCGGCTGAACGAGGCCGTCGATGAGTTGAGCAAGATCGAGGCGGAGTTGTTCGACCTCGGACAGCAGGAGCGCTCCGCCAAGGACGTGCTTAACCGCACCAATGTCGTCGCACCGGTTGACGGCATCGTCATGGATCTGAAGGTCCATACGGCAGGCGGTGTCGTTAAACCCGGTGAGACATTGATGACGATCGTGCCGCTCGGACAGCAACTCGTGGTCGAGGCTATGGTCAAACCAGAGGATGTCGAGACGATCGCCCCCGGACAGTCCGCGCACGTCAGCTTCCCGGCCTTCGCCCGCTACAACCTGCCGCCGCTCGAGGGCGTCGTGGAGATCGTGTCGGCTGACCGCATGGTGGAGGAGCGCAGCGGGGCACCCTATTTCGCCGCGACCGTGTTGATCGACAAGAGCGAACTCGCCAAGCTGGAGGGCCGCAAGCTGCTGCCCGGCATGTCGAGCGAGGCCATGATCCGAACGGGTGCTCGCACCGTGCTTTCTTACCTCGCCGAGCCGATCACGCAGAACTTCCGCCGCGCGATGCGGGAAAAGTAAAGTAGCCATAGGTCGCCCAACGGCTTCCTTGCAGGCGAGATAAGAAGCCGATCCCGGACTGGATGGCGCCCGGTGCCCGGCGGTCAGCTGTGGAGATGCGTCAGTTCGAACGCGGCTCCGTCCTGGACGGCGGCCATGCGCTGCTCGACGGACCGGAACATGTCCGCGAACTCCACCTCGTCTTCGAACACCACGCCGCCGACCTTGACGCTCAGCGCATCCTCGGTTCCTTTTGGTGCGAAATAGACTTGCGCGATGCGCGACCGGATACGCTCGCCGATTTCGCTGGCTTCCGCCTCGGTGGCGCCTGAGAGGAAGACCCCGAACATCGAGGCCCCTATACGTCCAACCAAGTCCTCCGCGCGCACCGACGATCGTATGGTCGAGGCCACCAGCCGCAAGGCCTCGTCGCCCCATTCAAGGCCAAAGCGCAGGTTGATGGACCGCAGCTGTTCCGAATGGATGACCAGGAAGGCGCCGGATCTCGGCCCCGGCGACGATGGCCTTGCTGTTCTTCGTTCGACCATCGATGTGAACACCGCTCCGTTCAGGCAGCCGGTCATGGTGTCGAAAGTTGCCGACTTGTCGAGTTCCCGGCGATAGTGACGGATCTCGATCTGCTTCAATCCGACGAACAGAAAAAGCGGAACGCCGAGGATAACAGGCAACAGGATTGCCGTGATCATACTGCGCCCAAATGGCGTCAGCGCCTCCGAGAACAGCAGCAGATAGTTGAGGCCGACGGAAAGGGCCAGGATTCCCGTGGTTCCCAGAAAGGTCAGCCAAACGACGCCTTTCCATGCCTGGGCGGTGCTGCTCGCCGATATCTTTGTCACTGGCCGATCTCCTGTGGATGGGCTGGTAATAAGGCCGGTGTGTTGCAATTTCAGTTTCAAGGAACCTTGCAATTTAATCGATTGCGCGATGACCCCATGAAAGGCTGCGGACGAAATGGCTTGATCCTGGGGAAAGCTTCGCCCGTGACGGTTAACAAACCAAGTATCAGGGGTTGAATGGCCGGCTATTGCGCTGGGCCAAACATGCCCATCTCCGCACCCCTGGCTGTCGCCTCCGCCTTGCCGTAGATGCCGTTCGGCAGCGCCGTGGCCCAGCCATTGGAGACAAGCCAGGCGCCGACATCCTGCTTGCCCAGGCTGCACGGTGCGGCGATGGCAAAACGCTCGACGTCCGGCGGCACGAAACATTTCAACGCGCGTCCCCTCAGCCAGGAATTGAAGGCGGCGCGTGCGCGCTGGCCGCAGGGCCAGGTGACGTCGTGAAACGAGCAGGATCTCTCGAGGTCGATGCCTTGCACGCCGCTGATGATCACCTTCCGGCCCATGGATTCGAACATCGCCGACGATGTCGCAATCGGGCGGTAGAGCAAAACCTCCCGCCAGTCCCCGGGCATCGGCGTTTTCGGGGGCACGGCGAGCCCGAGCTCGCTGAGCGGCGGACGGGGCTCGACCCGTTCGATCTCCGCGGGATCGAGCCGTGGCGGCGCGATGAGGTCCTGAGCAACCGTGCGCGCCGGCTCTCGGCGTTGTGCGTCGGTAACGGCCGCAGCCGGTCGGATTGGCTGCGCGTCGTCCTGCGAAGGCGCCAGGACAGGCCGGTCGACCGAAAGCAAAGCCCCGGCCCGGCCGATCAGCAGGATGCCGGCCAGAAGCAGCAGGCTTCCGAGCCCGATCGCCTGGCGGCTGCGGACAAACCCGCCCATCAGCCCGAACAGGTTCTCAAGGTTTCTCGCCGATCAGAAACCCGACGTCGATTTTGCAACCAGCTTGAGAGCACCTTTTTCAATCCGATAGAACGGCATCGATCGCTCGCTGGATCCGTCGGCCCGAAACCGGAACAGGCCAGTCGATCCACGAAACCCGTTTGGATTTTCGAGAATTTTCTTGCTGAAGCCTTCAGGCCCGACCGCGCTGGCAATCCCCGCGGTCAGGGCAACCATGTCATAGGCGTAGGCCACATTGACGTCGGCCGGATAGTTGTATGCGGTCCTGAAACGGTCGGCGATCGGCCCGGTTTCGCGCGGATCGAGCGTGGCGATATAGGCGCCCTCGAACAGCGGATCCATGGGACGGTCGAGCCAACGGTTCGTCCCGACGACGGAGATTTTCTTCCCCGGAATGCCCTTTGATTTGAGGGCGGCAAGGATGGCCGACGGACTGCCATCGCCGCTGGCAACGATGACGGCGTCGGGAGCTTCCACCAGCGAGCCCATATCGTCGACCGCCTTCGCGCCACCGTCGCCGGCCGAATACGGGACGGTGACCGCCAGCGTCGCGCCGTAGATGCTGAGGCTGTTTGCGACGCGCTTTTCGATAGCGCCGGCGTTTTGGCCTGCTGCGACAAGCAGTACGAACTTCTTGCTGCCTTTCGCAGCCAGTCCCGCGGCGCCCGCCGCAGCGCTGTCCGCTTCGCCAAGCGGCACGGCATAAACCCCGGCGCCGCCGGCGAAATTATCGGCAAGCGCCAGGACCGGTGGCCGCGTCGATCCAGACAGCGTGGCAATATGCTGGGCTGCCGGCAGTTCGGTCGGGCCGATGACGGCCTTCGACCCCGTCGTTATGGCGGTTATAGCCAGTTTGCTGGCCAATGTGCTGTCGCCTCTGGTGTCCTCTACCGTCAGCGTAAGCAGTCCATTGCCGATATCCGTCATCGCCAGCTTGGTGGCGTCGAGCATCTTCCTGCCGTTTTCCCCTGCCGTTCCGGCGGCGGACAGAGGCAGCAGCATGGTGATCTTCGTCGGACCGGTGCCCAGCGACTGGGTCGCCTGGACTGGACCGGCAACAGCGGCGCCATTTTGCCCAGCAGGCACGGCAACAGCGGCGCCCTTCTGCCCGGCAGGTACGGCAACAGCGGCGCCATTCTGCCCGGCAGGTACGGCAACCGCCGCCGGATCGAGCGCTTCGGAAACGCGATCTTTCGATTGGCAGCCCGACACCATGACGGCGAGCGCAAGGGCGATTGCCCATGTCCGTGGACAGTGGACCCGTCGGCCAGCTTCCATGAATACTCCACCCCTATTTGCCGCCGGCTTCCCGGTCTGGCCCTCGAGTCATGTTACGGCGGACTTGCCGTGCCGTCTGCATTTCTTTTAACCGCCGAAAAGCCTGGCTCTGAGCGCCTTGATCTGTCGTGCCTGCCCGGCACTCCGGTAGTCGGCGCATTTCATGTATCGCGGCCCGGGCACGAACACACGGCGCACGCACACATTTTTTCCCTGGGCAGCAGCTCCGCCACTTGGCGAAAATGCGGAAAAGCCGAAGGATGCCACTGGTAGCGGGCCGGTTACGTCGATGCCGTCCCTTGCCAGGATTGCCCGCGCACGCTGACAGTAGTGGACTGACAGGGCCGAGAACCGGCTTTCATTGTGGCCGGCGCGATATTTCATGACGGTGGTGCACAGATCGCCCGCGGCGAGCCTGTTGGCCTGCGCAAGATATCTGACCCCCAGCGCGATGTTGGTCGCCGGTGCGTTCAAATCGTCCAGAGAGCCTCTAAAGCCGAGCATCCTGGCGGTCGCCGGCATCACCTGCATCAGGCCGACTTCGCCATCGGCGCCCTGCACGTCGGGATCGAACCCGCTTTCGATCTCCATGACGGCATGCGCCAGCAGCGGCTCCAGGCCATAGATCGATGCCTGGCAGCTGGCAAACGCCTTGAATGTCTGCCGGGTCCACTGCGTGGCCGCCTCACAGTGCACCGGTCGCACCGGATCGGAGGACTGTTCCACCGAAGGTCGTTCCAGCCAGTTGGCGCGGGCCGGCGTGACAGCCTGGCCAAGGCCGATCAACGCGACCGCGCCGGCGATCGCGCCCAAAAATGATCCGTCGGCTGTCATGACGGCCAACAGGCGTGGCTTCGCCTATCCGGTCAGTGCATGTACTCGACCATGCGATCGTGAAAACACTCGCATTTGTTGAGCGTGTCTTCGTCCTTGTAGTTCGTCTTCAGGTAGCCGTAGGCCATGCCGCAAGCGACCTTGGCCTCCGACGCCCAGACGAAGACGGGCCGGGACGAGTTGATCCACTCCGAGCTGTTGGCGGCGGCCACCGACTCGTCCATCAGCTTCACCACTTGCACCCTGAGGTCGACGATGTTGTCGGTCAGCACCAGGTTGGACGTGCCGACGGTACGGCAATAGTCGACCGTCGGACCTTCGATGATGTCGGCGGCAAAGCTCGTCGACCCGACTGCCAGCAACAGCGTCGCAGCGGAAACCAGCAGTCTTGCAGAATGTCTCATGATGAACTCCCCTCGATATTAGCGGTGTATAACATAGTGGCGTGGTCGTGCGCCATGCCGTTAGATCGTGGCTGTGTGTTGTGTGTGTGCCGTGTCGTCATAAATCAGATTGATGGTGCCGGCGACAGGTGCGTTCTGCAAGACGGCGACGTCGACGAAATTGGCGCCGCCGGTTGTACCATTGGTATCGACGCTGAGGGTGTGTGTTCCCGAATCGTATTTCACGAAATCCGCGATATTGCCCCCTAGTGCTGTTTCGAACAGGGATGACAGGTCGATCTTGTCGCCTTGTGCACCATTGTAGTCAGTGATCAAGTCCTTGATGTCCAAACCGTCGAGCTTGAACGTATCGGCGCCCGTACCGCCGGTCATGGTGTCCTGGCCGGAACCGCCGATGAGAAGGTCGTTGCCAGCGCCGCCGTTGATCGTATCGGCACCAGCGCCGCCGTAGAGTACGTTATTGCCGCCGTCGCCGTTCAACGTGTCGTTGAAGTCCGAACCAATGATATGAGGTTCGGCCAACGTCGACGTATACGAGTGAGGGTCTCCGGCCAGATCCGACGAGTGATCCTGAATGGCTCCTCCCGTCGGACTCAAGGTGATGCCGATCGTGCCGCCGGCAATGTCGCCATCGCCGTCAACAACGCTGACCGGAATATCGAAGCTGACTGGCGTATGTGTAGCGACGGCCGCGCCGAAATCTCCAACCTTGAAAGTATCGCCCGAAACATAGGTGTATTCGACGCTGTTGTAGCCGTCGTTAGTGAAGACCGCGATCTCCGTGCCGATCGCACCTGCGCCGGCAGTGCCGTAGACGCCACCTACATTGACGCTGCCATCCACATTCAGCTGTACCGTATAGACGTGGCCGTTGATGGTGTAGTTCTCGAGGGAAGCGGTGGCTGTTATGGTCTGGAAGACGCCATTGTAGCCGATGATGACCGAATTGATGTGGTCTATGCTGCCGCCACCGACGATGTTGTCTCCGTCCGGATCATCGGAGGCCGTGATCCTGATCGTCGACCCGTTGGTGGCCGTGAATGTGGCCGTCGAACCGTTAACTGTGTAGTGGCCATCGAACACGTGATCGCGATTGGCGGCGTCGCTGTAGCCGCCCGACCCTGCCGGATCGCCGCGCAGGTCCGTCACGAAATCCACTCTCATGCTTTCCGGAAGGCCACCGTCCAAACCGACGGAACTGCCAGAGCCAACACCACCCGAAATCGCGCTAGCATTGATCGTGCTGGTGCGCACCCCATTGACCTCGGGGGTTATGAGCAGGTCGGAGCTGTTGTTGTCGATCGGCGAGCTGACGGTTTCTGTGCTCGGAATGAAACCAGCCCAGGCACCGTTTCCGCCGACGAAGTTGTATCCCGCCGAGCTAAAGTCGACATGGGTTACGCTGTCCACGGTTCCGTTCATGTCGACGGAGTAGGAAGCGGTCGCCGGGTTGAGTGTAATGACAAATACGGACGTTAAGCCGGCCAGACCCGTGAGCGTGTGGCCGTCTGCTGAGACGTCGTACACGATCGAAACGCCGTTGGAGGTCAGCCCGCTCGCCGTGCCGTCGAGCGATGTCGGGAAGATGACAGTTCCACCGTCCGCGCCGTAGTTGTTGGTAAGTATCCCATCGATATCGAGGTCGAATGAGACGGGCGCTCCTGCTCCGTTTGAGACGACCGCGGAGGCCGGGGATATGGCCGAAGGGCCGTCGTCGTTGATGGTCAGCAGGCTGCCGAGGTTGAGCCCCTGCGAGGCCTTGTCGCCGTCGCCGTCCGTCACCGTCGCCGTCAGCGTGATCAGGTTCGACAGGCTGGTGCCGTCGTTCGGCGTGTTGCTGGCGCCGTCCTCATGCACCGCCCGGTCGAGATCGAACGACACCTTGCCGTTGGCGTCCACGCTCACCGTGAACACCAGCGCGCCGCCGGCGCCGGCATGGCCTTCGACCACGCCGCTGGCGTTGACCGACAGGATCACCGCCAGTCCGCTCGCCGTGTCGACCAGGCCGGAGGACCCGCCCGCCACGCTCAGCGCATAGCTGGTCGTGCCGCCATCGGCGCCCGTCGCCACCGTGAAGGCGTCACTGAAGGTTGCTTCCGCATGCGTCGAGCCGGCAGGCGCCTGGCCCGAGCCGTTGATGCCGCCATTGGTCGCAGCCGTCAGGAAGCTCTCGTCGACCGTCAGCGTCGGCAGCGCCACGTCGGCCAACGCCACCGTCGGCGCATCATCGTTAAAGGTGATGGTCAGTGTGCCAGGCGCCGTCGAGCCGTCGGCATCGGTGATCACATAGCCGAGATCGACCGTCGCATTGTTCTCGTCGTTCGGTCCTTGAGCTTGAAGGACGTTGTCGAGCAGTGTCACGGTGTAGGCGCCCGTTGCTGGGTCCGTCACATGCACCGTGAACAGATCGCCGCGCGGACCCGTTGCCGTCAGCGTGTCGGTGGCGACGTCCCAGCTATAGGTTACGCTCTCCTGGCCGACAGTGCCACCAGTACCGTCCAGCGTCGCGAACGAGAAGCCGTTGGAGCCGGCTCCATCACCGCCGACGCTACCACCCAGTGTGCCGTTGTAGACTGCTTCGCTGAGGCTCGCTGGGGACTCGCCCGTATTGGCGTCGATGTCCCCTATCGTGTTCGCTGGATTGCCGCCGGCGAGGCCGTCATCGTCAACCGAGGCCGCAGCTGTGCCGCCGGTCGGAACATTGGCGTCCGTCACCGCAAAGCTGATGCCGGCCGTTGATGTGTCACCGTCGCCGTCCGTCACCGTGTAAATTGCAGAAGCCGCGCCGGTGCCGACAACCGAATTGTCGGCGGTGAAGGAGTAATGGCCGTCAGCCATGACCTTGATCAAGCCATCGCCGATATCGATCGGCTGCGAATAGCCATCGCCTCCGAAGACCAGGGCGGTGCCGCCGATATGCGTCACCGTAGCGCCGTCGGCGCCGGCGACGAAGTCTAGCGTTCCAGTGATCGTCGCACCTTCGGCGACGTTCTGCGAGGCTTCATCATGCGCCGTCGGCACGTCGTCGGACACCGTCACGTTGACCGTGCCAGTCGCCTGGTCACCGTCAGTATCGGTTGCGACCACGCCGAGATGGCCCAGATTGACCAGATCGTCGAGATTGATGCCGGGATGTGCATCGTAGTTGTTGTTCAGCGTCGCCGTCACCGTTGCCACATTGTTGGCAACCGACAGGTCGAGCGTCACCACCGTCACGGCGCCGTCCTTGCCCACGACCTGGGTGTCCGACACCCTGGTCCAGGTCAGGTTGGCGGTGTTCAGCCCGCTCAAATCGGTGCCGAAGGCGATCGAGGCGATCGCGTCCGAGCCCGGCGTGAAGGTGATCGAGTTCGCGGCGAAGTCAGGGCCGGCCGGCGTCGAGCCGTCGCTCAGGTTCTGGTCGTCAAGCGCCAGCGTGATCGGAGCGCCCGCAGCCGGGCCTGCGCCGTCCGTGATCGTGAAGGCGATGTTGGCGGTCGAAGTGTCGAGATCGCCATCCGTCACCGTGTAGGTCGCGTTGACCGCCACCGGACCGGAGCTGTTGTCGACCGAGGCATCCGGCGTGAACGAGTATGACCCGTCCGCCTTCACCTGGATGGTGCCCGCGCCGATGTCGACCGACTGCGAGTAGCCCGTGCCGGCATCGAAGATCAGCAGCGTGCCGTTGACATGCGTCACCGTCGCGCCATCTGCGCCCGCGACGAAGTCCAGTGTCCCGGTCAGCGCCGGAGCACCTTCCGCAATTGACTGCGAGGCTTCATCATGCGCCGTCGGCACATCGTCGACGATCTTGACGGAGAGCGTGGCGTCGGTGCTCTGCAGATCCTGGTCTGTCAGTGTGACGGTGAAGTTTTCAAACAGGTTGTTCGTGCCCTGGATGGGGTCATGCGCCTCGTTGTCGACCAGCGTGTAGGTGTAGCTCACCTGGCCGGTGGCGGCATTGTAAGCCGTCACATTGAGTGTGTTGCCGAGCGCGGTGGTGAAGGAGCCTGCGGTGAACGCGCCATTGGTGATGAAGGCATTGCCGTCGATCGCCAGCGAATGGATGCCGTCGGGCGAGGAGATGGTGAAAGTGCCGGCGCCGGTCTCGGCCGTGCTTGCCGGATCCGACCCAGGCCCGCCCGCCGTGCCGACATTCAATGCAGCCTCGTTGACGACGACATCGCCGCCGTTGGCTTGCGGCGTCAGGTCGGTGATGACAGGCGTCGAATTGCCGATCGAGATCGTCAGCGTGGTGTGCGAGGTGTCGCCGTCGCCGTCCTTGATGGTGTAGGTGAAGACATCGCTGACGCCGCCCTGCGTGCCGGCATCGCGAACATAGGAGNGCTTGCGGCGTCAGGTCGGTGATGACAGGCGTCGAATTGCCGATCGAGATCGTCAGCGTGGTGTGCGAGGTGTCGCCGTCGCCGTCCTTGATCGTGTAGGTGAAGACGTCGTTGACGCCGCCGGGCGTGCCGGCGTCGCGCACGTAGGTATAGCTGCCGTCGCTGTGCAGCGTCAGCTTGCCGTAGGCGCCCTGGAAGGGCACGTCGAGCGTAGCCGCGTCAGTGACATCGGTATTGGTGTTGCCGGCCGCAACGCCCACCACCGTCGCCCCGTCGGCGCCCTGGGTGTCGGCAACGCCGTCCGTGGTATTGCCATCACCCGCATCCGTACCGCCGACAAGCACATTGCCCGTGGCGGGGCCGAACTGGCCGGCGGCGATGCTGTCGCTGTCGGCAACCGCAGTCGGCACGTCGTCGACGATGGCGACGGCAAAGGTGGTGCTGGCCGTATCGCCGTCGACATCCGTGACAGTGATGCTGAAATTGTCCGGAACCGTGTCGTTCGGATTGAATCCATCCCCCTGCAAGGGATGCGTGACCGATTCGGTCACCGTGTAATTGTATTCGATGGCACCGGTGCTCGGATTGTAGGAGACGATCGTCAGGAAACCGAAATCCCCCGGGATGTGCTGGCCGACACCGGTGACGGTGACGCCGTTGATGACGATCGACCCGATTCCATCCGGCGCATCGATGCTGATCGTTCCCTTGCTGGATGTTTCCGAATGGCTCGGTGCGTCGCTACCCGGCGATTGTGTCGGGCCGCCATCAAGGCCGGTTTCGCTGGCCGCTTCGCTGGGAGCAAGCAAGGACGTGGCCGTCACTGTAACCTGCCTGTCGACGATCGAGGGGAACAGCTCACGCCGGTCCAATTGACCAAACTGCAAGGCTGTCGGCGGGAGCAGGGCCGACAGGTCGAAGCCGTCGCCGATGCCGCCGGGGGGGACCGAGAAGTCTCCGCCTGCACTGGAATTCGAACCGCCTGGGCCGGCCGATATGGAACCGTCGGCACCGAAGGCAACATCGACATGGCTGGCTTCCAGCGCCGCCAGCAGGGCAACGCGCGGCACCTCGACGTCGCCGATGATGAAGGTCGGCACGTGCAAGGCGCCGTCCTTGATCACGATCACCGAGCCGTCGGCCTGTTCGAGCACAAGGTTGTTGCCGTCGACCTTGATGTTGTCGATGGAAACGTTGGACGGAAGTTTTACGATGTTGCCAGCGTCAGCCACATATTCGTGCGGTGCCGTCGCCGCGGGTGCGTTTGCCGTAACCGGTGCCTCCGGCTTGGCCGGCGCTGCGCCGACATCGACCGGCACCGGTTCGGAGGCTGCCGGGGCGGGCTGCTGTGCCGCCGTTGCCTGTGCGACCTGCATCTCTGCCGGCGAAATCTGACTGTTGTGTTCGCCGGACGCCGAATGGTCGTCCATGGAACCCGAAAAGCTGTCCAAATCGATATTGGTGGTCATTGCTGAAACCCCTCCGTCATTTCCCGGAAAGAGACAGTGGCGACCTCTGCTTTGCAACCGTCCTGCAATCTATTTCATATACTCAGATATGCATGGTTCGGCATTTTTTACACGTGGTAAACTACAACAATATAACCTGATATACATTGGCCCGCGTGGGAGCCGAAAGGATGGAGGTGAGCCGCGATTCTTTGGTAAATGGAAGTATAAATTTGTATAAAATTTTACGCAAAATAGTCGAAGTGATTTGGGGGAAAGTTACCTACCTTCCTTTCCAATAATTTGAGACAAGATTGGTAGCGTCCACAGTCAAAGGTGGGCGTCATGAAAAAAGAAAACTCAGCTCTGGGAAAAACCGGGCTCAAGGTGCTCCTGCTGGCAATCGGGCTTGTCGGCCTGGCAGGGCCATCATTCGCGAACGCTATTTCCAGCGATGCAGCCGCACAGGGCGCGCCTCTGGAAAGGGTCCAGACGCCGCCCTGCCTCGGCGGCGTGTCGCTGGCGAGGCCCCAGCCCTGGCTGCCTGCTGCCCCTTACCGCATCGGCATGATGTTGGGCAGCTATGGTCCGGCCGTTGCCGATCATGGCGACAGCCCATCAATGGCGCAAGCCGGGATAGACCCTGTGCAGACCGCGTCGATCATTCCGGGCGTATTCGGGTCGGTCGCCTTGTCGATGCGCAATTTTCCCGTCTCGGCCCGCTGGGCGCCCGTCTACCGGGCAATCATCGCCTGTTCGGCTGGCAGCGACTGCGAGCGCAAGAGCGCGGCTTTCGTCGACATGGTCTCCGTCGCCCAAGGCAAGGGGTTCAGCGAGAAACTGTCCTTCGTCAACAGCAGCGTCAATCACCTGATCGCCTATAAGAAAGACAGCGTCGTCTACGGCAAGCTCGACTACTGGGCGAAGCCGTCGGAGATCCTGGAACGGCTTGCCGGCGACTGCGAGGATTTCGCCATCCTCAAGATGACGGCTCTGATGAGGGCCGGCATCCCGACGCAAAGCATGGCGCTGGTCGTTCTCCAGGACCGCAAGAGGGGCTTCTTTCACGCCGTGCTGTCGGTGAGCACGGGTAGCGGCACCTTCATTCTCGACAGCCTCAGCAACACCGTTAGGCGCGACAGCGATCTGCCGGACTACGTTCCGCTCTATTCGTTCAGCACGGACCGGGCCTGGATCCACGGCTCTAGACCGGGCGAAGCCCAGATGGCCGACATCAAGGGCGGCTTCGCGACGGTCGCGCCGGGCGAAGGTTTTCAGCCGTAGGTCTACTCTGGGGTGGGCGATGCAGGTCCGGTGAGCGGACCGGTCTAGCCGGCGAAGACGAACGCCATCAGCAACTCCGGCTCGACCACCGGCGCGCGCACCGCATTCAACTGCCCACGGTATCGACGCTCGCCGGCGCCGATGACAAAGCCGGTGGCCACCGGCGTTTCGCCATTGGCATCGAGCCGCGCGAAGATATCAGCCACATTGAGGTCCAGCGCCAGCTTGAGGTCGTTGCGCGCATCATCGCTTGGGGCGATCGGCAGTTGACGCTTGACCAGTTGCTGGAACGGCGCGTTGAACGTCAGGATCTTCTTCGACGATGCCAGCGCAAAGGCCGGTGACGGGCAAGCGACCAGTATGGCATTGATGGTGTTGATCGACGCAAGCCTTCGCAACGTCAGGTTCTCGTCCCCCAACCCACGCATGCAGGCCACCCGGATCGCGGATGTCAGGTTGCCTGTCTGCGCCTGGCTTTCGGCGATCTCGTCGATGAGCATGCCGATCGTGCATTTGCGGACTTCGGCCATGTGCTTCAGCGCCATCCAGAATGCCCGCTCCAGACGGATGCCGCGTCGTATGCCGCCGCGCGCCACGACCCGAAATTCCAGCCCAAAATCCTCGGCCGTGACCGAAGGCAGCAGTCGCTCGCGATCGGGTTGATGAAGGCTGGCGCTACCGCTCACTCATCGCCTCCTCACGCGCCTTGTTGATCGGCTTCAGGAGGTAGTGCAGGATCGTCTTGCGCCCGGTCTTGATGTCGACTGAACAGATCATGCCGGGGATGATCGAATAGGCTTTGCCGTCTCTCAGAAGTGTCGATTTGTCCGTCGACACGCGCACCTGATAGTAGGGTTCCCCTGTCTTCTGATCGACCAGGCTGTCTGCCGTGATGTTCGAAACCTTGCCCTCGATGCCGCCGAAGATCGAGAAATCATAGGCGGTGACCTTGATAAGCGCTTCCTGGTCGGGGCGGATGAACGCGACGTCCCGTGGCGAAACCCGTGCCTCCACCAGCAAGGTCTCGGAGGTCGGCACGATGCCGGCCACCACGGCGCCAGGCTGGACGAAGGCGCCGACCGTGTTCAGTTCCAGCGTGTTGACGATGCCGTCCACCGGAGACCGGATATCGGTGCGGGCCACCTTGTCGGTCGCCCCTCTTATGGTTTCATCCACCACCGAAAGGTCCGCCAGCGCCTGGGTGAGGTCGTCCAACGCCTCCTGCTGCAGTTGCAGGCCGAGTTCCTCGACCTGAAGCTGTGCTTCCGTGATCGCCGCCTTGCCCTTCTTGATCGTCTCGCCCGCCAGGTTCAGCTGACCGTTGAGTTCGGTCTGCTCGCGTTCCACCCGGAGCTGCTCGGTCCTTGCCATCAAGCCTTTCTTGACCATCGCGTCGACCAGCGTTGCCTCCTGGTCGCTGACGGCCAGGTTCTTGGTCAGACGGTCGGAATTGGCGATCGCCTCGGCCAATTCCTTTTCGCGCTGGTCGAGGCGCGACTTGAGCACCGATAGCTTGTTGTCGAAATTCTCGCGTCGGGCGATGAGCAGCTTTTGTTCATTGTCGCAGATTTGCGGAGCGATCGACTGAATGTCTTGCGGGCACGGAAATGCGCCCGACAGATTGCCGGCCTGTTCGTATTTCAACCTTGCTATGCGCACTTCCAGCGCGCGCGCTTTGGCCTGCTGCTCGCCGAGGCTGGACGTGTTGAGCGTGTTGTCCAGGCGGATGATGAGATCGTTCTTCTTGACGATCTGGCCGATCGTCACGGCGATCTCCTGAACGACACCGGCTTCACTCGCCTGAATGACCTGGGTCTTGGAAGCGGGTATGACCTTGCCGTCGCCGCGTGCGATCTCATCGACTTCGGCAAAGGATGCCCAGGCGACAAAAGCGACGAAGAGCGCTCCTATGATGAATATGGACGCCGACGCGAAAAGCGGCGGTCGATCTTCCCTGGCAAGCATTTCCCACGCCCCAACGCATTGGATGCATTACTATTTGTTCTATCAGGCGCTTGTTTTCTGCAACGCCTGTATGACTTGGTCCTTCGGACCGTCGGCAACGATCTTGCCCCGCTCGATGACGATCAGGCGGTCGGCCAGTTCAAGCATGCTGAACCGGTGTGTGGAGACGATCAGCGTCGTGTCGCGGTCAAAGGCGACTTTCAGCTGCTTTATCAACTGGCGTTCCGATGCGAGATCCATCGAGCCCGATGGTTCATCCAGAAAGACGACTTTCGGTTTGGTCAAAAGCAGTCGTGCGATCGCCACCGTCTGCCTCTGGCCGCCGGAAAGATTGGTGCCGCGCTCGCCGACATTCATGTCGTAGCCGCGCGGGTGGCGTGAGACGAAATCGTCGACGCCGGCGGCCTTCGCCGCTTCGATGATCTGCTCGTCGGTAGCCTCGGGGCATGCCATCAGGAGGTTTTCCTTGATGGTGCCCGAGAACAGGTCGCCAGCCTGCGCAACGATGCCGACCGCGGCGCGAACCTCGGACGGGTGATACTGGCGAATGTCGATCCCATCCAGCAGCAGCTCGCCGGAAGTCGGCAGGAAAAGCCGGCCGATAAGACGACCCATCGTCGTCTTGCCCGATCCTATGCGGCCGATGATACCGACCCGCTCACCCGGCTTCACCGAGAAATTCAGGCCGCTCAACACCTCGTTTTCCGTGCCGGGATAAACGAACCCGACGTTTCTGAACACCATCGCCCCGCTGCGAATGGGGCGATTGACGAAACCCACAGTGTCCGGCCGGTCTTCCGGCTGAGCCATGATCGAGTTCACCATCCTCAACGAGAGCATGGCCTGGCGGAACCGCGACAGCGTGATGGCGATCTGGCCGAGCGGAGCCACGGCCCGGCTCGCCAGCATCACCGTTCCTATGATCGCTCCCGTCGAAACATGTCCTTCCGAGAAGGCGTAGGCACCGGCCACGACCAGGGCGACGGTCACCAGCTGCTGTATGGACTGGGTGATGTTGCCCGCGGCCGCCGAAAGCTGCTTGATCTTCTCGGAGGTGTTGGCGGCGTTCTTGGAGTGCTCCCCCCATTTGCGCAGCAGATACGCCTCGGCGCGCAGCGACTTGATCGTCTCCAGCGTGGAGATGGATTCGACCAGCAGCGACTGGCGTTGCGAAGCTTCGTTCATCGAGGCGGCGACGCGCTTGCCGATGCGACGCTGCGTGATCAGGCCGACGACAACCGACATCACGAAGGCCAGCGCCGGAATGATCACCAGCCAGCCGCCTATCGCATAGATGACGAGCAGAAAGACGAAGACGAATGCCGTGTCGATGAACACGCTGATGGTGTTCGAGGTGAAGAACTCCCTGACGAACTCATATTGCGTGACCCTGTTTGCGTATTCACCGGTCGAACCGGGACGCGCCGACAGCGACGAGTTCAGCACTTTCTCGAACAGAAGATACGATATCCGAAGATCGGCTTTGCGCCCGGCATAGTCGATAAGGGAAGCTCTGGCCGTCTTCAAAAGCAGGTCGAACAGGATGACGGCGCCAATGCCGATTGCCAGAACCCACAGTGTCGATATCGCCTTGTTCGGCAGGATCCTGTCGTAGACGTTCATCGTGAAGATGGGCGAGGCTATGGCCAGCATATTGATGAACACCGCCGCCAGGACGACCTTCGAATAGGTGCGCCAGAAAGCGCCCATCGTTCCGGTAAGCCAATGTCTTCGCTCGATCTTGGCTGCCGAGCCGACCGTCATCCCCTCGGCCGCGTTGGCATAGGTGATCGAGAAGGACGCTCCACCGCTGATGTAGCTGGCGGCGAGTTCCGATCTGCCGATTGCGGTGCGACCGTCCTCCTGGGGCGCGGTGATATACGCGCCGTCTTCGGTTTGCGCGAGCAGGGCGATGGGCAACTGGCTGACGCGAAAGACGATGGCGGGCAGGTCGATGCGGCCCCTGAGAAAGTCGCGGTGGCTGAACTCGGTGACTTCCATGCCGATGCGCTCGGCAAGGTGCCTGATGTCGTCGACTTCAATTCGGGTGTCCGACAGCGGTACGCCGGCGAACAGCACCGTCTCCGCGCTCGGCCGGCCGAGATATCCGGCAACGGCTGAGAAGCAGGCCTTGAACGCCTCCTTGGGAGACAGGATATGGGGTTGCTGGTTCACGATCTGCCCGTCGGAACTCTCGCTGGACTTTGCGCCGTCTTACTTCTTCCTCACCGGGGCGAGAATGTCGAAAGGCAGGTCGTTCTTCTGCTCCGACGGCGTCCGCGCATAGGTCTCGGTGTCTGCGGTTTCCGGTGCCGCAAACTCGGTTCGCGCATAGGCCGTCGCTTGTTTCGCCGGCTTGAGGTTCATCGTTTTCAGCAACTGTCCGGTCGCGGCCAGCAGCCGGTACTCGGCAAAGAGCGATGCATAGGACGAGGTATCAGCCAGCGTTGCGGTGTTGAACCGCGTATTCTGTGCATCGAGCACGTCGAGCAGCGAACGCTGTCCGACTTTGAACTGCTCGCGATAGGAAGCGACCAGCTTCTCACTGGAGGCGGCTTGTTGCCTCAGGGTCTTTGCCAGATCGGCTTGCCGGAAACGGCGATCCCATGAGGTGCGAACGGCTTCCTCGATTTCGCGCTGGACCTGATGCAGCGCCAGACGCTGTTCGCTGGTGCGGCGGATCTGCTCCTGCTCGTTGGCCTTGTCGATACCACCGCGGTAGAGGTTCCAGCGCAGGACCACGCGCGCCTGCAGGTCGCTGGTGTCGCCATCGTCGCCGTCAATGTCTGCTCCCGCCCGGGCGCGACCTTCAGCAATGATGGAGGGGCCAAATTTTGCCCGTGCAGCATCCACGAGGGAGGCCGCGGCATCGATGTCGCTGTTGGCCATGTGCACGCGCGGATTGCTTTCCCGCGCCAACCCTATTGCCTCGTCAAGCGAGCGTGGCAGCGCGGCCGAGACATCGCCCGGCCTTGAAGGGCTGGTCAGTGGCTTTCCGACGGTCTTGAAGAAGCGGATCTTGGCCGCTTCCAGTTCCTCGGTCGCCTCCTGCATGCGCGCCTTGGCGGCGAACAGCCGTTCCTCGGCCTGTTGCCGGTCGGCCTCGTTCAGCGCGCCGCCCGAAATACCTTGCCGGATGTCGCCGAGAATTGCCTGATGGAAGCCGAGATTCTTCTTCGCTTCGGCAACGATCGAAGCCTGCAGCATGTACTCCAGGTAATCCTGGACAACGGACAGCCCGATGAATTCGGAGCGCTCCAGCACCCGGAACGAAGCGCCATCGACTCGCGAAGCCTGGCGGTTCAACTCGGCCCGCCTTGCGCCGCTGTCATAAAGCGTCTGCGAAACCGTAAGATCCGTTTCAGCCGGGTAGAGCGCGTCGTCTTCTATGGAAAGCGATCGCCGGGACGGATTGTCGAGCCGGCGAACGCCAGCCGATGCCTCGACGTCGACGCTGGGAAGATAAAGCCCCTTGGCCTGCCGCAGCTCGAATTCGATGGCTTCGCGGTTTTCGATTGCCTGTCCAATCTCGGGATTGGATTCAACCGCAACGGCCATCGCCTCCTTGAGCGTGAGCGCATGAGCGCCCCCGCAGGTCAGCATGGTGGCCGCCATCAAAAGACCAAGGCGCTTGCCTATGGTCGACATGCTTGTCGTATTCATATGAACCCACCCTACGGTTTCCCCAGCGCCCCTATTACTTGAGCGCTATGGCCAAGCCAAGGCCTACCTGTCGGGGGATTATTCACAGTTTCATGAAATTTGTGAGCGATTATTGGTTTAGCCGCCACTAAAAGGGCGATTCAGATCAGAAGAGCGGCGGGATGTAACAAAAATGGCACATAGAAATCGACCCGCTGCAGTTGTACCCGGACGCCGCCACGTGTGGGAAAGCGGCCGATGCAGCCAGAATCATACCGGCTACTAACGGCCGAAGCGGGGCTGGATCGCTATTTCGGACAGCGCCACGAGGTACAGGCTGACCCCCGTTCCCCCTCAACGCGCGCTTAACGCGGTCATGCGGTCGAGCGCCGCGGTCAGCCCGTGCAGCGACACCGGGAATGTCAGCGGGGTCTCGGCATCTGTCGTGACATTGAGCTTCAGCACCGAGCCTTCCCGCAGTTTTCCAAGCACCGACCGTTCGATGGCAAAGACCGCGAGGCAACCCGTTGGCAGGCAGGTCCTGAAGCGCTGCTGGGACAATGGCGGCCGATCGTCGATCTGGAGCGTCACGCCTGAGTCGAGCAGTATGCCGAAGGGTAGAAGCAGGGTAGCCGTCGTCGAACCGTCCGCGCGTCCCGCGATTTCCACCGCAAGAAGCCTCTGGCCGTTCTGCTGGACCTGGTCCTGCGAAAGTGAGCACACCCTTGCCTTCTCGCGGACGGAACAGGCCACGCTCCAGTCCTGATAGACTTCGCGCAGCGACGACGGTCCGTCGAGGACCGCCGCCACCTGTTGCTGGGCCAAGGCCGGCGACATCAATGAGAATACGATTGCCCCACACGCGGAGACGGCCTTGAGGCCACGCTTCATGTACAAACCCACTCGCGGATCTTGCATTTGCTTCCCGCCGCCTCGCAGGCCTGCAAAGCGAGGTCTTCCGCTTCACGACGCGTTTCGGCGGAATCCACGCCCCAGGGCGTGAACTGCCGTTCGTTCGCCTTCTCGGCCAAGGCCAGGGCACCGCAATGCTTGTAGGGAAAGCCGGTATCGTCGTCGTCGTTCCAATGGCGATGATTGCGGAACACCGTTACGACGGTGCAATTATCTCCGCCCGCGTTCTTGCAATGCTTGAGCGCGATATCCGACGCCTCCTGCCGCTTGTCGGCGCCCCAGAAGAAGCCGTATTTGACGTCGGTGCTGGAGTAGGCGATCGCCGCCCAGATGCCTTTTTCCTCCTGCGGTGGTGGCGCCGGCGGTTCGGGCGGCGCTTCCGGCAGATCGGCCGAGATGACTTGCCCGGCCCAGAGCAAGGCAAAGCCAAGAACAGCAGCCAAAGGTCCGTATCTCATAGTCAGCAATCCTCTGCAGGAGCCGTCGCCATCAGCTTCGCGTCCTCACTTCGACGCCGAAGCGACGGAGATCACCACACAGCTGTTGCCTGTCGGCAGGAGAAGGGCTTCACCCGCGTTCCCGCCAAGCTCGTACACCTCGACCTTGCCAAGATGGTCGGTGATCTTGCTGCCCTGCGGAAGAACGGAGGGAATCTCGGAACACGGACTGGCGAACGGCGCCACCCGTACCATCGCTCCCTCGCAACCCGAAGCGGTGGGCGATGCGAAAACGACGCCGGCGGCCGGTCCGCTATAGCGCTCGGTCGCATAGTCCATGCCGACAAAGGCCTGAACGGCATGTTTGTCGGCGGCCTGGTCGTTCCACAGCGATTTGACGCTGTATTTGGCGCCGGTCGTCAATATCTGCCCGAGCACCGGGTAGATCGTAGAACAGGCCTGCACACCGGCTTGCTTGACGTGCTCGAGGAAAGGCGTGTCCGGAAGTGCTGGCGCGGCTGCCTGCGCCTGTGCGGCCGTCGCGCCGCCGATCAGGCTGGTCATCGCGACGTAGTTCGCGGCGGCGAAGCCCAGGCCAGCCATCGTCAGCCCCATCAGCGAAAGTGCGAGGACGCGCGGCCACCGCCGCCGCGGCGGCTCAGCGAGCCTCTGCCGATCCGGCTCGACGGTCGGGCTGCGTTTTGCGGACATGAACTGGTCCTGCTGGCTCATGATGCTTCCCCGGTCATTTGATTGGCGAAAGGGCTTGCGTCAGCCCCTTGAGTGTTGCGGTCACGGTGATCGTCTGGCCATCGACGGTCGAATAGGAGATCGCCGGCGTCGCGCTCTGCGATATCTGCTGGCGCATCACGGGCCCGACCGGCAACATGCCGACACAGACCACGTCGTTGCAGCCGTTCAAGTGAACGTCGATCGGCTTCGCCTGTCCGTCGAATTTCAGCGACACAAGGCCGTCGCTCCTGGCGTTCGGCGCGGTGCGCAGGATCATGTACGGCTTGCCGTCCTGCGTGGCCGCAAGCGACCAGCTGAAGGCCATCTTGCCGGATGTGTCCTCGATCACCTGCGAGACATTGCAGACCTTCTTGCGGGCCTTGAGGTTCTCGTCGCAGATCAGCGTCCAATTTTCGAAGGGACGGATGGTCCGCTGGTAGTCCCCCAGTTTCACCTCGGGTGGGACCGCCACGTCCGAGGGCTTGATCCTGTATGTCGAGCCTGCCTGCCCGGCAGCCTGCACGAGGCTACCCGACAGCACCAGACAAGTCAGTGCGGCAAGCCCGAGGCCGGCATGTCTGGTCAGTCTGTTCATCCCCGCCTCAGTTCAAGGTGAAGCTGAGGCCGGCGCCGACCCCGACATCTCCGCCCGCCGCCGTGCCCGAGACATTACCGCGGATACGGCCGTCTTCGCTGGTGTAGCCCGCGCCGAAGGCGAACGCACTCTCGTCCCGCCAGAAGCCGCCGCCGGCCGCCACGCTCAACTTTCCGGGACGGTCGTCGTAGCGCAGCGAGGCTGCGGCAAGGCCGATGGCCGCCGCTTGCCGTGCTTCGTCCCGGATGCCGCTGATGTCCGAATTAAGCTGGCCGAGTTTCTGGTCGGTGTAGTTGTTGGCTTGCTGGAGCGTCGTGCCTGCTACCTGATCGGTATAGGTCTTCGAATCTGCCAGCGTGAGCGACAGCCCGTCGTTGAGTTGCTTGACGTTGACCGCGTCATTGTTCGCGACGCCCGCCCCCACATTGTGGATGACCACCGGAGCGTTCGGATCGCCGCCAGCAAGCGTTAGCGAGTTGGATTTGTTGCCGTCCACGTCCTTGTCGTACTGGACGGAGAATTCAGCGAGATCGCCGACACTCCCCTGCACTGCCTCGACTGCCTGGTTGGTCGCATAGAGCTGGCTGCCGTTGATCGCGTCGGTGGAGGTGGAACTGATCCGGCCCGCCGCCACATTGGTGATGGTGCGCTCGTTGCCGGCGCTGCCGACGCTCACCGTGCTCGTCGGAGCGGTTCCGGCAAACGTGTAGTTGACGCCGTTGATCGTGGTGCCGGTGGTGGCGACCGCCGCCGCCGTCGTCGAGCCCGCGCCGAGAGCGACGCTGCCCGGCTCGTTGGCCGTGGCGCCGGCGCCAAGCGCCATTGCCTGGGCGCCGTTGGCGGTCGAGTTCGTGCCGAAAGCAATGCTGTCGGCCTGATTGACCGTCGCGTTCTGGCCGATCGCGATGCCTCCCGGCGCCGTCTGCTGCACGATGGCGCCGTTGCCGATGCCAATGCCGTTGTCGCCGTTGACGGTCGTGCGCGGGCCAACCGCAACCGAATCGGTGCCGACCGCAAGCGAGTCCGATGCCGTCGAATTAGCGTGGAAATACTTGGTCCCTGTCACCGCGAAAGAGCTCAGCGCGCCCTTCAACTGGCGAAGCGAGACCGCGTCCTGGTCCTCCGTGCCGTCGGCCACATTGGTTATCTGGCGATAGGAGGTGGAGGTGCCCACCGAGACGGCGCCGAGCAGTGTCAGGTCGGTGGTGTTGTAGGGAACGAGGCCGGTGCCGGCGAGGATCGATCCCGATGCGGGCGCTACCGCGCGATCCGAAACAGAACCGGAACCGAGAGCCACGCCGCCGTCGATGCTGACATTGCTGTCGCGGCCGAGCGCCAGCGCGCTGGCGCCCGTCGCGGTCGCCTGGTAGCCGACCGCGGTGGAGCCGACGCCTTGCGCGAAGGAATCGGTCTGCGCCAGGCCCGCCTCGTTGGTGCGGGCATAGCGGATACCGATGCCATTGGCGTCGGTATAAGCAGTCGAGGTATCGCCGGCGATGTTGGCGATCGTGTTGCCGAGATTGGTTAGGGAACCGCCGATGGTGCTGAGCGTGGTGCCGATGGCGTCGACGGCTTGGTTGGTGGCGAACAGCTGCGAACCGTTGATCGCATCCGTCGAGGACCCGCTGATCCGCCCTGCCGCGACGTTGGTGATGGTGCGCTCAGCGCCGACCGCGCCGACGCTGACCGTCGAGGTTGGGTTGGTGCCCTGGAACGCATAGGTCGTGCCGTTGATCACGGTGCTGGGCGTGCCGACCGCCACGGCCGTGACCGAGCCCGAGCCGAGCGCGACGTCGCCTGCATTGCCGGCACTGGAGAGGGCGCCCAGCGCGAGCGCATTCTGGGCGCCGGCATTCGCACCCGCGCCAAGAGCCGCCGCCTGAAAGCCGGTGGCAAACGCATTCTGGCCGATCGCCGTGCTGGACGTGGCTGTCGCATTGGCGTTGGCGCCGACGGCAGTGCTGTATTGGCCCGACGCCTTGGATATGTAGCCCATCGCCGTTGCGTCGAGGGCCGATGCGACGGCGCCGCTGCCGAAAGCCGAGGCATTGGCGTCGGTGGCGCTCGAATTGGTGCCGGCCGCGATGGCGTTCGTCCCGGTCGCGGTCGCGACGGGCCCGATCGCGACGGAGTCCGTACCCGATGCCAAGGAATCCGCCGCCGTCGAGTTGGCATGGAAATACTTGATGCCGCCGATATTGATGTTGGTGATGGCAGCACCGATGGCGTCGACCGCCTGGTTGGTGGCGAAGAGCTGCGAGCCGTTGATCGCGTCGGTCGACAGCGCGCTGACGCGCCCCGCCGCCAGGTTGGTCAGCGTACGCTCGGCGCCAGGAGCGCCGATGCTGACGGTCGAGAGCGGGTTGGTGCCCTGGAAGGCGTAGGTCGTACCGTTGACCACCCCGCTCGCCGTGCCGACCGCCGTCGTGGTCGCCGAGCCCGAGCCGAGCGCCACGTCGCCGGAGCTCGCCGCCGCCGTCGCACCGTCGCCG
>NZ_AYWO01000015.1 GCF_000502955.1 Mesorhizobium sp. LNHC252B00 | reverse complement strand
GCCAAGGTCACCATCGTCGAATACGCCTCGATGACCTGCCCGCACTGCGCGCATTTCGCCGAGACCACCTTTCCGGAACTGAAGACCAAGTACATCGACACCGGCAAGGCGCGCTACATCCTGCGCGAATTCCCGTTCGATCCGAGCGCCGAAGCCGGTTTCATGCTGGCGCGCTGCGCCAAGGATAACTATTTCCCGATGGTGGATGTCCTGTTCAGGCAGCAGGCGAACTGGGTCGGCGTCCAGAACACCAAGGATGCGCTGCTGCAAATCTCGAAGCTCGCCGGTTTTACACAGGAGTCCTTCGAGGCCTGCTTGACGGACCAGAAACTTCTGGACGATGTGAGATCGGTCCAGAAGCGCGGCGCTAATGAATTCAAGGTCGACTCGACACCGACCTTCTTCATCAACGGTAAGACCTACAAGGGGGCGATGTCGATTGAGGAAATGTCGGCCATTATCGACCCCTTGCTCTGACATACGGTCAGCGCTGAGGCGGCGCCGCTTCGGCGCGCGCCGCGTCTCGTTGTGCCGTGAATTCCCATCGCAAAACCGTGCAAACCCGCTTGATAGGCTGCGCGAATGAAGTTTTCGCGCCTTCGCCTTCTCGGTTTCAAGTCTTTCGTCGAGCCCGGTGAGTTCGTCATCGAACGCGGACTGACCGGCATTGTCGGGCCGAACGGCTGCGGCAAGTCGAACCTTGTCGAGGCTCTGCGCTGGGTGATGGGCGAAAGCTCCTACAAGAATATGCGCGCGTCCGGCATGGACGATGTCATCTTTTCCGGCTCGGGCACGCGCCCGGCACGCAACACCGCCGAAGTCACGCTTTTCCTCGACAACAGTGACCGTAGCGCGCCCGCGGCCTTCAACGATGCCGACGAACTGCAGGTGTCGCGCCGCATCGAGCGCGAGGCGGGCTCGCTTTATCGCATCAACGGCAAGGAAGCGCGCGCCAAGGACGTGCAGCTTCTGTTCGCCGACCAGTCGACCGGCGCGCGTTCGCCGTCGATGGTCGGTCAGGGCCGTATCGGCGAACTGATCCAGGCCAAGCCGCAGGCGCGCCGCGCACTGCTCGAAGAAGCGGCCGGCATTTCCGGCCTGCACACCCGCCGCCATGAGGCCGAACTGCGGCTGAAGGCGGCCGAGCAGAACCTCGAACGGCTGGACGACGTCGTCGGTGAACTGGAAAGCCAGATCGAAAGCCTGAAGCGCCAGGCGCGCCAGGCGTCCCGCTTCAAGAACCTGTCGGCCGACATCCGCAAGGCCGAAGCAACGCTCCTGCATCTGCGCTGGACACTGGCCAAGACGCAGGAGGGCGATGCGCGCTCGGCGCTTGCGGTTGCCACGGCGCTTGTCGGCGACCGCGCCGCCGCACAGATGGCCGCCGCCCGCGAGCAAGGCATCGGCGCTCACCGCCTGCCCGATCTGCGCGACGCGGAAGCCGCCGCTGCCGCTGCCTTCCAGCGCCTGTCGATCGCCAAGTCGCAGATCGAGGAGGAAGCCGGCCGTATTCGCGCCCGTCAGACCGAACTCGAGCGCCGGCTGCAGCAACTCGACGGCGACATCGCCCGTGAGGAGCGCATGGTCCGCGACAATGCGGACATCCTCGAACGCCTTCGCACCGAAGAAGCCACGCTGAATTCCGAAAACGCCGGTGCGGCCGAGCGCGAGGCCACCACCCGCGCCGCTTTCGAACAGGCGGCATCGACGCTTTCGCAAAGCGAATCCAAGCTCGCCTCGCTGACCGCCGAGCGGGCGGAGGCCGCCGCCGCACGCAACCAGATCGAGCGGACGCTGCGCGACACCGCCGAGCGCCGCGACCGCTTCGGCCGTCAGCTTGCCGATGTCGACCGCGAATTGTCGGAGATACTCTCCAAGGTCGCCGGCCTGCCGGATCCGGCCGAGAAGCGCGTGCTGGTCGAACAGGCCATGGCGCTGCTGGAGGAAGCCGAGGCTGCCGTATTGGAGACCGAACAGTNTCGGTCATCGATGCGCGCGCTACCGAGAGCTCTGCCCGCCCACCGCTTCAGGATGCCAGGGCCGAACTGGCACGGATCGAGACGGAAGCGCGCACGCTGGCCAAGATACTCAATGCCGCCAGCGGCGACCTTTTCCCGGCCGTGCTGGAGCAGATCAGTGTCGATCGCGGTTTCGAGACGGCGCTTGGTGCGGCCCTTGGTGAAGACCTCGACGTGCCGCTCGACCGCAGCGCACCGGTGCATTGGGGCGAAAGCGGAATCCAGCCCGGCGACGCGGCTCTGCCCGAAGGCGTCAGGAGCCTTGCCAGCGTGGTTCACGCGCCGGCACAACTGGCCCGACGCCTGGCGCAGATCGGTATCGTCGAGCCGGGCGATGGCCGCCGCCTGCAGGCGCTCCTTGCTCCCGGCCAGCGGCTGGTCAGCCGCGAGGGCGCGCTGTGGCGCTGGGATGGCTTTACCGCCAGCGCCGACGCACCGACCGCCGCCGCACAGCGGCTGGCGCAAAAGAACCGGCTGGCCGAACTCGATGCCGAGGCGATACAGGCGANCAGGCGACGCTCGTCCTGCGCCAGGCCGAGGAGGCGCTTGCGCAGGCCGAACAGGCGCTCCGCCTGGCGAGCGAGGCCGAGCGCAATGCGCGCCAGGCCGGTCGTGACGCTCAGCATCGGCTGGACGCTGCCCGCAATGCGCTGGTTGAGGCTGAACGGGCCGGCGGCGAATTGCAGAGCCGCCGCGCGGCACTGGATGAGGCGCGTGCCCGCATCGTCGACAGCTATGAGGAGACCTCGGAAGCCTTCGCCGAGGCGGAAATGCTGCTGCAGGACGCGCCCGATCTCGGCGACCTGCAATTGCAGCTCGAACAGTCCTCGGCCAATGTCGCCCGCGACCGCGCCACGCTTGCCGATGCACGTGCGGTGCACGAGGGTCTGCGGCGCGAAGCCGAGGCACGCGCGCGCCGGCTCGATGCCATTGGCGCCGAGCGCAGCAACTGGCTGGAGCGGGCTGAAAACGCCTCGACGCAGATCGCATCGCTTGGCGAACGCAAAGCCGAAGCCGGGGCCGAACGCGAGCGGTTGGCGGATGCTCCCGATGAAATCGACGCCAAGCGGCGCGCGCTGCTGTCGCAACTCACCGAAGCCGAGACCTTGCGCAAGGCGGCGGCCGATCGTTTGCAGGAAGCAGAGAACCGGCAATCCGAACTGGACAAGGCCGCCACCGGCGCCATCCAGTTCCTGGCCGAAGCGCGCGAGACCCGTGTTCGTGCCGAAGAGCGGCTGACCGCGGCCGACGAACGCCGGCTGGAGGTCGAGGCGCGCATCCAGGAAACGCTGAACACGCCGCCGCATCTGGTCATTAGCCACACCGGTCTGGAGGCTGACAGCCCGATGCCCGACATGGCCGAGATCGAGCGTCAGCTCGATCGGCTGAAGATCGAGCGCGAACGGCTGGGCGCCGTCAACCTGCGCGCCGAGGAAGAGCAGAAGGAGCTTTCCGACCGGCTCGAGGCGATCGTGTCCGAGCGCGAGGACATCATCGAGGCGATCCGCAAGCTCAGGCAAGCAATCCAGAGCCTCAACCGCGAAGGCCGTGAGCGACTGCTCGCCGCCTTCGACGTCGTCAACAGCCATTTCCAGCGGCTGTTCTCGCATCTGTTCGGCGGCGGCACGGCGGAGTTGCAGCTGATCGAATCCGACGATCCGCTCGAGGCCGGGCTCGAAATCCTGGCCCGCCCGCCCGGCAAGAAGCCGCAGACCATGACACTGTTGTCCGGTGGCGAGCAGGCGCTGACGGCGATGTCGCTGATCTTCGCCGTGTTCCTGACAAATCCGGCGCCGATCTGCGTGCTCGACGAAGTCGACGCCCCACTCGACGATCACAATGTCGAGCGCTTCTGCAATCTCATGGACGAGATGGCCAACACCACCGAGACGCGCTTCGTCATCATCACCCACAATCCAATCACCATGGCGCGCATGAACCGGCTGTTCGGCGTGACGATGGCCGAGCAGGGCGTCAGCCAGCTTGTCTCGGTCGACCTGCAGGCCGCCGAAGCGATGCGCGAAGCGAGCTGACGCGGTCCGGCTGTCGACTATCCGCCGTTGCGGTGCATGGCCCAGTTCGCGCACGAGCATGAAGGCGCCGAAACGCAGTTGGACAAGTAGCCAAGGCTTGGCCTCGCTTCCGAGCTAGAGCGGAATGAATTGAGGCTGAATCGGCGTGGGATTCCCTTAGGCGTGCAAATCTGATTCAACCTTCATGCTGGGCAAGGAGGTCAGCATGGATGGGCAAGCCTTACTCGATGGATCTTCGCGAACGGGTTGTTGCGTCAGTTGAGCAGGGTGGCCTGTCGCGGCGGCAGGCGGCAGTGCGCTTTGAGGTTGGGATCAGCACCGTCATCAGATTGGTGAGCCGGTTGCGCGAAACGAACAGTCTTGCGCCCGGCAAGATGGGTGGGCACAGACCGAAGAAGATTGCCGGTGAGCATCGGGAGTGGCTGCTGGTGCGCTGCCGGGCTGCGGATTTTACGCTACGCGGACTTGTGGCCGAACTGGCCGAGCGCGGCCTTGCGGTCGACTACCGCTCGGTGTGGGAGTTCGTCCACGCCGAGAAGCTCAGTCACAAAAAAAGACGCTGATCGCGGCTGAGCAGGATCGCCCGGATGTGGCGCGCCGGCGGGCACAGTGGACCAAATATCAGGACCGTACCGATCCTTCCCGCCTGGTGTTCATCGACGAGACATGGACCAAAACCAACATGGCGCCGCTCAGGGGATGGGCGCCGCGCGGCGAGAGGATCAAAGCCAAGGTGCCACACGGCCATTGGAAGACAATGACCTTCCTGGCGGCGTTGCGCCATGACCGTGTCGATGCACCATGGCTCATCGACGGACCGATCAACGGCGAGCGTTTCCAGCTCTACGTCGACAAGGTTCTCGTCCCCACCCTCAAGCCAGGCGACATCGTCGTCATGGACAATCTCGGCTCGCACAAGGGCAAGGCCGTGCGCCGCGCCATTCGCTCAGCCGGCGCCAGGCTGTTCTTGCTGCCGAAATACTCGCCCGACCTCAATCCTATCGAGAAGCTCTTCGCCAAGCTCAAGCACTGGCTGCGCAAGGCTGCCAAGCGAACAGTCGAAACCGTCTGTGACGCCATCGGCCAAATCCTCGGCGAGGTCACGTCAACCAAATGCCGAAATTACTTCACCGAGGCTGGCTATGCCCAACCTAAATTCATCCCGCTCTAGTTGCAGCCGCAATTCAACGCTCGATCACATCCGATAACATTTGCGTTCCAAGTCATTCAACGCCGGAGTGGCCTCCATATATGCCTTCTCGGGCCGAGGACCGCCGGCCGATGAATGTGCCACTGCGGCTCGACGCGACCAAACGGCCCTTTTGGAAAGCGGCTTCGCCGCTCGCTTCATCAAAGGAGATATCGTCATGCGCACCTTCATGCCAAAAATCATCGCGGCCGCATCGATCTTCGCGGCCATACCGCTTTCGAGCGCCTACGCTGTGCACCGTCACCACAAGGTAAAGGTCGACACCCAGACCACGGCATCGGTGCCAGCGGATCCGGAAGCGAGGGCGGCGTCAGAGCAGTTGCTCAGCGTGAAGCAGGGTATCCGCGTGGCCAGGAAAACTGGCAAGATCACGCAGGATCAAGCCCGCGACCTGATGCAGCAGGCGGATATTATCCAGCACACTGCGTCGACTTCAGCCCGTTCGAAGCTTGGGCAGATCAATGCGCTCGATCAGCGGCTTCAGGCTACCACCGGCCAAGGAACCTACATGGGTGATGGCGCTGATGGCGGCTACTATCCAAACGGCTGACCAACACACGCCCTTCAAATAACGGCCGCCGGCGTGCACGGCTTCCTCAACCACACGCCGGCACCGCGACGCGGCGGTGCGGGCCGGGCTCTTGCAGGGGCGCCCTGTGCGCGGGGCAGGCGGTGGCGCCTTGCGACGATTGCACCGGATCTTTGAAAAAACGACGGAACCATCACTGAGTCAGACCAGTTGGCCGGATGCGGTGCCAGAGCCGGCCCTAGAAATAGGTTCGCGGCGCGACAAGGTTGTTCTGCTGGCGAACATAAAAGCAGTAGAAGCCGAACGCTGCAGCGAACCACATGAAGGCCTCGCCCATAGCCAGCCGGTTGTTTGAATTGGTAAGGATGGTTATGGCGAAGAAGACCAGTGTTGAGATGTAGCAGGACCATGCGGCCGGAGCGATAAGCTTGGTCCGCATGGCCAGCAGAACCTGCCTGGACGACCAAGTGTAGAGGAAGGCAAAGAACGCCAGCCCGACCACACCATAGCGCACCGCAATCTCCAGATAGCCGTTGTGGAAGACGTTTAGGATCATCGGATGATAGGTTCTGTGCTGCCATTCGGTCAGCCAGCTGGAACTGGCTCCGAAGATCGGGTGGCGTTTCCAGATCTCGATCGCATCCGCCCACAGCATCAGCCGTTCCTTGGCTGCAAGCGGCGTCACATCGCTCGCGATGGCTCGGTCGAAGGCTGGGAGGACGCCATGCCTCAAGACATCCGGAACCAAGGCCTTGACGAAGATCATGGTGTCGCCGGCGGTGGACGAGAAGATGTTGTGTGTTGCGACAACGCCGGCCGCCACGATCGCCAGCACGGCACCTGAAACCAACAGTTCGCGGCGATGACCTCTCGCCAGGGTCATGACCGCCAACAAGAGCAGGGCGAGCGCAAGCGCAAGCCAGACGCCCTTCGACCGCATCTCAATGATGTTGACGAGGGCAAACAGCAGGACGGCTGTCGACAGCGCCCAATGCAGGTTCTTGGTTGCTTTCCCGAGGTCCGTTCTCTGGGCCGTGTATGCCATGAACTGCAGCGCGCAAAGGAAGATGAAGCCGGCAGCCACCGACGCGTGGATGGGATTGTTGAAAAGCCGCGGGGTCGGTTGGATACCTTGAAGCATGTCCGAATAGAAGGTGTCCGCCGCCAGGAAGACAAGACTGAGGATCATGAACCAGAATACGAGCCGCGCGGGCTGCCTGACAAACAGCAGAAACGCGAAGCCGGTCGTCGCATAGAACAGCGGAAACATGTAAATGCCTTCGGCGCCACCCAATTGGTGGGTGCCGAAATAGACGATCGCCAGTCGGATGAAGACGTAGAGCGACCAACCCAGACACAAAAAGCCGACCCAACCGATCAGCGGTTTGCTGTAGGTCCACAAATCCACCCTGAACCAGCGGATGACCGCGGCCAGGGCCAGCGCCAGGCCCGCATAGCGGTAGGTGTCGGCCTCGCGCCACACCGCGGAAACCAAGGCGAGAATGGCGAGTGCCGCAAGCAACAAAAGCAGCGTATTGCGCAGCCCGCCGCCCTTGGCGTAGTCCAGGGTTTCTCGCGGCAAAGGGGGGCGCAGCAGGACGTGATGCAGGCGGCGCAGCTCGTCCTTGGCCCGCAACACTCCGGCACTTAGCCGGCTCGGCCCGCCAAGCCTTGCAGATTTATAGCTTCCCGAGGGACCGGCTATGCCAGAGGTCTTGCTGCTGGCCGCGAAGCCAACCACGTTCTGGCGAACTGAATAGATTTTCAGGCCGGTGTCCCAAAAGCGTTCGAGTGCGACATCCCATGGCATTTTCATCACGGCGAGCGCCGACAACAGTCCCTGGGCTCCCTGGCGCGTCACCAGATAGGCGGCGGCCGAACCTTGCGGGCCATGCAGCGCGCGACCGATCTCATCGCCTTCCGTCGTCTCGACTGCGCGCATGAAGAAGCTCATGCGATGGTTGGTCAGCTTGATGGCATCGAAATCCGGCACCGCCGCGATGATGGCTTCGATGCGCCGCATCGTGCTTTCGCTGAAGAGGACGTCGTCTTCGACAATCAGGCCATAGGCGCCGCCACCGGCGAGGAATGTCTCCAGCGCCCGGATATGGCTGCGGTAACAGGCATATTCGCCGGGCAGAATGTCGCGTCCGCTCAGCTTGCGCGCCGCTGGAAGATCGATCTCCGTCCAGTCCTCCTTGGCGAGGGCGCGGCCGTCGACGGCGGCAATGCGCTGCAAGGCCAGGCCGGCCGCTTCGGCGCTGGCGACCAATTCGCTCCAGCGACCGGTCTCGCGATCGAGGTTGATGGCGAAGATAGGAAGGTTCATTGAAGTTCCATGTTGAGCCGCCACCCCTCTTGGTCGAATCTTCGATGACCTTGTATGGAAAAGAGGGAGATGTTCAATACTGTTCAGACTGCATAGTGACGATCCCAGTTTGCCGCGATTTGCACTGGGAGGCTCGAACCACTCCAAACCCAACGGGCCAAAAGTGTTACCCATATCTCCGGTATAAACCGTAACCCATGTGTCCGGAACGGACCTTAAAGGGATGGCTGGGGCGCCAGGATTCGAACCTGGGAATGTCGGTACCAAAAACCGATGCCTTACCACTTGGCGACGCCCCAATTGCCGTCAGAGTCGCTTGTGCGGCGCGTTATTAGCAGAGCAGCCGAAAAGCACAATCCTTATGAGCGACGGTCAGAACGATCAAATTTGGTGAGGCAAAGCAGCGCCGCCGGACGACATGCGACGGCTACTCGGACCACACCGCCATCTCGTTGCCGGCCGGATCGACAAAGTGGAAGCGGCTGCCGCCGGGGAACGCGAAGATCGGCTTTACGACCGTGCCGCCGGCATTTTCGACAGCGCGCAGCGTTTCCTCCAGGTCCCTGCTGTAGAGCACGGGCAGCGGCTTTGCCGATGCTTCCGCGGCATCGGCCTGAAAACCGCCGTCCAGGCCCTCGGCAAAGGCCGAATAGGTCGGTCCATAGTCGGTGAAGGACCAGCCAAAGGCGCCACTGTAGAAGGCTTTGAGCCGGTCCAGCGTTCCGCCGGTCGCCGGCATTTCGAGATAGTCGAGCTTTCCGGACGATTTCATGGGCGTCTGTTTGTTCATGGTTTGTTCTAAACCAAAAGCTGCGCGATGGCAAGTCTTTTTGCCGCATCCTTGGACACGGCTTTTGCTTAATCGATTGTAGGGGCCGGGCGGCTTCGCCGACGCCTTGCCTTTCGCACTGCAGCATCATATCGCTCCAGGGTCGGACCGGCGGAACTACCCGTTTCGCCAATCTCCTGCAACCGGAGAGCAATGCATGACCAAATGGGTTTTCACCTTTGGCGATGGTGCGGCGGAAGGCCGTGCCGGCGACAGGAATCTGCTGGGCGGCAAGGGCGCCAACCTGGCCGAGATGTGCAGCCTGGGCCTGCCGGTGCCGCCGGGCTTCACCATCACCACTGAGGTCTGCAACGCCTATTACGCCAATGGCCGCACCTATCCGGCCGGATTGGAAGCCGATGTCGCGGTTGCGCTCGATCACATCGGACACCTGACCGGCCGCCGGTTCGGCGACCCGTCGAAACTGCTCCTCGTGTCGGTGCGTTCGGGGGCTCGCGCCTCGATGCCCGGCATGATGGATACCGTGCTCAATCTCGGGCTGAACGACGAGACGGTGGAGGCGCTAGCCACCGATTCCGGCGATGCGCGCTTTGCCTATGACAGCTATCGCCGCTTCATCCAGATGTATTCCGATGTCGTCATGGGTCTCGACCACGAGGTGTTCGAGGAAATCCTGGAGGACCAGAAGGGCGGGCTGGGGCATGAGCTCGACACCGAACTGACGGCGCTCGAATGGCAAGGCGTCATCGCGCTCTACAAGGCCAAGGTCGAGGAAGAACTCGGCAAGCCGTTCCCGCAGGATCCGCATGAGCAGCTATGGGGCGCGATCGGCGCCGTGTTCTCGAGCTGGATGAACAACCGCGCCATCACCTACCGGCGCCTGCACGACATTCCCGAAAGCTGGGGCACTGCGGTGAATGTCCAGGCCATGGTGTTCGGCAATATGGGTGAGACATCGGCCACCGGCGTTGCCTTCACCCGCAACCCGTCGACCGGCGACAAGATGCTCTACGGCGAGTTCCTGGTGAACGCACAGGGCGAAGACGTCGTCGCCGGCATCCGCACGCCGCAGAACATCACCGAGGCGGCGCGCATTGCAGCGGGCTCGGACAAGCCGTCGCTGCAGAAGCTGATGCCGGACGCGTTCCGGTCCTTCGTCACCATCTCCGACAGCCTGGAAAAGCACTACCGCGACATGCAGGATCTCGAATTCACCATCGAGCGCGGCAAATTGTGGATGCTGCAGACCCGTTCGGGCAAGCGCACCGCCAAGGCGGCGCTGAAAATTGCCGTCGAGATGGCGCGGGACAGGCTGATCACGAAAGAGGAAGCCGTTGCCCGCATCGACCCGGCATCGCTCGATCAGCTGCTGCACCCTACCATCGACCCCAAGGCTGCGCGTGACGTCATCGGCATCGGATTGCCGGCGTCGCCCGGTGCCGCCACCGGCGAGATTGTCTTTTCCTCCGCTGACGCCGAGGAGTTGAAGACGCAAGGCCGCAAGGCGATCCTGGTGCGCATCGAAACCAGCCCCGAGGACATTCACGGGATGCATGCGGCGGAAGGCATCCTGACCACGCGCGGCGGCATGACCAGCCACGCCGCGGTAGTGGCGCGCGGCATGGGCAAGCCTTGCGTGTCGGGTGCCGGCTCGCTGCGTGTCGACTACAAGGCAGGCACACTGATGGCGATGGGCTCGACCTTCCGCAAGGGCGACATCGTCACCATCGATGGCGGCAATGGCCAGGTGCTGAAAGGCGCCGTGCCGATGCTGCAGCCGGAACTTTCCGGCGATTTCGCCGCCATCATGGAGTGGGCGGACGCGGTGCGCCGCATGAAGGTGCGCACCAATGCCGAAACGCCGCTCGACGCGCGCATGGCGCGCTCCTTCGGCGCCGAAGGCATTGGCCTTTGCCGCACCGAGCACATGTTCTTCGATGGCGACCGCATCGTCGCCATGCGCGAGATGATCCTGGCCGACACCGAAAAGGACCGGCGTACGGCGCTCGCCAAGCTTTTGCCGATGCAGCGTTCGGACTTCCTCGAATTGTTCGAGATCATGGCCGGCCTGCCGGTGACGATCCGCTTGCTCGATCCGCCGTTGCACGAATTCCTGCCCAAGACCGAAGAGGAGGTGGCCGAGGTTGCCGCCGCCATGAAGGTGTCGCCGGACAAGCTCAGGCAGCGCACCGAGGCGCTGCACGAGTTCAACCCGATGCTCGGCCATCGCGGTTGCCGCCTGGCCGTCTCCTATCCCGAAATCGCCGAGATGCAGGCGCGCGCCATTTTCGAGGCGGCCGTCGAGGCCGGCAAGAAGGCCGGCGCGCTTGTGGTCCCCGAAATCATGGTGCCGCTGGTCGGCCTGGTGAAGGAGCTCGACTACGTCAAGGCGCGCATCGATGCGGTTGCCAAGAGCGTCATGGAGGAAACCGGCGTCAACATCGAGTATCTCACCGGCACCATGATCGAACTGCCGCGCGCGGCGATCCGCGCCCATGTCATCGCGCAGTCCGCCGAATTCTTCTCCTTCGGCACCAACGACCTGACCCAGACGACGTTCGGTATTTCACGCGACGATGCGGCCTCGTTCCTGGAGACCTATCGCCAGAAAGGCATAATCGACCAGGATCCGTTCGTCTCGCTCGACATCGACGGCGTCGGCGAGCTGGTGCGCATGGCTGCCGAAAAGGGCAGGGCGACGCGGCCCGACATCAAGCTCGGCATTTGCGGCGAACATGGCGGCGACCCGGCCTCGATCCGCTTTTGCGAAGAGGTCGGCCTCGACTACGTGTCCTGCTCGCCCTATCGCGTGCCGATCGCCAGGCTGGCGGCCGCACAGGCGGCGGTGCGGGTCGCGAGAGCAACTCCAGGAAAACTGTGAAACGGTTTTTCCGGGAAAGCGCGCAGCGCTTTCCCTTGAGGAATTGCGTCAAAACAAAGAGTTAGAGCAGTTCGCCGTTTCGTGAAACGGTGAACTGCTCTAAGTCAGGCCGCGGATAGTCTATCCAGGCTGAGCTTACCGTTTTGTAAGCCAAGTCACACGAACGTGCTGAAGGCATTGCATAATCTCGCCACTGTTCCCGCCCAATTTGCGATTATCCCGCCAATTGTCCCCGGAAGCAGATGTTGCAGACCTCACCCGTGCCGTTCCGCTCTATCCTGGTCATCCAAACGAAGTTCATCGGAGATCTCGTCCTCGCCTCGACATTTGCAGAAAACCTGCGGCTCGAATTCCCCGGCGCCAAAGTCGTATTTCTGTGCGAGGCTAGCTTCGAGAGCTTCGTGATCGCTCATGGCATCGCTTCGGAGGTGGTCACGTTTCGGCGCGCCCGTATGCGCGGCACTAACCTCGAGCGCGGGAAAGAGCTTTACGCCATGGTGCGGGCGTTACGCCGGTTCCGTTTCGACCTGACGATCGACCTGACCGATTCAAAGACGTCGCGCATTGTCAGCGGGCTCGTCAACGCAAAGACCCGCGTCGGCTACAATCCTTCCGAAAGACCCTTGCGTATGCTGGAGCGCCAGCCCGCCAATATCTTTGCCAAGCCCTACGGCTTTGATGGCCAGCATTTTCTGTACCGCTACCTCTCGCCGCTCGAAGCGCTCGGCATCGAACTCCGCAAGGTGATTCCGAGCCTTCAGCCGCTGCCGCTGGAGACGGCGAATGCATTGGCGCTGCTGGGCAAGCACCACCTGCGGCCAAACGCCTTCATCGCCGTGCATGCGGGTGCAAGCTTCGAGGGGCGACGTTGGCAGCCGGAGCGGTTTGCCGCGGCGATCGGCGAGATTATGGGCGAAACCGATCTGGACGTCGTCCTGGTGGGCGGCCCGGACGAGCGGGAGATTGCCGAGCGTATCGTCGCCAGGACCGCGCCGTCGGTCGTCAATCTCGTCGGGGACCTGTCGCTCGAAAGTCTGCTGGCGGTGCTGAAGCAGGCCCGGCTGTTTCTCGGCAACGAGAGCGGCCCGATGCACATGGCTGCCGCCACCGGAACCCCGGTTGTCGGGCTGTTCGGTTTGACGCGTCCGTCGCGCTGGGGTCCTGTCGGCGTGCCCAGCATCTCGCTCCAGCCGCCGATGCCTTGCAACTGCCTGGCCAAGGGCCTCTGCCGCGCGCCGGATCCCAGCAAGGCCTGCTGCGTCTGGGGCCTGGAGGTCAAGCCGGTTGTCGACGCGGTGCGCGAGGTTCTTTCGCGCACCGAAATGAAGCTAGGACGCGCCATCTGACATCGTCGTCGCGCAGCCAACCGCTATCGCCGCAATGGCCTTTTCACCACACGAACGGTCAAATTGTCGCGACAGCCACTTTCCTGCTATCCACCATCCCGATTTCCGCCTTCATGCGGGTCTTGGGATGCCGGCTTGAAACGACCGGTCAGGAATTAGGTTTGATGCGCCTGCTGCGAAAAAATCTCTGCATGATCGCCATGTCGTTGGCGATGGTATCCGCCGGCCATGCCGCGCCGCTCGTCGAGCCCACGCTGCACATCAGGGCGGAGACGAGCGGAGCCGGCCGGGTTGCGCTCACGCTCGATGCCTGCGGCGGACAGACCGACAACCGGATTCTTTCGGCTTTAGTGGAAAACAAGATCCCCGCCACCATTTTCGTGACCGGCATCTGGCTGAAGCGAAACGCCGCTGCCGTCGGGATCATGCGCGCCCATCCCGATCTGTTCGAGCTTGAAAATCACGGCGGCCATCATATCCCGGCGGTCGATACGCCAAGGAAGATCTACGGCATCCGCAGCGCCGGCAGCCCGGATGCGGTGCTGGCCGAGGTCGAATCGGGTGCCGCCGCTCTTGCCGGGACCGGCGAGCCGGCGCCGAAATGGTTTCGGGGCGCAACCGCCGAATACAGCCCGTCGGCAATCGCCATGATCCGCAAGCTTGGCTTCAAGATCGCGGGCTTCTCGATAAACGGCGACGGCGGCTCATTGCTTGGCGCCAAGGAGACCGCGCGGCGCATTGCGGCGGCCAAGGACGGTGACGTGATTATCTCGCACATCAACCAGCCGACCCATGCCGCCGGCGAAGGCGTGGTGCAGGGGCTCCTGGCGCTCAAGGCCAAGGGCCTGACCTTTGTGCGGCTCGACGATGCCAATGCCGATGGCATTGGCGATCACGGCACCACCGACTGACCGGGGCATTGATATTCAGGTGATGCCGGCCTGCGAACGTTGGTTTCCTGCGCTTCCGGTACTCACGGACCAAAAGTCCGCTCCGTTCCGGTTCTCGGAACCCACCATTCTCGACTCGGCCTGACCTGAATCTCAACGCACCTCACGCCGAGTTCGCCTGGGTTCGAAAATCGGTCAGTCCGGCTTGGCTTCGATGCTGACCTTGCTGGCATAGAACGCGCCGTGGTTACGGATCTCTGCCATTTCGTCGAAAGGATGCTCGTAGGCCCACATGGCGTTCTGGCCGGTTTCGCCGGCAGGCAGCACGCTCCAATAGCTTGCGTCGCCCTTGTAGGGGCAATGGCTCGAGTGTTCGGCGCCGGCGAGCTTGCCGAAATCGATGTCGGCGAACGGAATGTAGAAGACCGCGGGATAGGGGGGCTCACTCAGCACCTTGGCCCTCGTGGATGAAGCGATGACCGTGTCTCCGGCGCGCACGGTGACTGTGCCGGCAAACGGCTCGATGGTGATGACTTTGTCGGGATTGCGTTGAAAACCGGGGGCGGGGTTGGTGATCTGGTCCATGCGGGTTCTCCTTGCGTCGATTTTCAGATGTGTCGCGCAAGGGCATTGTTCAAGGCCGGCGGTGGCCATGCACCACGCAGGCCCCAATCGGCCGATAAAGACGGATCGTGCCTCCGAAGCAAATTGAAATACCTGTCGCCAGCAATCAGGCGGCGGCCTTGAACACGTCCATGAGACCGGCATAGGCAGCAGCGATGCCGGCGACCGGGTTGCTGCTCCTCGACGCGGTTTCGACCTTCAATGGGCCGCCGCCGGTCGGCAGGGTGAGCAGCAGGAACTGGCGATTGCCGCCGTCGCCGACGGATGCGGCCGCGACATGCTGGCCTTCGCCGCGGTTCTGGACGCACATCTTGAACAGCAGCGTGCCGCCGACCGCTTCGAGCGCGCCGCCGACAACTTCGACGAATTCGTCTTCGGAAACAGTCTTTGTGCCCGGCACCAGATCGGTCAGACTTTCGGCAAGCGTACTCTCGAGGGCTTTGTCGTCGAGTTGCGCGTCCATGCGAACCTCTTTCAGTCGCCACGCCCCCCTGCCCGTTAACGAAGCTTAACGCCGAGGGATGGCCGGATTGTGGCGGTTTTCCACCAATGCAGCACTCGACCGTCCTGGCGGCTGGACAATCCGGCGGTTCGCTCCACAATGGCCCGAAAAGCGCACGCAAAAGCGCGAAGGGAGGATCGAATGCTGGGATTGATGCAGGAATGGCCGCTGCTTTGCCACAAGCTCATCGACAATGCCGAGCGGCAGCATGGCATGCGCGAGATCGTGTCGCGATCGATCGAGGGGCCGATCGTGCGCACCACCTACGCCGACATCCATCGTCGCGCCCTGAAAGTCGCCCAGCGGCTGGAGCGTGACGGCTATCGCCTGGGCGATCGCATCGCCACGCTCGCCTGGAACACCGCGCGCCACATCGAGGCCTGGTATGGCATCATGGGCATCGGCGCCATCTACCACACACTCAATCCGCGGCTGTTTCCCGAGCAGATTGTCTGGATCATGAACCATGCCGAGGACAAGGCTGTCTTCGTCGACCTGACCTTCCTGCCGCTGCTCGAGAAGATCGCCGGCGCCGTCAAGTCGCTGAAACGGGTGATCGTGCTGACCGACAAGGCACACCTGCCGCAGACGACACTGCCCAACGTGGTCGCCTACGAGGACTGGCTAAACGAGGCGGATGGCGACTTCGCCTGGAAGACCTTCGACGAAGGCACCGCCGCCGGCATGTGCTACACGTCGGGGACAACCGGCGATCCGAAGGGAGTCGTCTACAGCCATCGTTCGAACGTGCTGCACGCCATGATTGCCGCCATGCCCGATGCCATGGGCCTGTCGTCGCGTGATACGATCTTGCCGGTCGTGCCGATGTTCCACGCCAATGCATGGGGGCTCGGCCAAAGCGGACCGATGATCGGCGCCAAGCTGGTCATGCCTGGCTGCAAGATGGACGGCGCCTCGATCTATGAACTGCTCGACACCGAGAAGGTGACCTTCAGCGCCGCCGTGCCGACCGTCTGGATGATGCTGCTGCAGCATCTGGAGGAGACCGGCAAGAAGCTTCCCTATCTCAACAAGGTCGTCATCGGCGGCTCGTCCTGCCCGCGCGCGATCATGTCCAAGTTTCAGCAGAACTACGATGTCCAGGTCATCCATGCCTGGGGCATGACCGAAATGTCGCCGCTCGGCACGCTGTGCACCTTGAAGCCGGACTATGCCGGTCTTGAAGGTGATGCCCGGCTCGACGTCCAGCAGAAACAGGGCTATCCGCCCTTCGGCGTCGAAATGAAGGTGACCGATGACGACAACAAGGAACAGCCCTGGGACGGCAAGACATTTGGCCGCCTGAAAGTGCGCGGACCGGCCGTTGCCCGCGCCTATTACGGCGGTGCGGGCCCAGAACAGTTCGACGAGGACGGCTGGTTCGACACCGGCGACGTCGCTCACATCGACGCCGGCGGCTATATGCAGATCACCGATCGCGCCAAGGACGTCATCAAATCCGGCGGCGAATGGATTTCGACCATCGACCTCGAGAACCTGGCTGTCGGCCACCCCGATGTCGCCGAGGCTGCCGCCATCGGCGTTTGCCATTCGAAATGGGGCGAGCGGCCGCTGCTGGTCGTCGTCCGCAAGCCGGGCAAGGAACCGACCAAAGCGGACATTCTCGGCTTCATGGACGGCAAGGTGGCCAAATGGTGGATGCCGGACGATGTCGCCTTCGTCAGCGAAATTCCGCACACCGCCACTGGCAAGATCCAGAAGATCACCTTGCGCCAGCAGTTCAAGGACTATCGCTTGCCGACGGATTGACGGGGTGTCGCGCGTTTCGGCTTCAAGCGGCCGCAAAAAGGCACTAGAGCAATTCCAGGAAAAGTGTGAAGCGGTTTCCCGGCAAAAGCGCCTAGCGCTTTCCCTTGGGAATTGCGTCAAAACAAGGCGATGGAGCGGTTTGCCGGTTCCGCGAAACGGTGAACCGTTCTAAGTCTCCGTTCGGGTAGGGGCAGCACAGAAAACGATGGTTAGCATTCCTGAACGGCAAACGTCGAGGGCGGCCGGCTGGTCGCGGCGCACGGCCGCTTTTTCGGCGGTGCTGCTGCTGACCGTTTTCGTCGGCCACCGCTTCGATCTCGTCGAAACGCCGGCCTTCCTGTGGGTGCTGGGCATTGTCGCGTTGCTGGCGGCCTTGGCGCTGTTGTTTGCCGGATTCGCCTTTTCGCGGCTATGGAACTTCGGCGACCGCGGCGGCCGCGACCTGACGGTCGGCACCCTCCTGGCGCTGCTGGTGCTCGCACCCTACGGCGTCGCCGCCTACTGGGCGTCAATCTACCCGCCGCTCAGGGATATCTCGACAGATTTTGACGAGCCGCCGGCGCTCGACGTGGGTGACCGGACGAAAGAAATGAACGTGCTTTCCCCGTCGACGCCTGGCGAACAGCGGCTGCAGACCGATAGCTATCCGCTGGTCAGTGCACGCAGCTACGCCCTGCCATTCGAGACTGTCGTCAATGCCGTCGAAACCGTCCTTGACCGGCGCGATTGGGATTTGTCCGAACCCTATCCTGACCTCGCCGGGCAAAACGATGTCACCATCACCGCCGTCGCCAAGGGGTTCGTGATCGGTCTTCCGGCCGATATTGCGATCCGCGTGACCGACGATGGCGATGCGGTCATCGTCGACATGCGGTCAGCTTCGCGATACGGCCGCTTCGATCTCGGCGACAACGCCGCGCGCATCGTCGATTTCCTCGCCGAACTCGACCAGGAAGTCGCCGGTCAGGTTGGTGCGGCGCCCGCCGAGTGATGTTTCAGAACTGGTTGTAGTTAGGCCGATCCGCCTCGACCGCGGAGATGCGGCTTGAGCCTGCGGCCGACTATTCGGCGGGCTCGTATCTGCCCTGCAGCAAGATCGCCGCCGCCGGCCCAAGCGGATTGACGATCCGGCTCTCCAGGACTTCGATAAGCTTGCGTCCAACCGCCGCCATATCCACGAAATGAACACCGATCTTTGCCGGCAGGAAGCGTGCCAGCCGCGTGCTGTCGCGACTGACAATGTGGACGTCGTTGCCTGGCACGAGACCTCTTCTGCCAAGAGCATGTAACGCTCCTAGAAGGCCCAGTTCGTTGGCGCATGCCAAGCCTGTCGGCGGATCTGACGACGCCAGCATGCGATCGAACCAGGCTGCACTCAATTCCATCGTGAACATGCCGTGACCGATCAGTGATTGGTCGATTGGGATGCCGGCCTCGGCCATTGCCCTTCCATACCCGGAAAGACGCATGGCACTCGTCTGATCTTCCGGAACGAGAAGTTGCAGTGCAATGCGTCGACAGCCCTTTTCCATCAGCCGCCGGGTCGCCTCGTAGGCGATCTGTTCGTTGTCGATATCAACATAAGGATATGCGACATCCACGTCGGTTCTTCCGAACGCGACAAATGGCATGCGTTGATCCAGCAGCAGCTTGACGCGCGGATCGCCCGACACCATGCGCGTAATGATCAGTCCGTCTGTGCTGCGCGCCTGAAGCTGCCGTTGCACACTCTCAACGGGATCGTCGTCGGGAGTCGTGGAATAAATGGACAAACTATAACCGGCTTGCCGGGCAGCCAGCGTCATGCCTTCGATCAAGGGAAGCTTCAACAGATCGGACAGATGGTCTCGTGTCTCCATCGGGAGCACTGCCGTCAGCGTCAGTGTCCGACCGGTTTTCAGCGCACGACCATGATGATCTGGCACATAGCCAACCCGCTTAGCCACCTCCTTGACGCGGGCTATGGTCGAGGGCTGTACTTCCGGCCCATCCTTCAGAGCGCGTGACACCGTGGTTACCGATAGGGAAAGTTCCGCCGCGATCTGCTTTAGGTTGGCCATTGTTCGCCCGACTTCGAAAGCGCCGGCTGATTGCTGACCTCCATAGCGTTACCGGATTCGACATCCCGGTCAATCCGAACTCCCGTAGAAACCAGCTTGACTCCCTTGCATTAAGGTGAAATCGTAACGTTACGATTACAAATAAACGGGCCTTTCAGGCACCATTCGTAAAAGATTGGGGAGGAGAACCTATGTCTTGGCTACGCATTTCCTTAACAGCATTCGCAGTCTCGGCAGCCTTGCCCGTCTATGCCCAGACAGTCACCATCACGACCGCGGGCGGCGACTATGGCAACGCCATGAAGGAGGCCATGTGGGCCCCTGCTGCAAAAGAGCTTGGCTATGATGTCCGCGAGGAGACCCTAAGCGACGGCTTGGCCGCCCTGAAGATGCAGGTCACCTCGGGTGCGGTCACAACCGACGTCATTCACCTGGGCTCACCGGAAGGCGCGCAGGCCGCCGCACAATCGCTGCTGGAGCCGCTCGACTACAAGATCATCGACCCAAAGGCCGTGCCGGCTGGCGCAAAGTCCGACTACTGCTATCCGTTCGACTCCTATGGCACCGTCTTGTCGTGGAACACCAAGACCTATGGCGAGAACCCGCCGAAGACATGGGCGGAGTTCTGGGACGTTGCCAAATTTCCTGGCCGTCGTGCGCTGCGTGCCAATGCCCAAGACTCGATTGAGATCGCGCTGCTCTCCGATGGCGTGGCACCGGCGGACGTCTATCCCGTTCTCAGCACGCCGGAGGGTCTGGATCGTGCCATCAAGCGGCTTGAAGCAATCAAACCAAATGTCGCCGTGTGGTGGACCTCGGGAGCGCAGTCGGCGCAGTTGCTGAAAGATGGTGAGGCGGATTTGGTCGTTACCTGGAACGGGCGGGCCCAAACCGTGAAAGCGGATGGCGGCGCGGCTGACTACACGTTCAAGGGTTCGGTCATTGGCACCGACTGTCTTGCGGTGCCGAAGGGGGCGCCGAACAAGGAAGCAGCTATGAAGCTCATCGCGGCGATGACACAGCCCGCGCGCGTGGCGAAGCTGACCGACTTCATAGCCTATGGCCCGGTCAATCCTGCTGGCTATGAGGGTGGCCTTATTCCCGAGGACCGTCTGAAGACCCTTGCGACCGCGCCTGAAAATGCCGGCACTTCGGTGTTTTCGAATTCAGAATGGTGGGTCAAGAACGGTGAGGCCGCCCAAAAAGCCTTCGATGAGATGATGGCCCGCTGAGTCTCAGCTGTAAGACTGGAGCAGATGATGGAGTCGCTCCCGATCACCATCGACAGCGTCAGCAAGTCTTACGGGACCTACGTCGCACTGGATGATGTTTCGCTCGACATTCAAGCTGGCGAATTCCTCACGCTGCTAGGGCCATCGGGATCGGGCAAGACCACGCTGCTCATGGCTCTGGCCGGTTTTGTCCGGCCGGATTCCGGCAAACTCTTGTTGGGGGATCGGGACATCACCCGCCTGGCCCCCAACAAGCGGGACATCGGCATAGTGTTCCAGAACTACGCCCTGTTCCCCCACATGAACGTTCTGGCGAATGTCGCGTATCCGTTGGCGCTGCGAAAGATGCCGAAGGCGGAGGCCCGTCGGCGAGCGCTTGACACATTGGCCCGCGTGAAACTGGAAGGTCTGTCGGAGCGCAACATTGCCGCATTGTCCGGCGGTCAGCGCCAGCGGGTGGCGCTGGCACGGGCAATCGTCTTCGAGCCACGCGTGATGCTGATGGACGAGCCGTTGTCGGCGCTCGACAAGAATCTGCGCGAAACCATGCAGTACGAAATCCGGCGTCTGCATGACGATCTGGGGATCACCACGATCTATGTGACGCATGACCAGCGCGAAGCGCTGATCATGTCAGACCGGATTGCGGTGATGAATTCCGGCCGCATCCAGCAGATCGACACGCCGCAGCGGATTTATGATCGCCCATCGACCCGCTTCGTCGCGGAGTTCATGGGTGAGGCCAACATTGTGGCCCCAGGCCTGGTGCGCAGAATCGACGGCGCCGATGCGTCGCGCGCCACTTTGATGATCCGCGCGGAAAGCTTCCATCTTGATGAGAAGCTCGTCGGGCGAGACGGGATAGCGCTCGAAGGAACACTGCGCGCCAAGGCGTTTCGCGGGGAGAACTGGCTTCTTACCCTTGCGCTGGATGGCGGCGGGCAAGAGGTTCTTGTCTGCATTCCGGCAGCCCTGGCCAGCGGCTGCGGCGAGCTTGCCACCGGCCAGCGGGTGACCGCCTATGCGCCGGCAGCGAAAGTTCACCCGTTACCGGAAACGATAGCGTGACCGCGACCGCGGATCCCGCACTCGCGGCAGACGCCCTGCGCGAGCGGCGGTTCTTCCTGTCGCTTTCGCTGCCAGCGTTGTTCATCGTTGGACTGGCGGCGATATTGCCTATCCTGTGGATCATCCGGCAATCCTTCCTGACCACGGGAGGCGAATACACTTTCGGCAATTACGAGAAGGTGCTTTCGAGCGGGCTGACATGGTCGGCACTCGTCACAACCCTTGAGCTATCCTTGGCCACGCTGGCGATCTGCATTCTTCTCGGCACCCCGCTGGCGCTCGCTCTGGCCAGCGCCAGACCAAGGGTCGCCAACGTGCTGATGGCTTTCGTCATGCTGCCATTATGGACCTCGATCCTGGTGCGCACCTATGGCTGGCTAGTGCTCTTGCGGCGCGATGGCCTGATCAACGCGGCTTTGACAGGTTCAGGCCTGACAGCGGAGCCATTGCCGCTGGTCTACAACTTCACGGGAACGCTCATCGGCATGGTTCACTACATGCTGCCGCTCTTTCTGCTGCCCGTTTATGCCGCGATGCGCGATATCGATGCAAACCTCATTCGCGCGTCGTCGAGCATGGGAGCCTCTCTCGGGCAGGTGATCCGCACAGTCATTCTGCCTCTTTCGGCCGGCGGCATCTTCTCGGGTTCGACCATCGTCTTCATCTACACCATAGGGTTTTTCATCACACCGGCGGTGCTTGGCGGCGGCAAGGTAAATCCTCTCTCTACCCGGATCGAGCGCACGCTATCGACCTTTCAGGATTGGGGGTCGGCGAGCGTCCTGGGTATTCTGCTCCTCATTGTCATGGCGATGATCGGGGTGATGTTCCTGGCGGCACGGCGACTGTCGACGCGCAACGGTGCGGCCCATGCTTGAGGCCTATCCGGACAACAGGCTGTCCCGCATTTTTCTGTGGGGCTTTTCCGCACTCGTAATGGCGTTTTTGATGTTGCCAACGCTCGTGGTCGTGCCGCTGTCCTTTTCGGCGTCCAATCTTCTCGAGTTCCCGCCGCGCGCATACTCGTTGCGCTGGTACGAGACTTTCTTCGGTTCGGCGACATGGATGGCCGCACTCAGGACGAGCCTCATCCTTGGGACATTGACGGCGATGGTCGCAGTGCCTCTGGGGCTGCTGGCCTGCATTTCGATAAATCGGCTTGGCGGAAAGGCCGCGGTAACCATTCAGGGCGTCCTGCTCACCCCGTCCATTGTGCCGGGCATCCTGCTTGCGATCGGTCTCTTCTTTGTTCTGGCGGCGCAACGGCTGGTCGGGACGCTGTTCGGTGTGCTGGTTGGACATGTCGTGCTGGCCATTCCGGTCGCATGCATTGTGTTGTTGCCCGCCCTGGCCCGCTTTGACTGGAACCAGGTTCAGGCGGCTCGTAGCCTCGGTGCGAACTGGGCCAGAGCTATTGGCGGAATAATTGTTCCCCAACTTCATATCAGTTTGCTGTCGGCGACATTGATGGCGTTTCTGACTTCGCTTGATGAGTCTGTGATTTCAATCTTCATCTCAAGTGGTCGCAACAGCACGATGCCGAAGCTTATGTTCCTATCGCTGCGCGATCAGATCGATCCGACCATTGCGGCGATCTCGACATTGTGGACCGCCATCGTCGTGGCCGTCGTCCTGATCGTGACCCTTCGCCGAAAATCCTGACCGAGACTGGAAACATGCCTACAAATCATCACCCAGCCGCCGATCTGGCGTATCAATCAACGGACATACCTCAGGTAGGGTTGGCCATCATCACCGGCTCTGCAAACTGGGGGCTTGCCTTCCCGGAAGATGTCGAAGTCGATGGTGTGCGCACTTTGCGGCGCGACATGAGTTTTGAAACGCCTTTCGGTCGCTCCGACAACTGGAAGCTTCTCGAGTTCGATGCGTCGATTACAGCTGAAGGTAAAACGAAACGTGCATTGTGCATGTATTCGCACGGCAATCCCCGAGACCATATCGACCATTCCTGCCATCGCCGCGCGTTCTGGGTCCTGATGAACGCGGGTGTACGACAAGTGCTCGCCTGCTCGACCGTCGGCGCCGTCAACAAGGCGATCCAGCCCGGAGACATGGTGGTGAGCGCCGATATCATCGAACTGTCGCAGACCCCGTTTTCACTGCTGCCTGGCCGCCAGAGCTTCGACTGCTCGGGCAAGCAGATCGTATGTCCAAGATGTGCGGCGTTGCTGGCCGAGACCGCCCGGCGCCATTGGCCTGCCGAATGCCGGGTCCATGGCATCGAACAGCAGTTGGTCGCTGCCCACTGCTACGGGCCGCGATTGACAACCCCCGCTGAAGCTCTGGCGTATCGGAACATGGGAGCGGACGTGCTCAACCATTCAATTGCCCCTGAGGCAACCTTGTCGCGCGAGATCGGCGCGTGTTTCGTGCCATGCGCGTTCGTGACCGCAGGTTTCAACGACTATATGGACCGCAACCGCCAGGAATTGTTGCAGGAGCACGTGTTGCCGAGCCTTTCCATGACAGCCTCGCGGGTTGCGCTGGAGACCGCGGCACGTCTTCCGGCTAACCCTGAATGCTCTTGCCAGGGCTTGAAGTCGCCCCAACCGGCCGCGCGCTCCAGCCGTTTCTAGCGTACGAGAGCACGGATGAACTCGTGCCCGGGTTCTAACCCGCCGGCACAAAGATACCGGTGATAGCCGGGTCGCCGTCAGTGCTGACAAGACTGCGCGCCACCAGGTCCTCGAGATGAGCAAGCACCGACAATCCGGCGGCGCCATGCAGCCGCGGGTCGGTATCGCTGTAGATCGCCTTGACCATGTCCACGATCGTCCGGTCGCCCGCTCTGACCCGCTCCAGTATGGCGCGCTCGCGCATCTTGCGGTGCGTCTTCAGGCCGCGCATGAAAGCGCGCGGTGCGGTCACCGCCCCGCCATGTCCTGGCAACAGCAAACGGTCACCACGTTCGATCAGCCGGTCCAGCGAGGCCATATAGTCGGCCATCGCCCCATCCGGCGGGGCGACGATGGAGGTTGCCCAGGCCATCACATGGTCGGCCGAAAACAGGATGCCGGTTCCTTCCAGAGCGAACACCGCGTGATTGGCGGTGTGGCCCGGGGTCAGAACGGTCCTGATCGACCAGCCGTCGCCGTCGACTACCTCGTCGTCGGAAAGCGTGATGTCGGGGGCGAAAGCCATGTCGGCGCTGGCGTCGAGCGCATTGGTCTCACCGATATGCAGCGGTCTTGCAGGGCGATGCGGTCCCTCTGCCAGCACCACGGCGCCGGTGCGCTCTTTCAGCCGGGCCGCCAACGGTGAGTGGTCGCGGTGCGTGTGGCTGACGAGGATATGACTGACCGGCCGGCCTGCGATCACGTCAAGCAGGGTCTGCAGATGCGCCTCGTCGTCCGGGCCCGGATCGATCACGGCCAGCGTATCGTTGCCAACGATGTAGCTGTTGGTGCCGTGAAAGGTGAAGGGGCTCGGATTGCGGGCCGTGATGCGCTGGATGTCAGGCGCGACGCTTACCCCTTTGCCATAAAGGGGATCGAAGCTGGTATCGAACTTGAGTGCCATGGCGGATGCATCGGTGCCTTGTTTCAGGAACGGCAAAACCGATTGCCGCATAACACGCAAGCCAATATAGGAGAACGTGAGGCCGCGAACATCGGATAGCGGCAACCGGATTGGGGAAATACCATGGCAATTGCAACAACGACGCGTCCGCTTGTTTCTCTGGCTCTGCCGCAAAATGGCGCGGCGCGGCTGGCAACGCAGCTTTTCCTGGCCATCGCCGGAACGCTGCTGCTGACCCTGTCGGCCAAGACCAAGGTGATGCTCGGGCCAGTCGATATTTCGATGCAGACGCTGGCCGTGCTGCTGATCGCCGCCGCCTTCGGCATGCGTCTCGGCGTCGCCACCCTGCTGCTCTACATGGCGGAGGGCGCCATGGGCTTCCCTGTCTTCCAAAGCACCCCGGAGAAGGGCATCGGCATTGCCTACATGCTCGGCTCGACCGGCGGTTATCTCGCAGGCTTCGTCGTCATGGCAGCGCTTGTCGGCTGGGCCGCCGATCGCGGTTGGGACCGCCATCCGATCAAGCTCTTCAACGCCATGCTGGTTGCTGAAATCGTCATGATGGCCATGGGCTTCGCCTGGCTGGCGCTGCTGATCGGCCCGGAAAAGTCGTGGCAGTTCGGTGTCGTTCCCTTCATCGTCGGCGACCTGATCAAGGTGGCGCTCGCGGCAAGCCTTGTACCGGCCGTGTGGACGTTGCTGAAGCGCGGCTGAAACGCGAGCGGGTGCCGGCGGCTTGAGCGGTCAAGCCCGGCTGGAACACGGCACTTGGCGGACTTCGGCCTGGTGTCCGCCAAGTGACCTCACCTAGCTTTCCAGAAACAGCGCATCCTGTTCGTCGGCACATGGCCGATCATCGGCACCTGCCGGCTGGCCATAGGCATCCGACCAGCTCCCGTCAAAGGATCCATGGGTTCGGGAACACAAGATTCCTCGCCCCCGAAAACGATCTGCCCAAGCTCCCGCGCGCCTCGCATGGAGAACTGCACCTTATCATTGCCTCTATAATCCTGGCATCGACGTTCCGTGCAGAGCGGCTTTTCTAAAGCGTAAAAAGCAATGCTGTTGATCAAGACTTCCGCTAACTATTGATATGAAATAGATACTTGCTAGCGGAGACGAAGTGTCGTAGCCATTGCTCTTCGACTATGTCGGATCGCCGGGGGGTGAGATGTTCGATTCGTTCTACGAACGAACGGGTAGGTCAGATGCAGAATCGCGCTGGCCCGTGGCAGCAACTTCGGGGCAAGGGGCAAGGCGTTGAATGTCGCGGCTTCAACTATTGTCGGAAGCCGGCATTTCCTGTTCAGGATTCGATTTCAGCTGCTTGGCGGACTGACATTCGCGATTTTTGCCCCCGCCATTATCCGGATTGTCTTCAATCCTGAGTTTATCTATTCGGCATACCTTCAGGTAACGGTGACTGCCGCGGCGATTGCGCACCTTGCGGGTTTCCTCTCCTATCGCCGCATCGGAAATTTCCCGGGAGTGGCCGCGGCAAGCTACATCTTGCCGACATTTGCCTTGTCCTACGGGGCTGTCTTCCTGACCATCTTCTTTTTCCGGTTCGAGTACAGCCGGTTCCAGGCCGCAGCAAGTTTCACGCAGTCCACGCTCTGGTATTTCGGCCTGAGCCTGTTGACGCGGCATCTCGACCCACACCGGCTCGTCGTGGTTCCCGGCGGAGATGTCGAGCGTCTCAAGACCTTGCCCGGGGTGCACTGGTTCTGGATCAAGTCAACCAGCACGGTCATTGAAACAGCCAGCGGCGTGGTCGTCGATCTGCGTGCCGATCTTGGCGCGGAATGGGAGCGGTACATCGCCGATCGGGCCCTTTCGGGAACGCCCGTATACCATGTCAAGCAAGTCAGGGAATCGTTGACCGGTCGGGTCGAGATCGAGCATCTGTCCGAAAACACGCTTGGCTCCCTCAACCCGAACCAGGCCTATCTTAAGATCAAGCAGGCGGCCGACTGGATTTCCGCGTTTGTCTTGGTTGTCGCCCTTTCCCCCGTGCTGGCGGCGATAGCGCTGCTGATCCGGCTGGACTCAGAGGGTCCCGTGCTGTTTCGCCAGCAACGCATGGGGTACCGGGGCAAGATCTGCACGGTCTACAAGTTTCGCTCGATGCGGCAACATGGCGAGGCCGGTAGCGACAGGGAGGAGGCGATCACCAAGTGCGACGACGATCGCATCACCCGCGTCGGACGTTTCTTGCGAAAATCCAGGCTCGATGAGTTGCCGCAGGCCATCAACATTCTGCGTGGTGAAATGAGCTGGATCGGGCCGCGGCCGGAAGCCGTCGTGCTGTCGCAGTGGTACGAGAATGAGTTGCCGTTCTACCGCTACCGGCACATTGTCAGGCCAGGTATAAGCGGGTGGGCACAAGTAAATCAGGGGCATGTGGCCGCCGTCGATGACGTCATGGAAAAATTACACTACGACTTCTATTACATAAAGAACTTTTCACCCTGGCTTGATGTTCTGATAACGCTCAAGACAACGAAAACAATGCTCACCGGGTTTGGCGCGCGATAGCCCAATGCGAAGCGTGAATCTGAATAACAAACAGGAAGCAGATGAATCTCGCAGGAAGATAGCCATCATCGGACTTGGCTACGTCGGCCTGCCGCTGGCGGTCGCCTTCGGTGCCACCAGGGACGTCGTCGGCTTCGACATCAACCAATCGAGGGTGGACGCGCTGGAGCGCGGCGAGGACCATACGCTGGAAGCCAGCAGCGATGAGATCAGGGCGGCCAAGGTCATCGAGAACACCCAGAGGGACCTCAACATCGCGCTGATGAACGAGCTATCGCTCATCTTCGGCAAGCTGGGCATCGACACGTCCGAGGTGCTGGAGGCCGCCGGCACCAAATGGAACTTCCTGCGCCTTACGCCGGGTCTAGTCGGCGATCACTGCATTGGGGTCGATCCCTACTATCTTACCCACAAGGCTCAGGAACTTGGCTATCATCCGGAGGTGATTCTTGCTGGCCGCCGTATCAATGACGGTATGGGTCAGCATGCGGCGGATCAGACGGCCCGCCTGATGATGCGCAAGGGGATACCAGTTGTCGGCAGCCGGATACTGGTGATGGGTGCGGCTTTCAAAGAAAATTGCCCGGACCTGAGAAATTCCAAGGGCGCCGATATCGTCTCCCGGTTGAAGGAGTATAATGCCGGCATCGACATTTGGGATCCTTGGGTCGACGCGCAGGAATGTGCGCGCGCCTTCGGCATAACGAGCATGAAGGATATTCCCGACGAGCCCTATGACGGCGTCATCGTGGCCGTCGGCCACAGGCAGTTCCGCGCGCTGGGCGTCGATGGCCTGCAGGCGCTTTGCAAGACCCCAGGCGTCATCTACGACATCAAGGGTCTGTTCCCCAGACATGTCACGGATGGGCGCTTCTGATGAAGGTTCTGGTCACCGGCGCCGCCGGCTTCATAGGCTATCACGTATCGAAGCGGCTGCTGGAGCGCGGCGATGAGGTTGTCGGCATCGACAATGTCAACAGCTATTACGATCCGCAGATCAAGGAGGCGAGGCTGGGGCTGCTCGATGAAGCGAGCCGCAAGACCAATGCGGGCTATCATTTCATCCGCGGCAATCTCGCCGACAAAAGCGTGGTTGACGATTGCTTTGCCGACCACGCATTCGACCGGGTGATCCATCTCGCCGCCCAGGCCGGGGTTCGCTACAGCTTGGAAAACCCGCATGCCTATGTCGAAAGCAACATCATCGCCTACGCCAACATGCTGGAAGCCTGCCGCAACAGCGCCGTTGCGCACCTGACCTATGCCAGCACCTCGAGCGTCTACGGCGCCAATACCGACATGCCATTTTCCGAGCACCGGCCGGCCGATCATCCGCTGCAGTTCTACGCGGCGACCAAGCGCGCCAACGAACTGATGGCACACAGCTACAGCCATTTGTTCAGGCTGCCGACGACCGGGCTTCGCTTCTTTACCGTGTATGGCCCCTGGGGGCGCCCGGACATGGCGCTTTTCCTGTTCACCAAGAACATCCTTGCCGGCGAGCCGATCAAACTGTTCAACAACGGCAATCACACGCGCGACTTCACCTATGTCGATGACATCGCTGAGGGCGTCGTGCGGGCCAGCGACAGCCCGGCCACAGCCAACACCGCCTGGAATTCCAGCCATCCGGATTCGGCCACGAGCAGCGCCCCCTGGCGCATCTTCAACATCGGTAACAACAGCCCCGTGAAGCTGACCGCTTATGTCGAGGCGCTGGAAAACGCGTTGGGCAGGAAAGCCATCGTCGAACTGCTGCCGCTGCAGCCCGGTGACGTGCCCGACACCTTTGCCGACACGTCGGCGCTGGAGCAGGCGGTGGGCTATCGTCCGACGACGACGGTGACCGAGGGCGTCGGGCGGTTTGTCGAGTGGTACCTGGCGTATTTTGGACGGGGATAGGCCTGGTCTTGGCGGTTCCCGGCGGATCCGCGCATAGCTGCGTTCCATGACCGCGCAACCAGGGGGAGAGGGGATCGATACGGCTCGCAAACAGGCAGATTGCAATCCATTGCGGTCCCAGGCGCTGTTGAGCGTTTGCATCCCCACGTTCAATCGGCGGGATCGCGTTGCAGCACTGGTTCAGGAGCTGCTGCGCGCGACGTGCCCAGTGCAAATATGTGTCCATGTCGACGGTTCGACCGACGGGACAAGCGAAGCGCTTGCGGAGATCGCGTCACGCGATGCCAGATTGGTGGTCACAGCTGGCCCGAATGGCGGCAGAGGGGTCGCGATGTTTTCGGCGATCGCTTCCGCCACTGGCGACTATTGCATGATTTTCGATGACGACGACGATCTCTTCACCGATCGATTGCCGGAGGTTTGTGAGCGTCTCTCCCGGCAAGGTGCCGATGAGAGGATTGCGGGATTCGTGTTCTCCATGGTTCTCGAGGGACCGGATGCAGCAGCAAACCGGTTCCCGTCCGAGCGCACAAACCTGATCAGGATGCGAGCCGACGAAGGTGTAGTCGGCGACAGGAAAGAGGTCATCAGAACTGCCTTGTTGAAACAGGTTGCCGTGCCCCCTGCGGGGCGGTTCCGCCGCGTTCCAACATCTCTTCTCTGGTCCAGATTGGCGATCGAACACGATGTCATTTGTGTCAACGTCGATGTCGGGCGAAAGAGGTATTTGGCGGAGGGGATGACCGCAAGAATTCGGCTTCTTCAGCGGCAAAATGCGTACCCGATGTTGTTGCTGAACTTGAATTACATCAGGGCATTCTGGCTTGGGCGATATCGCTCGGGCCGGTTCCTGAGCAAGGCGGTCCTTGCCTGCTTGCGCTTTGGTGCGTTGAGTTTTCCCTTCTTGCTCAAGAGGTCACTAGCACGGGTGATCTCATGAACATAACCAGCCTGTGGAAATTCGTGGAGGCCGTTGTCATACGAATTGTGCCGGGCCTTTTGAACATAGTGACTTTACTATACATCGGAAGCCATCTGGAAACTGTGCAGTATGGGATTTTCAGCACGACGATTGCGACCGTTTTATTCATCTCGACGCTTGTTTTTGGAACCGCGACCTATTCGATAATGCCGGTTTCTGCAAAAATGCATGCCGCTGCAATGGGTAGAGAGTACGTATCGTCTGTTTTGGCTGCGCTGGCCATTGTGGCGTTGTTTGTGATCCTGGCTGGATCGGCGCTGGCGTGGTTCGGATTTGGCAACGCCGTCGCCGCAACCATCATCGTTTCGTTCGGCTTGCACACCGCACTTCAAGAGGTCCTGAGGTCGCAACTGCGGTTGTGGGCGTACGGTTGGTCAGCGATCAGCCAGGCTGTCGCATACCAGGCGGGAGCGGTATTCCTGCTTGCCGGAGATGCAAAAGTAGGTTCTGCACTTACGGCCTTTTCGCTCAGCTATTTCGCCGGAGCGCTGATTTCATTTGCCTTGCTGGGACCGATGAATCTGAGGCGGCCGCGCCTTTCCTACCTTGGCGGGTCTCTGGCCACAGGCTGGGCATTTGTGCTGAGCAATCTGGCCGAGAGCGGTGTGTTCGTCGGCATTCGATACATCATCTTGATGTTTGGCTCTCAGGCTCTTCTCGGCGTCTTCTCGTTTTGTGTCGATCTCTCGCAACGCTCCGTCGGCTTCTTCATGAATGCGGCCAGTTTCGTGTTCGTGCCGCGGGCGTTTCTCAATGCCGCAAATGGAGAGGTCAGGGAGTTTCGGCGTGGATTGTTCGAGGGCGCGACCATTGCGCTGATTTTTGCAGTTGCGTCTGCAGTGGGGATAATCGGCGTGTTTTTTTCCGGCTATGCATCCGGATGGCTGGGAAGGTCATTTCACCCAGCGGTCTTCGCGATCGTTTCCTGCGCTGTCCTGGTAAACAGGACGAAAAAGGTGGTCATCGATCCGTTTGCGCTCCGCTCGAACAACGCAAGGACGCTGACCTATTCCTACGCGGCAGGAGCATTGGCTTGCTGCTGTTTGGCGGCACTGAGTCTGTGGTGGCGGCTGCCGCTTGGCAGCGAAATGGCATTCCTGTCCGGCTATGCCATAGCCGCGGCTTGTTCGTTTTTCGCGTTAAGGGGCGTGATTGCGGACAATGGGCCTGATGCAACGCAGCGAGCCGTTTTTTGTGGCCGGTCGGATGCCGGAAATGAATGAGAAGAAGGCATTCTATGACGAGAAGAACGGCCGGATCGTCCATGTCGGCACGATAGCCGACGACGACTATTGGGATTCCCATTGGGCCGAAGGGATTGTCTTGAGGCCGGATCGCTTTGTAGTCGAAACGACCAAGCGATATCTGACAGGATCGGCCAAGGTCCTGGACGCCGGATGTGGCCTGGCCAACACGGTCTACGGCCTGCATCAGGCGGGCTTTTCCGCACATGGAATCGACTTTGCGCGAAAGACCGTGGGGATGGTGAATCGCGCCGCGCCGCATCTACAAGTGACGGTTGGGGATGTTCGGGCAACAGGCTTCGCGGACGAATTCTTCGATGGAGTGTGGTCTCTCGGCGTGATCGAGCACTTCTTCGACGGGTACAGCGAGATCGTACTGGAGATGCGCCGCATCATCCGGCCGGGAGGAATTGCCTTCGTGACGGTGCCGAGCATTTCTCCTCTCAGGAGATTGAAGGCCAGCATGGGTCTCTACCCCAGGTTTTCAGGTGAGCGGGCCGGATTTTACCAGTTCATCCTTGAGCCATCTTCGATTGTTTCCGGGTTCGAGCAGCACGGCTTCAAGCTTCTGGAGACACGACCAAGGGGTGGCTTCAAGGGGTTGAAGGACGAGACTTTCCTCAAAAAGCCGATGCAGGCTTGGTACGACAGCAGGAACAGCATCATGAGAGGTTTGCGGGCTGCTGCCGATCGGTTGCTCGGCCCGTTTTCGCATCATACGCGGCTCTATGTGTTCCACAGGATATAGCGCGGATGTCTGGTCCGAGTGGACACAGACCGGCGAACGAAATTGACGGTGAGGCAGTGTCGATGTTGCGAAAGTTTATGCGCGCGAACGTAGCCGTTTCCGAGTTGCTGGACAGCGTTCTACCCATGCGCCTTCGTATCGACGGCAACCGAACTTTTGCGACGGAGATAGCGCCTGCCTGGCTTGCCTCCGATGCGCTGGTTTACGACCTCGGCGGGGGTGCAAGGCCGTTCGTCGGCCTATCCGAGAAGCGGCGCCTGAGGCTTTTTGTCGTTGGGGTTGATCTGGACGCGCAGGAATTGTCGAAAGCGCCGCGCGGAATATACGACGAGGAGATTGAAGCGGACCTTACCTCGTTTGAGGGCAGGGGCGATGCTGATGTGGTGATCTGTCAGGCGACGCTCGAACACGTCCGCGATGCTGAAGGTGCTTTGCGTGGCATTGCCAGTTGCGCGAAGCCGGGAGGCGTGGTCGCCATTTTCTCGCCCTCGCGCAACGCTGTTTTCGCAAGGTTAAATCGGGTCCTGCCAGAGGGGGTGAAGCGACGGTTGCTTTTTGCGATCTTTCCCGAAAAGGGCAAGGGTCATGACGGGTTTCCGGCTTTTTACGACAAGTGCCTGCCCAGTGAGGTCGAAACAATCGCAAAACGGAACGGCCTGGAACTCATCGAGCGTCGTCTGTTCTGGAAGAGCTCCTATTTCTATTTCTTCGTGCCGGCCTTTCTCGCCTGGCGCATCTGGTTAGGCGTTTCGGCGCTTTTTCTCGGCAAGGATGCTGCCGAAACCTACGCCTATGTCTTTCGGCGAAAACAGTGAATCCCTGCAGCTCATGAAAAGGAAGCTCGCGCTGGTCGCCATTCCGCTCGACATCAGAGGTGGAGCTGAAACCATCCTGAAACTGGTTGCGCAGGCACTTGCGCGCCGTCCCGACTGGTACGTCGAAATCGGCTTTCTGGGCGGCCAGGCGGCGGGGGATGCCGTTGGGCCACTCCAGGATGAAATTCGGCGCAGTTACGGCTTCGGCGGCGGCAAAGCGATGAGCGAGCTTTTGCTTGCCCCGCGGCTGATCCGGCATCGGTACGATTTGGTATTCTCAAGCCACACGCGGGTGAATTCGTTCCTGGCCGCTGCCCGAAGCGTCGGGGTTCTCAAGAGCCGCAGGTTGGTCGCTCGCGAATCCACGGTACTTCTGGATCGCTTCAATGGCCCTCGCGCACTGACTTACAGGGCGCTCTACGCTGCCTATGGCAGCCAGGACATGGTTGTCGCGCAAACGAGCTACATGAATGAACGCCTGCGTGACGTGTTGCCCCGGCGAGCCATCGATAAACTGTGTACGTTGCCCAACCCGGTTGACGAAGATCTCATCGTCAAAATGTCCACCGAAATGTTGGCGGAGGACGACGCGAAGATGATTTCCCGTCGTCCGCAGATTGTCTGGTGCGGCCGGCTGATCGAGGTAAAGCGGCCAACGATCGCGATTGACGTGCTCGCCGAGATCAGGCGAAGAACCGGCGAAGATTATGAGCTTAGCATGGTTGGGGCGGGACCCATGGAAGCGGAGCTAAGAGCCTACGCCGGCAAGTTCGATCTGGACTCTCGAATAAATATGCTCGGCCAGAGAGACAATCCATTTCCGCTGTTTCGTGCATCGCGCGCCGGCCTGCTCACCTCGGCGATGGAAGGATTTCCAAACGTCCTTCTGGAAATGATGGCTTGCCGGATTCCCGGCATCGTCACCACGCCCTGTGCGGGAGATCTGGACACGCTGTCCGGCCTCGAGATTTCAGCCGGATTTGGCGTGTTGGAAATCGCGGATGCACTGCTGAAGGTCATGCACGCCGGCGATCGGTCGGCCTTATATGGGGAGACCCTGTCGGAAAGGTCGCCTGGGCGATTTGCGGATATGCTGTTAGGAGCGCCTTCGCCATATCCGGGCGGGAGCCAATGATGCCGGCTGCTCGCAGCAAGATAATCATTTCGATAAACACGTCCTGGAATGTCGTCAATTTCCGCAAGGGGCTGATCGAGGGCTTGCGGAGCCATGGCTATGACATCGTCATCGCGGCGCCGAGAGACGAATACTCTTCGCTGATATCGGCCATGGGCTGCCGCTACGTCGAACTCGAAATGGACAATTCCGGCATGTCGCCTTTGCGGGACATGGCACTTCTGTGGCGCTTCTGGCTTCTCTTGCGGCATGAGAGGCCGTTGGCGTTTGTCGGGTTTACGATCAAGCCCAACGTGTTCGGCTCCATCGCCGCCAATCTGAACGGCGTTCCGGTCATAAATAACATTTCCGGACTGGGGACAGCATTCGTCCGCGGTGGCCTCCTGCTCAGAATTGCCAAGGCCTTGTATCGGGTGGCGCTGGCCCGTTCCAAAATGGTTTTCTTTCAGAATGACGATGACAGGACGCTGTTCGTCATTGGGAATTTGGTTCGCAAGGAGCAGACCGGGCTTTTGCCCGGCTCCGGCATCGACCTCGTGCGTTTTACTCCGTCGTCCGAAGCACGCACCGGGCCTGGTGCGATTGTGTTTCTTCTGGTGGCCCGGCTTCTCTGGGACAAGGGTGTCGGCGAGTTTATCGAGGCGGCCCGTCTGGTTCGCCAGAAGATGCCCGGTGTGCGTTTCCAGCTGCTCGGCTTTCTCGATGTAGAGAACCGGACCGCCGTGAGCCGGCAGCAAGTCGAGCAATGGGTCAGTGAGGGATTGATCGAATATCTTGGCACCACCGACGATGTGCGGCCTTTCCTGCGTGCCGCCGATTGTGTCGTCTTGCCTTCCTACCGGGAAGGAACGCCGCGTTCGCTGCTCGAGGCGGCCGCAATGGGCAAGCCGCTGATCACCACCGACGTGCCCGGGTGCAGGGAGGTGGTGGACCACGCCGTCAACGGCTTCCTGTGCAAGGTGAAGGACCATGATGATCTGGCAAGCAAGATGATCGAGTTTGCGATGATGGATGATGCCTCCAGGGGCCGGATGGGAGTGGAGGGCAGAAACAAGGTCGAGCGGCAATTTTCGGAGACTATCGTCATCGCGAAGTACATGCAGCAAATAGAAGAGCTGGATGGCCTCGTGGCGAAAGAATGAAAGGGCTTGACGGACAGTTGGGCTGGATGGAGGACGGCCCTCGGAGCGGCGCGCCGGGACTATCAGGGGATGGTCCTGACCTGCAAACCCGTTGCTACCGGAACGCCTTGCGATGGCAAGATCGCTTCGAAGGTTGGCGATATCCTGTTTGTGCAGTGCTCGACAGCCAAGGGGAAGACCTGGCTACCATATTTACGCAGGGTCGAATTCTCTGCGGCGAGTCGGTTCAAGCCGGTCCAATGTGCAAGTCTTGCCGAACGGCCGCGGATTGGATGCTCTTGCGGCGAAATGAATGGATCTGTCCTGACCCCGGCAGACGGTTTTCCTGCATTTGAGTATTTGTGGTCTTCTGCTGGGTAACGTCGCTTTCCGAGATTCTTGGTCGAAACTGTTCATTCGATATAGCTAAAGTACTGTGCTAGGACAGTTACGAATCAGCCTAAATTGCCGCCAACGCGAAATGTGTTGGAATTGTGATCGGAAAACTGCTACGTGCTGATCTGCTTTCTTTGAGTTGGTGCGTCCGAAGGTGGATGCAGAGGGGATCAAAGACGGATGAATCTGTGAGCAAAACTGCGCCTGCCGTATTTGCGCGTCATTGGGGATCGGCGGCTGCAATCTGGGTGTGCCGGGCAATTCGCGTCTCGAAGTCTTTCGCCTCGACGATAACGTTTGCCTCAATCTTGTTGGCTCTGAACAGACGGTCGGCCATTCAGCCGTCCGGTGGTGGGCGGTGGGGTTGACCTGCCGGATTCGATTTTGGCGGCGCGGTTCTGACCGCTGGCGTGCTCGCGGCGACGCAGTGCGACGTTAGCTACTGACGGAGATTGCCGGGGGTGAAGCAGGTGTGATTCGTCCCAAAAGGGTGAGTTGCAGGTTTGGGTGGGGTGAAAATGAGGATTCGTAGTGGGCTGGGGGCTGCTTTCGTTTTTGTTGTATTCGCCGCAGAGGGCATTCTGTTTGCAACGCCCGATGCTTTCGCCCAGGAGGCCTGTTCCTGTCTTGCGACCGTGCCGGCGTCCGCCGGTGCGATAGGTCGCCTTACACAGGTCCATGGAAACGTTCAGATGTCCCAGTCCGGCGGTTATGCTGGCGTCGGTCCCGAAGCGCCAGTGTATTCGGGCGCGCGCATCATGACCGGGGCAGAGGCGTCCGCTTTGCTGGCGGTGGGTGCCAACTGCGCATTCGATATTCCTGGCAACACCACGATCAAGGTCGATCCTGTCGAAGGTGGCATGTGCGTTTCGCTCGATACGCCAGTTGCGACGGTTGTGCCTGCCAGCTCGGAGCCTCTCATGTTGCCAGCTCTCTTGGGCGCCGCCGCGGTTGGTGGCGCCGCCGCTCTTATTACCGGGCTGCAGGACGACGATGACGCTGTCAGCCGATAGCCGAGGTCCGACACCCGCTGTTTTGCGCAATTTTGTCGAATGCGTCATTCGCCTTCGTGCGGGTGGCGCATTTGTGTTTTGTCGTGGCGAGGCTTCTGGCGGTCAACCGTCCGGACGCGATATTACGGGATCGGGCGCTCGTGCCCATTGGAAAGCGGAATGCGAAAAGGTCGGGTGCCAGCAGCGTAAGTCGTTTCGGCGGATTTGGCCGGCTGTTCAAGAGCGGGACCCACTGATCGGCATCTTCGATTCTGCAAGGCGTAATGCAGGCACCGTGACAGCGTTGCTCGCATCGCTGGCGATATCTGCTTGCGCCAGCACCCCGTCGACATCGACGTCATCCACAAATCCTGTCAGCGCCCTTCAGCCGGCTGCGTCCTCCACGGCTCTTTCAGGCGGCGGCACACTGCAGGTGGTGAAGGACCTGCCGCCGCCGCAGAATACGCAGAATGGCGGCGAGCAACCCCTATCTGCCAATGATGTGCTGGAGGTTAGCGTGTTCCAGGTCGACAATTTGAACAGGACTGTTCAGGTCGACGCAGGCGGGCAGATTTCGCTTCCGCTGATCGGAACGATGACTGCGGCCGGCAGAACCTTGCGTCAGCTCGAGAAGGAAATCGAGACTGCCTACGGTGAAAAATACCTGCAAGCGCCTGATGTGACGATTTTCGTCAAGGAATCGATTGGCCGGCGCATCACGGTCGATGGTGAAGTCAACAAGGCCGGTATCTATCCTGTGTCCAGCGGTGCTTATTTGCTGGACGCGATCGCCCTTGCCGGGGGCTTCAATCCGGTCGGTGATGCCGGCAAGGTCTTCGTCTATCGGAATATCGGCCAAAACAAGCTCGTGGCAAACTACAATGTCGAGGAAATCCGGGCCGGCAAAAATCGCAACCCACGCATCTATGGTGGCGATGTGATCGTCGTTTTTGCTTCCAAGTCGAAAATCGCGATGAACAATTTGAAGGATGCCCTGGGCCTCGCGTCCAGCGCGGCCCGCATTGCGGTCATTCCTTAGGACAGGGCACGATACGGACAACCCCAGGGTCACCTCGCACATGCTCGATCGTAACAGGCAGTCCCAACTTGCCGGATCCCGACAGGCCCTGTCTGCGGACCTCCCCTATGACGTGCCGCAAAACTACGGTCCTTATGGTCGTGACCATGGCGGTCGGGATGACGGGTTCAACCCGCTCAAGCTGTTGTTTTACATTGTCCAGTACCGTTGGTTGATCGTCATGATGGCCGCTGCCGGGCTTGTCGCCGGCGTCATCGTGACAATGATGCAGACACCAAAATATCTGGCAACGACGCAACTCGAAGTGCTGGTCCCCTCGGCGAAAGTCTTTCAGGACATCGAAGTTGTTTCCGAAAACAGCGACGTCAGGGCCTTCCTGACCGCCCGTGAAAAGCTGAAGAGCCGCGCGCTGGCTCAGCGCGTGGCCTTCCAGCTAGGGCTTGGCGAAAAGCCGGACTTCCTGTTTCCGACGCCGAGCTTTTCGCTGAGCAACATTGTCTACCGGGCGTTCGGACTTTCGAAGTCGCCTTCCATTGAGGAGAAAACGCCCGAGGAGCGCGAGGCAATCGCCATCAAGCGAATCCTGGACGACCTGACGGTCAATCTGGTCACCAATACAAGCCTGCTGTCGATCACCTTTGTCGATCAGAAGCCGAAATATGCAAGCGACGTAGCCAATCAGGTCGCACAGAGTTTTATCGATCAGCGACTGGACCAGACCAGCGAGACCTCTGATCTGGCAAGGCAATTCATCCAGGAACAGGTTCTGCAGGTGAAGCAAAAGCTGCAAAAATCCGAGGAGGAATTGGTCACCTACGCAAAAGACGCCGGCATCACGGTCACTGGCGACGACAAATCGCTGATCGACTCTAACATCGAAGCCCTGAACACCGCGCTGGCCATGGCGATCCAGGAGCGCCTGGATGCGGGGCGGGTCGTGAGTCAGATAGAAAAGGGACGCGGATCAAGCCTCGGCCCGGTTCTGGAAAGCGAAGGTCTGCAGAAGCTCAGCGAAAAGCTGGCGGATCTGTCCAGCCAGTATCAGCAGAAACTGGGCATCCTGAAGCCTGGTTATCCGGAAATGCAGCAATTGCAATCGCAGATCAAGGAACTGCAGCGGCTCTATGACAATGGCGTTCTTGCGATAACGGATTCGTTGCGACTGAAATACCAGGAAGCGCAAGGCAAGGAGGCCGACCTAAAATCCAAGCTCGCGGAAATGGAGAGACAGCAGGCCGTCTTCAACGACAAAAATATCAAATACACGATCCTGAAGCGTGAGGTCGATTCCAATCGGTCGCAGTACGACAGCCTTATCACCAAGCTGAATGAAGTTGGGGTTAGCTCGGAACTCAAGACGCAAAGCGCCGCGATCGTCGACTTCGCTTCGCTGCCCGTAGCCCCCTATTCTCCACGCCTGAGCATCAATCTTGCAATCGCGCTGGCGCTTTTCATGGCTTTGACTGCATCGATCATCTACATCATCGAGCTCTTGAACAACACCTTCACCAATCCGGAGCAGGTCGAGAAAGAGCTGGGACTGGCGATGCTCGGCATCCTGCCGCTTGTCGACGACCGCGAACTCATAGCCAGCATCGCCGATCAAAAATCCGGGCTCTCGGAGGCCTATCGTTCGTTGCGAACATCGCTGCAGTTCTCCGGTGCGGAGGGTGCGCCGCGATCGCTGCTGGTGACCAGTTCGGAACCTTCGGAAGGCAAGTCGACCACCTCGTTCAAGCTCGGCCAGGATTTCGCGGCGCTCGGCGCAAGGGTTCTGCTGGTCGATGGCGATCTTCGCAAACCGAACCTGCATCGGCTGTTCGGTCTCGACAACGCGATCGGGTTGAGCAACCTTCTGACGAATACCGTTCGCAAGGATGATCTGGCGGGCATTTTCAGGACGACGAAATACCCTAACGTGACTGTACTGACGTCCGGGACCATTCCGCCGAACCCGGCCGACCTTCTCTCTTCGCAGAAGATGGCGCTGATCTTGACGAATCTCGGCAAACGCTTCGATCTGGTCATCATCGATGCTCCACCGGTCGTCGGCCTTTCCGACGGCCCAATCCTCAGCCGGCTGGCGGAAGGCACGTTGATGGTCGTTTCCACCAACCAGGTCACGCGCAAATCAGCCAAGACGGCGCTCAGGCGTCTGCGGGCGGCCGGTGCGAATGTGATCGGAGGGGCGATGTCGAAGTTTGCAGTGAACAAGTTCGACTACAACTATGCCTACAAATATATGAACTACCAGTACTACGACTACGGCGCGAGCACCCCGAAAATCGAAGGCAAAGTCGATGATGGAGCAGGCCAGCCCGCTCACGCGAAATCTCCTGCGGTCAGGCGTTTGGTTCGTCGCCTCCGTTCTAGTGTTGGCCGCTTCGTCGATCGGGCTAAGTCGGCTCCTTGAGGCCGGGACGCCAGCCGTCTCGCTTGCGATCGATCCGCTGAACATAAATGCGTTGATAGGTGACATCACCGGTGACCTGAACGAAACAGGCAGTGGTCCTGATCTGGATGCTTTGGCTGCCAAGGCGAGGGGTGCGCTTCGCTTCAATGTCGCGGATGCCCGGCTCTACAGCCTATTGGGCGAGATCAAGTACCGGCAAGGCGAGAAGGACGAAGCCTTTGAATTCTTCGACCAGGCTCGAAAACTGTCCAAGACGGAAATCCATGCACTTCAGAGATCGATCGACCGTTCGATCGAGTTAGGTGATCTGTCACGCGCGGTCGCCGAGATCGACACATTGCTACGCCGGTGGCCGGACCGCTTTCCAATCATCGCGGCGGGCATGCCGGCGATTCTTTCAAATCCGGACGGATACCGGGCTGTCCTGGCAGCCATAAAGATAAAGGCTCCGTGGAGGTCCAATCTTTTTTCTGCCCTTGGTCAGGATCCGCAAGGCCTGCGCGCGGCAAGTCAACTGTTGCTCGACCTTACCGGATCGAGTTCACCACCGACATCGAAGGAACTGTCTGCGGTGATCAACGGCTACATCAGGCAAAAGGACTACGAGCCAGCCTATCGGCTGTTCCTTTTCAGCCTGTCCGATCAGGAGCGGACGCTGGGTGGCTATATTTTCAACGGCGGCTTTGAACCCGTCCGCAGCGGCAAGCCCTTCGATTGGCAGGTTCACGATCGCTCCGGTCTGGAAATTACCTTTGCCGGGTCGCGCGATGTCGGCGAAAGCGACAGCGGAGCCACCGTTCGATTTTTGAACACGCCGGTGAAGAACGCCGCGCTCCAGCAATATGTCGAATTGCCTCCCGGCTCCTACAGGATTTCCCTGATTGCCTCCGGGAGAAACCTGAAGTTGCCAAAGGGGCTGTTCTGGTCCATCCGCTGCGCAGATCCGGCAAGCGAAATAGCCCGATTCAACATTCCGGCAGGCACATTCAACCGGCAGTATCTGAGCCTTGATTTTGCGATCGGACCGAGCGCGTGTCCGATGCAATTGTTGCGGCTGGAAACAGCCGCCATCGCCGAAAGCTGGCGATTTCGATACGTCGGCACGTTGGTCATGCACAAGCTGAGCATCGAAAGAGTTTCATTGTGAGAGCGCGCTCGAGCCGGTCCACGGAATGGGAAAAGTATCTGCTTGGGTCGGTTCTTTTCCTGTCGATGCTGATTGGCGGCGGCACGGCGAGTGGCCTCTACACCGAAACGCTGATCGAAATTGCAGCGATCGTCTCGGCCGCGGCCATCTTTTCAAGGCCATCGGGGCAGAGCATCCCTCGTCCGGTCTTGTGGCTGCTTGCCCTGACCCTTGTCGTGTTCTGCCTTCAGATCGTGCTGCTGCCTGCGGCCCTGTTGAGCGGATTGCGGCCGGAGCCGCTGCTCGCCACTCCGTGGCTCGCCGGCGAAACCCGGCTGCGCTTCGTCAGTGTCGGCGTCGGGCGCACGATCGAGTGCTTTCTGTATTTTTCGGCGGGGGCAGCATTCTTTCTGAGCGTTATCCGCTTGCGTACGGATCAGGTCTACGGCCTTCTGCCGTTCTTTTTCATGGGTGTCATCTGTAACGGATTGGCTGCCGCGATCCAGTATTCACTCTCCGATACGGTTGCCATAGAAGGGTTGTTGCCGTTCACGATCAATGCGGGACTGTTTGCCAACCAGAACCACTTTTCGGCGTTGCTGTTCGTTTCCATCCCTTTCGTTGTCTGCCACGGCCTTTTCCGCGGGCACCTTCTGTCTGGATCGCTCGGATTGATAATGCTGTTGCTGCTGCTTCTGGCCGCCGGTTCGCGCGCCGGTATCCTGATAGGATTGGCGATCACCATAATATCGGTTGTCTTTCTGTCCGCTCGCTCCAGGCTAAGTCGGTATGGCGTCCTTGCGGTCTTCATCGGCCTTTCGCTCTACACGATAGGCGCGTGGACGAAGATCGATGCGGAGGTGGTTGATCCGGAATTTGGCCGAGCCGAATTCGCCCGCACCACGATTGCGGGGATTGAAGAGAATTGGGCGACAGGTGTGGGTTTCGGCAGCTTTCAGAAGGTCTACCAGATTTACGAAAAGGGCGAGATGATCTTCAAGCCCTACGTCAATCACGCTCATAACGACTATCTGGAGCTGGCACTCGAGGGTGGCGCGCCCGTCGTTCTTCTGATCGCGGCTTACCTGACATTGCTTTTTGCGTCGTCTGTCGGGGTTCGGCGGGAGCCGCTGCAGAAAGCCGCGTTCCTTTCGGTGTCTTTTCTTCTCGTTCATTCGCTGGTTGATTATCCCTTGCGCACAGCGGCGCTTGCGATGGTTTTTGCCTACATGAATGGCATCATCTTTCACAAAGGCTTTGCTGTGCGGTTGAGCCAAAGGGGCGGGTCGACCGAGACCCATCATGACGATTTGCTTGTTCCCGCCAGGCCGTTGACGTTGGCGAAATGAGAGCAGGTGGATTTGCCGGGATTGCCGCCGGACGCGGTCCGGTCGTTTGTCGATTGCCGAGATTGACAAGCCATTGCGTGGAACCTAAGCACAAGCAGCAAGGCCAGGGGGCTTTGGCATGTCAAGGAGAGCTTCTTGAAAGGAATTATCCTTGCCGGGGGCAGTGGAACGCGCCTTTATCCGCTAACATTAGCAATCTCTAAGCAGATTCTGCCGATATACGACAAGCCGATGATCTATTATCCGCTAAGCGTTTTGATGCTCGCGGGTATCCGAGAGATTCTGGTCATTTCAACACCGCGTGACCTGCCGGTCTTTCGCGATCTGCTTGGCGATGGATCGGAGTTCGGGCTCGATCTGTCCTATGCCGAGCAACCGCAACCCAACGGTCTGGCGGAAGCCTTCATCATCGGCCGGGATTTCATCGGCAAGGACAGCGTGTCGATGATCCTTGGCGACAACATCTATTTCGGCGATGGGCTGTCGCAGCTTTGTCGCGCCGCGGCCTCGCGCGAAAAGGGTGCTTCGGTGTTCGCCTATCATGTCGAGGATCCCCAGCGTTATGGTGTCGTATCCTTCGACAAGGCCACCGGGACGGCGCTGACGATTGAAGAAAAGCCGCAGAACCCGAAATCCAACTGGGCTGTCACCGGTCTCTATTTCTACGACAATGATGTCGTCGACATCGCCCCCTCCATAAGGCCCTCGGCGCGCGGCGAGCTTGAGATCACGGCGGTCAACAATGTTTATCTCGAGCGCGGCCAGTTGCATGTGCACCGGCTGGGGCGTGGCTATGCCTGGCTCGACACCGGTACGCAAGACAGCCTGCACGAAGCGTCTTCCTTCGTGCGCACCATCGAGCATCGCCAAGGCATCAAGGTCGCCTGTCCGGAAGAGATTGCCCTTGAACAGGATTGGCTGACGGCGGACCAGGTTCTGCGTCGCGCCGACCGCCTAGGCAAGAACGAATATGCCGCCTATCTGCGCCGGCGCGTCGTGGACCTGTCGGAGGGCTAGATGCTGGAAGTCAGGTCCCTTGGCATCGATGGCGTGCTGGAAATCGTGCCGAAGCGGCATGGCGACGCGCGCGGGTTCTTCGTCGAAACCTACAATGCCGAACGCTTTGCGCAGGCTGGGATAGATCTGCTTTTCGTGCAGGACAATCATTCCTATTCTGCCGCGGCAGGCGTTTTGCGAGGGCTTCACTACCAGCTCGCGCCGCGGGCGCAGGACAAGCTGCTGCGCGTCATCCGCGGCAGTATTCTCGACGTTGCGGTGGACATTCGCCGCGGCTCGAAAACCTTTGGAAAATGGGTCGCGCTCGAAGTGTCGGCCGAAAAGGGCAACCAGATTCTGGTGCCGAAAGGCTTCGCGCACGGCTTCGTGACGCTCGTCGCCGACACCGAGGTCCTGTATAAGGTCACCGACACCTATTCGCAGGCGCATGACCGGTCAATTCGTTTCGACGATCCCGCCATCGGCATCGAATGGCCGTCATTGTCCGGCGGGTTCCAGCTTTCGGACAAGGACCTGAAGGCGCCGCTATTGGCCGCCGCCGAGGTGTTTGCCTGATGATTGCCAAAGGATGAGGACAGTGGCATGAATTTTCTGGTGACAGGCGGTGCTGGCTTCATAGGCTCGGCGGTATGCCGGCATCTGTGCGCCAACCCGGCCTATCGCGTGACCAATCTCGACAAGCTCACCTATGCGGGCAATTTGGCCTCGCTGCGGCCGATCGAGAACGCGCACAATTACCGCTTTGCGCAGGCCGATATCTGTGACGAGAAGGCAGTGCTCGACATCCTGCGCCGGGACGATATCGACATCGTCATGAACCTCGCCGCCGAGAGCCATGTCGACCGCTCGATCGACGGGCCGGGCACGTTTATCGAGACCAACATCGTCGGCACCTACAAGATCCTCAATTCCGCGCTGGAATACTGGCGCGGCCTGCCCGAGGACAGGAAGAGCCGCTTCCGCTTCCATCATGTCTCGACCGACGAGGTGTTCGGCGATCTGCCTTTCGATGGCGGCATGTTCGTCGAGGAAACGCCTTATGCGCCGTCCTCGCCCTATTCCGCCTCCAAGGCGGCGTCGGACCATCTGGTGCGAGCCTGGCACGAAACCTATGGCCTGCCGGTCGTGCTTTCCAACTGCTCGAACAATTACGGACCCTATCACTTTCCCGAAAAGCTGATCCCGCTGGTCATCCTCAATGCGCTCGACGAAAAGCCGCTGCCGGTCTATGGCGCCGGCGCCAATGTGCGCGACTGGCTGTTCGTCGAGGATCACGCGCGCGCGTTGGAACTCGTCGCCACGAAAGGGCAGCCGGGCGAAAGCTACAATGTCGGCGGCAATTCCGAGCGGACGAACCTGGGCGTCGTCGAGACGATCTGCGATCTGCTCGACACCAGGCGTCCCCGGGCCGGTGGCAAGAGCTATCGCGACCTGATTTCCTTCGTCACCGATCGTCCCGGCCATGATCGCCGCTACGCCATCGACGCATCGAAGATCGGCCGTGATCTCGGCTGGGCGCCCAACGAGAACTTCGACAGCGGCCTGGCCAGAACCGTGGACTGGTTTCTCGACAACAAATGGTGGTGGGGGCCGATCCGCGAAAAGCACTATGCCGGTGAAAGACTGGGCGAAGCGCGCAAGGGGGCCGCGTGAGGCTCGTCGTCACCGGACGCGAGGGCCAGGTCGCGGCAAGCCTTCTGGAGGCCGGCCGGCGACGCGCCGGCGTGGAGGTCATTGCCATTGGCCGGCCGGAACTCGATTTGGCAAGACCCGACATGGTGATCGAAGCCATTGCGGCCGCCAAGCCCGACATCGTCGTGTCGGCCGCCGCCTACACGGCGGTGGATCAGGCCGAGGATGAGCCCGATCTGGCATTCGCGGTGAACGCCGTTGGCGCCGGCAAGGTGGCGGAAGCGGCAAGCCGGCTTGGCGTTCCCGTCATCCATCTTTCGACCGACTATGTCTTCGACGGTTCGAAGGACAGCGCCTATGTCGAGACCGACGCGACCGCGCCAGCCAGCGCCTATGGCGCCTCCAAGCTAGCCGGCGAGCAGGCGGTGGCGGCAGCCAGCCCGCATCACCTGATCCTGCGCACGGCATGGGTCTACAGCCCGTTCGGCAAGAATTTCGTCAAGACCATGCTGCGGCTTGCCGCCGACCGCGACGAGATCGCCGTGGTGGCCGATCAATGGGGAAATCCCACATCCGCGCTTGATGTCGCCGACGCAATCCTGCATGCAGCAGCACAGCTCAATGACGGCAAGAGCTTCGCCGGCATCTATCACCTGGCCGGAACCGGCGAAGCCAACTGGAGCGGCTTTGCCCGTCATATCCTGGACACAAGCCGCGTGTCTGGTGGCCCTTGGGCGCGGGTACGGGACATTGCTACAATAGACTATCCAACCAAGGCGCGCCGCCCCGCCAACTCCCGGCTATCGAGCGCGAAATTCGCCTCCGCGTTCGGCTGGGATGCGCCGGACTGGCGGAAGTCGACGGAGACGGTGGTGCGGCGGCTTCTCATCGATGGGACGAAATAGGCATTGATGGCATGAGCAAGCATCCGTCACTCGAAAATATGCGCGATGGTATACCGGCCGGCGAGGTGGCGCCGAAGGCGCGCGCCAAGGCGAAAGCCGCGCGGCCTGGAAAACACGACGGTTCACTTCGTGACCTGTACAACGCGCATCGTGGCAAAGTGTCGGATAAATGGTCAATCTATCTGAGCACATACGACCATATTTTTTCAGAGTATCGAAACAAGCCGGTTCGGATTCTGGAAATTGGAGTTCAGAACGGCGGTTCCTTGGAGATATGGCAAAAATATTTTCCGAATGCGGAAATTATTGTCGGTTGCGACATCAATCTGGCCTGCGGCAATCTGGTTTTTGATAACAAGAAGATTGAAATATCGGTAGGTAATGCCAATACAGATGAAGTAGAGCGCGATATCGTTGCGAGGTCGGAGAAGTATGATATTATAATTGATGACGGATCGCATTTGTCATCGGATATAATCTGCTCGTTCGCTCGATACTTCCCCCATCTTTCTGAAGGGGGGATCTACATAGCGGAAGATCTGCATTGCAGTTACTGGCAGGAATTCGACGGCGGTCTCTATGATCCTCTTTCCTCGATGTCGTTCTTCAAGCGCCTGCTTGACGTGGTCAACCATGAGCATTGGGGACTGGATCGTCGTCGGGTCGATGCCCTGGCCACTTTCGCGGGCAGGCACCAAGCCGCATTCGATGAAGCTTCTCTCGCGTCGGTTCATTCGGTTGAGTTCTTGAACTCGCTTTGCGTTGTTACGAAGCGGCCGATTCCGGAAAATATCCTGGGCGCGCGCAGCGTGCACGGCCTGGCTGCGCTCGCCGACGGGAGCGTGGTGCCTCTCGACGACACGGAGAGCAAGGCGACCGATCAAACCGGAAATCCGTGGTCGTTACGGTCGACGACTATGGAAGAGGAGATCGAAACCAACAGGCAACTGGTAAAACACCATGGAGTGCAGATCGAGGCCTTCTCTAGTGAGATAGTCGAAATGCGCGAACAGCTCCGGAATCGCGAAGACGAAATCGCGCGGGCAAGGGCGCTGGCCATCGCCAGGGCCGAAGAGATCGAAGTCCTGCGAAAAGAACTGTCGGTTGCGCACGTGGCGGCGAGCACGTTGCTTGCGGATCGCGACAATGCATACTCCGAGGAAACCCGTTTGCATGGTGTTCTCGATGCCGTCTATGCCAGTACCTCCTGGCGACTGACCAAGCCTGTGCGCGGGATTGGGAGTGGCATTCGCGCGATCGGCAATACGCCCATGATGGCTCGCCGCTTAGTGGCTCGCGGCGCTTACGCCTGCTGGCACAATCTGCCGCTGCCTATCGACGTCAAGCGAAAGATGAAGAGAGCGATGTTTTCGACCTTCCCTTCGCTGTTTGGCGTTACGAATGCCTACCGCGCCTGGAGAAACATGGAGGCGCCCGACGCGCCCGTGGGCAACAACGAGATGGTCCTGCGCGGGGCGCTCGCCAGTTCTGGCCCGATCTTTGCGCCCGAACCCGTCTATATGCCACGTCTCGAGGCACCGCCGCTGCTCCAGAGGCCGGTGCGCATCATTGCGTTCTATCTGCCGCAATTCCACCCGATCCCCGAAAACGATGAATGGTGGGGACAGGGCTTCACCGAATGGACCAATGTCAGGCCCACAGAGCCGCAATTTGCCGGCCACCAACAGCCGCACGTGCCAGATGCGCTCGGCTATTATGATCTGCGCGATACCGCCGTGCAGCACCGCCAGATCGAACTGGCAAGGCTCTATGGCGTGGAAGCCTTCTGCTTCTATTTTTATTGGTTCGCGGGCAAGCGGCTCTTGGAAAAGCCGCTTGAGAACTGGCTTGAGGACAAGAGCCTCGACATGCCGTTCTGCGTCTGCTGGGCCAATGAGAACTGGTCGCGCCGTTGGGACGGGATGGACCAGGAGATCCTCATCGCCCAGGACCATTCCCCCCAGGACGATCTCGCCTTCATCGCCGAGGTCGCGCCTTATCTTCGCGACCCTCGCTATATCCGCGTCGGTGGCAAGCCGCTGCTGCTCGTCTATCGGCCAAGCCTGCTGCCGGCGGCAATCGAGACAGCGCGGCGCTGGCGGACTTGGTGCCGGGAGAACGGCATCGGCGAGATTTTCCTGGCCTACACCCAATCGTTCGAATCTGTGCCGCCGGACCGATACGGGTTCGATGCCGCTGTGGAATTTCCGCCTAACAATTCCGCACCGCCAAACGTCACGCATACAGTGACGCCGCTGCATGAGGATTTTGCCACGACCGTCTATGACTGGTCGGTTTTCCCGCAGCGCAGCGAGACCTATTCATCCCGCAAATACAAGCTCTTCCGTTCGGTTTGCCCTGGCTGGGACAATACGGCACGCCGCAAGCGCGGCGGCACCGTGTTTATTAACAACACTCCTGCGCTCTACCGCAAATGGCTGGACAATGCCATTGAGGACACCTTGGCCCATGTCAGCGAGCCATCCGAGCGGCTGGTTTTCGTCAATGCCTGGAACGAGTGGGCGGAAGGCGCCCATCTGGAGCCCGATAGCGCCAACGGCCACGCTTACCTGCAAGCGACCCGCGACGCGTTGGAGGCGGCCAACACGAAATCCAAGTCCCGGATCGTAATCGTTTCGCACGACGCCCATCCCCATGGAGCGCAATTGCTGGCTCTCAATATGGCCAAGGGATTCAAGCTACTTGGCTTTGACACCGATCTCATTGCGCTGGGTGATGGACCGTTACTCGGCCGTTTCGCCCACGCCGCGACCGTGCACAGGATCAACTTACCTGAGCAAGGCGATGCCGATGTGTTGAAACGCTTGGCCACCATCAGAAACAACGGCGCCGAAGTGGCCGTTGTCAACACCACCGTATCGGGTAGGCTCGTGCCGCTGTTGAAGCGGGCGGGGTTCCGCACCGTTAGCCTCGTCCACGAACTGCCCGGAATATTGGCGTCCTATGGTCTTGCTGACGCAGCCGCAGCCATTGTCGAGAGCGCCGACACGGTCGTTTTCCCAGCCGAGATCGTCAAAGTCGGATTCGAAGAGTTCGTTGGCGGGCCGGTCAGCCAGTCGGTAGTCAGGCCGCAAGGACTCTATCTGCGTACGCCCTACCACATCGATGATCGCCAGGGGGTTCGCGAGGCGGTCCGCGCGAAATTACAGCTCTCGACCAACGCCAGCATCATCTTGTGCGCGGGCTATGCCGACCATCGCAAGGGCCTCGATCTTTTCGTTGATGCTTGCCTCAAGGTTATGGCATCCAGATCGGATGCGGTTGCAGTCTGGGTCGGCCATGTCGATACTGTCTTCCACGCCAAGCAAATGCGTCGGGTGAAGGAAGCGGGACTCGAGAACCGCTTCCGCTTTGTCGGATTGGTGGAAAATCCGCAGGAGTACTATTTCGCGGCAGACATCTACGCCTTGACCTCGCGTGAAGATCCGTTCCCCTCGGTGGTGCTCGAGGCGCTTGATGCCACAGTGCCGGTCGTTGCCTTCGAAGGCGCTGGCGGCTTCCAGGATCTGCTGAAGCGTGATTGCGGAATCCTTGTGCAGGCCTTCGACACTGATGAGATGGCCAAAGCTATCGGCAATCTGCTCGACAATCAGGGCGAAGCACGGCGTCTGGGGGGCGTCGGACGTGATATTGTCCGCCAGGAATTCAGCTTCAATCACTACCTGCATGACCTGCTGATTTATTCCGAAAAGCCGTCGCCGCGGGTGTCGGTCATCGTGCCGAACTACAACTACGCCCGATATCTTGGTGCGCGCCTGAGCTCGATCGTCGATCAGACGATAAGACCCTACGAGTTGATCGTGCTTGACGATGCTTCAATCGACGAAAGCGTCGATGTCATTGAGCAGTTTCTGGCCGACTGCGATATTCCGTGCAGGTTGGTCGTGAATGCCGAAAATTCGGGCTCGGTGTTCCGCCAGTGGATGCGTGGGGTCGAAATGGCGCGCGGCGATTACGTCTGGATCGCCGAAGCCGACGATCTTGCCGATCCCGATTTTTTGGCCGAGCTTTTGCCCGCCTTCGAGCGCAAGGAAGTGGTGATGAGCTATTGCCAGTCGCGCCAGATAGACGGCACCGGCCGCGTTCTGTCCGAGCACTATCTCGACTATGTGGCCGATATCGATCGGTCCCGTTGGACGAAGCCCTACATCGTGGACGGCCGCCAGGAAATCGCCGAGGCGCTCTACCTCAAGAACACCATTCCAAACGTCAGCGGCGTTTTGTTTCGGAGGGAGGCGCTCAGGAATGCGTTGGCCAGACACAGCGAAGAGATCATGTCGCTGCGCAACGCAGGGGATTGGGTGACATATTTGCGTCTACTCGAGAATGGCTCGATCGCGTTTTCGCCGCGTTCGCTCAATTCTCACCGCCGGCATCAGTCGAGCGTGACCGTAGGAAATTTCGATCTCAGGCATCTACAGGAGATTAGACAGGTACAGGCCGAGACGATACGGAGCCATGACCTTGGGCCTGTTGCGCTCAAGCGGGCAAGCATCTACGAACGTGAGCTCAGTGAACGATTTGGCATCCCAATTCATGAATGACGACGCTGGCGACCTTCGAAAATCGCATGTCCGTATAGCGTCGAGGAGTATTTAGTGAGAGTTCTTTTTCTCGGAGCGCCAATAGCTCCGCATCTCGACCCGCAGATTGCCTTTGAAAAAAAATTCGAAGTCATTGGATATAACACCGGAAACCTTCTGATAGGGCAGTCCTTATTCGAGGAGCTCCGTTTTGAAGAATTCGGGCAGGGGTTGGGCTATTCCCCACAAGAGGCAAACGAACGTTTCGATATCATCGCCATCTCCGCAGCAAATTTTATCTATAAAGATTTTGATTTATCCTACCTTGCTGATTTTATTGAACCAACAAAACTGCCATGTGTGGTCGCTGGCCTCGGTGCCCAAGCATCGTCCATTGGTAAAAAAGTCACAGATATTCCCGATGGCAGTAAGCGTTTCCTTCGTATCGTATCTGAGCGCAGCAAGACCGTGGGCGTGCGTGGCCATTTTACGGCTGAGGTCATGAATGATTTTGGGATAAAAAACGTCACAGAGGTAGGATGCCCAAGTCTGTTTCGCAAATTGCGTCGCAGCTTGAAGATAAAGAGGCCGAGACGAGGCGCTAGGCTGAGAGTTGCAGTGAACGGATCACGCAATGTATTTTTGCATTCGGCCGATCCCGAACCTGCCCGGCGCGTTGAAGCTGATCTTTTGAAGCTATCTGTCCAAAAACAATATCCGTATGTTCTTCAAAACGAAGAACCGGAAATGAAAATGTTGCTTTCCAGAGATGGGCGAGAAAATGATTTGGAGGTCGCCCAGGCAGTGCTCGGGCAGATGGGCATGGACATGGATCCATCGATCTATGTAAAGCATATCATAGAGAACGCAAAAATGTTCTTCGATTTGGCGGAGTGGGATGCGTTCATATCAAAGTTTGACTATTCGGTAGGGACGCGCTTTCACGGAAACCTGATCGCGTTAACCAACGGAGTTCCGGCGACCATAATTTCCCACGACTCAAGGACGACGGAAATGGCGGAACTTATGAGCATCCCGCACGTCCCGGTTGGGAAAGTAGGACAATTAGACGTGGAAGACCTTCTTCATGGTGGTGACTATGATGCCTTTCAGCGCATGTACACCGTCCTGTATGATCGTTTTGCCCAGTTCCTTTCCGAGAACGGGATCAGCCACAGGCTGGAGCAGCAGCACCATGAAGATGGTGCTGCTTCGCCGTTGTCCGACGTCGTAACTAGAGCTGCGTCCTTTTTGCGGCTTCGTTTTGGAAAATCCTAAGGGTGCTCTATGAATTCTGAGTCTCGTCCAGTTTACCGTCGGGCCGGTTACTGTCCGATCTGTGAAGCTAATGTCGAGTTTGCTTCCAACTATGATTGGTATCGCGATCACCTGCTCTGTTCCAGATGTGGATCGATCCCGCGTGAGCGCGCATTGGCTCTTATGCTCACGCGATATATCCCTCATTGGCGTCACCTCGCTATTCATGAATCGTCTCCCACCCCTCGGGGAATTTCTCCGAAGTTGAAGCGCCAATGTGCCGGGTATGTCGAATCACAGTACTTTCCTGGAGAACGCCTGGGCTCGTCGATCAAGGGCTTCCGAAACGAAAATCTGGAAGCGCAGACGTTTGGTGATGCGACGTTCGATCTCGTGGTAACACTTGATGTCATGGAGCATGTGAATATGCCGGAGCAGGTGACAAAGGAGATTGTCCGGACCCTGAAACCTGGCGGCGCTTATCTCTTCACCGTTCCCACCTACAAGGGCAAGACCGACAGTGAGCGCCGTGCGCTCTATGGACCGGATGGTACGATCCAGCATACCGGCGAGCCGGAATATCACGGAAATCCGGTGAGCGACGCTGGTTCGCTCGTGACATTTCACTATGGCTATGACCTTCCGGAACTGATCCACCGATGGTCTGGAATGGATGTCGAGGTGTGCCGTTTTCACGATCACGGGCACGGCATAATAGGCGAATTTACGGAAGTATATCTGGCGCGCAAGCAAGCCCTCTAGGGTGTTTTGTGTGGTGCTGCCGTGAAGAACCTGGTCCATAGTGCCTCCTTCGATTCGGAAGAAGAGGATGCACCATCAAAGCTTGAGATCCACCTAGGTCGTGCGGACATTTATCGCAGCCATAGGACGATTGCGGCGAGAATGACAACGGCTCGGTAGGTGCGAGCGGTTTTCTCGAAGCGGGTTGCGGTGCGGCGGAGCTGCTTGAGCTTGGAGGAACATGCGGTAGTGACAACCTTTATGCAAAAGCCATCAGGCTGGCCGGAGAAGGCTGAAGCGAGCACCCAAGCCCATGCCGGGCCGCTCGATATACCGATAGCTCAGTAACGACACTGGTATCAACGCCACAAAGGTTGCTATCACTGAGGCAAGGAACGGCAAGGACGCTCCATCGAAGGATGCGTAGATCGCCCGGTACAGACCCAAGCGATCCAGGATCACGATAACGACGGGATGCCAGAGGTAAATGCTGAAACTGGCGTTGCCGAGCAGCTTCGCGGCGGGGTTCACGAACCATCTTTGCGGATACAGGGAAACCCCCACGACTGCGCTTGCCAATGTTACCGCCCAAGCGGTTTTGACGCCGGAGCCGCCGCTTTGCCCCAGTATCGTTCCAAAAAATGCAGCGATCTGGCTGGCGAAACAGATCAGGCCGACAATTGTCAGAAGGCTGGCGGCAAAGACTACTCGGCCAATCTGCGGCGAAGTGAGGCGAAGCCTCAACTAAACATAATATCCCGCTATCCCCGCCGCGAAGTAGAACAGGTGAGCCATTAGAGAAAATTGAGAAAAGAGCGCTAATACCCCCTCCGTTCCTTGGAAAGCCAACGCCCAGTTGGCCGCCAAGAATACTGCTACAGCAAGAAACATCACAGAACGAGCAAGACCGGTGATGGCAAACAGCAGGAGCGGCAGGATTGCATAGAACGCCATCTCGACACCGATCGACCATGACGCCATGACGAATCCGGTGACGTGGTTCGGCACAAAGTTGAAGACGAACAGTGCCGAGCTAACGAACTGGGAAAGAGGGATCGTCGTCCCCCACATTGCCCGGCAGAAAGGGATATAGATCAGCATCATAAAGTAGAATAGCGGCGCGATGCGCAGAAAACGTCGAAGGTAAAATTCTCGCAATTCCTGCCGTCTGCCGATCCTTCCACTATACCCAACAAAGAGGCCGAATGCGCTGACTATGTAAAACAGCGGCACTCCGTTGCCAAAATGCGCTGGCACGAACCAAAGATAGCTGGGAACCTGCAGTTGTGGCAGTGCGATCAGATGAACAAGGACAATCGATATCGCCGCGTAGCAGCGCATTGCCAGGAGTCCCGGGAGCTCAACTCGCGAATAGGCATCCTTTAGTACGTGTGTCCCCCCACTCTCGGTGTTCATCCTGCCCTCGACTATCTTGCGGTCTTGCTTCCGACGCTTCGCGATACTCAACGGCTAGCCACCCCCTTAAGGGCTTGCTGATTTGCGTAGCTAGGCGTCTCACCGAGCCTTATCAGGACAATGTCATCTTTGATCTCCAGGCTACCGGGAGCCGGCCAGACAGGCATGGTCGAAAGATGAACGATCGTCTGAAGCACCTGTTCTTGGCTAGAACCACTTAAATTAGAATAGCCGAGCAATTTCATGTAGTAGGCGATTCGCCATGCGTTGCCTCCGTCCCATTCGAAGAAGGAGTAACCGACTGTCGAACCGGGAGGCTTCGGGTAGTTAGTCGCAAATGGCTGTGCGCCAAACACGCTTAAAGCATAGCGGCGCTTTGCGTCAAAACCGGGCGCTGCCGACAGCCTGTCGAAGATAGCTCCCGCCATCAGAGTGTCATGCTTGTCAACCAGGTAACTGGACGCCTGACGATAGTTTTGGACGACCTGGATCTGGAAAAGTGCCACCGCCAGCAAGATGGCCGAGGCTCCGCGGATTCTGGGGCTTCTGCTCGTCACTGCGACATAGGCAAACAGCCATACCGCAATCGGCACCCCGACGAGGCTTCTGACAGGCACGCTGCCTGCAGCAAGGAAATGAAAGGCGAAGGGAACAAGCAACGAAACGAAGGCAACTGCCGTCAGCAGTAATTTTGTGCGGGGCAATTCCTTCAGGAGTGCCCAGCCGCCCAGGAGCAACAAAAGCGGGATTGCCCACAATGCAACTCCGTATGTACGTTGGTCCAGGCCATAAATCCCGCCTATCGCCTCAAGCACGCGCCCGATAACGGTAACAGGGTGTCGAAACAGAAAGTCCGGCTGGGAAAGCGAGTCGAAATATTCGTTTCGACCAGGGACGAAGGATCTGAAAATGACGTTGCCGATGAGGTACAACAATAGGGCACCTGCGATCAGAACACCAATCCGAAGCAGGTCTTTCGGCAACGATTTGCTGCTGCCGGCCCGCTCTTGCAGAATTAAGATCGCAATGCCCAAGATCAGAATTGCCGGCGCGAAACTCTGATAGATCGAGATTGCGAAAGCTCCGACTGCTACGGCGCCGAGAAAACGTGGGCTAAGGGGCGAAACGTCCTCCTTGGCGATCAGCCAAAGCGCAAGGACGGTCGCGAACAGGCCGATACCAATTGCCGCAATGTTCGAATAGAACTCGACGATAAAGAACCAGGTCGGGAAGCTACAGAAAATCGCAAAACATGCATACTCCGCGATGGAGAATTCTTGTTTGTTGATGACGTCCATGACGAGGAGGTAGGCGGCTACGCAACCGGCGCCAAAGACGGCCGGAGCCAAGAAAGGCATGACCGGATGAGGAATAAGGAATCTCTCGATCAGATACGCGCCCCAGCGTCCTTGAATGATCCAGATCGACGCGTCCGTCCTGAAAGCTGCTACTTCTTCATCGATTGACAGCGGAAAGGAGGCCAACTCGGAGAAATACATCGCGATGAAAATCGCAAAGAGATTCATGGCACGTCGTATTGTGGTGGAGGGCGTCAGCATGATCTGCGGAGTATCCATCGAGAAATCACGAAGTTGAGGACGGTCGTGACGGCTAGGGTGACAAAGAAGGCAGCTGCAGTGTTTTGCAGCACGCTTTCGAGCGTTTTAAGAGCTGCCAGTCCGAGCACGAACACGACGGCAATCGAGACGCCGATCGCCAGCCGATCGGCGATGCCCGTGCGACCTCCGGGAAAGACGCGATCGGGATAGAACACCATCACAAGTACAAGGCCTGCCAGCCAGGCGAGCGCGTAAGACAAAGTCGAAGGGAGCACGGAGAGACCGGCGAAGTAGACAAGGCTGGTCAAGGCGGTGTTCAGGCCGCCGGCGACAAGGAACCGGACAGCGTCCCCGCCAATGCGGTCAGCGGCCATCCTGCCTGACCATATCCAGGAAATCCGCATAGTCCCTGATGTAATCGCCAGCATCGTAATTATGCGAAGCCATGACCAGCAATGCGGTATCCGGCTGGAATTTATACTGAATTCCCCAAATGCCCGGCGGCATGTAGAGGCCGATCGACGGTTCGGTCAACGAAACCTCTTTTCTATCATGGCCGTCATCGACCACAACCGAAAGGCGGCCATGGGCCGCGATGAGGAATTGATGGCACTCGCGATGCGCATGCTCACCTCTGACCTTGTCGGACGGCACGCCATAAACCAGGAAGGACCGGGCCGGTTTGAACGGCAGATTCGAACCGAATTCAAGCGGGGCGAGTTCGCCCCGCAGATCGCCAAAATGCGGCAGCCGCCAGAGTTCGCTGCCGCCGACCCCAAGCGACATTTTCTCGCCTACCGTGCCTGGGAAGGTCTGAGTAACCGCGGGCACAATCTGCGGACCTGTCTGGTAGCCGATAATGACGGCAGGATTTCCGATCACAACGGCATTGGCAGGGACATTCTTGGTCACCACGGCGCCGGCGCCGACCATCGCTTGGCGGCCGATGGCAACGCCCGGCAGGATAGTCGCGTTGGCGCCGATGGACGCGCCGTCCTCGACCGTCGTCAGCAGAAATGTCTCGGGATATTCCTTGGAGCGCGGGAAGCGATCGTTGGTGAAAGTCGCATTCGGGCCGACAAACACACGATTACCCAAGCGTACCCCGTCCCACAGCTGAACACCGCTCTTGATGGTCACGTCATCGCCGACGATCACGTCGTTCTCGATGAAGACGTGATCGCAGACGTTGCAGTTCGAGCCGATCACAGCGCCAGGCAGCACGTGGGCAAAGGCCCAGATGCGTGTTCCGATCCCGACATCGGTGCTTTCGCAAATACCACGCTCATGGATGAAAAAGGGCATGTCGGTCATTTGGCAGTTCCGTCAACGATGCGGCTGATGATCCTGAGTGGGCGCGACTTGGTGTTTTCAACAGCCCGCCAGAGATAGCAACCAAGAATCCCCTGAACCAGAAGACTGGCCGAACCGAAGCCCGTGATCAGCAGCACCAGTGTCGTATAGCCAGCAGGGTCGATATTGCCAAGCAGCCGCGCAATCACGGTAACGACTGCAAATAGAAGACTTAACACACAGCCCGCAAAACCCACCCAGAGTGTGAGCATGATCGGAAAGTCGGAGAACGAGAAAATGCTGTCCATCATATATCGGAATCGCCGTGCCATGCCCCAGGCGCTTGTTCCGTGCTCTCGTTCGCGCCGTCGATAGGGCACGAATTCCCGCCGGAACCCGACCCAGAACAGTTGCACGACAAGCGAGCTGTTCGGCTCCTCGATTGACAGGATTGCTTCCAGGACCTGGCGATTGCAGGCGAAGATATCTACCCCGCCACTCGGCATGCTGGGCAGGACGAGCCTGCGGTAGGCCGCCCAGAAAGCCCTTGATAGAAATTTGGTCAAGGGCGGATCGCTACGCCCGGTTCGCTGCCCAAACACCACGTCGGCCTCATCCTTTTCCAGCTTCGAAAAGAACTCGACGATCAGTTCAGGCGGCTCCTGCAGGTCGGCGGCCATGGCCGCGACCTGATCACCCGACGCATGTTCGAGCCCGGTTCGAATAGCGGTGAACGAACCAAAGTTCCGGCTATGGAAGATGATCTTGTAATCATAGCCCGAGCCTTTCAATTCCTTGACCAGCAGCGGGCCGGATTCATCTGGCGAGCCATCGACAACGAAAACGAACTCGATGTCGCCTTGATATCTGGACTGGAAATCGGCGACTGCCCGCAGAAGGGAAGTGATGTTCGCCTGATTTCGATAGATCGGGAAAACGATGGAGCGTGTTGTCACATTGTCTCCCATTCGCGGAGGGCCAGGCAGACCTGCTCTACCTCGTCTTCCCTCATATCGGGATAGCAGGGGACCGAGCAGAGACGGCTGACGCTGGCCCTCGAAACGGTGAGATTTTCGCTTCCCATCATCGGTAGGTCCGCCCAGCCGACCTGGTCGCAATCCAGCACAGGGTAGTGAATGTCGGTGTCGATGCCGCGCTCTTTCATGAACGTCCTGAAGGTGTCCCGGTCGTCACAAAGCACGACCGCGAGGTGCGCGACAGCGCCGTCGCCACCTTCCAGGAACTGCAATCGACGCCCGGCAACGGACTTGTATTGATTTAGGATGCCACGCCGCTGACGGTTGCGGCTATCCACATCGCCCAGCAGAACGTCCAGTATCGCGGCTTGAACTTCATCCATGCGAGAGTTGCGGCCATAGGGCACGCCGACATAGTACTTTGAACTCCAGCCATATTGCTGCAGTTGCCGTACATGCGCAGCGGTTACTGGGTCGGAGGTGAGGACGGCGCCGCCGTCCCCCATTGCTCCGAGATTCTTGGTTGGGTAAAAGCTGAAAGTGGAGATATCGCCCAGCGAACCCGCAACGTCGCTTCCGATTCTCGCCCCGTGCGCCTGTGCGCAATCCTCCACAATCGGAATGTGCGACAGGCCAGCCTGGTCAAGTCCGGCCCTGATGGCGCGGACATCGACGACGCCACCGTAGAGGTGGGTGGCGACGATCGCAGCGGTGTCTGCGCTGGCTGCTTTCATCACCGATTGAAGATCTACGAGCTGACTTGCCGGTTCGATATCGACATAGTGCGGAACGAGATCATTGTGCCAGCAGGCGCAGCTGGCATAGCCCCCCGCATTCGCGGCGACTATGACCTCGCGCCCGCGCATATCGTTGCGCTTGGTCACTGCGGCCAATGCGAGTTCGAGCGCATCCGTCCCATTGGCCACAAGAACGCATTCCGAGACACCTATGAACCTGGAAAAATTTGCCGCAAATCTTTTGCCGACCGCGCCATTGAGCCACCATCCTGAACGTAGCGTGTTCAGTACCTCACGCTCGATTTCGACGCGATAGCGCTGATACAGGCGCTTCAGATCATTCATCGGAACAAATTCTTGTCTCGTCATCGGTAACTCAACGGCTCGAGCGCAATTCATTTTAGGAACGTCCGCAGGGCGCAACGTTTGACATGCTCAACTACAGCAGGTGCGACGAATTGGGAATCTGAATTGCGAGCATGTAGTATCCGGGAAGAGTACCTTTAAGACTTAGCTCGCGCTCCAACCCTCTTTGCAGGCTTCGTCGTGAGCGATTCCACCCTTCCGTTCTTAAGCGTCATTCTCTTCGTACATACGCTTTCGAGCAGGCTTTCATTATGGCTCGCCAGGACGATGATGCCCGCCTTTTCCGCCAGCTCATCCATGCGCCGTTTGGCTTTTTCCTGAAACGTAGCGTCGCCAGCGCCGATCCACTCGTCCATCAGCAGAATTTCGGGGTCAAGCGCTGTCGCCGCTGAAAAAGCGAGACGCGCGGCCATACCCTGGCTGTAGGTTTTGAACGGGACATCAATAAAGTCGCCAAGTTCGCTGAAGGCGATGATTTCCGGCATTTTTTCTTGGATCTCGGCCTCCGTCCACCCGCTGATCAAACCTCTCAGAACAATATTTCGCCGTCCCGTCGCCTCGGGGCGAAATCCTATGTTGATGTTGAACAAGGCGTCGACTTTGCCTTCGATGGCTACCGTGCCGGCCGAAGGCTGATAGATACCGTACAATACTTTGAGCAGTGTCGTCTTGCCGGCCCCGTTTGGGCCGACCAAGCCTAACCGGTCGCCCGCTTTGAGTTCAAAACTGACATCTTCGAGCGCTTGTACGACCTGCTTGCCGCCGGAGCGTCCGATCTTGCCTCCAAGGCCACCTAGGCGCCGGTCAGGCGCCGTAAGCGTCAACTTTTCGTAGAGGCGATAGGCGAGGCCGACATTGTCCAGCTTGACGGAAATCATTTTGTACTCAGATCAGGAAAACGACGCGCTTGCGATATCTGCCCAGCAGCAGCAATGCAATCGCCCAAAAAGCCAGAGAGATGTACGCTGTCACAATAAAGGGATGCATTGGGAATTCGCCGCTCGCGATTGGCGCGCGCACGACTTCCAGGAAATATGTAAACGGATTCCAATGATAGGCATAGTTCTGTATGCCTCCTTGTCCATGATAGGCCCAAAAGACGGGCGTAAGGAACGTGCCGACCCGCATGATGTTGCCGACGATGAACTGAGCATCGGGAAAGAAAGCGCCCAGGAACGCGAAGACCGTTACGATTGCTGGTGTCGCGAGCACAATTAGCAACAGCCCTGGGATCGACAAAAGCCACTCCATGCTGATCCCCAAGCCGCTCAGCAGCAGGATGACTATGCAACCCGCCACTGAATAGGCCGCTCGGATAATACATTGCACCGTTAGCCGCATCACATATACGAAGAGCGGCAGCCTCGTGCCTTGAATGAAACTGCCTTCGCGCGAAAACAGGGGCACGCTCAAGCTGATCATTTCCATGAGGTAGAACCAGACAACGAGGCCGATCGATGCATAGGCTGTATACCCGGCCGAGTCCGTGTCTTTAGTCTTGAAAACGAAAATGAAAGTGCCGATGAATAACAGATAATTGACCAGCAGCCAAAGCGGGCCGAGCGTCGTGCGTCTATGCTGGTCGCCGATGTCCTCATGGGCAAGCGCGATCCAGACCCGGTGTAATCTCATGGCTTTTGAGATGTCTTCAAAAGCGCCGTTTAGTGCTGCAATCATAGCTGGGAATATCGCAATCCGTTGTTCTGGCGCATTGTCCGTCGCGGCAATAGCGAACCACCAAGCCCGTATCTAATTGCCATCTCGACGGGCATATGGCAACGCGTAGCGTCGTAACGAGGTCGGGAGCAGAGTCAACTGCGGCAAAACTGGATACACGCTGACGTTGCGGCGTGTGTACATCGCAAGCGCTGGATCGGCAACAGCATCCGGCTACAGGGCGTCAAGATTACTATTATGCGCGCGCTCTACCAAAAAACATCTGGCTATGCCGTCAACCCCGCAGTATGCGATACAGGACGGCGGGGGCCGGGGATAGCAATTTTGAGAAAGTGGACACGCAGCATCTTCGTGTTTGCATCTTGGCGGTGTTCGTATCCGTGAGCCTGGAGTCTAGTGCCTTCCAATGAATTCTTACCTCCAAGCAGTATTGGGACTTCGGCCACAGATGCGGCGCGCGTTCATCATGGTCCAGGACGTGGTCATGGTCCTGGTCGCCGTGGCGCTCAGCCTCGTGCTTTCGCGGTCGGATCTTTCGTTCGAACCGCTGTCCAACGAGGGTTTAGCAACCTGGGCAGCCATTGTTCTCATCAGCCATCTGCTGTTCAGATATTCTGGCCTCTACACGACCGTCTGGCGCTTTGCCTCGACGCCGGACTTTTTCAACATCCTCAAGAGCTGCGGGACTTTGACGCTCGCCCTGTATGCAGCTTCGCGTGTGGTTCGTTCTTTCCAACCGGTGCAGGGTCTCAACGAGCGCCAGTTCATCGTCTTCTTCCTCGTCTCCTTCACGATCATATCGGCGCCGCGGCTGTTCTACCGCTTCCTGCGTGACGGCGCGAGCTGGGGCATTCTGAGCCGCAAGACCGGCGAGACCGAGGTCAAGCGCGCGCTGTTCGTCGGCCGGCTCGGCGAGGCCGACCTGATCATCCGCTTCACGCGCACGGCGCAGCCGGCGGACTATTCCATCGCCGGCATCATGGCGACCGAACGCGGCGCGCCGTTGGGCACGCGCATACAGGGTGTTCCCGTCGTGGCGACCCTGCCGCGTCTGATCGACGTTTTGGAAGACTATGCGAGCGGCACCAAAAGCCTGGACCTGCTGATTTTCGGCAGCGGCGCCGAGCACGAGATCGAGGACTATTCGGAACTCGTCCGCGTCGCCCGGCACGGCGACATCAATGTGGTGCAGTTCTCCGGTCTGTCGGAGCTGGAGCGGCACGGAAAGCTGGTGCTCGACACCGTCGAGATGGAAACGATCCTGCGCCGTCCGACAGTCGCGTCCGATATCGAGCGCATCGGTGCTTTTATCGGCGGCAAGCGCGTTCTGGTCACGGGCGGTGCCGGCTCGATCGGCCGAACTCTGGTCAAACGGTCGCTGGAACTGGGAGCGGAGGCGGTGCTGGTCGCCGACAATTCCGAGTTCGGCATCTTCCAGCTGAGCCAGTATATTGACGAGAACGACCACGACCGCCTCAAGGTCCGTATCGTCGATGTCGCGGACCGGCGCCAGATAACGCGGGTCGTCACCGAATTCCGGCCTGATATCATTTTTCATGCCGCCGCGCTCAAACACGTTCCGCTGCTCGAGGAAAACTGGGAGTCGGCCATCCAGACCAATATTTTCGGAACGCTGGTCTGTGCCGAGGTCGCCGCCAAATGCGGGGTTGCGCAGTTTGTCCTGATATCGAGCGACAAGGCGGTGGATCCCTCGTCGGTGCTTGGCATGACGAAGCGGGCCGCCGAACAGATCGTCAGCGCCTTGCATGGGATGCCGGCGGCCGAGCCGGGCGGGCGTCGCTCCGCCACCAAGTTCATAGCCGTGCGGTTCGGCAATGTCTTTGGCAGCAATGGTTCGGTTGCGACCATATTCCAGGCGCAGATCGAGGCCGGGGGGCCAGTCACCATCACCGACCAGCGCATGACACGCTATTTCATGACCGTGGCCGAAGCCGTCGATCTCGTCATCATGTCGGCGGCCGATGCCGCGTCGCGGCAGAGCGGGGACGATTATGCCGTCTATATGCTCGACATGGGCAAGCCGGTGCCGATTCTTGAAGTGGCCGAAACGATGATCCGCCTGTCCGGAAAGAGTCCGTACAAGGACATCGCAATCAGGTTCACCGGTATAAGGCCTGGCGAAAAGCTCCACGAAACGCTGCATGGCGAAGACGAGGAACTCGTCGAACTCGACATTTCGAAGATTTTTGGCCTCAGCACGGACGTCGTGGAATGGTCGGATGTCCAGGTCGCGCTCACGGCGCTGCAGCAGGCAGCAAAAAATCAGGACAAGGCTGCCGCGCTCGCCGTGCTGGCAGGCCTTGACCGCGCCAAGAAGGCCAGGGGAAGCATTCATCAAGATGCGATCCCGAAAACGGTCGGGCAGGCGGGCTAAGCCGCTCTTCTTCCGACGCGACCATGATATGGGATCCGGAAATCTCTGGCATATGCAAGGTGTTTGACGTTCGTGGATAAAGCAGACCTGCGCATCGCAGTCCTGATGGGCACGAAAGATGGCGCCGCCTTCATCGATGAGCAGCTGCAGTCGCTGCTCGCCCAGTCGCACCGTCTGGTCGACCTGTGGATATCCGACGATGGTTCCATCGATGGTACGACCGCGATTATCGAGGCATGGCAATCCCGCTGGCCCAAGGGTCGAATGACCCTTGTGGAGGGGCCGCGGCAAGGATTCGCGGCCAATTTCCGGTCGATGATCCTTGATCGACGTATCGATGCGGACGGCTATGCCTTCTGCGACCAGGACGATATCTGGGAGCCCGACAGGCTGGAAAGCGCCATCCGCTGGATGCAGGCCCATGACGCAAAAACGCCGCTGATGTTTTGCTCGCGAACCGCGACCATGACGGAAACGGGAAGCCTTGTAGGCCATTCGCCGCTGTTTGACCGGCCGCCGTCCTTTCGCAACGCGCTTGTGCAAAGCATCGCCGGCGGCAACACCATCCTGCTCAACGCCGCGGCACGCAACCTGCTGGCCAGGGCCTGCGCGCGGACCGCGTTCGTCAGCCATGACTGGTGGGCCTATCTCATCGTGACCGCAGCCGGCGGCATCGTCCACTACGATCCGCGGCCACTGGTGCGCTACCGGCAGCACGCGGCAAACCTGGTTGGAGCCAATGTGTCGTGGAAGGCAAGGGCTTCCCGGCTTGGCCGCCTGTTCAAGGGCGAGTTTGCCGGCTGGACGGACCTCAACCTTGACGGTCTTGCCGTCAATCGCGACCTGCTGACCGAGGACGCGGCGGCGTGCCTCGACCTGTTCATCCGCGGGCGGGAGGGCGGTCTTTTCCGCCGCTTGGCTGGCTTGCGCAAAAGCGGTGTCTATCGGCAGACGGTTTCCGGCACCCTGGGGCTCTATCTCGCTTTCATCCTCGGACGCATCTGAGCATCGAACGGCTGCGTGATGCGCTTGGTCAAGAGATGAGCTCATGCTACGTCGACGCGATTGTCAGGCCTCGCCTGTGGCGTCGCCTCGGGACTTTGGCAGGGAGCATGATCGGTCGTTCATGAAGGCAACCAAGCACATCTTCGATCTTGCCGGTGCGGCTCTGCTGCTGGTGGTCACATCTCCCGTTTTGGCGCTTGCCGTCCTTGCCGTTCGGGTCTCGTCGCCCGGTCCTGCCATCTTTTCGCAGACGCGGGTCGGCCGCGACGGGCGGCTTTTTCGCTGTCACAAATTGCGCACCATGTATGTCGGGACGCCGTCATTGCCCTCGCATGAGGCACCACCGAATTCCGTGACATCGGTCGGAAAAGTCCTGCGGAAGTTCAAGCTCGATGAGCTGCCGCAATTCTGGAACGTTCTGAAGGGCGAGATGAGCCTGGTCGGCCCGCGCCCCTGTTTGCCGACCCAAGCGGAATTGATCGAGTGCCGCAGGCGGCTGGGGGTTCTGGCGGCGCTTCCGGGCATAACCGGCCTGGCCCAGATCAAGGGCATCGACATGTCGAACCCGAAGCTTCTGGCTGAAACGGATGCCGCCTATCTCGATGCGGCGTCCTTCTGGCTCGACCTTCGGATTCTGCTTGGAACGTTCTATCGAAGCTGACTGGCCATCATCATGGTCAAACAAGGAGTCGGGATTTACCAAGCCGCGCCAGCTCCGCCAGCCTCTCCAGCGTGTCGGTTTCAGGCGTCCACCCCTGCGATATCAGCAGAGCAGGGTCGCATATCTGTGTCGCGGTCAGACTGTCCCAAAACGCCCGCCTGCCCAGCACGGCCGCCGCCGGTCGTATCAGGCCGGCTGGTATGGCCATCACGCGCATCGGCCGCCCCAAACCTCTGCGAAACGCGGCGATGATGGCCTCGACTGCGACCGGCGGCACATCGGCGCCGACATAGATCGGGTGAAGTGACCCCGAATGGCTCAGCAGGTGCGACACCGCTCGCACTGCCGCCCCGGATGACGTCAGCGAGCGGATTCCCGTCAGGGAGCCGGTCGGCAGCGGCAGCGCCGTATCGGCAAGGCGCATCAGCGTAGCGAGATTGCCCTTCATGCCGTTTCCATAGACCGGGGGCAGGCGCAACACGGCGGCGTCGGAACGGCCTTGCGACGCATAGGCGCCCAAAACCTCGATCTCGCCTTCGCGTTTGGAGCGTCCATAGACGCATTGCGGGGCAGGAAGAGTGTTTTCGTCGATCGTTGCGCTGACGCAAGCACCGATCACGGCCCGGATCGAGGAGAGATGGATGAAGCGTCCGCTTACCTGTGCCGCCGCGGCATGCGCCAGCCGCGCGCTCAATTCCACATTGGCCGCCCAATAGTCGGCTTCGGTGGCATTGCCCCGATCATTATTGAGGCCGGCACAATGGACGACGTGGGTCACATCCCTGGTGAGTGCCAGGAAGGCCGCGGCCGGTGCATCGAAATTGGGCATCAGCACCGCGCCATCCCCCGACCCAAGCCTTTCCGGATGGCGGGAAGCGAGACGAAGCTCGGCGCCGGCTTGGCGAAGTTTTTGCACGATAAGGCGCCCGATGAAGCCCGTCGCGCCGGTGACCAGGACCTTCATTGCCTTGCCCGCAACAGCTCTTGGGTGGCTGCCGGAAGCTCCTGCTCTTCCATTACTGGTGGAGGTGCATGCTTTTCCATCAACGGAGCCTGACGGCCGGAGGCAAGATACGTTCCACACACCAGGAAGATCATCAGCACCGAGTCCAGAATGTCATGGCCGACCAGGATGCCCGTCATTCCGGCCGTGAGATAGGTTATCACCACGACGACAATCATGGTGGCGCCGAACCGTTCGACCGGATCACTGCTGTTTCGTAAGACCCGAGCAGCATTTCCAGCGGCAACGACAAAGATCGCCGCCAGCGTTGCGGCGCCCAGAATTCCTGCTTGCACCAAGGCGGTCAGGAAGCCGTTGTGAAAATGATTGAAGCCTGCGTCCATCGCGAACTGATCATGAAAGCCCTGCTTGATCAAAGACTGGGTCGCACCCACCCCATGTCCGAACAGCGGCATGTCATGGAATGCTTTGAGGCCGATCTCCCAAAGCGCCAAACGTATTCCCAGTGAGCTGTCGTAATTGCCCTGCGCGCCAAGCGCATTCCAATCGGAGTGCAGAAAGGCGACGCGCCCGGATATCGCCTGGAAGCCGAAGGCGGCGACCACGACGCCGACTGCCACCAGCAGCAGAAGCACACGAGCGGCATTCCTGCCTCTGAGCCTCTGATGGTTAATAAGCAAAACAGCGATGCCGGCAATCAGCAGTGCCAGCCAAACGATACGCGAACCGGAATAGATCATGGCGATCGTCCCGGCCAGCGCGGCGTGAAAGATAGGACTCCGGGCTCGCTCTATGCCTGACAAGGCACCGGCCACACAAACCGTTACGGCAAGGCAGAGCACGGTTGCAAAGATGATCGGATTGCCGGCCCCGCCCTCGGCCCTGACCCCAATCCAATATTGCTGGATGACAGCCATCGGCAGCGCGACAAAACAGGCGACCATGCTGCTGAGTACGATGATGCGGGCAAGCGTGGTTTTCTGCGTAATGCTCCAGGTCGAATAGGAGACGGGGAAAAACAGGAAGGTGACGAGCGGGATAAGGTGCGGCGCATCGCGGACGAACGAATTGTTGACGACGGTGGCCAGGAGATTGGCCGCGCAGTAGGCATAGATCGCGACCGTCAGCCAGATCACCGGCCGGTCTGCGTTAAAGCGCCTTTTCCCAGAGGCAATCAGTACGATGGAAGCTAGGGCCCCGCCGTTGAACACAAAGCTGACCACCGATCCCAGAACCGGTGGAAAAAAGAAGCAAAGAATGGAGAAGTAGATATTGATCCACGAAGGCGTGAATTGCTGTCTCAGGGATGAAAGCCGGTTCAATTGTCGGGCTCGCTATTTTTCGGGAAGTTCATGCGGCGGATCTTGTCTGGCGAAGTAGAATGCCTCGCCCCGAATTACCACCCTACATCATGCACTTGCCCGCTTCCCAAGGCTGGTATAGCGGCTGGGTTCGCTTTTCGAAAGTGTGTCGGACCGCTTGCCGCTGAAAAATCGGCAGCCTGCGCCGATCGATCTGGAGAATTCCTGGAAGGGCAGTCGCATGTCTATCCAAGCAATATTTTTCCCGCGGTTTCCCGGACTTCGGACCCACGAGCAGGAATTTCCGGGTTTGGCGGTATCCTTGGAAAATTCATTCCCGAACCGTGCGTCGGCGCGCCAGTCTTGCATTGTTCTTGGCAATGGCGATCTGCTAGAACGCCGGCTTGAGAGAGATTGTCCAGAAGCAGGGCTTGAACCGGGCGCAAAAAGCTCGATGATTTGAGGCGAAGTCTTCTGTTGGAAGGTACGAAAGAACGCTCACAGTCCATGACAACAGAGCTTACGCATCTTCAGCGGCTTGAAGCCGAATCCATTCACATATTCCGCGAGGTTGCGGCCGTCTTTTCCAAGCCGGTTATGCTCTATTCGGTCGGCAAGGATTCATCCGTGCTGATGCATCTGGCGATGAAGGCGTTTTATCCCGCCAAGCCGCCGTTCCCATTTCTCCACGTCGATACGACTTGGAAATTCCGTGAGATGATCGCCTTTCGCGATCTGATGGCGCAAAGACTCGGCTTCGATCTCCTGGTTCACGTCAACGAAGATGGTGTGCGCGATAACATCAATCCGTTCGATCATGGCTCGAACACGCACACCCATGTGATGAAGACAGTGGCGCTGCGCCAGGCGCTCGACAAATACGGTTTCGACGCGGCCTTTGGCGGCGCTCGTCGCGACGAGGAGAAGTCGCGCGCCAAGGAGCGCATCTTTTCCTTCCGCAACGCCCAGCATGTGTGGGATCCCAAGAACCAACGCCCCGAGATGTGGAAGATATTCAACACCCGTGTTGCATCGGGTGAATCGATCCGCGTCTTTCCGCTCTCGAACTGGACCGAACTCGACATCTGGCAGTACATCCTGCAGGAGAGTATCCCGATCGTGCCGCTCTATTTCGCCAAGGAGCGGCCGGTGGTGGAACGCGACGGCATGCTGATCCTGCGCGATGATGAGCGCATGAAACTGCGCCCCGGCGAGACGGTGGAGAACCGGCTGGTGCGTTTCCGCACGCTGGGCTGCTACCCACTGACCGGTGCCATCGAATCGGGTGCCGACACACTGGAAGCCATCGTCGGTGAGATGCTGACCGCGCGCACCTCCGAACGGCAGGGTCGCCTGATCGACCGCGACGAAGCCGGCTCGATGGAAAAGAAGAAGCGCGAGGGGTACTTTTGACCATGCGCCACATCATGGCAAAGAGCCTCGCACCCACCGACGGCGTGCGCGATTATCTGGCGGCGCAGGAGAAGAAGTCGCTGCTGCGCTTCCTGACCTGCGGTTCGGTCGATGACGGCAAGTCGACGCTGATCGGGCGCCTGCTTTCCGACACCAAGCAGATTTTCGAGGACCAGCTCGCCGCGCTCGAACGCGATTCGCGCAAGCANCTACCGGCAATTCTCGCGCGATCTCGGCTTCCAGACCATCGTGCCGATCCCGATGTCGGCTCGTTATGGCGACAATGTCAGTCGCCGCTCGGACAACATGGAGTGGCATTCCGGGCCGACGCTGATCGAGCATCTCGAAACCGTGTCGGTCGATGCAGCGGTGGTCGACCTGCCGTTCCGTTTTCCGGTCCAGTATGTCAATCGCCCCAATCTCGACTTTCGCGGTTTTGCCGGCACGATCGCCTCCGGCTCGGTCGCGTCAGGCGACGAGATCGTTGTCGCCAAGTCGGGCAAGTCTTCGCGCGTCAAGCGGATCGTCTCGCATGGCGGCGATCTTGCCCAGGCGGCTGCCGGCCAGGCCGTCACGCTGGTTCTTGACGACGAGGTCGAGATCTCGCGCGGCAACATGNGCATCTCGAATGCCACCGTCGGCGCCGGCATGATCCTGCACACGCTGCGCCGCGCCGAAAACATCCACTGGCAGTCGCTCGACGTCGGCAAGCGTGTGCGCGCCGACATGAAGAACCAGCGGCCCGCGGTGTTCTGGTTCACCGGACTGTCGGGCTCCGGCAAGTCGACCATCGCCAACCTGTTCGAAAGGAAGCTGTTCGCCACCGGCCGCCACACCTATATCCTGGACGGCGACAACGTCCGGCACGGTCTCAACCGCGATCTTGGTTTCACCGACGCCGATCGCGTNATTTCACCGGCGTCGATTCTCCCTACGAAGCGCCGCAAAACCCGGAAATCCATCTCCAGACACTCGGCAAGTCGGCCGAACAGATGGTAGACGCCCTGGAACACTGGCTGAACGAGCGCGACATTGCCGAAGACCAATACGACAGCGGCGGCGGCATCTGACGACAGCGAGGTGCTCGAAATCTTCGAGCGGCTTGCGCTGGCGGCCGGGCGCGAGGTGATGCGCGTGTTCCATGCCGGCTGTGCGGTCGACCGCAAGTCCGATTCGTCGCCAGTGACCGAGGCGGACCGTGAGAGTGAGAAGATCATTCTCGCCGGACTGCGCGCCGCATTTCCCGACATACCTTGCGTGGCCGAAGAGGAAGCATCCGCCGGCATCGTACCGCCCAACCTGGACGGGGCCTTCTTTCTCATCGATCCGCTCGACGGCACCAAGGAATTCGTCAACCGCCGCACCGATTTCACCGTCAACATCGCGCTTGTCCGTCACGGCGTGCCGGAGGTCGGCGTCGTCTTTGCCCCCTGCACGGGCCGCTTCTTTTCGGGCCTGCCGGGCAAGGCGGAATCTCTGGAAATCAATGGCGACTTCCAGATCACAGCCCGTCGGCCGATTTCGGTGAGAACAGCCGTCGCGCCGCTGGCCGTCGTTGCCAGTCGGTCGCACAACACGCCGGAAACCGAGGCCTATATTCGCGACCTCGGCGCCGCCGAAATCGTCTCGGTCGGTTCGTCCTTGAAATTCTGTCTTGTCGCCAGCGCCGAGGCGGATGTCTATCCGCGCTTTGGTCGCACCATGGAATGGGACACGGCAGCGGGCGACGCCGTGTTGCGCGCGGCCGGCGGCATGACACGCACACTGGACGGCCAACCTTTGCTCTATGGCAAGCGCAGGCAAAGCGACGACGAGGATTTTGCCAATCCGCATTTTATTGCCAGCGGGGCAGGGGCCAGCCCCGCTTGAGAAGGCCCGGCAGCTTACTCGGCTGCGGCCTGCGCTGAATTCGATCCGATGTAGTTGCGGATCGTCTCGATGATGCGGTCCTGGTCGGCTTCGCTCAGATAGGGGTGCATCGGCAGACAGAGGATTCGCTTCGGCAGGTCTTCTGACACGGCAAGGCCGGTCGGCGTGCGCGGGTAGTCGCGGTAAGCGACCTGGGCATGCAGCGGCTTCACATAGTAGATAACAGACGGAATACCCTTTTCACCAAGATGCGCCTTCAAGCCGTCGCGCTTCGGCGTCTCGATCGCGTACTGCGCCCAGGCCGAACGGCTGCCGTCCAGATTGCGGGCGGCGGTAACGATGTCGCCAAGTCCGTCCGCATAGCGCATTGCCACCACCTGGCGGGCAACCATCTCGTCTTCGAGAATGGCCAGCTTTTCGATCAGGATTGCCGCCTGTATCGTGTCGAGCCGTGAATTGATGCCGACGCGGACATTGTCGTATTGCGTCTCGCCCTTGCCGTGGAAGGCGAAGGATCTGAGCTGCTCGGCCAGCGCATCGTCATTGGTGAACATCGCGCCGCCGTCACCATAGCAGCCAAGCGGCTTTGCCGGATAGAAGCTGGTCGAGCCGACCGCGCCGAAGGAACCGCACATCTTGCCTTCGAGCGAACCGCCCATCGACTGGGCGGCATCCTCGATCACCATCAGCCCTTCGCGGTTGGCAATCGCCATGATCGCCTCGTAGTCGGCGGCAAGGCCGAACAGATCGACGGGAATGATTGCCTTCGGCTTCAGCCGGCCTTCTTTCTTGATCATGGCGATGGCCGCCTCAAGACTGGCAATGTCGATATTGTACGTATGCGGGTCGACATCGACGAACACCGGCTCGGCCTTGGCCAGCGCCACCACTTCGGCGGTGGCGGCGAAAGTGAAGCTCGGCACGAAGACCGCGTCGCCCGGACCAACCCCGGCCGCAAATAGCGGCAACAGCAATGCATCCGTGCCGTTGGCACAGGCCACGACATGCTTGGTGCCAATATAGGCGGCGAGCTTGTTTTCGAATTCGGTGACCTGGGGGCCGAGAATATAGCGGCCCTCATCGACCACGCGGTCGATCGCGGCCTTCAGCCGGTCGCGGATTCGTTCGCGCTGCGCGCCAAGATCGATGAACTGCATGTCGGCCTCAAAAAGCGGTTTAGCCAGATAACCGGCCGCTGGTACCAGAGTTGCGCCTGCCGAGAAAGCCGGACAGGCAAAACCGCGAATTGCCCAGGTGTCGCAGTCTGTTACCCGTATTTCCCGGCATGTCTTCGCGAGATGCCGGAATTCCGGCCTTCATCAGGCACGATCCTGCCCCTGTTATCCCTGGCATCGGCCCAGCGAAACATAAAGTGATCGACGGGCTCAACCAATCTTGAGCACGTTCGGGCCGCTCAGGCGATCTCGTGCCGCCAGGGTGGATTTGCACCGGCCCGCGAGACCGTGACCGCCGCCGCCTTGGCGCCAAGCGCCAGCGCCTTGCCGATGGCATCCCGGGAAAGGCTGGCGATTGCCGTCTTCGTCAGCAGGCCTTGTTCATGAAGCGAGGCGAGGATCCCTGCATTGAACGTGTCGCCGGCGCCGACCGTGTCGACCACCTCGACCCTTTCCGGCATCACCGTGACGGCGTGCTCCTTGCTGTAGCCGACGGCGCCTTCGCTGCCATGCGTGACGACGATCAGCTTGGGACCGCGGTCCAGCCAGCTGTTGATGACATCCTCATGCGAGCCAGCTTCGCCGAACCAGTTCAAATCTTCGTCCGACAGTTTCACGATATCGGCCATTGTCATCATGGCGCGGATGCGCCTGAGGTGCTTGGCCTTGTCCGGGATGAAGTTCGGCCGGATGTTGGGATCGAGCATCATGACACGGCTTCCATGCTCGCGCCGCATGAACTCTTCATAGGCACTGCCGGCGGGCTCGGAGATCAGGCTGATGGCGCCGAACAGCATGGCTTCGATCTCGCCGCCGAGCTGCGGTAGGTCGTCGACGGTGAGCATGCGGCCAGCGGTGTTCTCGTCATAGAAGGTGTAGGTCGCCTGGCCGTTGGTGAGCTTGACGAAGGCCAATGTGGTCGGTCGTGGCGAGGTGTGTGCATAGGTGGAGCTGACCTTGCTCGCCTCCAGCGCATCCCTGAACTGACCGCCGAATAGATCCGACGACAGGCCGGAAAAGAAGCCGGCCGGCGCGCCGAGCCGACCAAGTGCGATCGCCGTGTTGAACACGGCGCCGCCGACATAAGGTGCAAAAGCCGGCTCGCCCGCCGTCGTCGTGCGCGGCAGCATGTCGATCAGGGCTTCGCCGCAGCAGAGGATCATGGCTTCCTGGTCTCCGGCGGATAGATCACGCCCTTGCGGATGATGATGTTGGCATAGAGCCGCGGCTCGCTTGTCGCGACGATGGCATACGCCGATTTGACCCGTGCATAGAAGTCGGCGCCAGCCAGTGCAACCACCTTGCGGCCCGGAGCGCGTTTGGCGCAGGTTGCCTCGATCTCCCGGTGGACAGGATCGGCAAGCGAGGGATCGCCTTTGACGGAGGCACGAAACAGCGCCTCCGGCACAAGGTCATCGACAGGCAAGATGCTCAATATCGCGTCGAGCACAGGAATAAGATCGTGACCGTCGGCCCGCACCAGCCGGGTCGCCTGTTGCTCGGCCGGATAATTTCCGTCGACAAGGGCGATTTCGTCGCCATGGCCCATGCCGCGCAAGATCGCGAGAAGCTCCGGACCGAGCAGCGCCGGGATTCCGATCAACATCAGGCGCTCCTGGAAATCGTCGTCGAGCCAATCAGGAAGCGTTCGGAAAGTGGCAGGCTGGCGCCGCCGAGCGCCCTGGCATGAATGCCGACGGTTCCCTCGCGAACGGCGGGCAGCTTCAAGCCTTCGCCGTCGATCGTGGCGATGGCCGCGATGATGGCATCGACCAGCCGGCGGCGCACGGCCTTCGGCATCCATCCGTCGATGACTGCCGCTTCGAAATCGATGACCGAGGACGCGGCGACGATCGCGTAGGCGAGCGCTCGCGAAGCACTGGCGATCCAGTCCTCGAGTTCGGCGCCGATCTCGCCCCAGTCTTCCGGCGACGTCCACAGATGCGAGGCCTCGACGCCGCGCGCATTGAGCGCCTTTTCGAGCATGGCGATGGACGCCACGTCGATCAATTGTGTCGGCTTGCCGTCCGGCCCTGGTACGGGCATCGAACCGAGTGCGCCGGCATTGCCGGTCGGGCCGCCAAACAGCCGGCCATTCAGCACGATGCCGCCACCGGCAAAGGCGCCGATATAGAAGTAGACGAAGTCACGCGCAGCGCTCGCCTGACCGAAGACGAGTTCTGCGCCGCAGGCTGAAGTAGCGTCGTTCTGCAGGTAGACTGGAAAATCGCATTGCGCCTGGATGTCGCCCCTGATGTCGCGATGACGCCATTCGTCCATGACGTCGCGCGGGGCGCCGGCGGTATCGGCCCAGTTCCACAATTCGAACGGCATGGCGATGCCGAGCCCAGCGATACGCTTGTCCTGTGCGGGCGTCAGTTCGCCACGCATCTGCCGCATGCCGTTGCTCACGAAGTCCACCGTCTCGCGTGGCGCCGGGTAGCGGTATGAATGCTGCAGCATCGAGCGCACATTGCCGAGAAAGTCGATCAGCACGAGTTCGGCGCTGCGCCGCCCGATCTTCAGGCCGATGAAGAAAGCGCCTTCGGGATTGAGCGCCATCGGGATGGAGGGCTGGCCGATCTTGCCGCGCAACGGCGCCTGGCGCAGCAGAAGGTTTTCTTCCTCCAGTTCGCGCATGATGACCGAAACCGTCTGCGCCGAAAGTCCGGTCATGCGGGCGATGTCGGATTTCGCCAGGCTGCCATGCTGACGCACCAGCGAGAGCACCAACCGCTCGTTGTGGTCGCGCATGCCACTTTGGTTGGTGCCGCGGTGAATGAGGCTGTCATTCATCTCGGGCGAACCGTGCCTCGCAATGGCGGTTTCCACCCTGTTCCTCCCGTCGTTTCCCTTCAAGGCTTTTCGGGCCAGAATGGGTGAACGAAGCAAGACTGTCAATAATAAATAAGAGTGATTTAATTATTGACAGAAGCCTCGGGCTGGTGTCTGTTGAGACAGCGTCCACGCTGGGAGAATTTCGTTGGATGCGCCGCAGGTGCCGGTTGGCCGGCATCCGGAATGGTTCCACTGGGAGGAAGATCGTGACCAATACAAAACTGTTGAAATCGACCGTGTTTGCCGCCGCGGCTCTGAGCCTGATGGCGTTTGCCTCGTCCGCATCCGCGGCCGGTGTCGGTGCCTGCCTGATCACAAAGACCGACACCAATCCCTTCTTCGTCAAGATGAAGGAAGGCGCCACGGCGAAGGCCAAGGAACTCGGCGTCGACCTCAAGACCTACGCCGGCAAGATCGACGGCGACAGCGAGAGCCAGGTCGCGGCGATCGAAAGCTGCATCGCCGACGGCGCCAAGGGTATCCTGATCACGGCATCCGACACCAAGGGCATCGTGCCAACCGTGAAGAAGGCGCGTGACGCAGGTCTGCTGGTAATTGCACTCGACACGCCGCTCGATCCGATCGACGCTGCCGACGCGACTTTTGCAACGGACAATCTCGAAGCCGGTAAGCTGATCGGCGCCTGGGCCGCCGCTACACTCGGCGACAAGGCCAAGGACGCCAAGATCGGCTTCCTCGACCTGACCCCCTCGCAGCCGACCGTCGATGTGCTGCGCGACCAGGGCTTCATGATGGGCTACGGCATCGACGTGAAGGATCCCAACAAGATCGGCGATGAGGACGATGCGCGCATCGTCGGCCACGACGTCACCAACGGCAACGAGGAGGGTGGCCGCAAGGCGATGGAGAACCTTCTGCAGAAGGACAACACCATCAACGTGATCCACACCATCAACGAGCCCGCAGCTGTCGGCGCCTACCAGGCGCTCAAGGCCGTCGGCCTTGAAAGCCAGGTGCTGATCGTTTCCGTCGATGGCGGCTGCCCCGGCGTGAAGTCGGTGGCCGAAGGTGTCATCGGTGCCACGTCGCAGCAATATCCGCTGCAGATGGCGGCACTTGGCATCGAGGCGATCGCAGCTTTCGCCAAGGACGGAACCAAGCCGAAGCCGACCGAAGGCAAGAATTTCTTCGACACCGGCGTCAACCTGGTGACCGACAAGCCGGCCACCGGCGTGAAGTCCATAGACACCAAGGAAGGCCTCGCCAAGTGCTGGGGCTGATGCCGGTCTGACCGGCAACAACCGAACCTGAGCGGTCGGGGCTTGATCCCCGGCCGCTTCGGGTGGACGATGGTCGCGTGACCGCGAACAATCCCGGCAGCAGACCGGATAAGCGTGGACGGGCGTCGGCGTTTGGCTGCAGCCCCACGGGGAGGAAATATGGCTCAAGCTCAAGAATTCGAGAAAGTTCTCTCGGGCAGCGACACCAGCGTAGCCGCTTTTGACGAGCACAAATCGGCCGTCAAGCGCATCCAGCATTTCCTGCATTCGACTCCGGCCGCAGTGCCGTTGATCGTGCTGGTTCTGGCAATCATCGTCTTCGGCATCACCATCGGAGGGCGGTTCTTTTCGTCCTACACGCTGACGCTGATCCTGCAGCAGATTGCCATCGTCGGCATTCTCGGCGCCGCGCAGACGCTGGTCATCCTGACCGCCGGCATCGACCTGTCGATTGGCGTCATCATGGTGATTTCAGCGGTGATCATCGGCAATTGCGCGGTCAGTTACGGTATGCCCAGTGTGCTCGCCGTGGCGATCGGGCTTGCCGCCGGCGCGGCCTGCGGGCTGCTCAACGGGCTGCTGGTTGCCTACATGAAGCTGCCGCCCTTCATCGTGACGCTTGGCACCTGGAACATCGTCATGGCCACGAATTTCATCTATTCGGCCAATGAGACGATCCGCGACACCGACGTCGACAACCAGGCACCGCTGCTGCATCTGTTCGCCCTTAGCTTTAAGGTTGGGACCGCGGTGCTGACGCTCGGGGTCATTGCGACAGTCTTGCTTGTGATGATCCTCTGGTACGTGCTCAATCACACGGCATGGGGCCGCCATGTCTACGCCGTCGGCGACGACCAGGAAGCGGCGAAGCTGTCGGGTATCCAGACCAAGAAGGTGCTGGTGACGGTCTACACCCTTGCCGGGTTGATCGCAGCTTTCGCGGCCTGGGTCTCGATCGGCCGCAACGGGTCGATCTCGCCGTCCGCCGCCGTTACCGACTACAATCTGCAGGCGATCACCGCGACGGTGATCGGCGGTATTTCTCTGTTCGGCGGACGCGGCTCGATCCTGGGCACGCTGTTTGGCGCGATGATCGTCGGCGTCGTCTCCATGGGCCTCAACATGCTGGGCGCCGATCCGCAATGGAAAGTGCTGCTCACCGGTGTGCTGATCATCGGCGCCGTGGCTGTCGACCAATGGATCAGAAAGGTTTCGGCATGACCATGACTCAGGAACCCATCCTCACCGCTCGTGGCCTGATCAAACGCTATGGCCGCGTCACCGCTCTCGACAATGCGGACTTCGACCTCTACCCAGGCGAAATCCTCGCCGTCATAGGCGACAATGGTGCCGGCAAGTCGTCGCTCATCAAGGCGATTTCCGGCGCGGCCGTGCCCGACGAAGGGGAGATTCGGCTTGAAGGCAAACCCGTCGCCTTCAAATCGCCGATGGAGGCCCGCGAAGCCGGCATCGAGACCGTCTATCAGAATCTGGCGCTGTCGCCGGCGCTGTCGATCGCCGACAATATGTTCCTTGGCCGCGAGATCCGCAAACCGGGTTTTCTGGGCGACTGGCTTCGTATGCTCGACCGTCCGGCGATGGAAAAGCGCGCCCGCGACAAGCTCACCGAACTTGGCCTGATGACGATCCAGAACATCTCCCAGGCGGTGGAAACGCTCTCAGGCGGCCAGCGCCAAGGCGTGGCGGTGGCGCGCGCCGCCGCATTCGGCAGTCGTGTGGTGATCATGGATGAACCGACGGCAGCCCTTGGCGTCAAGGAGAGCCGCCGCGTGCTCGAACTGATCCTCGACGTCAAGAAGCGCGGCCTGCCGATCGTGCTCATCTCGCACAACATGCCGCATGTCTTCGAAGTGGCCGACCGCATTCACATCCACCGGCTTGGCCGTCGCCTCTGCGTCATCGATCCCAAGCAATATACGATGTCCGATGCCGTGGCTTTCATGACCGGTGCAAAGGTTCCGCCCGAGGCAGCGCTCGCGGCTTGAGGCATATGGGCAAAGTGCGTAGCGGTTTGGGACAACGACAGGCACGGAACAAAATTTTGAAGCGCGACGCGCAGATCGTCTGAGCGCGCCGCGCTTCAATGGCCAAATTGCCGCAGGGTAAGCCGGACCAGGCTCACCTAAATCGATTGAGTATGTAGCGGTATCGGCTAGCATGGCTGGGAGGAACGATGAAAGCCGGTATGATCATGGCAACCGCACGAGAGGCAGCATGACGAGCGCGATGACATCCGAACCCCTCCCGCCACTGCTCGAAAATCCTGATCCAGAGACGCTCGCCGCGGAAGTCTTGATGGCCCTCAAATATCGGGTCGGCAAGGACACCACGGTCGCGACCCAATACGACTGGCTGACCGCCTCGATCAAGGTCGTGCGCGACCGCATCGTCGACCGCTGGATGCAGGCGACGAAGGAGGCCTATGACCAGAAGGAAAAGCGCGTCTATTATCTGTCGCTGGAGTTCCTCATCGGTCGGCTGATGCGCGATGCCTTCTCCAATCTCGGTCTGATGGACAATATGCGCGAGGCGTTGTCGTCGCTGGGCGTCGATCTCGATCTCATCGCCGCTCTCGAGCCGGATGCGGCACTCGGCAATGGCGGCCTCGGCCGGCTTGCCGCCTGCTTCATGGAAAGCATGGCGACCGTCGACATCCCCGCGCATGGCTACGGCATTCGTTACGCCAACGGCATGTTCCGCCAGGAGATTCACGACGGCTGGCAGGTCGAATTGCCCGAAACCTGGCTCGATCACGGCAACCCGTGGGAGTTCGAACGCCGCGAACGCTCGTTCGAGGTCGGGTTCGGTGGTTCGGTGGAATCGATCACCTCGAAGGATGGCCGACTCGATCGCCATGTCTGGAAGCCGACCGAGCATGTGCTGGCCGTCGCCTATGATACGCCCGTGGTCGGCTGGCGGGCCAATCGCGTCAACACCCTGCGGCTCTGGTCGGGCATGCCGGTCGATCCGATCCTGCTCGACAAATTCAATGCCGGCGACCATATCGGCGCGCTTGCCGAAAGCAACAAGGCCGATGCCTTGTCGCGCGTTCTCTATCCCGCCGATTCCCACAAGGCCGGGCAGGAACTGCGGCTCAGACAGGAGTACTTTTTCTCCACCGCCTCGCTGCAGGACATCGTCCAGCGGCATCTCAGCCAGTATGGCGACCTGAAATCGCTGCCCGACAAGGCTGCGATCCACCTCAACGACACCCACCCGGCCATCGCTGTGCCTGAACTGATGCGCCTGTTGATGGATGTCCACGGCATGGATTTCGATCAGGCCTGGGATACCACCAAGCGCACCTTCGGCTACACCAACCACACGCTGCTGCCCGAGGCGCTGGAAAGCTGGCCGGTGCCGCTGTTCGAGCGGCTTTTGCCGCGCCACATGCAGATCGTCTACGCCATCAATGCCGAAGTGCTGCTTGAGGCGCGCGCGTCCAACCAGTTCTCGGACGAGCAGATCAGCCGCATCTCGCTGATCCAGGAAAATGGCGACCGCCGGGTGCGCATGGGCAATCTGGCCTTTGTCGGCTCGCATTCGATCAATGGCGTTTCGGCTCTGCACACCGACCTGATGAAGGAGACGGTGTTTGCCGACCTGCACAAGCTCTACCCCGATCGCATCAACAACAAGACCAACGGCATCACGCCCCGGCGCTGGCTGATCCAGTGCAACCCCGGCCTGACGTCGCTCGCCCGCGAGGCGATCGGCGATCGCTTTCTCGACGACATCGACGCCATCAAGGATCTCGATGGCTTCGCCGGCGACGCCGCGTTTCGCGACAAGTTCGCCGCCGTCAAGCGCTTCAACAAGGCGCGGCTGGCCAACCTCGTCGCCGACCGTCTCGGCATCAAGGTCGACCCCTCGGCGCTGTTCGATATCCAGATCAAGCGCATTCACGAATACAAGCGCCAGCTCCTGAACATCCTCGAGGCGATCGCGCTTTACGATCAGATCCGCTCGCATCCCGAGCGTGACTGGATGCCGCGCGTGAAATTCTTCGGCGGCAAGGCGGCGCCCAGCTATCACAATGCCAAGCTGATCATCAAACTCGCCAACGACGTCGCCAAGGTCATCAACCGCGACCCGGCGGTGCGCGGCTTGCTGAAGGTGGTGTTCGTGCCGAACTATAATGTCAGCCTGGCCGAGATCATGATGCCGGCTGCCGACTTGTCGGAGCAGATCTCGACCGCCGGCATGGAAGCGTCCGGCACTGGCAACATGAAGTTCGCCCTGAACGGCGCGTTGACCATCGGCACGCTCGACGGCGCCAATGTCGAGATCAAGGAGTGCGTCGGCGACGACAATATCTTCATCTTCGGCCTGACCACCGCCGAGGTCGCAGAGCGGCGAAACAACGGCTACAACCCGCGCGCTGTCATCGAAGGATCATCCGAGCTGGCGCAAGCAGTTGCGGCTGTTTCGTCAGGTGTCTTTTCGCCGGACGATCCAGAGCGTTACCGCGACCTTATCGACGGTCTCTACAGCAGCGACTGGTTCATGGTTGCTGCCGATTTCGATGCCTATGCCGCCGCCCAGCGCGAGGTCGATGCAGTCTGGCGCAACAGTCCCGACTGGTACGCCCGGGCAATCCGCAACGTTGCGCGTGTCGGCTGGTTCTCCTCCGATCGCACCATCCGTCAATATGCGAAAGAAATCTGGAACGTGCCTGTCTGATGTGATTGCATGAGGCTGCGAACGAGGTGGTCCTGGGGTGTGAATTCGACCGTCGAATTCACACCCCAAACGAACGCTTGGTGCCTGGGAGGGACACTGCCTAATGAAGAAGCCGCGCGCGACCGCAGCGACAAGCGGGCCGGACGGACTGGCGCCAGCCAGCGATGTTGCGGCGATTGTTGCCGGCACGCATGGTGACCCCTTCGCGGTTCTTGGCGTCCATGAGGTCGGCAAGAACCTGTTTGCCCGCTGCTTTGTGCCACATGCCGAATTCGTCACCGCCTACACGCTGACCGGCATCATCGCGGGTGAACTGTCCAGGCGCGACGATGGCGGCTTTTTCGAAGGCAAGCTCTCGATCAAGAAGCGCCAGCCCCTGCGCTATCACGCGCGCAATGACGGCGGCGACTGGTGGCTGACAGATCCCTATTCGTTCGGTCCGGTGCTTGGCCCGATGGACGATTACTACATCGCCCAAGGCTCGCACCTAAGATTGTTCGACAAGCTCGGCGCCCATGTCATCGACCACGAAGGCGCTTCCGGCGTGCATTTCGCCGTCTGGGCTCCCAATGCCCGACGCGTCTCGGTGGTCGGTGATTTCAACGAATGGGACGGTCGCCGGCACACGATGCGCGATCGACGCGACACCGGCATCTGGGAGCTGTTCGTACCCGACATCGGTGCCGGACGACCCTACAAGTACGAGATCATCGGCCCTGACGGCGTAAGGCTGCCGCTGAAGGCGGACCCGTTCGCCTTCAAATCCGAATTGCGGCCGGCCACCGCTTCGGTCGTGGCCGTGCCACCGGCGCATGAGTGGGGGGATGAGGCGCATCGCAACTTCTGGCGCAATGCCGATCACCGGCGCGAAGCGATCTCGATCTATGAGGTTCATGCCGGTTCCTGGCAGCTTCGCGACGACGGTACGTTCCTGTCATGGGACGAGTTGGCCGACCGGCTGATCCCCTATGTAGTCGAGACCGGCTTCACCCATATCGAATTCATGCCGATCTCCGAACACCCTTATGACCCATCCTGGGGCTATCAGACGACCGGCCTCTACGCACCGTCGGCCCGCTTCGGCGACCCGGACGGCTTTGCTCGTTTCGTCGATGGCGCCCACCGCGCCGGCGTCGGTGTCATCCTCGACTGGGTACCAGCGCATTTCCCGGTCGATGCGCATGGCTTGGCCAATTTCGATGGCACCGCGCTTTATGAGCATGCCGATCCGCGCAAGGGTTTTCATCCCGACTGGAACACCGCGATCTATAATTTCGGCCGCCGCGAAGTGGTGTCCTTCCTCGTCAACAACGCTTTGTTCTGGGCCGAAAAATACCATGTCGACGGTTTGCGCGTCGATGCGGTCGCCTCGATGCTCTACCTCGACTATTCGCGCAAGGCCGGCGAATGGATCCCCAACGAGAAGGGCGGCCGCGAAAACCTCGAGGCGGTCAGCTTCCTGCAGAAGATGAACAAGGAGGTCTATGGCCACCATCCCGGCGTCATGACCATCGCCGAGGAATCGACCTCATGGCCGAAGGTCTCGGCGCCGGTGCACGAGGGCGGCCTAGGCTTCGGCTTCAAGTGGAACATGGGCTTCATGCACGACACGCTGGAGTACTTCTCCAAGGAGCCGATCTTCCGCAAGCACCACCACAATGACCTCACCTTCGGCCTGACCTACGCCTTCTCGGAGAACTTCATGCTGCCGCTCTCGCATGACGAGGTCGTGCATGGCAAAGGCACGCTGCTTGCCAAGATGGCCGGCGACGACTGGCAGAAATTCGCGACTTTGCGCGCCTACTACGCCTTCATGTGGGGTTATCCCGGCAAGAAGCTGCTGTTCATGGGGCAGGAGTTCGCGCAGCGCCGCGAATGGAGCGAAGCGCGCGCGCTCGACTGGAACCTGCTCGAATTCCGGCCGCATCGCGGCGTCTGGCAGACGGTGCGCGATCTCAACTATCTTTACCGTTCGCGCCCGGCGCTGCACGGGCGCGACTGCGAACCGGAAGGGTTTTCCTGGCTGATCGTCGACGACAGCCAGAATTCGGTTTTCGCCTGGCTGCGCAGCGCACCGGGGGGCAGCCCTGTGGCCGTCATTTCCAATTTCACGCCTGTGCCGCGCGACAACTATCGCGTGCCGTTGCCGACGGCCGGCAAATGGCGCGAAATCATCAACACCGACGCTTCGGAATATGGCGGTTCCGGCAAGGGCAATGGCGGCACGGTCGAGGCCCGGGCGGAGGGCGGAAGCATCTCTGCCACGATGCTTTTGCCGCCGCTGTCGACGATCATGCTTGAACCCGTGGTCGACTGAGCCATGTCGAGGTCGAGTAAGTCGAGACTGAGTAACTTGGGAGGGTAGAAATGGCAGACTTGAAACGGACCCAGCCGCTGGCGCGCGATGCCATGGCCTATGTATTGGCCGGCGGCCGTGGCAGCCGCCTCAAGGAACTGACTGACCGGCGCGCCAAGCCGGCCGTCTATTTCGGCGGTAAGACGCGCATCATCGACTTCGCGCTTTCCAACGCGCTCAACTCCGGCATTCGCCGCCTTGGCGTCGCCACCCAGTACAAGGCGCATTCGCTGATCCGCCATCTGCAACGTGGCTGGAACTTCCTGCGGCCCGAGCGAAACGAGAGTTTCGACATCCTGCCGGCCAGCCAGCGCGTCTCGGAAACGCAGTGGTATGAGGGCACGGCCGACGCAGTCTATCAGAACATCGACATCATCGAGGCCTACGGCCCCGAATACATGGTGGTCCTGGCTGGCGACCACATCTACAAGATGGACTACGAACTGATGCTTCGCCAGCATGTCGACGCCAATGCCGATGTCACCGTCGGGTGCCTCGAAGTGCCGCGCATGGAAGCCACCGGTTTCGGCGTCATGCATGTCGACGGCAAGGACAACATCATTGCTTTCGTCGAAAAGCCCGCCGACCCGCCCGGCATTCCCGACAAGCCGGAATTCGCTCTGGCCTCGATGGGCATCTATGTCTTCAAGACCAAGTTCCTGATGGAGCAGTTGCGCCGCGACGCGGCCGAGCCGGGCTCCAGCCGCGATTTCGGCAAGGACATCATCCCCTATATCGTCCAGCACGGTAAGGCGATTGCCCACCGCTTCGCCAAGTCCTGCGTCCGCTCGACCGCCGAGAACGAGGCCTATTGGCGCGATGTCGGAACCGTCGATGCCTATTGGGAAGCCAATATCGACCTGACTGATATCACGCCGGAGCTCGATCTCTACGACCGCGACTGGCCGATCTGGACTTATGCCGAATTGAAGCCGCCGGCAAAGTTCGTGCATGATGAGGATGGCCGCCGGGGTTCGGCCGTGTCCTCGCTGGTATCGGGCGATTGCATCGTCTCGGGGGCCTCGCTGAAACGAAGCCTGATCTTCACCGGTGCGCGCATCAATTCCTATTCGACGCTGGAAGAAGTCGTCATGCTGCCTGACGTTCATGTCGGCCGGAACGCAAAGTTGAAGCGCGTGGTCATCGACCACGGTGTTAGGATACCGGAAGGGCTGGTAGTCGGCGAGGATCCCGTTCTCGATGCCAAGCGCTTTAGGGTCTCGGAAAAGGGCATTTGCCTGGTCACTCAGGACATGATCGACAAGTTAGGGCTCTAGTGCATGCAGGTTCTGTCGGTCACGCCTGAGATTTTCCCGCTGATCAAGACCGGTGGACTTGCCGACGTGACCGGCGCGCTGCCCATCGCGCTGGCGACCAAGGGCGTGACCATGCGCACGCTCATTCCCGGTTTCCCCACCGTCATGGCCGCCTTCAAGAAGAGGAAGGCGGTTCTGCAATATCCCTTGCTGCAGGGTGGCAGGGCCTCCGTCCATTCCGTCCAACTCGCCGGGCTCGAGCTGTTCGTGCTAGACGCGCCGCATCTGTTCGATCGTCCCGGCGGTCCCTATGGCAATGCGACCGGCGTCGACTGGCCCGACAATTGGCGGCGCTTCGCGGCGCTGAGCCAGGTCGGCGGCGACATCGCCAGTGGCGCCATCTCGGGCTACCAGCCCGACATCGTCCATGCCCATGACTGGCAGTCTGCGATGGCCCTGGCCTACATGCGCTACGGCAGGGCGGTCGGCGTGCCCTCGATGCTAACCGTCCACAATCTCGCCTTCCAGGGCCAGTTCGGCGCAGGCATCTTCGGCGAGCTCGGCTTGCCGGCGGCGGCGATGGCGCTCGACGGCGTCGAATATTACGGTGGCGTCGGCTTCCTCAAAGCCGGCCTGCAGGCGGCCTGGGCAATCACCACGGTCAGTCCAACCTATGCGCAGGAGATTCGCTCGGCGGAATTCGGCATGGGTCTCGACGGCCTCATCAACATGCGCTCCAGCGATCTCCATGGCATCGTCAACGGCATCGACACCGGGATATGGGATCCCGAAACCGACAAGCATCTGGTGTCCACCTATACGGCCAGTACGCTGAAGGCGCGCGCCCCCAACAGGGCGGCCGTCGAAGATCGCTTCAGCCTTGAGCGCGACGACAGTCCGATCGTCTGCGTCGTCAGCCGCCTGACCTGGCAAAAGGGCATGGACATCTTGGCGACAGCCGTCGATGGCGTCGTTGCGACTGGCGCGCGCCTGGCGATCCTGGGCTCCGGCGACGCTGGTCTTGAAGGCACCCTGCTTGCCGCGGCCGCCAGGCATCGCGGCCGTATCGGGGTCGTGGTCGGCTATGACGAGGGACTGTCGCACATCATGCAAGGCGGCTGCGACGCCATAGTCATTCCCTCGCGCTTCGAACCCTGCGGGCTGACACAGCTTTACGGACTGCGCTATGGCAGCGTTCCGGTGGTCGCCCGCACTGGCGGCCTGGCCGATACGGTCATCGACGCCAACGAGGCCGCCATTTCAGCTGGTGTGGCCACCGGCTTCCAGTTCGCGCCCAATAATGGCGGTGCCTTGCTGCACGCCATCCGCCGCCTCGTCGACGCCCATGCCAGTCCGGTGGTCTGGGAATCGTTGCAGCGCCAAGGCATGAAAGCCGATGTGTCGTGGGACAAGAGCGCGGAAAAATATTTTGAACTCTATCGCTCGCTGCTTTCGAAAAGGGTTTCTTGAAGCATGATACGGACCGTCCCCACCAAACCCTATTCCGATCAGAAGCCCGGCACGTCGGGCCTGCGCAAGAAGGTGCCGGTGTTTCAGCAGGAGCACTATGCCGAGAACTTCATCCAGTCGATCTTCGACGCGCTCGATGGTTTCAAGGGCAAGACCCTGGTGATCGGCGGCGATGGCCGCTTCTACAACCGCGAGGTCATCCAGAAGGCAATCGCCATGGCGGCGGCCAACGGCTTCGGCAAGGTGATGGTCGGGCAGGGCGGCATCCTGTCGACGCCGGCCGCTTCGCATATCATCCGCAAATACAAGACCTTCGGCGGCATCATCCTGTCGGCCAGCCACAATCCGGGCGGCCCGCACGAGGATTTCGGCATCAAGTACAATGCCGGCAATGGCGGCCCGGCGCCTGAAAAGCTGACCGACGCGATGTTCGCCAAGACCAAGGCGATCTCGAGCTTCAAAACCGCCGACATCGACCCGATCGACATCGACACGATCGGCACGGTCAAGGTCGCCGGCATGACGGTCGAGATCATCGATCCGGTCGCCGACTATGCCGAGCTGATGGAAAGCCTGTTCGATTTCGACGCATTGCGCAAACTGTTCAAGTCCGGCTTCCGCATGCGCTTCGACGCCATGCATGCCGTGACCGGTCCCTATGCCAAGGAAATCCTGGAAAACCGGCTGGGTGCGCCCAACGGCACCTGCCGCAACTTCAAGCCGTTGCCGGATTTCGGCGGCCATCACCCGGACCCGAACCTCGTCCATGCCAAACACCTCTATGACGAGATGATGGGGCCGGACGCACCGGATTTCGGCGCCGCCTCGGACGGCGACGGCGACCGCAATCTGATCATCGGCAAGGGCATTTTCGTCACCCCGTCGGATTCCGTCGCCATGCTCGCCGCCAACGCCCGCCTGGCGCCTGGCTACAAGGCTGGTTTGAAAGGCATTGCCCGCTCGATGCCGACCAGTGGTGCTGCCGACCGCGTTGCTGAAAAACTCGGCATCGGCATCTACGAGACGCCGACCGGCTGGAAGTTCTTCGGCAATCTGCTCGACGCAGACATGGCGACGATTTGCGGCGAGGAAAGTGCTGGCACCGGCTCCAACCATGTTCGCGAAAAGGATGGCCTGTGGGCGGTGCTGCTGTGGCTCAACATCCTTGCCGCGCGCGGCGAAAGCTGCAAGCAGATCGTCACCGAGCACTGGGCAACCTACGGCCGCAATTACTATTCGCGGCATGACTATGAAGAGGTCGAGAGCGACCGTGCCAACGCGCTGGTCGACGAACTCCGCGCCAGGCTCGGCGCGTTGCCGGGCACCAGCGTGCGAGGCATGACAGTCGCCAGTGCCGACGATTTTGCCTATCACGATCCGGTCGATGGTTCGACCAGCGAGCATCAGGGCATCAGGGTTATGTTCGAAGGCGGTTCGCGCGTCGTCTTCCGGTTGTCCGGCACCGGCACGTCGGGCGCGACGTTGCGCGTTTATATCGAGCGCTATGAGCCGGACAAGTCGAGACACGATCTCGACACGCAGGCCGCACTTGCCGATCTGATTGCCGCGGCCGATGATATTGCCGGGATCAAGAGTCACACCGGTCGCAACAAGCCGAGCGTGATCACTTGACGGTGGCGGTGGCTTCACCCTCCCCCTTGTGGGGAGGGTCGATCCGCGTTGCGCATCGGGGTGGGGGTGCTCATAAAGCGCTTTTCCTGCGCCGCCCCCCACCCCGCTCACTTCGTTCGCGACCCTCCCCACAAGGGGGAGGGTGGAGGACGCGCCTGTGAGCCAGCTCGGCGNGACCCTCCCCACAAGGGGGAGGGTGGAGGACGCGCTTGTGAGCCAGCTCGGCGCTACCGTCACCCGCGACGGCATCCGCTTTGCCGCCTGGTCGCAGGCCGCCAGACGGCTCTGGGTCTCGATCTTCAACGAGCAGGGCAACCGGGAACTCGAACGGCTCGAGCTTCGGCCGGAAGGCGAGGGCGTCCATGCGCTGTTTGTTGCGGGTCTTGGCCCCGGCACCCGCTACGGCTTTCGCGCCGATGGCGACTACGCGCCGGAGCGCGGGCTGTGGTTCGACCCCGCCAAGCTCCTGACCGACCCTTACGCCGTCGAGATCGACAGGTCTTACGCCTATGACTGGCGGCTGGCCCAGCGTCGCGGCGAGGGCGCCGATACCGCGCCGCTGATGCCGAAGGCGATTGCGGTTGCCTTGCCGAAGTCGGTGCAGGCTGCGCCGCCACTCTTTGAGCCCGGTGATCTGATCTACGAAGTGCCGGTGCGCGCCTTCACGATGCTGCACCCAGACGTTCCGGAAAAATTGCGCGGTACGGTCGCGGCGTTGGCTCACCCCGCGATAATCGAGCACCTAAAAAAACTCGGCGTTGGCGCGGTCGAACTGATGCCGGTGACGGCATCGATCGATGAGCGGCATTTGCCGTCGCTCGGGCTGCGCAACGCCTGGGGCTACAATCCCGTCACGTTCATGGCGCTCGATCCACGCCTGGCGCCGGGCGGCATCATGGAATTGCGAAACACCGTCGCCGTGCTGCGCCGGGCTGGCATCGGCGTCATCCTTGATCTCGTCTTCAACCATACCGGCGAGAGCGACAGGCTCGGGCCCACGCTGTCGCTGCGCGGTCTCGATAACCAGGCCTATTATCGGCATACATCTGACGGCAGGCTGGCCAACGATACCGGCACCGGCAACACCGTCGCTTGCGATCATCCGGTCGTCAGGGAAATGGTCCTCGACACGCTTCGCCACTTTGTCCGGGATACCGGCGTCGATGGTTTCCGCTTCGACCTGGCGCCCATTCTGGGCCGTGTCGAAGGAACATTCGATGCCGAGGCGCCGCTGCTGAAGGCGATGCGCGAAGATGTGCTCCTAGCCGAGCGCGTATTGATCGCCGAGCCCTGGGATATCGGCCTGGATGGCTATCAGCTCGGCAATTTTCCGCCTTCCTTCCTTGAATGGAACGATAAGTACCGCGACGATATCAGGCGCTTCTGGCGCGGCGACGCCGGCATGGTCGGCGCCCTGGCTACCCGGCTGGCCGGTTCGTCCGATGTGTTTGTCGCGAAGGGACGAAACGGCAGCCGCTCGGTCAATTTCATCGCCGCCCATGACGGCATGACGCTCGCCGACATCGTGCGCTACGAGCGCAAGCACAACGAGGCCAATGGCGAGCAGAATCGCGACGGCCACAACGAGAACTTGTCCTGGAACAACGGCGTCGAAGGGGATGCGGACGACCCGGCTGTGGCAGCGGCTCGCCTGAACGACCAGCGCGCGCTGCTCGCCACACTGTTTGCCTCGCGCGGCACCATCTTGCTGACGGCTGGCGACGAATTCGGCCGCACCCAGCAGGGCAACAACAACGCTTATGCGCAGGATAACGAGATCACCTGGCTCGACTGGGCCGGCCGCGACCAGGCTCTGGATCGCTACACGGCGCTGCTCTCGACGTTGCGCCGCGCGACATCAGTGCTTTCCGACACAGCCTTCCTCACTGGCGAGCCACCGGCAGGCTCGAAGATGCCGGACGTCGCTTGGCTGACCGAGACGGGCGTGCCGCTCGATGAACAGAGCTGGCAGGATCCGCAGCGGCACCGTCTTGTCATGATCCTGGGTGGCGCCAGCGATGGCGAGGGTCGCCTTGCCGTCATCATCAACGGCGATCGCCGGGCCTGCATGGTCACGCTGCCTGAGCGTGAAGGGTTTTTCTGGACCGCCGCAGTCGAGGCAGCTGACATCTCGCGGCCGGTATCGGGGCGGACGGTGATCTTCATGATCGAACAAGCGCAGGCCGGCACAAGGGAGAAGCGCAATGGCGTCAGCTGACAAGGCCGGATGGTGGCGCGGCTGCGTCATCTACCAGATCTATCCGCGCTCGTTCCAGGACACGACCGGCGACGGCAGCGGCGATCTCGCAGGCATTACGTCGAGGCTCGCTCATGTCGCCTCGCTTGGTGTCGATGCTGTCTGGCTGTCGCCCTTCTTCAAGTCGCCGATGGCCGATATGGGCTACGACGTGTCGAACTACTGCGATGTCGATCCGATGTTCGGCACGCTTGAGGATTTCGGTGCGCTGGTTGCCGAGGCGCATCGTCTCGGCCTGAAGATCGTCATCGACCAGGTGCTGTCGCATTCATCCGACAAACACGACTGGTTCGTCGAAAGCCGCGCCAGCCGCGATAATCCCAAGGCCGACTGGTATGTCTGGGCCGACGCCAAGCCTGATGGCGGCGCGCCCAACAACTGGCTCTCTGTTTTCGGTGGCCCGGCCTGGGAATGGGATTCGACCCGCCGGCAATATTACATGCACAATTTCCTCGCCTCGCAGCCGGACCTGAATTTCCACAATCCGGAGGTTCAGGATGCGCTTCTGGAAACGGTGCGGTTCTGGCTGGAGCGCGACGTCGACGGCTTCCGGTTGGATACGGTCAACTACTATGTCCATGACCGCTGGCTGCGCAGCAATCCACCCCTGGCGTCGAGCGTCGCCGGCACCAACAGCGAGACCAACACCTACCTCTACCAGGAGCACCTGTTCGACAAGACGCAGCCGGAAAACCTGGCATTTCTCCAGCGCTTCAGGGCGCTGCTCGACGAATATGACGACCGTACCGCAGTCGGCGAAATCGGCGATGAAGGCCGCTCCCTGCAGACGCTCGCCGCCTACACCTCAGGCGGCGACAAGCTGCATATGTGCTACACTTTCGACCTGCTGGGGCCGCAGTTCTCGGCGGCGCATGTACGCGGCTGCGTCGAAGCCTTCGAGGCAAGCGTTTCCGATGGCTGGGTCTGCTGGGCGTTCTCAAACCATGACGTAGTGCGCCATGTCAGCCGCTGGACGAGGCCGGGAAGTGATCCCGACGCGGTCGCAAGATTCTCGATCATGCTGCTGTCCTGCCTGCGCGGATCGATCTGCCTCTACCAGGGCGAGGAACTTGGCCTGGAGGAGGCGGAGCTTGCTTATGGGGATCTGCGCGATCCCGTCGGCATCCGCTTCTGGCCGGGCGTCAAGGGCAGGGATGGATGTCGTACGCCGATGGTCTGGGAGGCTGGCGCCGACAATGCGGGCTTCTCGACGGCCAAGCCGTGGCTGCCCATACCGGCCAGCCATCGCGCCCGAGCGGTCGACGTGCAGAATGCAGACGCCACATCGGTGCTCACGTCCTATCGGGCCGCCCTGGCGTTGCGCAGGGAGCATGAGGCGCTGGTAACAGGCTCGATCCTCTTTATTGACGCTGAGGGTGACGTGCTCGCCTTCATCCGCGAAGGCGGCGGCGAGAGACTGCTCTGTGTCTTCAATTTCACAGGGGAGCCGGCGAATTGGCCCTTGCCTCCTGATATCGGAGCGGTCGCAAAGCTTGCCGGCGATGCAGCTGCCGTCGAGGAGACCGGGCTCTCGTTGCCTGCGCTCGGATATTTTCTTGGCCGCCTCGATTGACGTCCGTCCTTACTGGACGAGTACCGAGCGTCCGCAGGTCGCGCCGGTAACCCGTACATCGGCCTCGCCGACGCCGACACCCAGCGCTGAGAGCACATTGTAGAGCAAGTCGTCGACGGGCGCTGTTACACCGTTCAGCGCCGTCACCACCGCCGGCTTGACCGCTCCGGTCAGGGCTGTCAGGTCGATCCCCAGGCCAAGCGCATTGACCGAAAGTGACAGGTTGCTGACCAGAGACGTGGTGAGCGATTGTGTAATGTTGCGCGTCGAAACGGTCTTGATCGTCTTGTTGGCGATGTCGGCCGCATCGAAGGTCAGTGTTGTCGGGTTGTTGTTGGTGATCGCGGTGGCGGCGGAGCCCATCATCTGTATCAGCGGAATGTTGGTCAGCAGCAGCTTGAGGTTCGCATCCGCGATTTCCGCGTCGGTGAATGTCTGCGGTTGGCTGAAGTCGCCAAAGCCTGAAGTGTTGCTGTTGGCCAGGTGCAGCGCGGCAATGCCTGGGTGCGCCGCGATGGAAACCTTGATGCTGGAAGGCCCTGTCGGACAAGTGATGTCGGTCAGTTTGGCTTCGGCATAGGCGACTTCCACATTGAGCGGCAGGTTCACGGCCAGCAGACTGACGCCGCCGCCGAGACCAGGTGTGCCGACCCCGACGCTGGCCACCAGCTTGATACGTGTCTGTGCCGTGCGCACCGTGGTACCGATTCCACCGACCGCGAGCCATGGCGAAAATTGTGCCGGCTCGCCGATCGCAATGGTAAGCTTGGTGGAAACAAGCCCCGGTACGGTGGCTCCGAGATTGACCTGAGCCTGGTTGGTGCCGTTAGCCAGCACTGCGGCGGCAGTCAGCATTCCCATGGCGCTTGCATCGACCCCTAGGCCTGTCGGGGTTTGTCCCAACCCTACGCTGCCCACGGAGCCGAGGTCGACAAGGCTGCTGAGCGGGATCTTGACCGTGCTGGTCGACTTGGACGCGATTGTCTGCAGGGCGACCTTGGCCGTATTGCCAACTCCAGGCACATTGGCCATGGCGGTAGCGATCTGGCCGACGGTCGCCTTGGAGGCCAGCACATCCGAATAGGTACCGCCGGTCACGTTCGCTTGCGTGGCAAGGGCACTTATGAAGGAGAGGACGCTGACATCAGCCGAGATCAACCCGTTGTAGTCCATGACGCTGAGCGTAATGTTGCCGCCGAGAAGTCCGCTCAGAAGCGCGTTGAGGATACCGCCATTGACGCTGGCCAGCCTCGACCCTACCGAGAACGTTGCCAGCGGTGTCATGCTGGCCGTCGCCTCGGTGCCGATGACCGGAGTGGGGATCAGCGAACTCGCGAAATAGCGGGCCGGGATCTTCTTCAGAGTTACGCGGACGGCATTGTAGGGTGTCAAGTTGGCCTGGAAGCGCTGGCTTACGTTAGTACCGGATGCCGCGTATCGTCCCGGTGTGACCGAAACGACAGTTTTGCCGACGGCCGGTGCGATCGTCTGTCCCAAGCCTTGAACGACAACCCCCGGCATGCCGTTGTCGGTCAGCGTGGTCACGACTGCGGTGTCGATCTTTGTGATGTTCGAGGCGGCGGTGATCGCGGCCAAGTCCACCATTGCCTGTGCTTCGCGACGCTCGGTGTAGATCGAGGCTTCGTCGATGGCGACGGCAGCCAGCGCAAGCCCGACCGGCGCCATAAGCGCGGTCATCACGGCAAAATTCGCCTTTCTATCACTCAGCATCAACCGCGCCAGCCGGCCGATCTCCTTGCGCGCATGCGGCAACACTTAGATACCTCCGACCCGTATGGTTGACTGGCGCGTGATCGTGGTCCCTGGCATCGCGATGCCAGGGAAGAGATTCCATATCGGCAGGTTGCGTGCATCGTATTGGATGGAAACCACGAACTGGCTGCCATCGGCTGTGCTGTCATTGGCCTGATAGGTTAGCTTGTTCGCATCCACGAACGGATATCCACCTGCATTGTTGGTGACGAAGCTGGCCACGAGCGTTTGCCGTTCGGTCTGGTTCATCCCAGCAATGGCTGTCCGTGCGGCGTCCGCCGCGATTTGCTGGATCGAGTTGGCCGCACCGAAATATATGCCGTACGCAACCATTCCAAGCAGGATGAGGATGAAGATCGGTGAGAGCAGGGCGAACTCAACCGCCGAAGTTCCCGAAGCACTTATCCGGAATCGGCGGCTTCTGGCCATAAGAATGAGACGGCGAACCATGTCGCTGAACATGCCAAAGTTCGCATGCAAAAAGCGGAAACCCCAGGTGCAACCTGGCGGTGTGAGCGATTGAAGGCATGTTCTAATTTAGCGATGGCCTCTTTCTTCTCATTGTTGACTTAGGGTCAATCAGTACTCAGTTGAAAAGAGCTTACCTCCTGTCTAGTCTCCTGCCACCAGCCATCGGAGGGAACCGGTGGCGCGCTCGAAGGAGTCAGATATCGGCTCCGGGGCGTCAACACGTAAAGGCGCGCCGACGGGCAGCGCCGACAGGGAGAACTTCATGCTGAAAAACATGCTGAGGGCGACTGTGTTCGCCACGACCATGGCGGTGGCAGCCGGCACGTTCTACACGCCCGCTTTCGCCGAGACCNCAGACGTGTGCTCTTCCGATCTCAGAAGACGAACCTCATTCCTGGCGCCGCCGAAAGCTGGACGGTGTCCGACGACGGCACAGTCTACACCTTCAAGCTGCGCAAGAACGGCCTCTGGTCGGACGGCAGCCCGGTGACGGCCGACGACTTCGTCTATTCGTTCCATCGGCTGGAAGATCCAGCCACCGCTGCCGAATATGCTTCCATGCTCTATCCCGTGAAGAACGCCGAGGAGGTAAACACCAAGAAGGCCAAGCCGGAGGACATGGGCGTCAAGGCGCTTGACGCAAATACCCTCGAAGTCACGCTGAAGGCGCCGACGCCTTACTTCCTGGAGATGCTGACCCACCAGGCAACCTATCCGGTTAACAAGGCGTCTATCGAAAAGCTTGGCGCCGACTGGATCAAGGCAGGCAAGCTGGTCTCCAACGGGGCTTATACAGCGGCGGAGTGGATTCCCAACGACCATCTGAAGCTGGTCAAGAATCCGAAATTCTGGGACGCCGCAACCGTCAAGTTCGACGTGGTCAACTACATCCCGACCGAGGATCGCTCGTCGGCGATGAAGCGCTTCGAGGCCGGTGAACTCGATAGTTACGGTGACCTGCCGACCGAACAGCTCGCCGACCTCAAGACCAAATTCGGCGACCAGGTCCGTGTCGGTCCATATCTCGGCACCTACTATTATGCGATCAAGACCGACAAGGCGCCGTGGGATAATGTCGAACTGCGCAATGCCATCTCGATGGCGATCGATCGCGACTTTCTCGCCGAAAAAGTCTGGCAGAACTCGATGCTGCCCGGCTATTCGATGGTACCTCCGGGCATCGAAGGCTACACGCCGGCACTGGCCAAATATGCCGACATGCCGCAGATCGACCGCGAAGACGCTGCCAAGAAGATCCTCGAGAAGCTCGGCTATACACCCGAGCATCCGTTGAAGATGGAGATCCGCTACAACACCTCGGAAAACCACAAGAACACCGCTGTCGCCATCCAGGAACAATTGAAGCCGCTTGGCGTCGAGATCACGCTGCTCAACACCGACACCAAGACCCACTACTCGTTCCTCGAGCAGAAGGGCGACTACGATGTGGCGCGTGCCGCCTGGATCGCAGATTACAAGGACCCGGAAACCTTCCTCGGCATCTCGCGCAAGGCCAGCGGCAACAACTATTCGAACTATAACAGCCCGAAATACGAAGCGGCGATGGACAAGGCGGCCGCCGCCGGCGGCAAACCCGAACTGCGCATGAAGGAACTCGCCGAGGCCGAGCGCATCCTCATCGATGATGTCGGCGAGATCCCGCTTCTCTACTACAGCTACCATGACATCGTTTCTTCGAAGCTGCATGGTTTCGACGACAATGTGATGGACATCCATCCGTCCCGCTTCATCAGCAAGGACTGATCCCTTGGCTGGGCCGCCGCGCAACTCATGCGCGGCGGTGCTGGTTTGCCATCGCATCGGCCCGGGAACCGGATCGATTTTCGACAATGTCGGTGCGAAGATTTGAACGCTAGAGCATAATCGTCCAGTTGGACGCATACTGCTCTGGATCAAGCGGGGCACCGATGCTGCGATATGTATTAAGGCGGCTTCTGACCGCCATTCCGACGCTGTTCGTCATCGTGACAATGGCGTTTTTCCTGATGCGCGTCGCGCCAGGCGGCCCGTTCAACCAGGAGCGGGGGCTGAGCCCTGAGATCAGAGCCAATCTCGAAGCTCAGTTCGGTCTCAACGACCCGCTCTGGCTGCAATTTGTCCACTATCTCGGCAATCTTTTGCGCGGCAATTTCGGGCCGAGCTACAACATGCCGGATTTCACCGTCACCGAACTCTTCGCCAAGGGACTGCCTATTTCGGTCCAGCTCGGCGCGTCGGCACTCGTCCTGGCGCTTCTGCTCGGTTCCGTGCTCGGCACCATTGCCGCGCTCAACCAGAACAAGCTTGGCGACTACACGGTGATCGCGCTGGCGACCGCCGGCAGCACGATTCCCACCTTCGTCATCGCGCCGGTGATCCAGCTTCTGTTCGGGCTGACCTGGAAACTGCTGCCGATCGGTGGATGGGGTGATGGCGCTTTCATCAACAAGGTCGGCCCGGTGCTGACGCTCGCTCTGCCGCAGATCGCCATCGTCGCCCGACTGATGCGTGGCTCGATGATCGAATCGCTGCGATCCCATCATATCCGCACGGCACGCGCGCTCGGCCTCTCCGATTGGTCGGTGGTGGTCAAGCACGCGCTGCGTGGCGCCATCCTGCCGATCGTCTCCTTCACCGGCCCGGCGGCCGCGGCTCTGCTGACCGGTTCGGTCATCGTCGAGACGATCTNAACCGCGATTATACGCTGGTGATGGGAACGGTGGTGGTGATCGCCATCTTCACCATCGTTTTCAACCTTATCGTCGACGTCATGTACGCGGTCGTCGACCCGAGGGTGCGCTATGACTGACATCGCAGCCACGGCTCCCGCCGTCATCGGCCGCTCGCTCTGGGGGGATGCCTGGGCGCGCCTCAAGGCCAATCGCGCCGCCATGTTCAGCCTCTATTATCTCGCTTTGATCGCGGTCGTCAGCGTGGTCGGCCCCTCGCTCGTGTCGCATCAATACACGACCATCTATGGTGATTATGTGCGCACGCCGCCAAGCCTTTCGGCCTATCCGAAGGCCGACACGATCGAGACGGCGCTCACCGAAGCGATCAAGCGCATGCGGGTCGACCTCAAGGAGTGGCGGCAGGAGGGCAACCAGGTCTTCGTTACCGTCAAGTCGACCAAGCCGATCGACGACCGCAACATCCGCTATCTCGATCGCTCCGATGCCTTTGACGGCACCAAGATCGAAAGCAAGTCGCCTGACGGCCTCGAAGTGACGATGAGCGCCTCGATCAAGCAGCAATACTTCCTGTTCGGTACCGACAACACCGGCCGCGATCTGTTGTCCCGCACGCTGATGGCCGGGCGCATATCTCTGGCCATCGGCCTGCTCGCCGGCATCGTGGCGGTGGTCATCGGCGTGGTCTACGGCGCCGCTGCCGGCTTTGCCGGCGGCAAGGTCGACGAGGTGATGATGCGCATCGTCGACGTGCTCTATTCCTTGCCCTTCATCTTCTTCGTCATCATGCTGGTGGTGTTCTTCGGCCGCAATTTCGTGCTGATGTTCCTGGCGGTCGGCGCAGTGCTGTGGCTCGACATGGCGCGCATCGTGCGCGGCCAGGCACTGTCGATCCGCCGGCAGGAATATGTCCAGGCGGCGGAGGCCATGGGTGTCGGCCAGCGCGGCATCCTCCTGCGCCACGTCATCCCCAACCTGCTCGGGCCCGTCGTGATCTACATGACGCTGCTGGTGCCGCAGGTCATCATCCTGGAGAGCTTCCTGTCGTTCCTGGGGCTCGGTGTGCAGGAGCCGATGACCAGCTGGGGCGTACTGATCTCGGTCGGCGCCAAGAACATCGGCACCGCCAACTGGCTGCTCCTGTTTCCCGCCTTCTTCCTCGTCTCGACGCTGTTCGCCTTGAACTTCGTCGGCGACGGCCTTCGCGACGCGCTCGACCCAAGGGATCGCTAAGATGGGGATCGATAGAGATGGGGATCACTGAGATGGCTGCTTCCGAAACGATCCTCAGCGTCAAGGACCTTCGCGTCCGCTTCCGCACGCTCGACGGCGCGGTCGAGGCGGTCAAGGGCATCAACATACATGTCAACGCGGGCGAAACCGTTGCCGTCGTCGGTGAGTCCGGCTCCGGCAAGAGCCAGACGATGATGGCGGCGATGAGCCTGCTGGCATCGAATGGCGAAGCGACAGGCAGCGTCGACTATCGCGGCCGCAACCTTCTGGCTCTGAGCAAATCCGAGCTCAACAAGGTCCGTGGCCGGAAGATCAGCATGATCTTTCAGGAGCCGATGACGTCGCTCGATCCTCTCTATTCGATCGGCAATCAGCTGATCGAGCCGATCCGCCGGCATCGCGGCTTGAATGTCGCCGAGGCGCGCGAAGAGGCGCTCAAGCTGCTGCGGCTGGTGCATATTCCCGATCCCGAGCGGCGGATGAAGTCCTATCCGCACGAAATGTCTGGCGGCCAGCGCCAGCGCGTGATGATCGCCATGGCGCTCGCCAACGATCCCGACATCCTGATCGCCGACGAGCCGACGACGGCGCTCGACGTAACCATCCAGGCGCAAATCCTGATGCTCTTGGCCGAATTGCAGCGCAAGCTCGGCATGGCGATCGTCTTCATCACCCATGATCTTGGCATTGTCCGTCGCTTTGCCGACCGTGTCTATGTCATGCGCCAGGGCGAGGTTGTGGAGGAGGGGGAGGCTGAAGCCATCTTCGTCAACCCGCAGCATGCCTATACGAAAATGCTGCTGGCAGCCGAGCCGACCGGCCACAAGGCGCCGCCGCCCGCCAACGCCCCGGTGCTGCTCGAAGGCAGGAATGTCGAAGTGACCTTCAGGATCGGCGGCGGGTTTCTTGCTGGCGAGCCGTTGATGCTGCGTGCCGTCGACCACATCTCGATCCGACTGCAGCGCAACCAGACCATCGGCATCGTCGGTGAATCCGGCTCGGGCAAATCGACGCTCGGCCGCGCCTTGCTGCGACTGTTGCCGAGCGACGGCCTCATCCGTTTCGGCGATCACGACATTTCCACTGCCGACCGACAAGCGATGAGGCCGCTGCGGCGCCAGATGCAGCTCGTCTTCCAGGATCCGTTCGGTTCACTATCGCCACGCATGACCGTCGGCCAGGTCGTCACCGAAGGGCTTCTGGTGCATGAGCCGAACCTTTCGGGCAAGCAACGCGACCAGCGCGCGGTCGAGGCCTTGCGCGAGGTCGGCCTCGATCCAAATGCCCGCAACCGCTACCCGCACGAATTCTCAGGCGGCCAGCGGCAGCGCATCGCCATTGCCCGCGCCATGATCCTGAAGCCCAAGCTGGTGGTTCTGGACGAACCAACCTCGGCACTCGACCGCTCGGTGCAAAAACAGATCGTCGAACTGCTGCGCAAGCTGCAGGCCGACCACGAGCTGTCCTACCTCTTCATCAGCCACGATCTGTCAGTCGTGCGCGCCATGGCCGACTACATCATCGTCATGAAACAGGGCAAGATCGTCGAGGAAGGGCCGACCGAGGCGATTTTCAGCAATCCGCAGCACGTCTACACCCAGACGCTGATGGCCGCGGCGATCGACGTCACACGGTTTCGGTTGAGCGCCTGAGGACCGTAGCCACCAAAAGGCGCAAAACACCAGACACGGCTGTTCACTCAGTCCGTTGACCTCGGGCACTTGTTTGCCCGAACCGCGACTAGGGCGTCTTGCTGCTGTTTCAGCCGGGCGATCCTAGCCGTTTCACGGTTGGCGACCGCGGTTTTTACACGCGAGCCGCCCGGCAGCCAGCGCGGAACGTTGGTATTCGCGATTTTGCCGCGGGTAATTGCGGTTCGCGAGATGTCGCGGGCGATGCCTCCCAGCGCACTGTTGAGCTCAGGGCACGACATCGCATCGTATTTCGCCGGATCGACAGTTCTGCCGATCGATGAACAGCCGACGACAAGAAACAGCGCAATCGTCAGGGCCGGTGGCGAGGCTGTCGTTGAATTCGAATTCATGTCGCATCCGGCTTGCCGTTACATCGAGCCCGTCATACCGCATCGAAGTACCTAGCGCTGACGGCCATTTTCGTCAAAGTTTCGCCGCGGCGCGCTTTCGCATTTTGGTTGTCTCCGACCTGGAAAGGGATGTTCAGCGGCTTCGTTCGGATCGCCTGGTCGACGTGCAAACTTCGGCGGCACGAGTTGAAAGCGGTAAGCCAGCCGCCGCACCGTTCCCGCCTCCGAAACGTCGGGCCATTCGTTCAATTTCCCCACAAATTCTCAGGCTGCTTTGGCAACGAACTTCGCCGGTTCGTCCCCGAGCACTGCCTGGGCGGCATCGATCTCGTTTTCATCGACATGCGCCGTCACCAAAATGATGCCCTCTGCAATGCTCGGATCATTCGTCTTTGCGGAACTCGTGGTGAATAGTGTGCCGAGCAGGCCGCCGGCAACGCCGCCAAGGACAGCGCCTGCCATCGCTGTTGCCGACAGTCCCGCGGCAAGAGGATTGATGGCGTGAACGGCAACTCCGCTCAACCAGGCCAACCCGCCAGCGCCAGCGCCAGCGATTGATCCCAGAGCGAGCGCCCATAGAAATCCCGCTTCGTCCCGGTAAGGCCCAATGATGGCGATCTCCACCCGAGGAATTCCAGCTCCCATAAGGTCGCCTGCGACCCGGGCAGCTTCGGCAGGCGAATCAAAAAGTCTGCTGATTGTCGCCATGGCTACTCGGGGTTTTGGCTGTTCAGATCGGAGACGAAAGACGCGGCGATCAGGTCGTCGCCCTGAATTCGCCCCTCGCGGTCCTCCATCATGGCCGCGACTTTCTGGAAGGTCTTCATTTCGCCCTTGGTGATGCGGGCCTCTTGCATCTTGGCCTTGAGGTCAGCCACGCGCATCCCCAGCGCTTGGGATATTTCAGTCTCACGGTTCATGGCGATCTGCATCCGTTTTTGCTGCGAAGCCCGTGGCCCAAAGGGCGGCGGGCTTCAGCCGACAGCGGCTGGTTCAGTCGATGATCTTGATGATCTTGTGGGTACCCGGATCCACGACAACTGTTCGGTTGTCGATCACTGTGTAGCGGTATTTGACGTTGGGGACTTCGTGAAGCTCGACCGTGTCGGGCAGCGCTGTTCCAATATTGAGTTCCACACCGGGAAGCTTCACCGAAGCGAGGGGCTGCTTCTTCACATATTCACGGATGACTGTTTCCTGCTCGGGCTGGAGGATGATGTCCTCGGCTGCGGCTGCTCCGATACCTGCAAGTAACAGAAGCGCCGCCGCCGCGGTGGTAAGATGCATTTTCATGAATTCCTCCTTTGCAAACCGACGCAGCACAACATCGTCTGCGCCAATCACTCGAACTTGGGGCAGGTGCAATCGTTCCCGGGGCTGGGCTTCGGTCGGGCGGAGCAGGGGACTTAAGTCTGATCGCAAAAGGCAATGGTCTTACCAAGGGCGTAGCCCGGAACGGCCGCTGTTTGCGGTCGTTGTCCGCTGCAAGTTGTGGGAGGAAACCGATGGAGAAGAGCGTTGGCCAGGCGCGCTGGTTGCTCGCACCAGTCTTCGCGATGGCCATCACCTTGATGGCTATTGGACTAGCCCTTGGCTGATCGTCCCGGAGATGACCCATGAAGATTTGCACATCGGCGCAGCTACGTCCCTTCCTGCGCCGATAGGGTTCGCTCGCCGGGTGGTAATCCTGGTGAGCGAACTCTCATTTCCATATGCGCCGCGACCGAGCATTTTGGCTCCTTTCGAGTGAAGGAGGCCAAGGGCCGTCGTCGGCGTCGCCGACATGATCCAACCAGTCCACGACCTTGCCGTCCTTTGATCTCCTGGAGGGTGGGTCATGGCGGTCAGCCGCATCCGGAGCAGGAACGGCGCCGGTCTGTACCTCCTCGCCGTTGCGTCGACCGGCGGACAGGGTCGACTCCCCCGTTCACGCAGACTGCCGCTGCTGTTCCCTGGTCTTGAGGAGACTCCAGACCACGCCGGCGGCGATGATCGCAAAGGTAATGCCGAGCGAGAAGGCGGCCGGGAACTTTTCAAGGCCAAGGAGATCGGCGACGAAGATCTTCGAGCCGATGAAGATCAGGACGATAGCGAGCGCGGGCTTCAGATAACGGAAGCGGTGGATCATCGCCGCAAGCGCGAAATAGAGGGCGCGAAGGCCGAGGATCGCAAAGACGTTCGAGGTGTAGACGATGAATGGGTCTGTCGTGATCGCGAAAATCGCAGGGACGGAATCCACGGCGAAGATGACGTCGGCCACCTCGACCATCACCAGCGCCATGAAAAGCGGCGTGATGAACCAGCTCGCCTGGCCTGTTCCGGGATTTGTCTTTTTGACGAAAAACCGCTGTCCGTGGTGCTCTTCGGTGACCCTAAAGCGATTGTGCATGAAGCGGAAGAGGACGTTCTTGGACAGGTCGGGTTCTGCCTCCTTGACGATCAGCATCTTGATGCCGGTGATGATCAGGAACGCGGCGAAGATATAAAGAACCCAAGCGAACTCGGCGACCAGCATCGCGCCGACACCGATCATAATGGCACGCAGCACCATGACGCCGAGGACGCCCCAGAAGAGCACCCGGTGTTGGTAGATGCGCGGCACAGCAAAGAATGAGAATATCAGGGCAATTACGAAGATGTTGTCGAGCGCCAGCGTCTTTTCGACGACGAAGCCTGTCAGATAGGCGAGGCCGGCGTCGGCGCCGAGATACCACCATACCCAGCCACCGAAGGCGAGCCCGAGCGCGACATAGAGGGCAGAAAGCATCACGCTTTCGCGGACGCCAATTTCCTTGTCCTGCCTGTGAAGAATTCCAAGGTCGAATGACAGAATAGCGATAACGAGGACAAAAAAGCTCGACCACATCCAGAGCGGTGTCCCGAGCCATTCGATGAACAAGAATGAGAAACTCAAGGGCAATCCCCTGTCAGCACGGCTGTCAGAAAATCGGTCCGACATCGTAAGAGTGCCGAGGCTCTCACCAGAGGGGCCCGGACCAGCGGGTTGGTAACCCACTTGGGAACTCATTTCTGGCGGTCAAGGGCCCGGCGGGACTTTTGCTGGGGCCGGAAGAGTACGGCCTGGAGTTCAACTGGGGTTTTGCCATGAGGCTGGTCCGACGGGCTAAAGCCTTGCGTCGGAGCAAGATGCGCGTTTTTCATCTGACCAGATCCCGTAGGTGGCGCTGGCAAAAGGGAATCCGATTTGGTGAGCTGACCTGCATTTCGGAAAGAAAGGCTTGCCCAAACAATGGGTAGAGCTCCATCCAATTCCTGGATCAGGGAACTTGCTTCTTCCCGTGAAATACCGGAAGAAAGATGATCGACTGAGGATTGATTCGGAGCTTGCGAATGCGCGGGGTGCGAGCGGCTGTGGCTGCACTGGTCCTGACCTGTTCCATCACTTCCGCTCTCGCCGACAATTCTCCCTTCATCTATATTGCTACCGAAGATCCTTTCACCGTCGGTCAACCGGCGAAGAACGACGTGTATTTTTTTGGCGGCGTTTTTGCGGCCGGATCATTTGGGAACACAATCAACGTATTCGGCGCCGACTATACGAACAACTACATAATCGGCGCTGCCTATGGTCGCGATTTCGTCGATATGGGCGCTGGTTTCGTTCTTGACGGTGTGACCGGGGCTGCCGTAAGATTTGGCGAGGACGACGACACGTCAGGAGAAGTTTGGGCCGGGGTTAGGGTTCGTCACCAGGGCCTTGTCATCGGCGATCTGGCGATTGCGCCCGCAGTGACGGCCGGTTTGAGTGCGGTTACGGGCACCACCGAGATCGAACGCGAACGCGAAATCTATTACGATGGCGACGCGTCTTTGCTTGGTTTCATCGGCGCGGAGCTTTCCTTCAGGCTAAGGCAAGCTCCCAATGTCGAGCTTGTCTATCAACTCCACCACCGATCCGGCGCCGGTGGTACGTTTGGAAATATGGGAGAGGGTTCCAACGCGAATACTGTTGGGCTTCGTTATCGCTTCTAGCTGACGCCTCAACGCCCCCCGACACTCTGGACCGGCGCACCTTCACAGCCTTCGTTGGCGAAGCACGACCCCGATCGGGTGGCACACGTCGCCAGGCCGGCAGAACTCAGAGCGCCGGCAGGTCTCGCGCTGTGGGGTATCGGGAGAAACAAATACCTAAGTATCTGTTTTTTCTGGTCGGAGTGGCAGGATTTGAACCTGCGACCCCCTCGTCCCGAACGAGGTGCGCTACCAGACTGCGCTACACTCCGTGACCAGACCGCGGGCTTATAGCCGCCACACCTCGTTCCTGCAAGCGGCAATGGCAGCACTTCTGTCGCATTTCATCCCTTTCGTCGGGCATTTCCGCAAAGCTCGGATTTCGGTCCGCGATAAACGTGGCTTAAAGCCTTGCGTCCTAAGCCGCGGGCCTCGATATCAGTACTTTTCCGCCTCTTGGAGTTTCCGGTCTTGCCCTTGAGGATCGTTGGCGAGGCTTGGCCAACAGTTTCGAATTCGAGACCGAAGCGCTGATCAAGGCGCCCGGCTTTCGCGAATATATTGCGCGCTGGCGGTTCGGCCATCCCCGCTCCAAGCTACCACCGGAGCTCAATCTAATCGGGTCCGGCCACTCGGCATGGGGCTTGGCACGCTGATTCGCCGTCCCGCGCCGGACCGATATCGTCACCGGGCATGACCTCCGCTCCAACTTGCTGTCGTTCAAGCGGGCGCTGGTGTCGGGCTGGGGCTGCCGGCGCGCGGATCCGTCGCAATGGTCACGGCCGCGCTAGACGGTTCGGGTGGCGCCGACCTCAAGCCGGAAATCGAGGCACGCGTTGGTCGCCTGTTCCGCTGGCACATAGACCCGGCGCCGCTCGGCCCGTGGATCGACCGCATCGACGAGCGTGGCCGCTCGCTGGCGATGGATGGGCCGGCGGCCAGCATCTTCTATCATCTGGTCTGTGCGGAGACGCAGTATCTCGAGAGCAGAGCTGAAAAAAGCCGCGTAGATCGGCTCAATACGGGCTCGCCACGTCGCCGGTCTCGACATAGATCGACTTCAGCTGCGAATAGAGCGCCAGCGCCGCCAGCGAATTCTCGCGACCGATGCCGGACTGCTTGAAGCCTCCGAACGGGATTTCCACCGGTGTCAGATTGTAGGCGTTGATCCAGCAGGTACCGGCCTGCAGCTCGGCAATGACGCGGTGGGCGCACTGCAGGTCGCGGGTGAAGACACCGGCGGCGAGGCCGAATTCGGTGTCGTTGGCGCGGTCGACCACTTCGTCCTCGCCGTCGAATTTCAGCACGCTCATCACCGGCCCGAATATCTCCTCGCGGGCGATGCGCATCGTGTCGGTGACGCCGGTGAACACGGTCGGCTCGACGAAGAAGCCGCCCTGGAAACCCTGCAAAGAAGGCACGTTGCCGCCGCAAGCGAGTGTCGCGCCGTCCTGCTTGCCGATTTCGATATAGCCGACCACCTTGTCGTGCTGCGCCTTGGAGACCAGCGGCCCCATCTGGGTTTCGGGATCGAGTGGGTCGCCGATGCGGATTTTCTTCGTCCGCTCGACAAGGCGTTCGACGAAGCGGTCGTGGATGCCGCTTTGCACGAAAACCCGCGTACCGTTGGAGCAGATCTGCCCGGTCGAATAGAAATTGCCGAGCATGGCGCCGCCAATGGCATTCTCGATATCGGCATCGTCGAAGACGATCAGCGGTGACTTGCCGCCGAGCTCCATCGTCGCATGCTTCATCTTCGAGCCGGCGAGCGACAGCACCTTGCGGCCGGTCGGCACCGAGCCGGTCACCGAAACCTTGGCGACGACATCGTGGCCGACGAGCCCGGCGCCGACATCGCCATAGCCCTGCACGACGTTGAACAAACCGTCGGGCAGGCCGGCCTCGCTGTAGATCTCGGCCAGCGCCAGTGCCGACAGCGGGGTGTTTTCCGACGGCTTGAACACCATCGCGTTGCCCATGGCGAGCGCCGGTGCCGATTTCCAGCCGGCGATCTGGATCGGGTAGTTCCAGGCGCCGATGCCGACGCAGACACCCAGCGCCTCGCGCCTTGTGTAGGCGAAGGGCCCGCCGAGATCGACCGACTCGCCATTGTAGGCGGCAACCGCACCGCCGAAATATTCGAGGCAGTCGGCCGCCGACGGGGCGTCCGCCACCAGCGTCTCCTGGATTGCCTTGCCGGTGTCCAGGGTCTCGATGCGGGCGAGGTCGGCATTGCGGGCGCGCAAGATGTCTGCGGCGCGGCGCAGGATGCGCCCGCGCTCGACCGGCTTCAGCCGCGCCCAAGCGGGCTGCGCTGCCCGCGCTGCCTCGACGGCGAGTTCCAGCACGTTCGGCGTCGCCGAGCGCAGCATGGCGATGGTCTCACCGGTTGCCGGATAGATGACCGGCAGCGGCGCGCCGCCTTCGTCCTCGATGTAGCGTCCGTTGACATAGTGCGATGCCGTGGGCTGGGCGCGCATGGGAGGTCTCCAATTGGTCTGCGCCCCCCAAATGGGTGGCTCGCTCTATCGGGCAGCTCGATCTGTCTGGTGGATCATGCTCTATCTGTCCGACGCCTGCCAGCGTGGATTGATCCATGGTTCCTGGTTGGACGGCGCCAGCGGCGTGCGGCCAAGGATGTGGTCGGAAGCCTTCTCGCCGGTCATGATCGATGGCGCATTGAGGTTGCCGTTGGTGACACGCGGGAAGATCGAGGAATCGGCGACCCGCAAGCCATCGACACCGATGACCCGGCACTCCGGATCGACCACGCTCATCATGTCGTCGGCGCGGCCCATCTTGCAGGTGCCGCAGGGATGATAGGCGCTCTCGGCGTGGTCGCGAATGAAGACGTCGAGATCATCGTCCGATTGCACTTGGCTGCCCGGCGAGATTTCTTGGCCACGATAGGGATCGAAAGCCGACTGGCCGAAGATTTCGCGCGTCAGCCGGATGCAGTGGCGGAACTCCGTCCAGTCGTCTGGATGCGACATGTAGTTGAAGCGGATCACCGGCTTCGATTTCGGGTCCGGCGAGCGCAGCGTCACCGAGCCGCGCGACTTCGATCGCATCGGCCCGACATGTGCCTGGAAGCCATGCGATTTGGCCGCTGCCTTGCCGTCATAGCGGACCGCGGCCGGAATGAAGTGGTACTGGATATCAGGGTAGTCGACGCCGGCGCGCGAGCGCACGAAGGCGGCCGCCTCGAAATGGTTGGTTGCGCCAAGCCCGGTCTTGAAAAACAGCCATTGCGCGCCGATGCGCGCCTTGGAGAACGGGTTGAGCACCGAATTAAGCGTGATCGGCAGCAAGGATTGCTGCTGGATATAAAGCTCCATGTGGTCCTGCAAATTGCGGCCGACGCCAGGCCGGTCGGCCAGCACTGGAATGCCGTTCTCGCGCAAATGCTCGGCCGGGCCGATGCCCGAAAGCATCAGGATCTTGGGTGAGTTGATCGACGATGCGGCGACGATCACCTCGCGTCGCGCCTTAACGACCTGAACCTGTTTGTGAGCTTCGATCTCGACGCCGATGGCGCGTTGATTCTCGATGATCACCCGCCGCGCAAAGCCTTTGACCAGACTCACATTTTTGCGCGCGAGTGCCGGCTTCAGATAGGCCGATGCCGCCGACCAGCGGCGGCCGCCGCTGATGGTTTGCTCCATCGGCCCAAAACCTTCTTGCTTGGAACCGTTGTAGTCGTCGGTCAGTTCGAACCCGGCCTGGCGGCCGGCCTCGACAAAGGCACCGTAGAGCGGATTGCGGCGCGAGCCGCGCTGCACATGCAGCGGCCCGCCGTGACCGCGCCAGCCATCCTCGCCGCCGTCGGAGTCCTCCATGCGCTTGAAATAGGGGAGCACATCGGCAAAGCCCCAGCCGGCCGCACCCTCTTCGGCCCAATGGTCGAAGTCGCGCGCATGGCCGCGCACATAGACCATGCCGTTGATCGAGGACGAGCCGCCGATGACCTTGCCGCGCGGCGTCGCCAGCACGCGGCCGCCGAGATGCGGTTCCGGCTCGCTGGCAAAGCCCCAGTCGTAGAGACTCATGTTGAGCGGTATCGACAGGGCCGACGGCATCTGGATCAGCGGCCCGATATCGCTGCCGCCGAATTCGATGACGATGACCGAATACTTGCCGTCCTCCGACAGGCGATAGGCCATGGCCGAGCCGGCGGAGCCGGAGCCGATGATGACGAAATCTGCTTCAAGCATGGTTCATATGCGCCATAAAATCGGCGAGCGAGACATTGCCGCCGGTAGCCACAACAAGGACGGTCTTGTCCTTCACATCCACCTTGCCGCCGAGCAGTGCCGCCAGCGACGCCGCGCCCGACGGTTCGAGCACCAGCTTCATGCGCTCGAAGGCGATCCGCATGGCGCGCCGTACCGATTGATCATCGACGGTGACGCCGCGAACACCGGCGGTCTTGACCGCCGCGAACGGCGCGTCGCCCGGCCGTCGCGACATCAGCCCATCGCAGATCGACTTCGGCCCGATCGGCATGGTCTCGATGCTGCCATGCGCCAGCGACGCGCCCATGCCATTGAAACCTTCCGGCTCGACGCCGATGATTTCAGTGGCGGGCGACAGATAGTGGAAGGCGAGTGAAACGCCGCCGATCAACCCGCCGCCACCGACCGAGCATGACAAGACGTCGGCGCTGGCACCCTTGGCCTCAAGCTGGTCGAGCGCTTCGAGGCCGGCGCCCGCCTGGCCGGCGACAATCTCCGGATCGTCGAACGGATGCAGCAGGGCCAGACCTTCGGTCTCGGCGATCTCGCGCGCCTTAGCGGCGGCAACCTCTTCTCGCGCGCGCTCGCCATGGTCGGTCAGCACGACGCGGGCGCCATAGCCCGCCGTTGCGTCGCGCTTGGCGGCTGGTGCGTCGATCGGCATGACGATGGTGACGGGAATGCCAAGCGCCTGGCCGGCAGCCGCCAGCCCTTGCGCGAAGTTGCCGGAGGAGTAGGCGACGACGCCCTTTTTGGCTTCATCGGCCGAAAGCTGCTTCAGACGCCAGTAGGCGCCACGCACCTTGAACGAGCCTGCCCACTGCAGCGATTCCGGCTTGATGAAAACACGAGCGGCACCGGTTTCTCTGGCCAGTGCCGCGGATTCCAGCAGCGGCGTGATCTGCGTCGCCTGGGAGGTAACGGCATAGGCCTGTCTAAGGTGATCGAGGGAGGGGACGAGCGCTGTTGTCATCATTCGCCCCGCGGATACCTTTTGCTCTCTTCGAGATTGTCGAGGTTCATGTGGTTTCGCATGAACCGCTCCGAAGCCTTCTGCAGGGGCTGGAAATCCCAGGGGTAATAAGCGCCGTTGCGCAGCGCCGGATAGACCACCCAGCGACGCGCCTGGCTTTCGCGCACGGCGGCGTCGAAGCCGGCCATGTCCCAGCGCGCCCGGATCTTGTCCATGAACGCCACCACCAGGCCGGCATGGACGGGATCGTCGGCCAGATTGTTTCGCTCGAGCGGATCGGCTTCGAGATCGAACAGTTGAGGCGGATCGAGCTCGCAATGGACGAATTTGTATCTGCCTTCACGGATTGCAACGAGTGGCGCGGAAGAACCTTCGGCGGCATACTCCATCAAGACAGGTGCGGTGCGCTGCCCGCCATTGGCGAGCGGCAGCAGCGACTGGCCGTCGGTCCACGGCGCGATCGCGGCGATGTCGATGCCGGCGAGGTCGCAAAGCGTCGGTGTCACGTCAAGATTGGAAACCGGCGCCTCGATCAACCCGGCCGGTACGCCCTTGCCGGCAATCATCAGCGGCACCCGCGCCGAACCCTCGAAGAAGCTCATCTTGAACCACAGGCCCCGCTCGCCGAGCATGTCGCCATGGTCCGAGCAGAACAGGATGATTGTGTCGTCGGCCATGCGGGTGCGCTCGAGGACGTCCAGGAGCTCGCCGAGCTTGTCGTCGACATAGGAGATGTTGGCGAAATAGCCGCGCCGCGAACGACGCACCTGCTCCGGCGTGATCTCGAATGAGGGATAGTCGCTGGCGTGGTACAGCCGCCGGGAATGCGCGTCCTGTTCGTCAGGAGCGATGAACCCGGTTTCCGGATCCAGCGCCCGGCAATGCTCATAGAGATCCCAATACTGCTTGCGCGCGACATAGGGATCGTGCGGGTGCGACAACGAGACGGTGAGGCACCAGGGCCGATGGTTCGCATCGTCCTGTTCGCGCGCAAGCTGGTAGAGCTTTTGCGTGGCGAGGAACACGACCTCGTCGTCATATTCCATCTGGTTGGTCGTCTCGGCGNAGCTGATCCGGCCCGACGAAATGCATCTTGCCCGACAGGCAGGTGTAGTAGCCGGCTGCGCGCAGATGATGGGCGAAGGTCGGGATCGATGAGGCGAATTCAGCCGCATTGTCATAGACACCCGTGCGCGACGGCAATTGCCCGCTCATGAACGAGGCACGGCCCGGCGCGCAGAGCGGCGATGCCGTGTAGTTGTTGGCAAAGCGCGCCGAACGTGCGGCCAAGGCTTTCAGGTGCGGTACATGCAGAAACTCTGCCGGGCCGTCCGGAAACAGGGTCCCGTTGAGCTGATCGACCATGACGATCAGGAAATTGGATCGCTTCGTTGTCACTGTTTGCGCCGATCGCCAAGTTTGGTTTCGAGATAGTCCTCGACCAGCGCGATGGCGGTCGCGGCATCAGGCACGCCGTCCTTCAACGCCCGCCTGATGTAGAGCCCATCGATCATCGCCGCCGTCGCCTCGGCGACGCGGTCGGCTTCGGCCCTGGGCAAGATGCCGGTCAGACCGCTCATCAGGTTCGAATGGAGCCGCCGCGCGTAGACCCTGAGCAGCCGGCGCAAGGCGGATGACTTCTGGGCCTCGACATAGAAGGCAAGCCAGGAGGCGATGGTTTGCGGCTGGAACTGAATGTCGGAGAAGTTGACGGCGACTACCGCCGAGACGCGTTCGCGCGCGGTGCCGGCCGAACCAAGGGCGCGCAACGTGTCGGCGGTCAGTTCGGCCAGGATATGGCGCATCGTCGCCAGCAGCAGCTCATCCTTGGCGCCGAAATAGTGATGGGCAAGGGCCGATGAAACGCCGGCGCGCCCGGCAATCTCAGACATGGTCACGTCGAGCGAGCCACGCTCGCCGATCGCCGAGATCGTCGCGTTGATCAGCGCCTTGCGGCGCAGCGGTTCCATTCCGACTTTCGGCATTTCGCTATGTTCCTTTAAAACAGGATTATTTTTTATTGACGGGTCAATCAACAAAAAAATCGACGCTGGTTTCGTTTGTACCAAGCGATTATCGGCTTGCAGCCCTTCACGAAGCGAGCAGGACTGTTTATCTTTGAACAATAAATGCGAGGTGCGCCAGCCAGCCACGTGCTAGGCTGGCGCCAAGGATGGAGACCGCCATGACCGCATGTATCGTTGGCTGGGCGCATTCGCGCTTTGGTAAGCTCGAGGGCGAAACGCTCGAGAATTTGATCGTCAAAGTGGCAACGGACGCGCTCGACCATGCCGGCATCGGTCCTGACGAAGTCGACGAGATCGTGCTCGGCCATTTCAACGCCGGTTTTTCGGCGCAGGATTTCACCGCCAGCCTGGTGCTTCAGACCGACGACCGGCTGCGCTTCAAGCCGGCGACGCGCGTCGAAAACGCTTGCGCCACCGGTTCGGCGGCGGTCCGGCAAGGCATCCGCGCCATCGACGCCAGTGCTGCCCGCATCGTGCTGGTAGTTGGCGCCGAGCAGATGACGACGACGCCCGGGCCGGAGATCGGCAAGAACCTGCTCAAGGCGTCCTATCTGCCCGAGGATGGCGACACGCCTGCGGGTTTCGCCGGCGTCTTCGGCAAGATCGCGCAGGCCTATTTCCAGCGCTATGGCGACCAGTCGGACGCGCTCGCCATGATCGCCGCCAAGAACCACAAGAACGGTGTCGACAATCCCTATGCGCAGATGCGCAAGGATTTCGGCTATGAGTTCTGCCGCCAGGAAAGCGAAAAGAACCCTTTCGTTGCCGGTCCCCTAAAGCGCACCGACTGCTCGCTGGTCTCCGACGGCGCCGCCGCCCTTATCCTCGCCGACACCGCGACGGCACTGAAGATGCGCCGCGCCGTTGCCTTCCGCGCCAACGAACATGTGCAGGATTTCCTGCCGATGTCGAAGCGCGACATCCTTGCGTTCGAAGGCTGCGAACAGGCTTGGAACCAGGCGCTGAAATCGGCCGGTGTGACGCTCGACGATCTCTCCTTCGTCGAAACGCATGACTGCTTCACCATTGCCGAACTGATCGAATACGAGGCGATGGGTCTGGCCAAGCCGGGAGAGGGCGCCAGACTGGCGCTGGACGGCACAACGGCCAAGGATGGCCGCCTGCCGGTCAATCCGTCCGGCGGGTTGAAGGCCAAGGGCCACCCGATCGGCGCCACAGGCGTGTCCATGCATGTCTTGACCGCCATGCAGCTTGTCGGCGAGGCCGGCGGTATCCAGGTGCCCGGTGCAAAACTCGGCGGCATCTTCAATATGGGCGGTGCGGCGGTCGCCAACTACGTTTCAATATTGGACCGGATCAGGTAGAAGCAGCCCGTATTTTTGCGGGGTAGCCATGACAAATCCGGTTCTGATCGAAGTGTTGCGCGGCGCGCTCGTCGAGAGCGCGCATCGTGGCGCGGTCGCCGTCTTCGATGCCGATGGCAAACCGGTTTGGGAGATTGGCGACACGGCCAAGCCGGTGTTTCCGCGCTCCGCGGTCAAGGCGATCCAGGCATTGCCGCTGGTCGAAAGCGGCGCGGCCGACGCCTATGGCTTCGGCAACCGCGAACTGGCGCTCGCCTGCGCGTCCCATTCGGGCGAGCCGGCGCATGTCGAACTGGCGCGATCGATGCTGGCCAAGGCCGGGCTGGACGGCTCGGCACTCGAATGCGGCACGCATTGGCCGTCCAATCATGACGCCGAGATTGCACTCGCCCGCGCCGGCGGCTCGCCGAACGCATTGCATAACAATTGCTCCGGCAAGCATTCCGGGTTCCTCTGCACATGCGTCCACGCCGGCATTGCGCACCGCGGCTATGTCAAGCCGGGGCACGGCCTGCAGGAGATGGTGCGAGACGCCATGCACGCGGTGACGGGCGCTGTCCATGGCGCGGACGAGCGGGCGACCGATGGCTGCTCGATCCCGACCTATGCGGTGCCGCTCCGGAGCTTCGCGCTTGGCTTTGCCCGCATGGCAACGACAAATGGTTTTGGTCCCGAGCGAGCCAAGGCCGCGAAGCGTCTGCTGGCTGCCTGCATGGCCGAGCCGTTCTTCGTTGCCGGCACCGGCCGCGAAGACGTCGCGCTGATGGAGGCCGCACCAGGGCGGATTTTTACGAAAGGCGGCGCCGAAGGCGTCTATTGTGCCGCAATTCCGGAACTTGGTCTCGGCATTGCACTCAAATGCGATGATGGCGCCGGCCGCGCCGGCGAAGCCATGGTTGCCGCCGTTCTTGCCAAACTGCTGCGCGCCGACGAGGCCCTGGCGTCAAAGCTAAGCGCACTGGCAAAGGTGCCCATCAAAAGCCGGAACGGTGCCAAGGTCGGGGCGCTGAGGCCCACCGGCGCCTTGCATTAAACCGGCCGTCAACTGACGTGATTGCGCTCGACGGTCAGATGCGCATATCCGCTATCGTTTGACGAGGTGAGATCGCCTGTCGCCGGCTTGGCCCAGCGCTGGCCAACAACGGCGCCGTTCAGCGCGCTGTCAATGACATTGTCTGAAATGACCGCTGTGCCGGCGCCCTCGACCACCGACACGACGATGCCGGTTCCAACCTTGCGGATGATGTTACCGGTGGCGACGACATTGCGCAGATACGGCCCCCAGCCGATCTGCATGCCGTAGAGCGGCGCGTTCTCGATGACATTGTTGGAAACGGTCGTGTCGGCCTCGACGCCAATGCCGACGCCGAATCCAGGCGAGTCGGCGGGGTAGGGGCCGTTGGTCGACAGATTGCGTACGATGTTGCCCGAACAGACGCCCATCCGCCCGCCTTCGTTGAAATTCACGATCGAGATGCCGTTGGCGGCCCCATCGACGATGTTGTTGCTGATGATGGCGCCTTCGAACGAGAACTCGGAGTAAACGGCTGTTTCGCCGGAACGCGAGCAGGTATTGCCCGATATCTGCAGATTGCTGGCGCTGTTGGCGCGGATCGCCGAGAAGGCGCAGTCGGACACGATATTGCCTGAAATGACTACATTGCCGGCCCGGAAGGCATTGATGCCATTGCCGTTCTGACCGGTCCCGCCGCTGCGCGCCTGGATCCGTTCGACGCGGTTGCCAGTCACTATGGTGCCATCTTCCGCCGCCTGCCAGCGGTGCACGAGAATGCCGCCATTGGCGCAGTCGGAGACGGTGTTGCCCGTGATCGCCAGCCCGCCGGCCTCGACCGAATAGATGCCGGCATCGGCAGCCCCCGATATCTCCGAGCGTTCTACACGCCCCGTCGCGTGCTCCAGCGCCAGTCCGTTCTTGCCGCTGCCGGTGATCTGGCAATTGTCGATGACCAGATGCGCGACCCGGCGCAGATCGAGCAGCCCTTGCGCATGATCGCCCATCGAGCGGTTTGCGCCGTCGAAGACCAGCCCGCCAAGTTCGATATGGTCGGCCTGCTCGGCCATGAACAGGTGACCGTCGCCGCCATAGACGATGCGCGTTGCGCCCGGCACGCCGGAAAGACGCACGCGACTGGGCAGCGAGATGTTGGATATGACATAGGTGCCCGGCGGCAGGAACACCGGTATGTCGCGATCGTTTGCGTCGCGCAGCAGCTTGGCGAAGGCCTTGCTCTGATCGTCGAGGATGCCGGGCTGCACGCCAAGTTCCGTGGCATTGATCGAGCCGCGCATAGAGGCCTTCTCGATACCGGTCAGGCTCGCGGCCACCGCCTTGCCAAGCGAGAGGCCGACGACGGCAAAGCCGGCGGTTCCGATCAGCAGCGTTCGTCTGTTCAACATCGGCACAGGTCCTGGTTTTTGACCCTTGCACCGCAGGAATCGTGCCAGCCGGTCCGCCTCTCCGGTCGAGGGCAACGACAATCGCTTGTCGAGTAGCCTTTCCGCGCCTAAGTTCAGGGAATGAGCAGAGCTTTCACTCGCGAGGAAGACAGCGAAAACGCCATTGCCGGCGTCGGTGAGCGACCGATCAGTCACCACCGCAATCTGGTGACGGAGCGCGGCTTGGCGCAGATCGAGGACAATCTTTCCGATTTGCGCGATATACTGGCGAAAGCCGAAAGGAAGGCAGACCGCGAGCGCATCGCGTTGGTCTCACGCGACCTACGCTACTGGACCGCCCGACGTGAAAGCGCCGAACTCTCCGTGCCGGAACCGGGCAGCGACCTTGTTCGCTTCGGCATGGGCGTCACGCTTGAGGGCGATGATGGCAGGAAGGTGCACTGGAAAATCGTCGGCGAGGATGAGGCGGATCCGGCAAAGGGCACGATTTCGCACGTATCCCCAATGGCGGTCGCTCTGTTCGGCAAGAAGGTCGGCGACGTAGCCGTGGTCAACGGCAAGGAATGGGAAATCGTCAAGCTTTCCGACAGCTAGTGCATGTCGCTCAAAAGTGGCCCCGGTTTTGAGACAACGACATGCATGGAAACAAAGACCTAAAGCGCGGTGCATGAATCCATTTCGACGCGACGCGCTTTANTTTGAGACAACGACATGCATGGAAACAAAGACCTAAAGCGCGGTGCATGAATCCATTTCGACGCGACGCGCTTTAGTCTTCGAGCTTGACGACATGGTCCCGGAAGAAGGCTGCAGCTCCGGCCTCATCGATTTCGCCAGCGGCAACCATCAAGACCAGCTGAATGACGTCCTGCTGGTCGGCCTCGATGCTTAATCCGTTGAAATAGAGAAACAGATCGGCTGCGGCAAAGGCGGTGCGCTTGTTGCCGTCAACGAACGGGTGGTTCTTGGCAATACCGAACAGGTAAGCGGCCGCCAGTTCGCACAAATCCGGATCGCCATAAATCTCCCGCTGCTGAGGACGGGAGAGCGCCGATTCCAGCATACCCTCATCTCGTATACCTGCCGCTCCGCCGTGCAGCCGCAACTGCTCGGCGTGAAGTGACTCCACGAACTCCCGCGAATGATGCTCAGTCATTTCGCGAGCGCGCGGTAGGCAACCTCGTACTTTTTCATCCGCTCACGCGCGATCTTCATCTTGCGCTCGAATTCCTCGGCGCTGTCTTCGGTGCGACGCAAACGAAGCTCTTCGCCTTCCTGAACGATGACGATGCTGTCGCCTGCCTTCATGTTCAGACGATCGAGCAACTCCTTGGGCAGGATCACGCCTTCGGAATTACCGATCTTGCGAATTGTGGTGTTCATGATGGATTATCCTGTTGCAACGTCGATTATAACGCAATCGCCGTGCGTTGCAACAATTATTATAACAAGCCTGTCAATCGGAAAGCAGCCGGTCCAGCAAGCGATCCGCTGCTTCCGGAATGACCGTGCCCGGCGGGAATATCTCAGCCGCGCCTGCTTTCAGCACCGCGTCATAGTCCTGTGGAGGGATGACACCGCCCGCGACGATCAGCATGTCGCCGCGGCCGAGCTTCTTCAGCGAGTCGCGTAACTCGGGGATCAGCGTCAGATGCCCTGCAGCCAGCGACGAGGCGCCGACGATGTGGACGTCTTGTGCGACCGCCAGCCTGGCGATCTCATCGGGTGTCTGGAACATCGCTCCGACGGTGACGTCGAAGCCGAGATCGGCGAAGGCCGTGGCGATAACCTTCTGCCCACGATCATGGCCGTCCTGTCCCATCTTGGCGACGAGTATACGCGGCTTGCCTCCGGTCTTCTTCTCGAAGGCGTCAAGCTTCTCCTGCAGCCCGTCGACAACGGGATGATCGCCAAGGGCTTTGCGATAGACGCCGGAAATGGTCTGCACCGTAGCGACATGGCGCCCAAAGGCTCTTTCCAACGCCAATGAAATCTCGCCTACCGTGGCACTGGCTCGCGCGGCCCGGATGGCGAACTCCAGCAGGTTTTCGTTACCCCGTGCGGCACGGGTCAGTGCATCGAGTGCGGTTTCGACGGCGGCGACGTCGCGCGTGCCCTTCAGCAGTTGCAACTTCGACAATTGCCTGGCCCTGACCTCGGCATTGTCGATCTTCAGCACGTCGACCTCCATGTCCTTCTCCGGACGATAGGCATTGACGCCAACCAGCATCTGTTCGCCGGAATCGATGCGTGCCTGCGTACGCGCTGCCGCTTCTTCTATGCGCAGCTTGGGAATGCCCTGTTCGGTCGCGGCGGCCATGCCGCCGAGCGCCTCGACCTCCTCGATGTGGGCAAGCGCGCGGGCCGCCAGGTCATGCGTCAGCCGTTCGAGATACGCCGAGCCGCCCCACGGATCGATGACGCGTGTCGTGCCGGATTCCTTTTGCAGAATGAGCTGCGTGTTGCGGGCGATCCGTGCCGAGTGGTCGGTCGGCAGCGCCATCGCCTCGTCGAAGGAATTGGTGTGCAGCGACTGCGTATGTCCCTGCGTCGCCGCCATCGCCTCGATCATGGTGCGTATGATGTTGTTGTAGGGATCCTGCGCCGTCAGCGACCAGCCCGAAGTCTGGCAATGGGTGCGCAGCGATAGCGAGCGCTCGTCCTTGGGCAAGAAGTTCTTCTTCATCAGGGTCGCCCACAGCAGGCGCGCGGCCCGCAGTTTGGCGACTTCCATAAAGAAGTTCATGCCGATCGCCCAGAAGAAGGACAGACGCGGCGCGAAGCGGTCGATATCGAGGCCCGCAGCAACGCCGGCGCGGGCATATTCGATGCCGTCGGCGATCGTATAGGCGAGCTCCAGGTCGGCGGTCGCGCCGGCCTCCTGCATGTGATAGCCGGAGATCGATATCGAATTGAACTTCGGCATGTTCTTCGACGTGTAGGAGAAGATGTCCGAAACGATCCGCATCGAGGGTTTCGGCGGATAGATATAGGTGTTGCGGACCATGAACTCCTTCAGGATGTCGTTCTGAATGGTTCCGGCAAGATCCTTCTGCGCAACGCCCTGTTCTTCCGCCGCGACGATGTAGAGCGCCATGATCGGCAGCACCGCGCCGTTCATCGTCATCGACACCGTCATCTCGCCGAGCGGAATGCCGTCGAACAGTTGCCGCATGTCGAGGATGGAATCGATGGCTACCCCCGCCATGCCGACGTCACCGGCGACGCGTGGATGGTCGCTGTCATAGCCGCGATGCGTGGCAAGATCGAAGGCGACCGACAGCCCCTTCTGGCCGGCGGCAAGATTGCGCCGGTAAAACGCATTGGACTCTTCGGCCGTCGAGAAGCCGGCATATTGCCGGATGGTCCAGGGCTGCTGGATATACATGGTCGGGTAGGGGCCGCGCACGAAAGGCGGCAGCCCCGGATAGGTGTCGAGATGCGGCAACCCCTTGAGATCGCTTTGATTGTACAGATGCTTGGCGACAAGTCCTTCCGGCGTCGTCCGCTGGCCTTTGACCTCGACGGGTGCGCGGGGTGGCGGGACCCAACCGATCTGGCTGAAATCGGGTATCAAGAGGCGGCTCCGATGGATTGGTCGATGCGGACCGGAAACAGCGGCTCACAGATGGCAACGCCTTCGGTGAAGGCAGGCCGCCGTTCCGCCGCCAGCGTCTCGACCGGACTTTCGCCTTTCAGCGGGTAGAGCGTGGTGCCGATGATGACCCGCTCGCCTGCCTGGTAGGCTGCATTGCGCTGCGCTGCCGCAGCGTGAACACGCTTCTGGATAAGCCCCTCCTGAAGGCTGGACAAGACGCCGCCCTCGGCCTCGATTGTTTGCAATTGCGCCCAGGCCATCTCGCAGAGTTCGTTGGTCAGCGCTTCGACCGCGCCGGAACCATAGGCAGGATCGGCGACGTGATCGATATGGCTTTCATTCGCCATGATCAGCTGCGTGTTGCGGGCGACACGACGGGCAAAACCCGCCGGCAAGCCATGCGCGATCGTGTGCGGCAGGATCGAGATCGAATCGGCGCCTCCGGACGCCGCGGCAAAGCAGGCAATTGTGGTGCGCAGGATGTTGGTCTCCGGATCCATCGCTGTCATCATCCGAAACGACGTCTCGGCATGGATGTTGGCCGTGGAACTGGGGATCGAGCAGGTCTCCTGCACCCGCGCCCAGAGCCTGCGCAGCGCCCGCACCTTGGCCATAGACAGCAACTGGTCCTGGTCGACGCTCAGTGCAAAGCCGATATGCGGCGCGGCATAGACAAGCGGCTGCCGTGCCGTCTCGAACATTCTGAGATAGGATATCGCCGAAGCCAGCATGATGCCAAGCTCCTGCGCTTCCGTCGCACCGGCATTGTGGAACACACGTCCGTCCGCTTCCAGCAGCACGCCCGGAACGCCCATCGAGAAGAAATGCGCCAGCGACTGCGGCATCGAAGCCTGCAACGCCTCGATCGACATGCGCAGCCGGCCGGTTCCGGCGAAGATCGCCGCCGGATCGATGCCAAAGGAGAGGTTGAGTTTTGCCGGGTCTGACCGGCGCTTGCTCAGGAACGCCACCAGCCAGTCGGCCACGGCGCGGCTCCAGGGATGGGCGTCGATGCGAACCTGGACGCGGTTGAGCGGTACGCCGTCCAATACCGTCTCCAGTGCTTCCGCCGTTCTCGGCAGGCCGTAGCCGAACGCGTTCGGCGCCCCTTCGAAGACAAGTGACAATCCCGTGGCGCCTTGCGCTACGTCGTCTAGAGCCTGGGTTCTGGCGCGCTCGATATCCGGATCGTCGATGCGCTGGCTGACGATCCACGGCGATTTCGGGTTTGCGCGCACGGTCGGTTCTGCCGCTGTGCTGCGGTCGTAGAGCGGTTCGATGCGGATGTTGTCGTCGGTATGCGAGACCAGCTTCTCTTCGAAGGATGCGCCGGCGAGTGCCTTTTCCGCCAAGGCTCGCCATCGCTGGCGCTCGGCGTTCTCTGGTTCGACATCCCTGGTCAGGGCTTCGGCGGCCATCCGTCTTCCTCGCTTTATGCGCCCGCACCAGCCTGGAGCGGTTCAGTCTACGGTCCTCGGTTCGATATCGCAATCCAATGCGTTTTCAGCGGCCGAATTCGATCCAAAAGATATAGGTCGGCCCACGTGCACGAACCATGAACGATTGCCAAACACCGGCAAAATCCGCAAGCTTCAAAAAATCGATTGGAGGGTTGCCCCTGATTGAACGATTGCCACGACTTGGACGAATGGTTCCGACTTGAACGAATGGCATTGTCGCTGTGCAACGGCCTCACTATACCTGCGGCAAGGCCACTGGCTTTAAACACATCAGTTTGCGGAGACCGGACATATGGCTGACGACACCAGTATTTTCATCGGCGCCAGACGCAAGCCCGACGACAGCTATCAGCGTGCCGAGCAGTTGTTGCTGCAATATGGCAATCGTCATGGCCTGGTGACCGGCGCCACCGGTACCGGCAAGACCGTCACCTTGCAGATCCTGGCCGAAGGTTTTTCCAACGCCGGCGTGCCGGTGTTCTGCGCCGACATCAAGGGTGACCTGTCCGGCATCGCGATGATGGGTACGGCGCAGGATTTTCTCGTCAAGCGGGCCGAACAGGTCAAGCTCGACCCCTATGACTTCCAGGAATTCCCCGTCATTTTCTGGGATCTATTCGGCGAACAGGGTCATCCTATCCGCGCCACGGTTTCGGAAATGGGGCCGTTGCTTCTGTCGCGCCTGATGAACCTGACCGAGGCGCAGGAAGGGATCATGAACATCGCCTTCCGCCTGGCGGACGAGGAAGGCCTGCTGCTGCTCGATATGAAGGATCTGCAGGCGCTTTTGGCCAACATCGCCGAGCGCGCCGAGGAGATCGGCTCGCGTTACGGCAATGTGACGAAGCCATCGGTCGGGGCTATCCAGCGAACGCTGCTGGTCCTGGAGCAGCAGGGCGCGGCAAACTTCTTCGGCGAGCCGGCACTGCGCATCGCCGACATCATGCGCACCACCCGCGACGGGCGCGGCGCCATCAGCGTGCTTGCCGCCGACAAGCTGATGATGAATCCACGGCTTTACGCGACCTTCCTGTTGTGGCTGATGTCGGAACTGTTCGAGGTGCTGCCGGAAGTCGGCGATCCGGACAAGCCGAAGCTGGTGTTCTTCTTCGACGAGGCGCATCTTCTGTTCGACGAAGCACCCAAAGTGCTGGTCGATCGCGTCGAGCAAGTGGTCCGGCTGATCCGCTCGAAAGGCGTCGGCGTCTATTTCGTCACGCAAAACCCTTTGGATATCCCTGAAAAGGTTCTCGCCCAGCTCGGCAATCGCGTACAGCACGCGCTGCGCGCCTATACGCCGCGCGAGCAGCAGGCGGTGAAGACGGCGGCCGAGACGTTCCGGCCTAATCCAGATTTCGATTGCATGACCGCCATCACTCAACTCGCCACAGGCGAGGCGCTGGTCTCGACGCTGGAAGCCAAGGGGGTTCCGTCGATGGTGCAGCGGACACTGATACGCCCGCCATCGTCGCGGCTTGGGCCCATCACGGTGGCCGAGCGCCAGAAGCTGATCCAGGAAAGCCCGGTCGCCGGCCAGTACGATCAGGTCATCGATCGCGAATCGGCCTTCGAGATGCTGCAAAAAAAGGCCAAGGATGCGCAGGATGCCGAGGAGCAGGCGCAGCAGGCCGGCAGCGGTCGCTCGCGCTGGACGATTCCGGGCTTCGGCAACGACGAGTCCGCGCCGCAATCCGATGGCAGGCGCTCGCCTGCACCGCGCCCGTCCAACCGCCAGACGGTGGCCGAGGCGGCGATCAAGTCGGTGGTTCGATCCGTCGGCTCGTCAGTCGGTCGGGCAATCGTTCGCGGCATCCTGGGCAGCCTGTCGCGGGGGCGTTAGGACCGGAGGCAGCGGCGTTGCCGCCGCCCGTCGGATCAGAAGATCGAGTTGGTGATCTCTTTCAGAGGCCCGAGCAGGATCGATCCTTCCGGCACGCCGGCGTCGATCGGGATTGCCCGGCGATTCGCAGTCGCCACCACTGGCTGGCTGGCATCGCTGGTGACGACAACTGGTGTCTTCGAGGGCACGCGATCATAGAGATCGATGATATCCTGGTTCATCAGGCGTACGCAGCCTGACGAGACGGACTTGCCGATCGACCGCCATTCTGGCGAGCCGTGCAGGCGGTAAAGCGTGTCCACGTTGCCCTGGAAGAGATAGAGCGCGCGTGCGCCGAGCGGGTTCTTCAACCCGCCGGGCATGCCGCCATTTTCGGCGCTGTATGGTTTCAATTCCGGCTGCCGGGCAATCATTTCATCCGGCGGCGTCCATTTCGGCCACTTCTGCTTCCACTGGACGACGGCATCGCCGGACCATTCGAAACCGGCGCGGCCTAGGCCGACACCATAACGGATTGCCTGGCCCCCCGGGCGAACCAGGTAGAGGAAATGGCCAGTGGTATCGACGACGATCGTTCCCGGCTTCTGCCCGGTCGGATCGGGAACGATCTGGCGCAGGAACTGCGGATCGATCCTGTCGAACGGGATCGCCGGCAAATCGAAGCCGCCATCACTGATCGCGCCGTACATCGTCACATAGTCGGTCAGCGGCGGCTCGATATAGGCTGGCGGCGGTGGCTCGACCGGCCCCGGTCCGGTGGTCGCGCATGCGGAAACCGCGATCGAAGCAGCGCCTAAGGCTGCGGCGTTGAGAAAGCCGCGACGGCTCAGGCGATAGGATTCGATTTCGATTTTGGACATGGTTGCCTTCTTTAAGTCTCAAATCGCAACAAAGCGTCAATGCGCCGATCGCTGCGCGGGTGCCTGACAACACCTGGGGCGATAGGCGGTTCCGATTCTGGCCGGAAGGTGGACAAACCAAGGCGAAGCTGTGACTGCGTTGCCACTGTGGCACCAGGGACACACGCGCGTCTCAGCTGCCTGGCACCAAAGCTTCGAGCGACGGCAGGATCAGGGCCGGCGGGAAGTCCCGGTATTCTTCGGGCTGGTTGGAACGGTTGATCCACACCGTGCGAAAACCGAATTTGGTGGCGCCTGCGATATCCCAGCGATTGGAGGACTGGAAGGAAACCGCGCCCGGGTAGAGGCGCCAGCCGGTGGCGACCATGTCATAGACCGCCGGATCGGTCTTGAAGCGCTGAACCGCATCGACGGAATAGATGTCGTCCAGAACCTGATCGAGCGCAGCGGACTTGACCGCTGCCTGGAGCATTTCGGGTGAGCCATTGGACAGGATCGCCAGCCTCGCTCCCGAAGCCTTGAGCGCCTTGAGCACGGCCGGCACTTCCGGATAGCAATCCAGCCGCCAGTAGGCATCCAGCAAGATCGCCTTGAGGCTGGGATCGGCCGAGGGAACCTTGCGCAGGGCGAAATCGAGCGCCTGTTCAGTCAACTGCCAGAAATCGGCATAGGCACCCATAAGCGTACGAACCCAGGAATATTCGAGTTGCTTGGCGCGCCAGATCTCGGACAATAATTGACCGTCCGGACCGATCCGATCGGCATGACGGCGTACGGCGGCATGCACGTCGAACAGCGTGCCATAGGCGTCGAAGACATAGGCGGCGTATTGCATGAAGACAGTTTTGAGGGCAGGCGCGACAAGGTGCAAGCTTTGATTGCACGGCGCCCCGTCGCTGGCCTCAACAAAACTATTCAATGCCGGTTGACGGCGCCCGCCAAAGCATCTTCCAATGGCTCCCACGAGACCGATTGAGGCGGGACAACACGATGACACTGGCGGCTGCGGCGCAATCCACGACATGGACTTTCGTCGATGGTGATTGGCACGAGGGCAATGTCGCCATTCTGGGGCCGCGAAGCCACGCGATGTGGCTCGGCACCAGCGTGTTCGACGGAGGCCGCTGGTTCGAAGGCGTCGCCCCGGACCTCGAGCTTCATGCCGCCAGGGTGAATTCTTCGGCGATTGCACTCGGCCTCAAGCCGTCGATGAGCGCCGACAAGATCGTCGGGCTGACATGGGATGGGTTGAAGAAGTTCGACGGCAGGACGGCGGTCTACATCAGGCCGATGTACTGGGCCGAGCATGGCGGCTACATGGGCGTGCCGGCCGATCCCGCCTCGACCCGCTTCTGCCTTTGCCTCTATGAGTCGCCCATGATCCCGCCGACCGGCTTTTCGGTGACCGTGTCGCCGTTCCGGCGCCCGACCATCGAAACCATGCCGACCAATGCCAAGGCCGGCTGCCTCTACCCCAACAACGGCCGTGCCATTCTCGAGGCCAAGATGCGCGGCTTCGACAACGCAATGGTGCTCGACATGCTGGGCAACGTCGCCGAAACCGGAACATCGAACATCTTCCTGGTCAAGGACGGCCACGTGCTGACGCCGGCACCGAATGGCACCTTCCTGTCCGGCATCACCCGCTCGCGCACGATGACTCTGCTTGGCGAATATGGCTTCAAGACCACCGAAAAGACGCTGTCGGTGCGCGACTTCCTCGAAGCGGACGAGATCTTCTCGACCGGAAATCATTCCAAGGTGGTGCCGATCACGCGTATCGAGGATCGCAATCTGCAGCCCGGGCCGGTGGCCAAGAAGGCGCGCGAACTCTATTGGGAATGGGCGCATTCGACTTCCGCCGTCTGAGCGGATAAAAAGGCGATCGGCGCTCCATTCCGGAGTTGCCCCAACCCATTCCAGACCTATCTTAGTCCGGTATCGACACCGGATTTTTCCACGAGGGAGTACTGTCCATGGCTTTTGAACTGCCCGCTCTGCCCTACGACTACGAGGCCTTGCAGCCTTACATGTCGAAAGAGACGCTGGAATATCACCACGATAAGCACCACAAGGCGTATGTCGACAACGGCAACAAACTCGCTGTCGAGGCCGGCCTGGGCGATCTGTCGGTCGAAGAGGTGGTCAAGCAGTCGTTCGGCAAGAATGCCGGTCTCTTCAACAATGCCGCTCAGCACTACAACCACATCCATTTCTGGAAGTGGATGAAGAAGGGCGGCGGCGGCAGCAAGCTGCCGGGCGCCCTGCAGAACGCGTTCGATAGCGACCTCGGTGGCTACGACAAGTTCAAGGCCGACTTCATTGCCGCCGGCACGACGCAGTTCGGCTCGGGCTGGGCCTGGGTTTCAGTCAAGGACGGCAAGCTGGCGATCTCAAAGACGCCGAATGGCGAGAACCCGCTCGTCCATGGCGCGTCTCCGATCCTCGGCGTCGATGTCTGGGAACACTCCTATTACATCGATTATCGCAACGCCCGGCCGAAATATCTCGAGGCGTTCGTCGACAGCCTGATCAACTGGGATCACGTGCTGGAATTGTACGAAAAGGCTCGCGCATAACCCCGAAAATCGGATTCGATTTTCAAAAAAGGATCATGCGCAAAATCAAAGTGTTGCAGCGTCCTTTGCACGCCTGAGAAGGCGCGCGGATGGCCTGATCGATCCCCAGAAAGACCCGGCAATCTGAACTGACCCCCGAAAGTTGGAGATCAACCTTCGGGGGTTTTCACATCCCGAGGGCCCTTCTTTACGGGGTCGCGGCCCCTGGCGATCAGGTTCGGCAAAAACGTCCGCGACGAGGGGAATATTCCACTCGCCGCATCCGTTAACGTCCTGTCCTGAAATGCCTTCATCACGGAGCCAAATGAATGAGAAAGCTTGTTATCGCCATCTCTATGCTTGCACTCGCGGCATCGGCGGCGTTTGCCGACCCGATACTTGATCGCCAGGGTTTGATGAAGGAGCGTGGAAAGATCGCCGGCGGCCTCGCGAAAGTGGTCAAGGGCGAGGAGCCGTTTGATGCGGCGGCCGTGCTGACACAACTTCAGGCGCTGCAGGCGAATGCCGAGAAATTCGATGCCGATGTGCTGTTCCCGGCAGGCAGCGATACTGGCGACACGACAGCGGCGCCGAAGATCTGGGAAGACATGGCCGGTTTCAAGTCGACCGAGGACAAATATCTCGCCGACATCAAGGCAGCGACCGCCACCGCTCCCGCCGACATCGATACGCTGAAGACGCAGTTTGACGCGATCACTTCCAATTGCGGCACCTGCCACAAGACCTATCGGGTGAAAAAGAGCTGATAGCGGGCGATGCCCTGGCTGAGAAAACTCGTCGGCGCCCTGGTCATTCTGGGAGCAGTCGGCGCGGTCGCCGGGTGGCTGCTGTCGGCGCCGGTGAGGCTCGACGGTGAGACGCTGGCCAAGCTGGGGCCCGGCGACGCGGTCAAGGGCAAGCGCATCTTTTATGCCGGCGGTTGTACTTCCTGCCACGCAAAACCGGGCTCGCAAGGGGATGCCCGGCTTCAACTCGTGGGTGGTCTCGCACTCAAGACGCCGTTCGGAACCTTCGTACCGCCCAACATTTCGCAAGATCCCAAGGACGGCATCGGCGCCTGGTCGGTCGAGGACCTCGCCAACGCCATGCTGAAGGGCGTCTCGCCCTCGGGCGAGCATTTCTATCCGGCATTTCCGTATGCATCCTACACGCGCATGAACCCGGCCGACATTGCCGACCTCTACGCCTTCCTGAAGACGTTGCCTGCCGCCGCCGGCAAGGCGCCCGCGAATTCGCTCGGTTTCCCCTTCAACATTCGTCGCGGTATCGGCCTGTGGAAACTGCTCTACCTCCGTGACCAGCTGGTCGTTGCATTTCCCGACGGTACGGCTGGCCCGGTGATGGCCGGCCGTTACTTGGTCGAGGGGCCAGGCCACTGCGGCGAATGTCACACGCCGCGCGACTTTGCCGGCGGCACGAAAAAGAGCGAGTGGCTGGCCGGCGCCGTGGCTGCCGAAGGCAAGGGCGTCGTGCCCAACATCACATCGGGCGAGGGCGGCATTGGCGATTGGTCGGGAGCCGACATCGCCAACTATCTTGAAACCGGCTTCACGCCGGACTTCGATTCCGTTGGCGGCGCTATGGTCGACGTGCAGCGCAACATTGCCCAACTAACGCCGGAGGACCGCGCTGCGATCGCCGCCTATCTCAAGGCAATCCCGCCGCATCCAAACGGCTATCCGGCGCGCAAGAAGACGGCGAAGTGAACTGATGCATGTCGCTCAACGTGCACAGCGGTCTTGACCGACATGCACAAAAGCCAAGAACCAATGCGCGTCGTTTGACTCCGTACAAACGATACGCGTCAGTCTTCGTATGTCGGGTGACGGTCGCCCAGAAAATCAAATCCCGTCTCGAAGAAATGATTGTAGTTGCAGGTCAGTTCCTCGCCCGGCGCGATGTCGCGAAGCGCAAAGCTTTCCTCGGGCGAGGAGACGTCGCAATTCGGCTCGTCGGCGTGGTTCATGTAGCGCGCGTCGTCGGCTTCGAAGACGATATAGTTCGGGTCACGCCGGTCGGGATAGGAATAGCGGTCGAGATAACTCTTCACCGGTCCGTCCTCGCGCTCATAAGTCTCGACCTCAATGATCCGGTCGAATCTTGGGTCCAGCTTCCAGATCAGCGTGCCGCGGGGAATGTAATTCTTGGCAAAGACGCCGATGCCCTGGATGGGCGATTTGTCGAGATAGACGTTGACGAGCAGCATGGTGGACCTTTGCGCGATTGGGGGCTGTCGGGCTTGGAAAAAGCCGCGCACTGGGTAGCGCGTGGTCATCGCAATTGCGAGTGAAATGAGCAAGGCGGAACTCAAAAAGTCATGATCGCCAGGGTGCTCGGCGCTCGCCGTCAGCGCTGCTGCAGCGCGAGCCGAACGCCCAGAGCGCAGTAGATGCCGCCAACAACCTTGCCTTGCCACCTCAGCACCGTCGGATTCCGGCGCAGGAAGGTGCCGAGCCGGCCGGCGCTTACCGCAAAGACAACCGTGCTGAAAAGGCCAAGCACGACGAAGATGGTTCCCAATGTCGTCAACTGAAGCATCACCGATCCGTTTTCAGGCCGCACGAACTGAGGCAGGAAAGCAAGGAAGAAAAGTGCGGTCTTGGGGTTGAGCACTTCGGTCAGGACAGCCTGTCGAAACGCATTGCCGGCCGAAATCGCGAGCGCACCGGCAGCCGGGTTGCCCGGCGTTTTCTCGATGATCGCGCGAATGCCGAGATAAACCAGGTAGGCCGCGCCAATGTATTTTATGAGGCTGAACAGAGTCGCCGACGTGGCGATAATCGCTGAAATGCCGACCATTGCCATGATGGTGTGAAACACATCGCCGGCCGCGATCCCTGCGCCGGTCGCGATGCCAACCTTGGTTCCCGAACTCGTTGCCCGGGCGATCGTCAGCAGGGTGGCGGGGCCCGGAATGAAGACAAAGCCGAGTACGACCGCGATGTAAGCGATCAAGGTGGTGAGATCGATCATTTGTGGGTTTCTCCTGCAACATGGGCTTTGCCCATCACCTTCAGTGTAAAGGAATAGGTGTAGGCGATCTCCTCCAGCCGCGAAAACCGGCCGGAAGCACCGGCATGTCCGGAATCCATGTTGATCTTGAACAGCACCGGATTGTCGCCGCTCTTTCGATCGCGCAGTCGCGCCACCCATTTGGCCGGCTCCCAATAGGTGACGCGCGGATCGGTGAGACCGGCCAGCGCCAGAATCGGCGGATAGTCGAGCGCTGCGACATTGTCATAGGGCGAGTAGGCGGCGATGGTCCGATAATCGTCGGCGGATGCAATCGGATTGCCCCATTCCGGCCATTCCGGCGGCGTCAGCGGCAGGCTGGCGTCGAGCATTGTGGTCAGCACGTCGACGAACGGAACCTCGGCGACGATGCCGCCGAAACAGTCCGGCGCCATGTTGGCGACGGCGCCCACCAGCATGCCGCCGGCCGAACCGCCTTGCGCGACGATCCGCTCATGCGCCGTGTAGCGCTCGGCAACAAGGTGGCGCGCACAGGCTATAAAGTCCGTGAATGTATTCATCTTGTGCGCCCGCTTGCCGTCGTCGTACCAGCCATAGCCCTTGTCCTTGCCGCCACGGACGTGGGCGATGGCGAAGACGAAGCCGCGGTCGACCAGCGAGAACCAGTTGGTGTTGAAGGCGGCCGGCACGGTGATGCCATAGGAACCGTAGCCGTAAAGCAGGCACGGTGCGGATCCATCCAGCGGCGTGTCGCGATGATGCAAAAGCGAGATCGGCACCAGTTCGCCATCGCTGGCCGGCGCCATCAGCCGCCGCGTCACATAATGGTCCGCGTCATGGCCGGACGGTACTTCCTGGGTCTTCAGCAGGACCCGCTCGCGGGTGCGCATATTGTAATCGAACACCTGGGCCGGGGTCGTCATCGACGAGTACGAAAAGCGCATGATCTCGGTGTCGTACTCATAGGAACCCGACAGGCCGAGCGAGAAAGCCTCCTCGTCGAGGGATAGAAGATGCTCCTCGCCGCTGGTGCGGTCGCGCACGATGATGCGCGGCAGACCTTCCTTGCGTTCAAGCCGGACCATGTGGTCCTTGAAGCCGATCACCGACAGGATCAGCCGGCCGGGCTCGTGCGGCACCAGTTCCTGCCAGTTGGCGCGGACCGGATCGCTCGCCGGCGCCGTCATGATCTTGAAATCCTTGGCGCCGTCGGCATTGGTCAGGATGAAGAAGATGTCGCCGCCTTCTTCCAGATCGTACTGAAGGCCGATCTCGCGCGCCGAGACCAGTTTTGGTTCGGCAAACGGATCGCTGGCGCTTAAGAGGCGGTACTCCGACGTCTCGTGATCGTTGATGCCGATCATGATCCATTCGTTGCTGCGGGTGCCGTCGACATCCATGAAGAAGCCGGGGTCGGTTTCCTCATAGATCAGCCGGTCGCTCTGTGGGCTGTCGCCCAGCGCATGGAACAGCACCTTGGACGGACGGTGATTGGGATCGAGACGAGTGTAGAAGAAGCCGTCATTGCCGGCGCTCCAGACGCCAGAACCACCGGTGTCGGGGATCTGGTCAGCCAATTCCTTGCCATCGGCAAGGTCGCGCACGCGAAGCGTGTAGAATTCGGAGCCCTTGTCGTCGAATGCCCATAAGAGCTTGGCGTGGTCGGCCGAGTGATCGACGCCCCCAAGACGGAAATAGGCCTTGCCCGCGGCCTCCGCGTCGCCGTCGAGCAGGATATGCTCGGCGCCCCCGTCACGCGCCATGCGGAAATAGCGCGGCTGTTCGCCACCAAGCTTGAAGGACGAACCATAGGCATAGGGTCCGTCCTTCATCGGCACGGAAGAATCGTCTTCCTTGATGCGGCCCTTCATCTCCTTGAAAAGCTTCTTTTGCAGTTCGACCGTGTCGGCCATCAGGCTTGAACTGTAGGCGTTCTCTGCCTCAAGTTCGGCGCGGATCCCCGCATCGAGCAATGACGGATCCCGGAACATCTCCTGCCAATTGTCGGCTCGCAGCCAGGCATAGTCGTCGGTTCGCGTGATGCCGTGATGCGTGTCGATAACCGGCCGCTTCTCGGGCGTTGGCGGGCTGACGTTCGGAAATGCGGATGTCTTGGTCATTGCGTCTCGCATTGGAAGTATCTTGCTAGGGAAGTACCCTGACTCGACATCGTCAACCAGCCGGCGTGGAGACAGGAACAGAAGTTTGCTATCGCTGGTGCGAGGTCTGGCATGACCCTATGCAGAACGGCAAGTTCGTCACCGGGTTGGCCTGTGGCAAATACATCACCCGCATTGATTGACGCGGCAGCGGTTAGCTGATCCGGCCGGACTCAGCCGTGTCGCCCGATTTCTTGCGCGACGGCGGCAACCTCTGGTTTTGTGATCAAATCTGAACAACCAAGCTTGCGCCCTGCAATTAGCCAAGAAAAATCAAGCATTGAAACCTGCCTCGTGAGTTGCCGGGAATGTAACGGAAGGCTGACGTTGCGTCAGGCGTTGCTGGTTGGCGCGAGAAATATCGACAAATTATACGATACACGAAAGATTGAAGCTGATCGGGGGACAATTGATCAACATCGTTCAATATAGCGGGAAGGGCGAATTGACTTACTTGGTTCGCAGGCTCATTGATGTGCCCGCGACACGAATCGCAGAAGCTCTGTCTGCGTCAAATTCGTGCGATGCCCTGGCTGTTAAAAGGGCGCCGATCGAAGTAACTCTTGTTGGGGCCTGAAGACCATGGATATTGTCGAAACACCTTCCAGAAACAGCGATGCGCTGATCGAGTTGACCGCCGATGTGGTGGCCGCCTATGTCAGCAACAATCCGGTGCCGGTCGGCGAATTGCCGAACCTGATATCCGATGTCCATACCGCCCTCGGGCGTGTGGGCGGAACCGGCGAACAGCCGCCTGCCGACAAGCAAAAGCCGGCGGTCAACCCGAAGCGCTCGGTTCACGACGACTACATCGTCTGCCTTGAAGACGGCAAGAAGTTCAAGTCGCTGAAGCGCCATCTGATGACCCACTATGACCTGACGCCAGATCAGTATCGCGAAAAGTGGAATCTCGATCCGACCTATCCGATGGTTGCACCCAACTATGCCGCTGCCCGGTCCCAGCTCGCCAAGAAAATGGGTCTCGGCCGCAAGCGCAAGGCGCGGTAATCGCTGCCAGCAGATGTATCGACCCAAACGGCGCCTTCGGGCGCCGTTTGGCTTTGCTGGGCGGTAGCGCCGATCGAGGAGAGCAATTCCAGGGAGAGTGTGAAACGCGTTCAGGCGGTCTGCTTGAGCGCCGCCTCGGCGTCGCGCTTGATGCGCTTGACCATCGAACGAAGGCCATTGGCGCGCTGCGGCGACAGATGCTCGTCGAGGCCGAGTTCTTTCAATGTCGCTTCCGCATCGGTCTTCTGGATCTCGCTGGCGGTCCTGCCGGAAAACAGCGCCAGCATGATGGCGACCAGGCCACGCACGATATGAGCGTCCGAATCGCCGGTGAAGGTGACGACCGGATCGGCTCCAGGCCCCTGTTCGGTGGTCAGCCAGACCTGGCTGACGCAGCCCGGCACCTTGTTGGCGGGGTTGCGCTGCTCGTCCGGAAACGGCGGTAGGGCCTCGCCAAGTTCGATGACGTAGCGATAGCGGTCTTCCCATTCCTCAAGGAAGGAAAAATCGTCGCGGATAATCTGGATCGTGGTGGTCATAATGCCGGATATAGTTACGCGGCGGCGCCGCGTCACGGAAAAAACAAGGACACCGCGGGCATCGAGAGGTCGGACGGCCCGCGGTGCGCCGTCGAAACGGCTCAATTCCGTGTCGGCAGGTTGACTGTCTCGGGCAAGACGACGTCCTCCTGCACGCTGCCGGTCAAAGTCGATGTGTCAGGGCCGGCGGCGGACTTGTCGTCCAGCATCGCTGCCGCGATCTTGGCGGTCTCCTTGGCGCGGGCGGTGATGGTGTGCATCGCCGACTTGCCGGTCTCGCAGACATCGGGCTTGCGTTCGCAAATGCCGGCGATGTCGCCAACAGCTTCGCGTGCGGCAAACAGGGCCTGGATCGGCCCGACGCTTTCACGGCCCGATTCATCGGGTCCAACAGTCAGCGGCAGCGCCAGCAGCACCAGCGAAAACCAGAAAGCCATTCTTATCAGGAAGACCATGCCCTTGCCCTCTCGTCGTGACCGGATCATGCATCCATATGGCATGACCTCTTTTGTGGGCAGGATGTTGGCACACAGGCGCAAAGGACGGCTTGCAGGCAAAGTGAGAATTTTCCTCAAATTTTAGGCAAATTCGAAACGCGCCATTGTGAAATCGATTTGTCTCAAATCCGAATGATTTTTCTTAACGCGGGATAACCATCTATCTGTCTGCTTTTTTTGCTTTTTTGCCAAAACCCGAGAGTCCGGACGCCGCGTGCACTCATCCGACGGGGACCGTCGCCGAATAACCCTCCGTTTACTATGGCTGCATTTGCGCGGGCTTTCGGCTGCCGGCATCCCGATATTTGCCGCAGGCCGGGGGCCTGGTCGGCTCTGCCTTATCCATTCCTTAAACGCTGGATGCGAGTTTCGGAGCCAACCAGAACGATCTGCAAAGCAGAGTTGTCCACGACGATTACGGGTGCGTTGAGTTGAGTTCAATCAAGGCCAGATACGTCGAATTGCCTGGCGCGATTGCCGCCGGTTGCGAACGTATGGTCCATCCGTCCATTCTTGGGCAGAGCGACCGCGAGCGCCAGCGCCGCTTCATCGGCGTCATGCTCGCCGCTCCTTTCTTTGCTGCTGGCGCCGCGGTCACGCTGGTCACTTCAGGCATGGGCGTCGCCGTCACCATGGCCGCCATCTTCGCGGCCTTTGGCCTGTGCTGGTTCATCGCCTTGCTGGTGGCGGCAACCGGCAAGATGGCGATAGCAAGTCAGGTTGCCCTGGCAGCGGCGGGCGTTTCTCTCGGCAGTCTGATTGCCGCCGCGGGCGGGCTGAGTTCGCCTGTCGCCATGCTTGTCGTGGCGCTGCCATTCGAAGCCTGGTGGATCGGCGCCTCGCGGCGTGCGGCACTTTGGGGAGCCGTGTCGACCGCTGCCGCCATCCTGGTTCAGCCTCTGGCTGCAACCGTGTTACCGTTCGCGGGAGCGCAGATTGCTGCATGGCACTGGCTGGTGCCGTTGGCCTGGGCGCTCACGCTGATCCCGCGTGCGTCGGTGCTTCGCGACACGACCGATGCATCCGATCTCGTGAAGACTGCCGATAGGCTAGAAGACATTATCGATGCGGTGGTCTTGCGGGTCGCCCGTCATGGCGAGGTTATCGAGGCTTCGCCAAAGGCGCGCACGCTTTTGAAACTGCCGGCCGAACTGCTGTCGGGACACGGCTTCTTCGATCGCATTCACCTGTCGGATCGCGTCTCCTATCTCAGCGCCCTGGCCGACATGCGCGATGGCGCGCTGTCGCGCCGGCTCGAATTGCGCATCAGACTGCCTCAAAACGGCAACGGCCAAAATGACAACCGCTTGGCGGCCGACAATTACCGGCCGTTTTCGCTCGATCTGGTGCGGGGTGAGGAACAGGGCGACGTCTTCACGCTTGTCCTGCGCGAGAATGACGAGATAGCCCGGCTGCGCGAGGAACTCGCGGCGGCCAATGAGGCGGCCGCGTCCGCCGAGGTGGCGAAGGGGCGCTTCCTGGCGGTGGTGAGCCATGAATTGCGCACGCCCTTGAATGCCATCATCGGCTTCTCGGACATGCTGTTGCATGAGATGTTCGGCGCATTCAAGGATCCGCGGCAGAAGGAATATGTCGGTTTGGTGAGGGATTCGGGCCAGCATCTGCTTGCCGTCGTGACCTCGATACTCGACGTGTCCAAGATAGAATCGGGCGTCTATGCGACCGAACCGGAGCCGTTCCGGTTCGCGGAAGCGGTCGACATGTGCCAGTCCATGATGCAGGTGCAGGCGCGGGCCAAGAACATCGATCTGCAGGCGCAGATCGCGCCGGACGCTGGCGACATCAATGCCGATCGGCGTGCCGTGCAGCAGATGCTCATCAACCTGGTCTCCAATGCGATCAAGTTCACCCCCGATGGAGGCGATGTTGTCGTCGGCGCCAAGCGGATCGGTTCGCGTCTGCATTTTTGGGTCAGGGACACCGGCATCGGTATCGCCGAGGAGGATTTTGCCAATCTCGGCAAGCCTTTCATGCAGATCCAGAACGACTATACCCGCCGTTTCGAAGGGACAGGTCTTGGCCTTTCGCTGGTCAAGGGCCTGGTGGCCTTGCACGATGGCACGATGTCCATCGAAAGCATGCCGGGCGAGGGCACCACGGTGACCATCAGCCTGCCGGTGAACGGACCGAAGGGACGTCAGGCGGAGAAGGCCGGCGTGCTGACCATGCCTGTGGCTATGGCGAAAGGGGACAGAAATGGCTCGCTCCGCAAGACAGCCTAAGAAGGCGGTCAAGCGCCGCAGCAATGCCTTTCAGGATGGTGCCGTCGCCGTCGGCGGCATGATTTCGCGCAATCCCGTCCTGGTGGGTGGCTCGACGGCATTCCTGGTGACGCTGTTCTACGTTTCCGCGAATGCCTTGTGGTATCAGCCTTTCCCGCATGCCGGCGCGTTCTTTGCGACCCGCAGCATCGCGGGCTTTCCGCGCGCAACGTCGGACGAACCGGAGACGACATTCAACATCGTGCGGCCATCCGGCGCGCCGGCACCGATCAAGGGCGATCCGGTGGTCGAGCAGGTGCAAGGCATTCTCAAGGATCTCGATTTCTATTCCGGAACGGTCGACGGCATTTCCGGGCCCAACACGCGTAAGGCCATCCAGGCTTATCAGCAGAAGGTCGGGCTCAACACGTCCGGCGAGATCGACGCACTGCTGCTGGATCAATTGGGCGCGACGCCGAAAACCGCCTCCGTCGTACCCAGACCGCAGCCGCGCCCGGATACGCCGGTCGCCGTTCCGGTGTCTTTACAGACGAATTCCGGGCAGACGAATGCCGAGCAGACGAATGCCGGCCAAACGAATGCCGCGCAGGCGCCCGATGCCCGCATCGTCAAGATCCAGGCCGGGCTCAAGGCGTTCGGCAACGACGATATGCAGTTGGACGGCGTCGTCGGCGCGCGCACCAAATCTGCGATCAAGGAATTCCAGTCGTTGTTCGGGCTGCCGCAGACAGGCGAGCCCGATGAGATCGTCTACGTCAAGATGCGCGAGATCGGCCTCACCAACTGACGGCTGAAACGACGGCTCGCCGAGCGGCTGAAATATCGATAGAGCCCCTTGTTACCATGCATGTCGTTGTCCCAAAACCGCGGCACATTTAGGCGACATGCATTAGCGGAGTTCTCTCATGCGCGTCACATCGGATCTATGGGTCTCGGCCCTGTTGCGCCGGGTTTTCAGTGCTGGCGGATTTGCGGCCGTGGTCAAGCGCGGTGCGACCGAGGCCGGCGCTGTGTTCGTCGTGACGCGGGGCAGGCTGGGCGAGGTTGCCCTGTTCGGCCCGGCGCCGCAGACGAGCTACGATTCGGCCAAGCCCGACGAGCGGTTTTTCACTCTGCTCGGGGCCGGCGACGATGCCGCCTTGCTCGATGCCAGGCTGGAAAGGGAGAAAAAATTCGATCCCGACATCTGGGTGGTCGAGATCGAGGCCGGCACAGTGCCGGTCGAGGAGCTCATTTCCGTGAAGACGCCCTGAAGCCGGAGGAAGCCGCCGCATCCTCAGTGTTCGATGCCGTGTGGGTGTCGCTGTTTGCGGGTGCTGCGCCGCGACCCACCTTTGAAAGAGTTTCCGATTTCCAGAGCCGCACCTTGTCGGCGGCCGCCTCGCGGTGCAGGAGCCGGTAGCGGTCGAGAAAGGTGCGGATAGCCTGCGGGTGCGGGAACTGGCTGGGATAGACCGCGACCGTGATCAGGAATGCCCTATCCTCGCTGAGGTCGAGCGAGCGCAGTGCGGCAAGCAGCGACGCGTAGTTCTGGCTGGCGGTGAGCGCGCGCGCGATCGAGAAATCGGTGTCGAGCGCATCGGCGAGTGCGGTCTGGAAGAACGCGGCGTTTCCCGTCAGCGCCGTCTCGCGCAATTTCACATAGGTATCGGCGCCTGTGAGAGAATCGGCGCTCATTGCCGTCGCCTCGTCGCCGGTGCGCATCATGGAACGCAGCCTGCGCCGCGCGCTTTCGGAGGCAATGCCGGCCACCTGTCCTCTTCCGGGCTGTTCGGGGGCAGGCTCGGTGCTGGCAGGCGCGATCTTGTCTGCCGCGATGGCGTCCGCTTCCGGCTCCCGCCTTCGCACCAGAGTTGGCCTCTCGAGCGCCCGGATCAGATCGGCAATGGTCGGGTTCAGGTCCTTGCGGCGCGCGATGGCACGTGCATGCGGCAGTCCGTGCCGCCCGATCAGCGCGATGAGATCGATGTTGCTAACGGCGCGTGAACGGATGAGCAAGGGAGCGGCAATGTCGACCGGCTCCTCGCAGAGGCGGCGCACCAAAGCGGGCGGGGCATATTCGCATTCGGAGAGGGCAGCCGCCACGTAACGGCGAGATTCGACGGATACATCGTTGAACAGCGGCAGCGTCAGGTCTTCGAGCTGGCCGATCTCACGGCGTGAAGGGCGGGTGAGCGAGCAGAATGCCGACACCGCGGCGCGGAACAGCCTTTCGGCCTTTCCCGAATCTTTTCGTACCGCGATTTGCCTGAAGTCCGAAGATGACACGAAGGATACGCCCGATGACAGACACAATCTCGGCCACGCTCGACCGGGACGGTGCCGGTTTCGCGAGTGCCCCGGCCAGAACGTCCTGACCTCTAGACAAAGATCAAGTTAGCGACGATCCGTTAGCGCTCCGTTAACCCTCTGCCGGCCTTAATGATATTTGGAGGCGTTGCGTTGTGCTCCGGGGAAACCGAGAGGAATGCGCGAACCATGGGCATGGTACTGTCTTTCGTGCCGCGTACGGCACCAAACAATCGAGCAAAGCAAGCCGCCGAAATGCCGGCGGCGGTGATCATCTTTCCCGGCATCCGCTACGAGCGGTCTCATGCCGGCGAGGTGCGGCCGGTCGACCCCGACAAGCCGGGATCGCCAGGGAGCAAGCCGGTTCCGCACCACTAGAGCAGTTCGCCGTTTCACGGAAACGGCGAGCCGCTCTAACCCTTTGTTTTGACGCAATTCCGGACGGAAAACCGTTTCACACTTTTCCTGGAATTGCTCTAGAAGTCCTGCAACTCGCAGGAACTCTGCTCGAAGAAGCGTGACACGCTCGGCTTCCAGCTGTCATCGGGCACGAAGGCACGGATGACGAAGATGCCTTCCTCGATCGGCGCTTCGACAAAGATCGCTCCCTGAAGCTCCTCGGGAAGCTCTTTGCGCACATCGATCATCTGCGCCGGCGTCAGCACGACGGCATCCAGCACGCCGCCGGTCGCGGTGTGGTCGTTGAAGGAATAGATGTTGTGGCCGCTGCGGTCATAGACCGACACCGACCAGAACGGAACATGTCCAGGCGCCTTGATCCGGACCATGCCTTCGCCCAGGTCGAACCGGCATGCCGTTGCGTAAAACAGCGGATCGACGGATTTCACCACGGGTGCGCCACCAGCTTCGGCATCGAGCCGCGTCATCTTGTAGAGATCCGACGCCATGGACAGACGCGACCAGGCATCGCGTTCGGAAAATTCAGGCACCAGAAACAGCACGACGATGTGCACGATGCCGGCGCCGAGCAGGCCGAGCAGGACCGCATGAAAAACCCTACGCATCGCCGCATACAAACTACGCATCGCAGCCGACCTTTACGATCCGCGGCAGCGAAACGTCCGAGAGGCCGGTGCTGCTGGCGATCGGCGTGTCGTAGAAGGTCAGCACGAAATACATCCTGCCGAAACCGTCGGTCAGCAGCCAGTTGCCCGGCATCGGGCGATGGCCGGCGGAAATGATGACCGAATTGTCGGGCTGCCGCACAACCCCGTAGGATTGCAGCGCCGCAAGTCGGGGTCTGCTGGTTTCGACCACGCCGAGCGACTGGTCGGCGGCATAGAGCGTCCAGAACCGTGCCGTCGGAAAACCACCCTCGATCGTGTAGGTGCATTCGCGCTTGAGCTCGGCGCCGCCCGCGTCGCGCTCGGCCACGAAGGACAAGCCTTCGGCGCGGCCGAGCGCAAGCACGCCCTCGCGCGCCACGCGGGCCTTGGAATAAGGATCGGCGGACGGCGTGCCGATGTCGGGAAAGGCCCTCCATTGGCCGATCCGGATGGCGCCGACACCATCCTGGACCTTGAGCGCATACCAGACGCTGCCGCCGCCGCCGACGATGGCTATGGCAAGCGAAAGCAGCGTCAGGAAGGCATTCTTGAGCATGAGGGGCCGGGGATAAGAAGAGTTGCCGCTCGGAGATATCGCGGCGTGGGGGCTTGTGGCAAGCGGCGGGCGTGGGATTACAGGGCAACGAACCAGGGGTGACGGGTTCCTTCGCAGCCTTCGCCGGCGCATTGGCCGACGGAGCATCAAACGAAAAACCCGCCTGCGCGGCGGGTCACTGGCGCAAATCAGCACCATAGATAAATATATACCGTAGCTGAGGTCACGAAGTCAAGAAAAAATTCCTATCGTGAAAAGCTGCCGGCACAAAAGCTGCCGACACCGCCGAACTGGCTGTCGTCAGGTCTCTAACCTGAGTTCGGAGCCCTACGTGGGATTGCCGACAAGCGTTGTGGTTAGGCGCTGCTTTCGCTTCTCCCACCGGGGCAGAGGGAAGAGGCGCGCCAATCACAGTGCCGACAGCGTCTCCGGCGGTTGGGGCGCATTGAGGACAGGCGCCGACTGGAACAGCCTGGACATATCTCGCAACGTCTGCGTGGTCCGGCTGGACAGCACCGCCGGCCGTTCGGCCGCGGCGTCGGCCGCCGCCTGCGCGTCGCTCTTCTTCTGCGCTTCCTCCGCCTTGGCAGCGACCTCCTCATCGACAAAGGGTTTGTCGATGCCGGGAATCGGCTTGAGGTCGATGTTCTGGTGCGCGTAGACCATCAGTCGCTGCCACACCATCGCCGGCAGCGAGCCGCCCGTCATGTTTTTCGTCGGCGTGAAGTCGTCGTTGCCCATCCACACCGCTGCCGTGTAGTTGCCGGTGAAGCCGACAAACCAGGCATCGCGGTAGGATTGCGTCGTGCCGGTCTTGCCGGCGACGACGATGTTCGGGAGTTGGGCCCGCCGTGCCGTGCCCATCACCGGTACCGCCGCCAGCATGGTGTTCATCGATTTCAGCGCTTGCTCGGACAGAACCCGATGTGGCGGCGGCGCATCCTTGGCGAAATCATAGACCACGTCGCCGGTGCGGGTCACCAACTGGGTGATGCCGTGCCGCGAGCCTACGAAGCCGTTGTCGGCGAACACGCTGTAGCCCGTCGCCTGGTCCATCACCGTCATGCCGGAAGTGCCGAGCACCATCGTCTTGTGCGATTCGAGCGGCGATTCCACACCCATCGCCTCGGCCATGGCCTTGATCGGGCCGATGCCGAGATAGTCCTTGGCCAGGCGCACCGGCACGGTGTTGATCGACTTCGCCATTGCCACGATCAGCGTGACATTGCCCGCCGAGCCGCCGCTGTAATTGTGCGGCGACCAGCTGCCCCAACTGATCGGGCCGCCGGAAATGATGGAATTGGGCGTGAAACCGTGTTCCATCGCTGTTGCATAGACATAGGGCTTGAACGATGAGCCGGTCTGGCGAAGCGCCTTGGTGGCGCGGTTGAACTGGCTGGCGCCATAGTCGCGGCCGCCGACGATGGCTCTCACGGCGCCGTTGGTTTCGATGACGACCACCGCGCCCTCGGTGACGTTATATTCCTTGCCGAACTGGCGCAGGTGGAATTCCACAGATTCTTCCGCCGCCTTCTGGATGTTAGCGTCGAAGGTGGTGTGGGCAACGAGCGAATGCTGTCCCGGTTTTGCGATCTTCTTGACCTCGTCGAACGCCCAATCGAGGTAATAGTCAGGGCTCTTCTGTTCGCCACGATCGACGACGTCGGCCGGGTGCAGTCTTGCCTGCAAAACCTGGCCCTCGGTCATGAAACCGGAATCGACAAGGTTGGACAGCACCACATTGGCGCGCGCACGCGCCGCCGGCAGGTTGATGTGCGGCGCATATTTGGTCGGTGCCTTGAACAGACCGGCCAGCATCGCCGCCTCGGCGAGGTTCAGGTCCTTGACGCCTTTGCCGAAATAGAAGTCCGCGGCCGCCTCGATGCCGAACGTGCCGCCACCCATATAAGCGCGGTCGAGATAGAGTTGCAGGATTTCCTTCTTCGACAGATTGGCCTCGAGCCACAGCGACAGGAAAGCTTCCTTGATCTTGCGCTCCAATGTGCGCTCATTGGTGAGGAACAGGTTCTTGGCGAGCTGCTGGGTGATGCTTGAGCCGCCCTGGACGACGGAATTTGCCCGCACATTCTCGAAGATCGCGCGCGAAAGGCCCAGCACATCGATGCCGTAGTGATCGAAGAAGCGGCGGTCCTCCGTGGCGAGAACCGCCTTGATCACATGATCGGGCATCTCGTCGACCGGTACTGAATCGCGCTGGATGATGCCGCGCTGGCCGATCTCGTTGCCGTAGCGGTCAAGGAAGGTGACCGCGAAGTCGCCCTGGGCGCGCCAGTCGCCGGCTGTGTCCTGGAAAGCTGGAATGGCCAGCGCCAGCATCACCACAATGCCGCCGGCGCCGAGCGTGAAACCTTCGCTCAACAGTTCGATGATGCCGCGGCGCCAGCCGCTGAAGCGGAAGCGCCGCGAAAAGATCGTCGCGGATTCCCAGAATTGGCGCGCCTTGAAACCGATCTCGTAGAGCGAGGAATCGATCCACGCGTCGAGCGCCAGCAGCCGGGTGGCGATCGGACCTCTTCTCTTGCGTGGTTCAGGACTGGCCATTCGGAAATCCGGCTCGCGATTGCACGACCTGAGGACTGCAAACCGGCAATTTCAGGGCGATGTGGCGTCCCGACTATTCATCCATTTTCCGACACCCACAAGGGCGGTGAGGACACAGCTGCAAGGTTTGTTGGTGCAAGGGCAGGGGCAGGCATGAATGGCGACCGCCGCCGCCTCGAAACCGGGCGCCTCGAGCTCGCCGGCCCCGAGGTTAGCGCAATCAGCCTGCCAGAGCAGTGCCTTGAACGATCATCGCCGCGAGGCTGCCGCGATAGCCGCCTGGAGCAGAACCCGCGCGCCGGTAATCGCGTAGGCGGGCTCCACATATTCTGCCTCGTTGTGGCTCAGCCCGTCACGGCACGGCACAAAAATCATCGCGGCAGGCGCCACCCGGGCGAGGAACAGCGCATCATGGAATGCCCCCGATATCATCTGCTTGTGCGGCAGCCGCAGGGAATTGACGGCCTCCTCGACGGTTTTGACCATATCGGGAGAGAATGCCGCCCCGGGCATGTCGAACGACCGCCTGATCATTGCCGTGCAATGCTGAGCCTCTGCCTCCGCCGCGCAGACCTGGCGCAGTTCGGCTTCGATGGCATCGAGCCGCTCTACCTGCGGGTGTCTGATGTCGACGGCGAAGACCACCGACTGCGGTATGGCATTGATCGATCCCGGCTTGGCGGTGACCCGTCCTACTGTCAGCCTTGCGCTGCTGTCGAACGGCATGACCGTCGTCTGCAGCCTGTGCATCGCGGCAACGGCCGCGACCATCGGATCCCTGCGGTAGGCAAGGTCGGTTGTACCGGCGTGACCGGCAGCGCCCTCAATGGAGACTTCCAGCCACCGCGTGCCTTGCACGGCGGTGACGATACCGATCGGCAGCCCTTCCTTTTCCAGCGATGGTCCCTGTTCGATATGGAGCTCGATAAAGCCGGAGACCGGCATGCCGAGGGGGCGAAGGGTTGCCTCTGGCAAGGCGGAGATGGTTGCCGCGAGTTCCTCCGCGAGGGACGCACCGTCGCTGCCGACTATGGATTGCCATGCTGAAATATCGGCCCCGGTGAAGGCCATGGAGCCCATGACGCCGGGCGCGAACCGGCTACCTTCTTCATTGGCCCAGGCGACGACCTCGATCGGCATTCGAGTTTCGGCCTTCGCGTCCTCCACTGCTTCGAGCGTCTCGAAGGCGGAAAGCGTGCCGAGCGCTCCATCGAAGCGCCCGCCGGTCGGCTGGCTGTCGAGGTGGCTGCCGATCAGCAGCGGCGGCAGCGTGGCATCCGTACCCTCGCGGCGGATGAAGAGGTTCGCCATGGCGTCCTGAAAAACCGCGAAACCACGCTCGAGCGCCAATTCCGCCAGCAGGCGCCTGGCGCTGCGATCCTCAATGCTGAACGCCTGACGGTTTACGCCGCCGGCTCGCGTCGCGCCGATCCGGGCGAAGGCATCGAGGCGGCCCAGCAGCCGCTCGCCGTCGATCTCCGGCACCAAAGTCACCGCTTGAGGCCTCGGATAAAGCCGTTCACCCGTTGAGGGTCGACCTGGTTCCACCATACGCCATCGTGCTTAAGCGAACTGGCGACAATGACGCCGTCGACGATGTCGAGGATGTCGTTGGCGTTGTCGGTCGTCACCCCGCTGCCGACAAGCGTCGGCCGTCCGGCGGCGTCCTTGATCATCCTGATGTAGCCGAGATCAGCGGCGTGGCCGGTGCGCTGGCCAGTGGCGATCACCGCGTCGGCATCGAAGAACACCAGATCCTTGACCTGTTCCTCGACCGGCCGGTCGCCGACGATGGCGTGGGCGCCATGCTTGACATGGGCATCGGCGAAGATGCGGATGCCGTTGGCCCTAAGCCTGGCGCGGAAGCGCATGGCGCGCGCGGCCTCACCTTCGATAAAGCCTTCATTGGCGACATAGGCGTTGGCCCACTGATTGACGCGGACGAAGGAAGCGCCGGAGGCACTGGCGATCGACAGCGCGGGAATGGAAGCATTGGCAAGCACGTTGATACCGATCGGCCGGCCGAGTTCCCTGCGGATCCGGTCTGAGACGACGGACATATAGGCGGAAGTTTCCGGCCCGATATCATCAGGCTTGGCAAACGGAACGTCGCCGTGGTTCTCGACGATCACGCCATCGCAACCGCCATGCAAATAGGCTTTGGCGTCGTCGAGGCCACGTTGATAGATGGCCTCGACCGCTTCGCCATTGTAACGCGGCGCACCTGGCAGAGGTGCCAGATGAACAACGCCGATCACTACCTTGGTTCTGCCGAAGATCGACTGCAGCGCATCATTCGTGACCTGGCCGACCGGTTTGGAGGATTTTGTCATGCGGTTTCCGCTTCCGTCGTTTCCATGAGCAGTTTCATCTCCCGCCTGTCGGGGCAGGAGCCGAGCGTGCCGGCGCGTCCGACCGAGATCGCTGCGGCGCGGACCGCGATCCGCGCTGCCACGGCGAGGTCCATGCCGGCTGCAAGACAGCCGGCGAGGCAACCGCAGAAGACATCGCCTGCGCCGCTGGTGTCTACCACAGCCACCCTTGGCGCCACGAACCGGTCGATCCGTCCTTCGCCATCGGCGACCAGGCAGCCGAGCGCGCCAAGCGTCACGATAGCGGTTCCTGCGCCTAGGCGGATTAGTTCGCGGGCTGCCGCGTCGGGATTGCTCATTCCGGTCAGTTGCGCCGCTTCGCCGGCATTGGCAATGGCGACCCTGACGTCGCTCAAACCCGGTGTATTGCCGGCCGCAAGCGGGCTTGGATTGAAGATCGTCATTGCCTCCGCACCCCGCGCCACCTTTAGGCAAGCGGTCGTTATGTCCGGATCCAGGTTACCCTGCACCACGACGATGTCGCCGCGTTCGACCGATCGGATAAAATCGCCGTCAGCCAGGGGATCGAAGGCCGCGGCGCAACTGGCGCCGGTGACGATGAGGTTCTCGCCCCGCGCATCGACCATGACGGTCGACCGGTCGCTGGGCAGCTGCAGCGTCGTCAGATGGCTGGCATCGAGATCGCGGCTCAACTGCTCTGTGATCCAGGCTCCGGCGGCATCGTTGCCGATCGCCGCACGGAAGCGGACATCGGCTCCGGTGCGTGCCGCGGCCACCGCCTGGTTCGCACCCTTGCCGCCAAGTCCGTCGGCATGTTCCGACGCGTTCAGCGTCTCGCCTGGCGCCGGAAAACGGTCCAGGCGAAACGTCGTATCGACGCAAACATTGCCTAAGACATGGACGCGCATGGCTAGTCCCTGGTCGTCGCCCAGCCCAGCATCTGTTCGAACAGTGTCCTGTAGCCATTCCAGGCGATGAAGCCGGGCGGCAGCCAGTGCGGGCCGACATCCGAGGTCCAGGCGACGGTGCGGCCCTGGCCATATTTGCCGGTCACCAGAAGTGGCAGCGAACGGTAGTCGGAGGAAACGGTGGCGAGAACTTCCGCACCGTCCTTGACCGCGACTTCGTTGAAGCCGAGCAGGATCGGCCAATCCTTGCCGAGACCCTTAAGGATCGGATGGCTCTGCGGGCCGACAACGACCGGCGCATAGCCTTCCGGAACCTCGACGCGGTCGTCCACCGGCAGGCAGGTGACCGGCAGAACGTCCTCGACAGGCGTCTTGTGATAGCGCGCGCCCCCATTGATGCCCTGGAAGCTGTAATAGCCGCCGAACATCAACAGGCCGCCGCCATTGCCGACATAGTCGCGCAACAGGCGCAGCCGGTTCGGAGTTGGTTTGGAGTGGACCCAGGTGTCCGGGTGGAGCAACAGCGTGTTGGCACCAAGATCGGAAAGCACGACCGCGTCGTAGGCCGAAAGCGTTTCCAAGGTCTGCGGAAAGTTCCGCTGTGCCTCATGCGCCGGCATGAAGGTGACGTCGAACGGACCGTCCTTCAGCGCGGCCAGCAGTTCGTCGGCACCGGTGTGATAGGTCACGGTCGGAAACTGGTCGAAGCCTTTGATGTGGGTCGCGGTCGAGACCCAGGACTCGCCTGCGAGAAGAACCTTCTTCCTGGACATGTAGACTCCTGCCTTGTTTGGAGCCGCGGCTCAGAGGCCCTCGGCGAACACAGTCTTTGGATTGTCGATGAGCATCGTATCGATTGCCGATTGTTCGAGACCATGGCGCTTCAGTCTCGGCACGAAATGCTTGAGGATGAAGCCGTAGCCGAAACCGCCGAAGCGGGTCAGCATGATCTTGAGAAAAACGTCCTGCGACAGCAGAATCCGGTCGAGCAGCCCCATGTCGATCAGCGAGCGGATCGCCCGTGCATTCTGCTCGTCGGACGGCGACTGCGCATCCTGGTCGGCATAATAGAAATCCATGCCGATCATGTCGTATTCCAGGAAGGCGCCGCGCGCGGCGAGGCTTTGCTGGTAGGCAAGATCGTTGTGGCTCGGGTTCATGTGGCAAAGCACCGTATGCCGGAGATCGGCGCCTTCCGCCTCGACCACGTCGAGCACGTCGTGCGCCAGCCGCTCCCAGCCGGGCAGATGAATGGTCAGTGGTACGCCGGTGATCTTGGCCGCGCGGGCCGAAGCGCGCAGCGACTTGCGTTCCTCGTCGGTGAAATCCTTGCTGACGCCGACCTCGCCGATGATGCCGGCCATGATTTCGGGTTGCGTCGACCCGCCGCCGACGTCGTTGACGAGGAATTCGGTGACGTCGTCGACGTCCATCGCTTTCAGCCACTCGGGGTGGGTGTGCTGCAGGTAAAAACCTGTCCCCATGACGATCCGCAACCCCGACGCGCGGGCGATGCGTGCCAGCTTCACCGGATCGCGGCCAATGCCGATGTTGGTCGCATCGACCAACGTGTGGCCGCCGAGCGCCCGGTATTTCGCCAGCTCCGAAAGCGCCAGATCGCTATCGTCGAGCGAGACGTTGTCGCGGTTCATGTAAGGGTTCATCCGCAACTCGCCGATGATGTCCATGCTGACCGGCTGCTCGGCGATCTTCTTCTCGTCGGGATGGCAGGGGCATTTCCACGATTTCGCGCCATCGATCAGGATATGCTCGTGCATCAGCGTCACGCCCATGTCGGCGATCGCGACGGGGCCGGTAACGGTCATCACGGTGCCGGAGCGGATACCGATGGGCGCCCGTTCCCTTGGTTTGTCGTCGAACAGATGATCCATGTCAGCGGCTCCGCGTTGCGCCCTTGAACAGCCGGAAATTCAGCCAGATGGCAACGAGGATGATTGTGCCGGTGACGATCGGCGTCAGGAAGGGCGACATGTGCGCCAGGATCAGGCCGTTGCCGATAACGGCTACGGTCAACGCGCCGAGCACGGTGCCGATGATCGTGCCGCGCCCGCCGAACAGGCTGGTGCCGCCAAGCACCACGGCGGCGATGACATCGAGCTCGAAACCCTGGCCGGAATTCGACGAGCCGGAACCGAGCCGGGCGGCAAGAACAATGCCGGCCACCGCCGCCGCCATGCCTGACAGGACATAGACGAACAGGGTCATGAAGCGCGTATCGACACCGGCGCGGCGCACGGCTTCGGCATTGGCCCCGATGCCGGTGACATAGCGCCCGAATGGCGTCTGGTTGAATGCGAGATAGGCGACGATCAGGACGACAAGGGCGAGCAGTGCCGGTACCGGCACGCCGAGAAACCAGGCCCTGCCGATGTTGACGAAGAAACTGGTCGGCTCAACCGGGATGGAATAGCCGCCGGTGATCAGCAACGCCACGCCGCGGATGATCGAGAGTCCGGCAAGTGTGACGATAAAGGCCGGTATCCGCTCATAGGCGATGAAGAAGCCCTGCAAAACCCCGATCGCCGCGCCGAGTGCCAGCATGGCGACGACGACGAGCGGCCACGGCAGGCCGAACTGCAGCAAGACAGCCGACAACGTCGCCGTCAGCGCCAGCACGGACCCGACCGAAAGGTCGATGCCGCCGGTGGTGATGACGAAGGTCATGGCTGCCGCAACGATCAGCAGCGGCGCCGACTGGCGCACGATGTTGAGCAGATTGGGCGCCGTCAGGAAGGAGCCGGTGGCCAGCGAGAAGACCACGCAGACGACGAGGAAGAACAGCGCTATCGAGACGACGCTGCCATTGGCTATCGCCATGTCCTTCCAGGTGGTGTTGTGGACGCGTTTGGGCGGCGAGGCGCTGATATCCCCAGGTGATGACGTGACATTCATGGCTGCGCTGCCTCATCACGGCTGGCGCGGGCCGAACGCGCCGTGAATTTGCGGCCGACGATGAGGTTGACGACCTCTTCGATGCTGGTGTCGCCGATNAGTTCAGACGTGTGCTCTTCCGATCTACCCTCATACATGACCTGGATGCGATCGCAGACCAGGAACAGATCCTGCAGCCGGTGGGTGATGAGGATGACACTGACGCCGCGGGCACTGACGGCGCGGATGAGCTCCAGAACCGCTTCGACTTCCGCCACCGCAAGGGCTGCCGTCGGTTCGTCCATGATCAGCACCGATGGATCGAAGGAGGCGGCGCGGCCGATGGCAATCGACTGGCGCTGCCCACCGGACAGGTTTTCGACCTTGAGCCTGGTATCGGCGATGACGATGCCGAGCCGGTCGAGCATCTCACGCGTCTGATCATGCATGCGCTTGTTGTCGAGAAAGGGGACGCCGAGAACGCGGCGGCGCGGCTCGCGGCCGAGGAAGAGATTGCCCGCCACATCAATCGTGTCGCAGAGTGAAAGGTCCTGATAGACCATCTCCACCCGTGCGGCGCGGGCATCGGCTGGTGAGGAGAAGGAGACAGCCTTGCCGTCGATCTCGATGGTGCCGGAATCCGGAATGACCGCACCGGACAGAACCTTGCTCAAGGTGGATTTGCCGGCTCCATTGTCGCCGACCAGGCCAAGCACCTCGCCAGGCTTCAGGTCCAGCGAAACGTCGTCCAGCGTCTGGATGGGGCCGTATCGTTTGGAAATACCGGTCATCCTGACGCGGTAGGATTCGCCATCGCTCATCACGGTTCCAGTTCTCAAGCCAACGAGTTCAATCGGTCGCCGGACCGCGCAGGCAACCCTCAGGTCATTGCGCGGCCCGGCGGTCCGGGGAGGATACTACTTGAACATGCCCTTGAACTGGCCGACATTTTCCTTGGTCACGATGGTGATCGGAACATTGATGATCGGATCGATCTTCTCACCCCTCTTGAGCTTGCCGAAGGCTTCAACCGCTGCCTTGCCTTCACCAGCCGGATCCTGCTGGACGACGGCGACCACCCAGCCCTCTTCGAGACCTTGCACCGCCGACTTGGTCAGGTCCCAGCCGAACACCTTGACATCGCCGGTACGGCCCTGGCTGGTGACGGCGGAAACCGCACCGAGCAGAGCCGGCTCGCCGGTTGCATAAAGAGTCGTCATGTCGGGATTGGCGGTCATAAGGTTCTCGGCGGCGGACAGGGCTACGTCCTGTACGTTCTGGCCGTCGACCGTGTCGAGGAAGGTTACCTTCTGGCCGCTGTCGGTGACGGCCTTCTTGAAGCCGTCGAGCCGCTGGTTCTGGATGAACGAATTGAGCGCGCCGACAACGCCGATCTTGGCGGTTCCGTTCAGCTTGGTCTTGACGTATTCGGCGTAGAACTTGCCTATATCCTGGCCGGCCTTGGTGTTGTCGACGCCGACAAAGGCGACGTTGTCGCCATTCGGGATCTGCGCGTCGATGGCAATGACCGGAATTCCGGCAGCCTTGGCCGCGGTGATGGCCGGCTTCACACCGTTGACGTCGATGGCGACGAGAATGATGCCGTCGACCTTCTGGGTGATGTAATTTTCGATCGCATCGTTCTGCGCGCTTGGTACATTGTTGGCGTTGAAGATGACGAGGTCGACGCCGGCGGCCTTGGCAGCAGCTGTTGCACCGTCATTGATCTGGTTGAAGAACAGGGCCTGCTGGTTGATGGTCACCAGCGCATAGGTCTCGGCCATGGCGGAAGTAGAGCCGAGGGCGAGGGTCATGGCGATGGCTGCGGCGCAGCTTGAAAGGATCTTTGTAAGACGCATTCCGGTTCCCCTTGGTTTTACGAAAAGGCCCTTGATCGGGCTCACCTGGCGACTGAGCGCAAGGGCATAATTCAAGATGCTTGATTTCTTGTCAAGTGACTTGAATTAGCGTCAACGAAAGGAATCAGGGGATGCGCCGGATCAGAATGTCGCTGGCGTGTTCACCCAGAAAATGCTGGCGCGTTCATCTCCGACATTGCGGTACCAGTGCGGCAGTTCGGAGTTGAAGACGAAGGAATCGCCGGCGGCCAGGCGAAATGTTTTTTCGCCGACCATCAATTCGATCGCACCTTCCAGGAGATAGCCGACTTCCTCGCCGGCATGCTGGATCGGGCCAGCGCTCTCACCGCCCGCTTCGATATGATGGATGTTGCACTGCAGGAGATGGCCGGGCGAATACGGAATGACACGCTCGAGCGAAATACCTTCGCCGCGCCGAAGCGGATCGAGCGCTATCAACGGCCGCGATCCAGCCCGAAAGACGATGCCTTCGTCGCCATCGGATTCCTCGAACATCCAACCAATGTTCGTGCCGAGCACCTCGACGAGCCGGTGAAGCATGGGAAGCGAGGGCGAGACCTTGCCGTTCTCCACCTTGGAAAGCAGGCTTTCCGAGCAGTTCGCGGCGGCAGCGAGCGCCTTCAAGGTCAGCCCTCGCGTCTGCCGGGACAGCTTCAGCCGCGTGCCGAGCCGCAAGAGGCTGGTGGCGGTCGAGCGCTCGTCACGCTTGCTGTTCTGGGTATCGATCTTGTTCATCGGGGGGCGCGAACATCTCCTCTGGTCGGGCCGACTCGTAAAACTGATCCTGTGCGATGTCCATCCTATGAAAAATGGAGGAATGCGCTGGATCGCAATCAGCGACCCGTCCATGGCAAGCGCCGCGCCCGCCGTTCAATGCTCGCGAATGGGCTCCGCCGCTCAGGCCGGTTCGCGCTTCAGCGCCTGTGCCATGCAGTGGATGCCGCCGCCGGTCTTGGAAATCTCGCTCATGTCGACGGCCGCGACCTCGAAGCCGCGTGCCTTGAGCTGGCCGATCAGCGTCTGGCTGGAGGTCGGCGCGATCACCCGGTCCTTGCCCAGCGACATGAAGTTGCAGCCGAGCGCCATCGTATCCTGGAACGGCACGTCGATGATCTCGTGTCCCTTGCCCTTCAGCCAGTCGACGATGCCGGGTTCAGTGCAGGCGAGGCAAACGGCGGTCAATTTTTCGGCGATCGGCACCACCATCAGGTCGATATGGACATAGTACTCGTCGATGAAGGCGATGCGGGTTTCCCAGCCTTCCTTGTCGAACCAGGCCTGCACCTGGCGAGCGCCTTCCTCTTGCGTGCGGGCGCCGCCGCAGCCGATCAGCACGACGCCATCCTCGATGACGTTGAAGTCGCCGCCCTCGAACGTACCTGCCGTGACCATGTCGTAGATCGGGATGCCGAGTTTTTCGTAGGTTCGGATGGCCGCGTAGTTCTCGCCGCGCCGCCACCAATTGGCCATCGCGGTGATGACGGCGCCATAAGGCGTCATCACACTGGAATCACGGGAATAGACCTGCATCGGCAGCTCGGGTGTCGGTTCGTGCCAGTGGATGTTGACGCCGAAATGTTCATAGGCCGCGACGAGGTCCTTGTGCTGCGCCTGCGCGATCTGGACGTTGCAGGGCGCCTCGCGCAGATGCTTGCGCGACAGCGAGCTGGTCGACAGATGACGCAGGAAATTGGGCGACCCGAGCAGGACATCGGTCAGGACGTCGGTCTCGTTGGCAAAACCCCAGGCGGTCAGCGGCTTGGTGCCGCCGGCCGGGTTGCGACGCTGCAGCGAAAACGGCTCGGCGACAATTCGATCATGAACGGTCATGGGGTGCTCCTCGTGAAGTGGCCTGGGGTGTCTGATTGTTCGGGATCCACCAGTCTCGCCCGCGCGGGGTGGTGACATATTCCGGCCAGCGAAATCCAATCGGCGGCTCGTAGTCGCAGAGAGGCGCGATCCAGTTCGAACCGCCTATGCCGCCGCCGGTGCGGGTGACGAACTCGTCCATCGCCGCACCGCGGGCGGTTTTGTCCTCCAGCAGGCGAAGGGCTGCCAGTGCGATGGTCTTCGATGCGCAGACGACCATCGGGTCGATGGTGGCAGGAATGCCGCCCAGCGCATTCATGACCCATGATGGATAGGGATAGCCGGTCTCCGAACGCAGCGCCGGGCGGGCGACATAGAAGCGCGCAGTCGGCGCATGCCAGCTCATATCGGTGTAATCGTCGGAGGTCGAATTCACCTGCGAGGGCGGCAGATCGCGGCGCAGGATCGCCTCCGCCGCCCGCGGCTCGATCAGGCGTTCGAGTTCTTCGATGAACGGCTCGTCACTCGCCATGCGCCCGGCATTGACCTGTATGTCGCGTGCGACTGCCTTGGCGTCCTGGTCCCAGCGCGGCGGCCCGACGCTCGACAGCGCTTCATACGCGATCTCGGCCATGGTGTGATTGGCCAGCCCCGGCCGCGACTTCGACACCCAGTGCCGCTCATGGCGGCAGCCGCTCATACTGGCAGCGGCCTCGGCATTGCGGTCGAGCACGGCGGTGATCTGCTCGGCCATCGCCAGTGTCGGCACGCGGATCATGTACTGGATCTCGGCCAGCCCTGCCGGAAGGTTGTCGGCGGTCGCCTGGCCGGCGGTCAGGATCGCCTCGCTGATCGACCAGCCGCCCTGGTGCGGCAGCATGGAATCGCGCAGCGCCTTGGACGTCATGTACATCATCATGAGCGCATCGTTGGCACCGGGCGCGCGCACCGCCGAATGCGCCTGCGGAATGGGCGCTGCGCCGCCCGCTGCCCGCGCCCAGCGCTCCGGTTGGTCGCAGACAAAGCGATAGATCATCGCGTAAGCCGCGCCGCAATGTGTGTCCCAGCGCGCGGTGTTGCAGAGCGGCAGCATGTAGAACGGATGGAAGGAGATCATGCCGGCAAGGCCGTCATAATACCCCTTCGCGGCATGGATCGGCTTTGATCCGCGCACCTTCTCGGCCGGCTCGCCGGTGAAGCGCAGCGTGCCCGGTATGCCGTGGCGCTGCATCGCCGCCTTGGTCGCCAATAGCCCGCCGAGGCTCGAAATGCCCAGCCCGGAATGCGGATCGGTGTGGCCACCCGCATGTTCGCCTAGGCCCGGGCGAGGGCGCCTGACGGTCGCCGCATCCTGGCAATTGCCCGGCACGGCGTCGTATTCGGCATACATGCCGATGGTCGGACCGGCGCCGTTTGTCCAATGCGCGCAGAAGGCTGTGGGCATGCCGCCGGAACCTTCCTCGACGGAAAAGCCTTCGCGCTTCAGTCTCTCAACATACCAGGCAGAGGATTGATACTCGCGCCATGCAGTCTCGCCGAAGTCGAAGATGGTGCGCGTCCACGCCGACAACAGCGGCCGGATGTCGTCAAGACAGGCAATCGCCGTTGCTTGCGCCGTAGTGGTGACCGCTTTCTCCATGGCCGGAGAAGAAAGCAGTGAAGCGGTTCGCCAAAAAGTGATATGTTTTTCCGGCTCATGCAAATTCGGTTCACCTGAGGTCTCTTGCGCATACCATCGACACAAGCGCTGCGAGCGCTCGACAGCTTCGCTCGTCACGGCAGCGTCTGGCGCGCCGCCGACGAGTTACACCTGACCCGCAGCGCCGTGAGCCACCAGCTTCGCCTGCTGGAGCGCGACCTCGGCTTCGACCTGCTCGAACGCATCGGCAAGGGCGTGGCGCTGACGCCACGCGGCCAGCGCTACGCCAGCGACGTGCGCAAGGCGTTGACCGTCCTGGGCGACGCGGTGACACGCCATGCCGGCACCGGCGTCGGCGGCTCGTTCAGCGTCAGTTGCACGCCTGGCTTCGCCTCGTTGTTCCTGTGCACCCATATCGGCGAGTTCCGGCAGATGTATCCCGACGTCGCGCTGCGCATCCTGACGCCGCGACGGCTGGACGATGTCAGCAATGCCGACGCCGATGCCTTCATCGCCTTCGGGGTCGGCAACTGGCCGAACCGAGCGGTCGAGCTTCTGTGCGAGATTTCGTTCACGCCGCTCTGCAGCCCGACGCTGCTCAACAAGGTCGGCGGATTCTCGAAGCCAGCCGACGTTTTGCGCGCCAACCTCCTGCATCTCGGCGATACCGAGGATTGGGCGCGCTGGCTGGCCTTATCGAAGGTCGAGAACCCCGACCCGGAGGGCGGCATCTTCTTTTCCGACATGAATCTCGTCTTCTCGGCCGCGATCGCCGGCCAGGGCATGGCCATGGGCGACGAACTGACCAGCGGCAAGGCGCTGGCCGAAGGCAGGCTGGTGCGTCCCTTCGATATCGCGATCAAATCGCCGCGCTCGTACTTCCTGGTCTCTGAACACGCCAAGGCCGCGCATCCGGTGCTCGACGCCTTTGCCGGATGGTTGCGGTCGAAGCTCGCGGAGAGCAATGCCAAGGGCATGGCTGACCACGGGCGCCACGCCAAGGGCACGGCTGACCACGGGCGCCACCCCAAAGGTACAGCCGATCACGGGCGCCATCGATTTGGATAGATGAATCAAATTTGCCGATGAGGCGAAAACTATTCGGTTGCGGTGAGGCCGCGCGCTGCCCTACGATTTCTCCTGAAGCGAGGAAACAGGCAGGATGCAGCAACCCGGCCGGGCCGCAGAGATCAAGGCAATTGGGATCGGCAAAAGCTTCGGCTCGTTCCGTGCATTGGACAATCTGTCGCTCGATATAGGCCGTGGCGAGTTCCTGACCCTGCTCGGACCGTCCGGCTCGGGCAAGACCACATTCCTGATGATCCTTGCCGGCTTCGTGCAGCCGAGCGAGGGCCGTCTGTTCAGCGATGGCGTCGACATCACCGACCGGCCGGCCGAGCAGCGCGCTGCCGGCATGGTGTTCCAGGGCTACGCGCTGTTTCCGCACATGAGCGTGGAAGCCAACATCGCCTTTCCCCTCAAGGTGCGCAAGAAATCGGCGGCCGACATCAAGCGCCGGGTCGGCGAGATGATCGAACGCGTAGGCCTCAAGGGCCACGAGAAAAAGCTGCCGGCGCAGCTTTCCGGCGGCCAGCAGCAGCGCGTGGCGCTGGCGCGCGCGCTGGTGTTCGAGCCGGGCGTGCTGTTGCTCGATGAACCGTTCTCGGCACTGGACAAGGGCCTGCGCGGCCAGATGCAGGCCGAGATGAAGCGGCTGCACCAGGAGACCGGCACCACCTTCGTCTTCGTCACCCACGACCAGAGCGAGGCACTGGCGCTGTCGTCGCGCGTCGCCATCTTCAACCATGGCAAACTGCTGCAGGTCGGAGCGCCCGACGAGGTCTACGACCGGCCGGACAACCGCTTCGTCGCCGAGTTCCTCGGCGAGATCAACATGCTGCCGCTGAAGGGCGTCCACCCGGCAGGCGATGGCTCGACCGGCCTCTGCGAAGACCGTGCGGTCTCCATGCGTTGCAAGGCCGAGGCAGTGCGCGGCGATGCGATCCTGGCGATCCGGCCCGAATACATGTCGATATCAGGGGAGGCGGCAGCCGGTGAGAACGGCATCGCCGCGACAGCGACCAACTCCACCTATCTCGGCGCGGCAACGCGGCTTGACCTGACGACGCGGCAAGGCGCCAAGATCACGGTCTCGGTGCCGAACGAGGTAGCGGCTGCCGCGCTCAGCAAGGGCAACTCCGTCTGGCTCACCTGGCCGGCTGAAAAGGGTTTCCTCCTTCCGCATGGAGGACAATGACGAACGGTGTGGCGAGACAAGTGCCCACCACTTTGCGGTACTATCAACGACAAAAAAGGGGAACTGACATGACACACGATACCAAGAAACAAGCCGTCGAGAGCCTGTCCGCCAGGGCAGGTCGCGGCGAAATCTCGCGCCGCCAATTCACGCGGCTGGCAGCATTCGTGCTGGCCGGCACGCCGATGATGCTGCGCTCGACCGGTGCCTTTGCCGCGGCGAAGGAACTGGTGCTGGTCAACTGGGGCGGTGACGCCATCACGGCTTACGACGCCGCCTACGGCCAGCCCTTCACCAAGGAAACCGGCATCACCGTCAAGATGGATGGCTCGGGCCCGACCGAAGGCGCCATTGCCGCGCAGTTCAAGAGCGGCGCGCCGACCTGGGACCTCGTCGACGTCGACCCGTTCTCGGCCATCACCCTCGGTGCCCAGGGCGCCCTCGAGCCGATCGATTATACGATCGTCGACAAGAAGAAGATGCGCGAAGGCTTTGGCTGGGAATACGCCGCCTCGACCTATTTCTTCTCCTATGTCATCGCCTACGACTCCGAGAAGTACGGCAAGGACGCGCCGACCGGCATGGCCGATTTCTTCGACGTGAAGAAATTCCCCGGCAAGCGCTCGCTCTACAAATGGGGCGTGTCGAGCTGGGAAGCCGCCCTGCTGGCCGACGGCATCGCGCCGGCGTCGCTCTATCCGCTCGATCTCAAGCGCGCCCATGACAAGATCGCCGCCTTCAAGGAAAACGTCGTTGCCTACTGGGGCGGCGGTGCCGAAAGCCAGAGCGTGCTGCTCAATGGCGAGGCCTCGATGGCGATCGTCTGGTCGACGCGCGCGTCATTGATCGAGCAGGATTCGGGCGGCAAGATCAAGTTCATCTGGGACCAGGGCCTGATCTCGCCCGGTGCGCTCGCCGTGCTCAAGGGCAATCCCGGCGGCAAGGAAGCGGCCATGAAGTTCATCGCCAGCACCCAGGACCCGCAAAAGGAGCTGGTCATGTTCGACAAGCTCGGCCAGGGCCCTGCAAATCCGGCTGCCGACGCGCTGATTCCCGCCGACAAGAAGCGCATCAACCCGGTCGATCCCGAGAACATGAAGAAGCAGATCGCACTCGACATGGACTGGTACGCCAAGAATTACGGGGCAGCGCTCGACGAATACACCAAGATCATCTCGGCCTGACCAAGGCCGGGATAATCGGGTCCAAATGAGGTCCTATCTCTCCGACAGGATGGGCGCGGCGCTGTTGATGGCGCCGCTGCTCCTGTTTCTTGTCCTCGCCTATGCCTGGCCGTTCTTCGGCGTCGTCAAATGGAGCTTTACGCTGCCGACGCCGGGGCTCGGGCAGTATGAGGCGCTGCTCACCGACGATCTGGTGCAGTCGGTGTTCATCCGCACGCTGCGCATAGCGGCGGTCGTCACTGTGGTTTCGGTCGCCGCTGCCTACGCCATCACCGTCGTCTGGGTGCGAGGAACCCGGGCACAGCGCCTGATCGCCGAGTTCTGCATTCTCGTCCCCTTCTGGATTTCCGTCCTGACCCGTGCCTTCGGCTGGGTGGCGCTATTGTCCAATCGCGGCCTGATCAACAGTTGGCTGCAGGCGATCGGCTTCATTTCCGAACCGCTGGCGCTGGTGCGCAACGAATTCGGCGTCATCGTCGGCATGACGCATTTCCTCATTCCTTTCGCCGTCTTCCCGCTGGCATCGGCCATGCGCAGCCTAGACGACCGCGTGCTGCTGGCCGCGCGCGGCCTCGGCTCCAGCCGCATGCGCACCTTCTGGACGGTGTTCGTACCGATGACGCGCTCTGGCATCATCGGCGCGGCGATGATCGTCTTCGTCTTTTCGCTCGGCTTCTTTGTCACGCCGGCGATCCTTGGTGGCGGCCGCAGCGTCATGATCGCCGAGCTGATCTATCTCAGGATCTTCCAGAGCCCGGACTGGGGTCTGGGGGCGGCCATCAGCGTGGTCCTGGTGTTGTTCGTCGGCGCGCTGATGGCGCTGCTGTTCCGTTATGTCAGACCGAAGCAATTGATCTGATGCCAACCTATCGCCCCGGTCCCGCCTCGCTAGTCATCGCCGCTTTCGTGGCGCTATTCCTGCTGCTGCCGCTGCTTGCCGTCATCCCGGTGTCGCTGACGCCGAGCCGCATGCTGGCGATGCCGTCAGGTGAACTGTCGTTGCGCCACTACCGGTCGTTGGTCGAGGATCCGCGCTGGCTCCAATCGATCTTGCTCAGCATCCGCATCGGTATCGTCAGCAGCGCCTTTTCCACCGTGCTGGCACTATGCTTTAGCCTCGGGGTCTGGATGTTCCAGCCGCGCTTCACGGCGGCACTCGTCGGCTTTGTGCTGCTGCCCATGGTGGTGCCGCCTGTGGTCTCGGCGATCACGCTCTACTTCCTGCTCACCTCGATCTCAGGTTTCAGCTCGTTCTTTGGTTATGACACATGGCTTGGTGTCGCCATGGCGCATTCGGTGATGACCGTGCCCTTTGCCACCGTGCTGATGCTGGTCTCGCTTAGTCAGCTCGACCGCCGCATCGATCTTGCCGCGCGCGGGCTTGGCGCCTCGGTCTGGGAGCGCGCCACCCGGATCATCATGCCCAACATCAAATTCGGCATCATCACCGCGGCGCTTTTGTCCTTCGTTCTGTCCTGGGAAGAAATCGGTGTCACACTGTTCATCACCTCGGTCAACGCGATCACGCTGCCCAGGCTGATGTGGATGGGCCTGCGCGACAACATCGACCCTGCAATCGCCGCACTCTCGGTGATCTTGATCATCATCACGGTGCTGGTGCTGGCGGTGCGCAGCGTCGTGGTCAGGCAGCGCGGGGCGCAGTAGGCAAAGCGCAGCGCAGGCTCATTTGGGACCTTCGGGGCAGCGCACCCTCCCGTCCTGCACAAGGGCTTGGGGCTACCCCATCGCGCGGCGTATTGTCCTGGACAGGCGAGCAAGGAATGTCGGTCGGGACGATGCGTCGAGCTTCCACGACAGCACCGCCATGGCCATTTGTCGCGGCAGCATGCCGACAGAAAGGAACCAGGCGGCAAGCACGGCGCGGCGGCGCAGGGACGCCGTCATTTCGAGGCTGGCGACAGCGCCCGCCGCCGCGAGCGCCAGGCGGGAATCGTCGGCGACGGGGTGCCGGTGCCTGTCCGTGCAGAGCGATGCCAGCCGTTCTTCCAGGTGGACAGGATCATGGCGAACAATTTCTGCCGGCACGACGGTCAGGCCGGCCTGCGATACCTGGTCCGACAGCGCCTCCATGCGGTGGAAATCGTGCTCTACCCGCCAGCGTGCCCGCTCGGCGAGCTTTTCACCGAAGACCGAATGGTTGGCGCCGTGGATTCTGTAAGCGCCGACACATTCATCGATGGACTGGACTTGGCCATAGAGCGGCGCCAGCGTCGCAAGATAGCCGTCGGCGCCCTGGCGGAAATCCGGTTCCGGAATCGGCATGATCGATTCCAGGGTCGTCCGGTCAAAGGCGAGCCCGCTGGTTACGGTCGTCTGGTAGCGCCCCTTGCGCAGAAGCTTCGGCATGACATCGCCGCTGTCGAAGGGCAGCTCCGGCGGCGGAAAGACGTCCTTGATGCGTTGCCGGTCATCGACAATGTGCAATCTGGATTGCACCTGGGCGGTTGCCTCGTCCCAGGTGTCGACGATCCTGGAGACGGCTTCCGGATAAAGATAATCGTCGGCGTCGAGGAAGAGGACGATTCTGCCGGAGCTCGCAGCAAAGCCGGTGTTGAAGGCGGCCGCGTGCCCGCCATTCTTTCGTCGCGGACAAGCAAGGATCCTGTCGCCGTAGGATTTCATGATGGTCGTGGAATTGTCCTGCGATGCATCGTCGACGACGATAACTTCGACATCGTCGTGGTCCTGCTCCAGGGCGCTGTCGATGCTGCGTTCAAGGAAACGCGCGTAATTGTAATTCGGAATAATGATGGAAACCGGGATTTTGTGGGGGGTAGACTGCATCGCATTCGACCTCGCATCTTGCTTTGGTTTCGGCAAAACCCGCTCGTGGGCTGCCTCGTCTTCAAGCTCGCTCCGCGAGTTTCCCAAGGAAAAGCACTCGCCTTTTCGTCGGGAGACGGATCACGTCACTCGTTTGCGACTTCATGCAAAGCCGCCATCGCCTTCGAGGATCGCGGTGACCGCGGTGCTGACTGAGTCAAGGGTGCCGCCGGCCAGCAAAAGCTCCGACGCTCCGGGTATCGACCAAGCTCGACGGAAATGGTGTCACGTTCGGTCACGGACCGCAACGGACGCCTTGAAGGCACGTTCGATACTGGCCTTCAAATGCGGCTGGAACAAGCCGCTATCTGAAAACTGATGTCCAGAGGCGTGGGCAGATGGTGTCAGACAAAACAAACCTCACCGACGCGGCCAATCCTGCCTAGATCGCAACGCCGCGCAGTGCCCCTGACGACGTTGTTGGCAAAGTCGTATCAGCATTCATCGATCCGATGACGAATCGCCATCGCCTCCGCGCGTCGAATGGCTATATCTGACACAGTATGCAGAACCCAGACAGGCTTCCGAAAGGCAATGGTCGGCAGCGCAAAGGCTAGAGGAGAGGACGATGACCGCGCCCGGCGATTTGCAGCAGGCACTGTTTCTGAGGCTTAAAAGCGATGCCTCACTGTCGACCTTGCTGGGCGGCGCGGGATTGCTCGAACGGGCAACCGACAATGCCGCTTTTCCCTACGTGACTTGTGGCCAGACCTCTGCCTTTGACTGGGATACGAGCGCGGAGAACAATAATGATCAGCTGGTCACGCTGCATGTCTGGTCGAAAGCCAAGGGGGAAGCCGAAACGCTTGCCATCATGGACGCCATCAAGGCGCGGCTCGCCAATGCGGTGCTGGAGATTGGCCCCCACGGCCAGACACGACTCTCGCTCGAATTCACCGAGGTCCGCCATGACGAGGACCTGCTCGTGCATCACGGGCTGCTGCGTTTTCGCGCGATAACGCAGGAAAGCGCCTGACACGCTTTCAATATGGTCGAAACGGAGTCTAGACTGGAGCCTCGCGGGAAATCACGGTTTGAGGCGGTGAAATCCCAGGTTGACTGTCTCGCGTTGCAGGGGTGTAGCGAGGATGTTTTCGGCGACGTTCACCGTTCATTTCACGTTCAGCACCGATGCGTTACAAACTCGACCATGAAAACGCTTCGCTCCCACCTCCGAACCGCGACACTGGCGCTCTGCGCTGCCGGGCTGTTTGCGTCGCAGGCTGTGGCGATACCGGCCGTCGCGCCCGAACAGGCCAGCCCGATTGTACTGGCGGCGTCCGATTGCTACGCGATCGGTCAACAAGTGGCCGAACAGAATGGCGGAACGCTGGCCAAGGCCTCGCAATCGACGCGCGGCGGCCAGCCTGTCTGTGTCATCGTCGTGCTCGTTCCGGGCAAGGACGGACAACGTCCGCGCCGTTCCGAAATCGTCGTTCCACTGAACTGACCCTTCCGTTTCCCAGGCCGCCGGAATCGGCCTATATCTGACCCTAGCTCTTCAACAGGTATCGAACTCCGCATGCGCGTACTCGTCGTCGAAGATGACAAGGATCTCAATCGGCAAATATCGGATGCACTGGTCGATGCCGGCTACGTCGTCGACCGCGCCTTCGACGGCGAGGAAGGCCACTTCCTCGGCGACACCGAGCCCTACGATGCCGTCGTGCTCGACATCGGCCTGCCGCAGATGGATGGCATCAGCGTCGTCGAGCGCTGGCGGCGCGGCGGCCGCAAAATGCCTGTGCTGATGCTGACGGCGCGCGACCGCTGGAGCGACAAGGTCTCCGGTATCGATGCCGGCGCCGACGACTATGTCACCAAGCCGTTCCACATCGAGGAGGTGCTGGCGAGGGTTCGGGCCCTGATCCGGCGCGCTGCCGGCCATGCCTCGTCCGAACTGACCTGCGGACCGTTGCGCCTCGACACCAAGGCGTCCAAGGCCGATGTCGACGGCGTGCCGCTGAAACTGACGTCGCACGAATTCCGCCTGCTTGCCTATCTGATGCACCATATGGGCGAGGTCGTCTCGCGCACGGAACTGGTCGAGCATCTCTATGATCAGGATTTCGACCGCGATTCCAACACTATCGAGGTCTTTGTCGGGCGTCTTCGCAAGAAGATGAGCATCGACATGATTGAAACCGTGCGTGGCATGGGCTACCGCATGCGTGAGCCGGAGGCGTAACTCGGAACCGCTCAAACCAACCGCAAGGACGCCGCTTTCGCTGCGTTTGTGGCCGCGTTCGCTGACGTTCCGCGTCATCGCCTTTTCCACTGTCTGGGCGATCGTGACGCTCGTCGTCATATTCACCCTGATCACCACACTCTATCGCCAGGCCAGCGAGCGCGGCTTCGACAGCCTGCTTTCGGCGCATCTGTTCAATTTGATCGGCTCCATCGGTATTTCCGACAACGGTGCGCTCACCGGTGCGCCCGACCTCGGCGATCTCCGCTTCTCGGAGCCGAATTCGGGCTGGTACTGGTCGGTAGAGCCCGCCTCGGAGGGCGTGCATGGGGATCTTCACTCGTCTTCGATGACGCGCAAAATCCCATCGCCTGATGTCGCAGAGGTGCCCTTCAACGCCAGTTTCCAGCGCAGCTATCCGACCGAAGGCATCGATGGCGAGCAACTCGAAGTGTTCGAGAGCGAATTCGTTCTCGATTCCAAGAACCGCGCCGCGCGCTTCCGCGTCATGGGCAACCAGAGCGAACTCGAGCAGGAAATCGCCAGCTTCCAACGCCGCCTGCTGACCTATCTCAGCCTGTTCGGCGTCGGCATGATCGCCATCAACGCGATTGCCATCCTGCTCGGCCTGCAGCCGCTGCGCCGGGTGAGGAATGCGCTTGCCATGGTTCGCGAGGGCACCGCGCAGAGGCTCGACGGCCAGTTCCCGGCCGAGATCGAACCGCTAGCCAACGAAACCAATGCGTTGATCGAAAACAACAGGCGCATCGTCGAGCGGTCGCGGACCCAGGTCGGCAATCTCGCCCATTCGCTGAAGACGCCGCTCGCGGTGCTGCTCAATGAGGGCCGGGCGCTTGGCGGAGCCAAGGGACAGCTGATCGCCGAACAAGCCGCTTCCATGCAGAAGCAGGTCGAGCACTATCTACAGCGCGCCCGCGTCGCGGCGCAGCGCGACAGCGTCGTCTTCCGCACGCCCGTGACGCCGCTGGTGCAGCGCATGGTGCGGGTCCTGCAGAAGCTCAATCCGCAGACAAATCTGTCGCTGTCGTTGCCTGCGGCCGAAATCGTCTTCGCAGGCGAGCGCGAGGACCTTGAGGAGTTGATCGGCAATCTGCTCGAAAACGCGATGAAATGGGCAAAAAGCGCGGTGTTGGTCTCGGTCGTGCCTTTGACTGGCAAGGATGATCCGGCCGGCCTGTTTGAGATCGATATCGAGGATGACGGCCCTGGCATTCCCGATGACAAGGCACGCGAGGCGCTGAAGCGCGGACGGCGTCTGGATGAGACAAAGCCTGGAACAGGTCTCGGGCTGGCCATTGTCGCCGACCTCGTCAACGAGTATGGAGGCGTCCTGGCGCTCGAACGGTCCGGCATGGGCGGATTGAAGGCGGTGGTGCGATTGCGGAGCCTTCAGTGATGTTCAGTCACGGCCATTCGACATTGATGAACGGGGCATGTTATGGCGGCATGTCGATTGGTCCCGGATTGGCCGGCAGCGGCCAAATTTCCGACAAATCTCAATATTATGGCAGCGCCATCTTCTCCGATGACGTGGCCTCCGGCCTATCCATAGCAGGCTCCAACTCAAGAACACCGGTTGTTGGCATGAAGATTCGCGTCGCGCTTATTTCCGCATTGCTGGCCGTTTCCGGCTGCACCACCCTGAGCGGCAAGGGGCCGACCGTAGCAGTGACACCGGCCTCGACGCCTCCTTCCAGCGGCAAGGTCACCGCGACGATCATTTCGGCGATGGGCGGCGGCCTCATCGGCGGGTCGATCGGCGCCGGCCTCAGCGAGACCGAGAAGCGCAGTGCGCTCGAGGCTGAATACAAGGCGCTCGAATACACGTCCAGCGGCCAGAAGGTAACGTGGAAAGGCGCCCAGGCTTCGCGCTATGGCGAGGTGGTTCCGGCACAGCCCTATCGCGTCGGTTCGCAGGATTGCCGCCAGTATACGCAGACGGTTTTCACCGGCGGCGCCGGGGCGACGGCGCGCGGAACCGCTTGCCGTAACACCAACGGCAGTTGGACGCCGCTGACCTGACGGTGCATGTCGCCCAACCGCGCAGCCGTTTTTAGGACGACGACATGCATAGAAGCTGAGACAGGGTCCGGCTGGTGTCCGGTCGGTTGATGTCGATCAAGGACATGCGGCGCGCCTGCCGTCAAAGCGTAGCAGGAAGCCTGTGTTGGCACGGCAGAACTCTGCCATTATTGGAAGAACCATGCTGTTCTGGGTCATAGCCGCAATTCTCACGCTGGGTGCAAGCCTGGCGGTGCTGCTGCCGCTGGCCGCCAGCTCGAAGGGCGCGTCGTCGAGCAGTGATCACGATCTCGAAGTCTATCGCGATCAGTTGTCCGAGCTTGACCGCGACGCTGCGCGTGGCTTGATCCAGCCGGGGGAAGCTGCCGAAGCGCGCGCCGAGATCGCTCGCCGCATCCTTCGCCTCGACAATGCGGCAACGGCGGGCAAAGCGTCCGTTGGCCGAATTTCGGTAGCGGCAAGGCTGGTCGCCACCGCGGCCGTTCTGGCAGTGCCGCTGGTCAGTTGGGGCCTTTACAGTCAGCTCGGCTCACCCGACTTGCCGTCGCAACCGCTCAGCGAGCGGTTGGCCAAGAACCCGGCCGACAGTTCGGTCGACGAATTGGTGGCGCGGGCCGAAGCCCATCTTGCTGCCAATCCTTCCGATGGCAGGGGCTGGGATGTGCTCGCGCCAGTCTATCTGCGCATGCAGCGCTTTTCCGACGCGGCGGCGGCCTATCGCAACGCTATCCGCCTCGATGGCGACAGCGCCGTTCGCCAGGCCGGCCTTGGCGAGGCGATCGCCGGTGCGGCAGGCGGCATCGTCTCGGCCGATGCACAGAAGGCCTTCGAGGCGGCCTTGGAGCTCGACCCGGCCAATGCGAAGGCGAGCTTCTATCTGGCGATGGCGCTGGCGCAGGAGGGCCGCACCAAGGAGGCGGCCACAGCCTGGCGGGCAATGTTGGGCAAGCTGCCGCCGGAGTCGCCATGGCGCAGTGCGGTCGAGCAGGCGCTGGCCAGGTCCGGCAGTCCCGCAGTCGCTTCCGGCGGCGCCACCAACGGTCCCGATGCCGGCGATATCGACGCTGCATCGTCGATGTCTCCCGCTGATAGGGAAGCGATGATCAGCACGATGGTCGCCCGCCTCGACGACAAGCTGCGGCAAAATCCGCGCGATCCGGAAGGTTGGATGCGCCTCGTTCGTTCCTATGTCGTGCTGGGCAAGGNACAAGCTGCGGCAAAATCCGCGCGATCCGGAAGGTTGGATGCGCCTCGTTCGTTCCTATGTCGTGCTGGGCAAGGCCGATCTGGCACGTCAGGCGCTCGGTCGCGCCATTGCCGTCTTTGGAGCCGACAGTGACGAAGCGAAAAAATTCACCGCCTTTGCCGCCTCGCTTGGCCTGACGGCAACGGAGTAGAACAAGACATGACGCGCAAGCAGAAACGATTGTCGGTGATCGCGGGCGGACTGGCTTTCCTTGGCGCCGCCACCGGGCTGACCTTCTATGCGCTTGGCCAGAAGGCGTCCTATTTCTACATGCCGGCTGATCTGACCACCGCCAGTGTCCAGCCTGGCCAGCGCATCCGGCTGGGCGGGCTGGTTGAAAAAGGCACGATCCAGCGCGGGCAGAGGGCGACCGTCGGCTTTTCGGTCACCGACACCCACAAATCGGTCAAGGTCACCTATACGGGCATCCTGCCCGATCTTTTCCGCGAAGAGCAGGGCGTGATCACCGAGGGCACATTCGGCCCGGACGGCGTCTTCGTTGCCGACAGCGTGCTCGCCAAGCATGATGAGCGCTATATGCCCAAGGACGTGGCCGACGGCCTGAAGGCCAAGGGCGTCTGGCAGGAGAGCAAGAGTGAATAGCTCTGGCAGGAGAGCAAGAGTGAATTACAGCCATGGTTGAAACCGGACATTTCGCCTTGGTCCTGGCGTTTGCGCTGTCGCTTGTGCAGACGCTCGTACCGCTGTTTGGCGCACGTCTGAACAACCAGCGCCTGATGGCGGTCGGTGGGCCAGTCGCGGTGACCGGCTTTGCCCTGACGGCGCTGTCCTTCGTGGCGTTGGCGAGCGCTTACGCAAGCTCTGATTTCTCGGTGGCGAGCGTATGGGAAAACTCGCATTCGCTGCAACCGCTGATCTACAAGATCACCGGAACCTGGGGCAATCACGAAGGCTCGATGCTGCTCTGGGTGCTGATCCTGACCTTCTTCGGCGCCCTTGTCGCCGCCTTCGGGTCAAATCTGCCGGCGACGCTGCGCGCCAACGTGCTTGCCGTGCAGGGTGCCATCGGCGCCGCCTTCTTCTTGTTCATCCTGGCGACGTCCAATCCGTTCATCCGGCTCAATCCGGCGCCGATCGAGGGCCGCGATCTCAACCCGATCCTCCAGGATCTCGGCCTCGCGATCCACCCGCCCTTCCTCTATCTCGGTTATGTCGGCTTCTCGATCTGCTTTTCCTTTTCGGTCGCCGCCCTCATCGAAGGGCGCATCGACGCGTCCTGGGCGCGCTGGGTGCGGCCGTGGACGTTGGTCGCCTGGATGTTCCTGACCGGCGGCATCGCCATGGGATCCTACTGGGCCTACTACGAACTCGGTTGGGGCGGTTTCTGGTTCTGGGACCCGGTCGAGAACGCCTCCTTCATGCCGTGGCTGTCCGGCACGGCGCTGCTTCATTCGGCGATCGTCATGGAAAAGCGCTCGGCACTGAAGATCTGGACGCTGCTGCTCGCCATTCTCACCTTTTCGATGTCCCTGCTCGGCACCTTCCTGGTGCGCTCGGGTGTCTTGACTTCGGTCCACGCCTTCGCCACCGACCCGACACGCGGCGTCTTCATCCTGTGCATCCTGACATTGTTCATCGGCGGCTCGCTGGCGCTGTTTGCGTTGCGCGCCTCGCGTCTGACGGCCGGCGGCCTGTTTCATCCGATTTCGCGCGAGGGTGCGCTCGTCCTCAACAATCTGTTCCTGACCACGGCGACCGCGACTGTGCTCGTCGGCACGCTCTATCCGCTTGCCGTGGAGGCCTTTTCAGCCGACAAGATTTCGGTCGGCGCGCCGTTCTTCAACCTCACCTTCGGACCCCTGATGGTGCCACTGCTGCTGGTGGTTCCGTTCGGGCCGCTGCTGGCCTGGAAGCGCGGCGATGTTTTCGCCGTTGCGCAGCGGCTGATGGTGGCGTTCGCCGCGGCCCTCCTGGCAACGCTGGTCACCGCTTTGTTCATCGACGGCGCGTCGGTGTTTGCGGCCCTGGGCGTCGGCCTCGCCGTCTGGCTGATCCTCGGGGCGCTCACTGACCTTGCCGTCAAATCCGGCTTTGGCAATGTTGCTCCGGGGATTTTGGTCAGGCGCCTGCTCCGCTTGCCGCGCTCGGTCTACGGCACCGCCTTCGCTCATCTTGGCCTTGGCCTGACCACGCTCGGCATCGTCGGCACGCTTTGCTTCGGCACCGAGAAGATCCTGTCGATGCATGCCGGCGAGACCGTCGAACTCTCCGGCCATACGGTGCGTTTCGTCGGGCTTTATCCGGCCCAGGGGCCGAACTACAGCGAGGATCGCGGCCGCTTCGAGCTGATCGGCGTCAGCGGCAGTCCCGTTGGCGAAATCAGCTCCGCCAAGCGGTTTTATCCGGTGCGGGAGATGACGACGACTGAATCCGGCATCAGGACGATCGGTCTCTCCCAGCTCTACCTCTCGCTCGGCGACGAGGGTAATGACGGTTCCGTCGTGGTGCGCCTGTGGTGGAAGCCGCTGGTGACGTTGATCTGGGGCGGCGGCCTGGTGATGATGGCGGGCGCGGCGATGTCGCTGATGGACCGGCGCCTCCGCGTCGGCGCGCCGTCGCGGCGACGCAAGCAAGTGATCGCGTTGAAATCCGTGGGCCAGCCATGAGCGCAAAGCTTTCGCTGACCTCCATTGTCCTGCTGCTGGCACTGTTCTTCGCCGGCACGGCACTGGCGGTGAAGCCTGACGAGATGCTGCCCAATCCGGCGCTCGAGGCACGAGCGCGGGCGCTGTCGGAGGGCCTGCGCTGCATGGTCTGTCAGAACCAGTCGATCGACGAATCCGACGCCGACCTTGCCCGTGACCTGCGCATCCTTGTGCGCCAGCGCCTCGTCGCCGGCGATACCGACCAGCAGGTGATGGATTACGTCGTCTCCCGCTATGGCGAGTTCGTGCTGCTGAAGCCGCGTTTCGATCTGCGCAATGCGTTGCTGTGGGGCACGCCTGTCCTGCTGTTGCTGGTGGGAGGCGCTTTCATCGTGCTGACCGCGCGATCACGCCGCACGCTGGCGACAAAATCCCTGTCCGCCGAAGAGCAGGCATCGTTGGACGCCATATTGCGCCGCGACTGACGCCGCGGTCGCTGCCGAACATTACCAAAGTTTCATGTGTCGGAAATGGCGCTGTAATGTGCGCCTCTCTAATTCTCTCTTCCCGAGGATGCCGATCACGCAGCGTCCATTTGAAAGAGGATACGAGAACCATGAATATTGCCCCCAATTCATATTCCGTCACCCGCAAGCGTCTCATGGCTGCCGTCGCGTCCATCGCGGTGGCCGGTGCGATCGGCGTCGGCGCGCTGACCAGTGGAACCAGCCCTGTTCTGGCCGACGCCGTGCGCATCGAGGCGCCGCAGGTGCCAGGCTTCGCCGATGTCGTCGAGCGCGTTTCTCCCGCCGTTGTCAGCGTCAAGGTCAAGGCCAAGATCAGCCCGGCGGCCGATGATGGCTCCGACCAGTCCGACGATCCGGACGGCATGAACAACATGCCCGATAACCCGCAGCTGCGCCGCTTCTTCAAGGAATTCCGCGGCTTTGGCGACCAGAACGGTCAGGACGGTAACAGGCGTTTCAGCCACCGTGACCACAATAACGACCAGCCGCGGCCGGTTGCGCAGGGATCCGGCTTTTTCATCTCCGATGACGGCTATCTCGTCACCAACAACCATGTCGTTTCGGAAGGCTCGGCCTTTACCGTGGTGATGAATGACGGTAAGGAACTCGATGCCAAGCTGATCGGCACCGACCCGCGCACCGATCTCGCCGTGCTCAAGGTCGATGGTGTCGGCAAGTTTACCTATGTCGACTTCGCGGATGATTCCAAGGTCCGCGTTGGCGACTGGGTGGTGGCGGTCGGCAATCCGTTCGGCCTCGGCGGCACTGTCACCGCCGGCATAGTCTCGGCCCGCGGCCGCGACATTGGCGCCGGCCCTTATGACGACTTCATCCAGATCGATGCGTCGGTCAACCGTGGCAATTCGGGTGGACCGACCTTCAACCTCAACGGCCAGGTCGTCGGCATCAACACCGCGATCTTCTCGCCATCTGGCGGCAGCGTCGGCATCGCCTTCGACATTCCCGCTTCGACCGCCAAGCAGGTCGTTCAGGACCTGATGAAGAGTGGTTCGGTGCAGCGCGGCTGGCTCGGCGTCGAAATCCAGCCGGTCACGTCCGACATCGCCGAATCGCTCGGTCTGAAGTCCAACAACGGCGCGCTGGTTTCCAGTGCCCAGGACAACGGGCCCGGCAAGAAGGCCGGTATCACTGCCGGTGACGTGATCACCCAGGTCGACGGCAAGGACGTTGCTTCGCCGAAGGAACTGGCACGCCTGATCGGCGCCTTTTCGCCCGGCAAATCTGTCGACGTCACCGTATGGCGCGCCGGCAAGAGCCAGACGGTCAAGGTCGATCTCGGCACTCTACCCACCAGTGACAAGCAGGCATCAGCCGACCAGCCGCAGCCGCCCGCTCCGGCCAAGCCCGACACTCTGGCCGATCTCGGCCTGACCGTCACCAAGTCCGAAAACGGCAAGGGGCTTGTGGTGACCGACGTCGACCCCGACAGCGATGCCGCCGATCGCGGTATCCAGCCAGGCGACGTCATCACATCAGTCAATTCGACCGAGGTGAACGGCACAGACGACGTCACCAAGGCGATGACCGACGCAGTCAAATCCGGCCGCAAGGCGGTGCTGATGCAGATTACCCGCGACGACACCAATCGTTTCGTCGCACTGCCCGTCGCCAAGGGCTGACGCTGTTCGACTTTTCCCGTGCGGCCGTTTCAAACACCCCCGAGCCGCCGCACGGGAAAGCGTGGAGGAGCGCGTTAGTCAGTCATCGTGCTCTCCCCCGGCGGCAGCGGGCTCCCATCGCCCGCTGCCGCACTATCGTCTGAAAGCCTGATATTTCGGCTGAAAGCGTTCCGGCGGTCTTGGCGCAACCACAACGGGGACAAGGACTTTATCGCGTACGGCTTCGGATGATCTTGATCTCGATGCGCTTTGGCAAAGGCCACAATGCAGATGTCTGCCACTCAACGTTCCGGCGAAATCGCGTATAACAGTCCTATGAAGATTCTCGTCATAGAAGACGATCGCGAGGCCGCGGATTACTTGCAGAAAGCCCTTACCGAGGCCGGCCACACCGCGCATGTCGCTGGTGATGGCGAAACCGGCTTCGCGCTCGCCGATGCCGGCGACTACGACGTGATGGTCATTGACCGGATGATGCCGCGCCGTGACGGCCTGTCGGTCATTGCCGGTCTGCGATCCAGGGGCAACACGACCCCGGTGCTGATCCTCTCGGCGCTCGGCGAAGTCGATGACCGGGTCACCGGTCTGCGCGCCGGCGGCGACGACTACCTGACCAAGCCCTATGCCTTTTCCGAGCTTCTGGCCCGCGTCGAGGTGCTGAACCGCCGCGCCAGCGCCAAGGAAGCCGAAACCGTCTACCGCGTCGGCGATCTCGAACTCGACAGGCTGTCGCATTCGGTCCGTCGCGCGGCGCGCGAGATCACGTTGCAGCCACGTGAATTCCGCCTGCTGGAATATCTGATGCGCCATGCCGGCCAGGTGGTGACGCGCACCATGCTGCTCGAAAATGTCTGGGATTATCATTTCGATCCGCAGACCAATGTCATCGACGTCCATGTCTCGCGGCTGCGCGGCAAGATCGAGAAGGGCTTCGACAAGCCCATCCTGCATACGGTTCGTGGCGCCGGCTATATGCTGAAGAGCGGTTAGCGGCGGCATGGCCCTTTCCGTGCCAGCCATCATGAAGACGACGGCAGCGCGGCTTTCGGCGCTCTACCTCCTGCTCTTCGCGCTCTGCGCGGTGGCGCTCGTCTTTTACATGACCTCCCTTTCGGCGCGCATGCTGACGGCGCAGACCCAGGACACCATCAATGACGAGGTGCTCGGTCTGGCCCGCGCCTATCAACGCGGTGGCCTGCCGGTGCTGGTCCGTGTGGTCGAAGCGCGCTCGCGCCAGCCTGGCGCAAACCTCTATCTGATCGCTGACGCCAACGGCCAGATTCTGACCGGCAATGTGCAGAGCCTTGAACCGGGCGTTCTCGAAACCGAAGGTTGGACCAGCAGCCCGTTCTCCTACCAGCGCTTTGGCGAAGGAGAGCTCGAGCGTCTGCGCAATCTGCCCGCCGAGCAGGGCACCAACCAAACCGAGCAGAACGACCCGCAGGCCCAGGGCGAAACGGGCCACAATGCCATTGCGCTGGTGCTGCGGCTGCCAAATCAGATGATCATGCTGGTCGGCCGTGACCTCGGTGAGCCGGAGCGTTTTCGCGCCGTGATCCGTCGCGCCCTGATGCTGGCGCTCGGCATGATGGGGCTTGGCGGGCTGCTGATCTGGTTCTTCGTCGGCCGCGCGGCGCTGAAGCGCATCGACAGTGTGTCGGAGGCCAGCCGCCGCATCATGGGTGGCGACCTGACCGGCCGGCTGCCGGTGACCGGGACCGGCGACGAGTTCGACCGGCTTTCCGAAAACCTCAATGTGATGCTGGCCAGGATCGCCACGCTCAACGAAGGCTTGAAGCAGGTTTCCGACAACATCGCGCATGATCTGAAGACGCCGCTGACGCGGCTGCGCAACCGGGCAGAAGCGGNGCCATCCTGATGATCTCCCGGCTGGAGGCTGGCTACTCCTCGGAGAACACCGACCGCGTCGATCTTTCCGAGGCCGTTCGCGATGTCGTCGAACTCTACGAGCCGGTGGCGGAGGAGGCGGGCGTCTCGCTTAAGACCGACGTGCGGGAGACGGTTTTCGTCAACGGCAACCGCGAACTGATCGGCCAGGCGCTGTCGAACATCGTCGACAACGCCATCAAATATTCGACCGACGCCGCTCAGCCGGCTGTGCGCGTAGCCCTTGAGCGAGCCGGCACGGATGTTCGGCTCTCGGTCATCGACAATGGCCACGGCATCCCCGACGACGCCGACCGTGCCCGCGCGACGGAACGTTTCGTGCGGTTGGAAAAAAGCCGATCGCAGCCGGGTTCCGGCCTTGGCCTCAGCCTCGCCAAGGCCGTCATGACGTTCCACAATGGCCGGCTTGATCTCTCGCCCGGCAATCCTGGACTGTCTGTGGTCATGAGTTTCCCGGCACGGGAGAATCACTGATGAGCACGGCTGCGAGGGCGACGGACTGGCTGCTGAAGCCGGCGATCAGTCTTGCCCCGTTAGACGAAGACCGGGCGCGGCAAGAACTGGCCGAGATCGCCTCCGCCGCAGGCGAAGAAGGGCTGACCAGGCTGGCCAAGTTCCTGGCCCGTAAAGGGGAGGGCCAGGATCTCTTGGCAGCCATCTTCGATCTGTCGCCCTTCCTGCGCGATACGGCTCGTCGCCGGCCACGGATTCTAGACGGGCTGTTCGAGCAGACTGTCGAGGTCCGGCTGAAAGCGATCGGCGCCACCATCGACCAGGCGCCATTGGCCGAGGAGGTATCGGAAGCCGGGCTCATGATGGAACTTCGCCAGTGCAAGGCCGAGGCACATTTCCTGATCGCGCTGGCTGATCTTGCCGGCGAGGCCGAAACGGCGCTGACGGTTCGGCGGTTGAGCGACCTTGCCGATGCTTGCACCCGTGCGGCCGTCGACTTCCTGCTGCGCGACGCGCATGGCCAGGGCAAGCTCAAACTGCCGGATCTCGACAACCCATCGAAGAAATCGGGCTGGATCCTGCTCGGCATGGGCAAGCTTGGCGCGCACGAGCTGAATTTCTCCTCCGACATCGATCTCGTGGTTTTCTTCGACCCGGAAGCGCCGGCCGTGATCGATCCGCTCGACGCCACCGAATTGTTTTCCCGCCTGACGCGCCGCCTGGTTCGTATCCTGCAGGATCGCACCGAGCACGGTTATGTTTTCCGCACCGACCTGAGGCTGCGCCCCGATCCGGGTTCAACCCCGCTGGCGATCCCAGTCGAGGCCGCACTACGCTACTATGAAGCGCGCGGCCAGAACTGGGAGCGCGCCGCCATGGTCAAGGCGCGTCCGGTGGCCGGTGACCTGGCCGCGGGCGCCTCCTTCCTCAAGGAGCTCCAGCCCTACATCTGGCGCAAATACATGGACTACGCGGCGATTGCCGACGTCCATTCGATCAAGCGACAGATCCACGCCCACAAGGGTCATGGCGAGATCGCCGTCAAGGGCCACAACGTAAAGGTCGGGCGCGGCGGTATCCGCGAAATCGAGTTCTTCGTCCAGACCCAGCAGCTCATCGCCGGCGGACGCTTTCCGGAACTGCGTGGCCGCGAGACCGTGCCGATGCTCGGCCAGCTCGCGGCGCGTGGCTGGATCACCACCGATGCGCGTGACGCGCTGGCGCGCCAGTACTGGTTCCTGCGCCGTGTCGAACATGCCGTGCAGATGGTTGCCGACGAGCAGACGCACACGCTGCCGGATGACGATGAGGGGCTGGAGCGAATCGCCCGCATGCTGGGTTTTGCCGATTCTGCTGCCTTTTCCCAAGCGTTCCGCGCTTCGCTGCAGCAGGTCGAACGCCATTACGCGGCACTCTTCGAAACCGCGCCGGAACTCTCAACCGGCATCGGCAATTTGGTCTTCACCGGCGATGTCGACGATCCCGATACGTTGCGGACCTTGCACGGTCTCGGCTTTCAGCGACCAAGCGACATCTGCCGCGTCATTCGCGGCTGGCATTTCGGCCGCTATCGCGTCACCCAGTCGGCGGAGGCACGCGAGCGGCTGACGGAACTGACGCCGGCGCTGTTGCGGTCCTTTGGCCAGACGCGCAGGGCTGATGAGGCCCTGTTGCGCTTCGATGAGTTTCTCGCTGGCCTGCCGGCCGGCATCCAGCTGTTTTCCCTGCTGCAGTCCAATCCGGCCCTGCTCAAGCTTTTGGCGACAATCATGGGTGCGGCACCCCGGCTGGCAGCGATCATCACGCGCCGGCCGCATGTTTTCGACGGTTTGCTGGATCCGGCCTTGCTGACGGAGCTGCCGGACCGCGCCTATCTGTCGGCGCGACTTTCCGCCTTCGTCGAGGGCGACCGGCTGTATGAGGACGTGCTCGACCGGCTGCGCATATTTGCCTCCGAGCAGAAATTCCTGATCGGTGTGCGGCTGCTGGCCGGCTCGATCGACCCGGTGCGCGCCGGCCACGCCTTTTCCGACCTGGCAGATCTCACCATCGAGGCGGCGCTGCAGGCGGTGACAACCGAATTCGCAGCGCGCCACGGCACGATTGCCGGAGGCGTGGTTTCCCTGCTCGGCCTAGGCAAACTCGGCAGCCGAGAGTTGACCGCCGGCTCGGATGTCGACCTGATCCTGCTCTACGACCACGCACCGGATGCCGAGGAATCCGATGGCGATAAGCCGCTGGCGCCTTCGCATTACTACACCCGCATGACGCAGCGGCTGATCGCGGCGGTGTCCGCGCCGACGGCGGAGGGGGTTCTCTACGACCTCGACCTGCGCTTGCGGCCATCGGGCAACAAGGGTCCGGTGGCCACCCATATCGATGCCTTCAAGAAGTACCAGCGCCAGGAGGCTTGGACGTGGGAGCACATGGCGCTTTCGCGGGCGCGTGCCATTGCCGGCGACGCCAGCCTGTGCAGCGAGGTCGAGGCGGAAGTGGCGGCGGTGCTCGGCCAACCGCGCGATGCGGCAAAAGTGATGGCCGAGGCCTCGGACATGCGCGCCATGATCGAAAAGGAAAAGCCGCCACGCGATCTCTGGGACATCAAACTGATCCCCGGCGGCCTCATCGATCTCGAATTCATCGCTCAGGTGGCTGTGATCACCGGGCAGGTCGAGGCCGGGTTACGTGCCCCGGCCGTGCCAATTGCACGCGCCACCGGTACGGCCGAGATCCTGTCGCATCTGGCGCCGGGTTTCGCCGATGCCGGGGTCAGGCAGGAGCTTGGCGATGCCTATGCGCTCTATCTGGCACTGACCCAGATGACGCGGCTGTGCCTCACCGGAGCCTTCGAGCGCGACGATGTTCCGCCCGGGCTTTCGGATCTGCTTCTGGCGGTGACAGACCTGCCGGATTTCGGTGTGCTGGAAGCACATCTCAAAGAGACGTCGCAAAAGGTCAGGAAAGATTTCGACCTTTTGCTTCGTACGGGATGATCGCGACGAGCGGCTGTCTCGGACCGCATCGGGGGTGACGATGCAACAGGAGAAGACCATGAGAAAGACAACCAAACTTGCCCTTGCCTTCCTAGCCTTGGCCGGTGCTGTCGGCTCCGCGGCCTACGCCGAAAACAATGTCAGCGCAAAAATGCGCGAGGGCACGATGATGCGACTCAACAAGGCGATGAAGGATTCGAACGGCACCATCACCTTCGACCAGTTCTCCGACGCCATGAACGCTCGGCTGAAGAAACTCGTCGCCGACAATGGCGGCAAGCTGACCGTCGCCCAGCTCGCCGAGGCGCTGGAGAAGGCGCGCTTCGAGCAGATGGCCAAACGCATCATCGCCCGCTACGACACCAAGGGCGACGGCACCCTGACGGCAGACGACATCGCCGGTCGGGAGAAGAAAATCTTTGCGATGCTCGACAGGAACAATGACGGCAAGATCGAAAAGGGCGAATTGCCGAAGGGCGGCCGCTTCGGCCGCCACCGCCAATGGAGTGACGACGGCGACGACAGCGATATGCAGTGAGGCTGTCTGGAGTAGGCTCCGGCGGTGCAGGCCGGAGCCTGCTGCTCAGGCCGCGGCCCTGATCGCCGACGCGGCTTTCTTCACCGGAATGCGCACCGATACGATCGTGCCGACACCTTCGGTCGAACGGATCTTCAGCGCGCCGCCCTGGAGTTCAGCCAGCGAGCGCGAGATGGCGAGGCCAAGGCCGGACCCGGCGTGACTCTTGGAGAACTGGTTCTGCACCTGTTCGAAGGGCCGTCCGAGTTTGCCGAGCGCATCCTTGGGGATGCCGCAGCCATTGTCCTCGATCGTCAGCACCAGCGCGGCGGACGTGTTGCGGGCCCTGACCGATATGTGGCCTCCCTGGCCGGTGAATTTCACCGCATTGGACAAAAGGTTGATGACGATCTGCTTGATCGCACGGCGGTCGGCGATCAGCGTCAGCGCGTCGGCGATGCGGGTTTCCACGGTGATGGCCTTTTGCGCCGCCTGCAACGATACGACGCGAACGGTTTCGCTGATCAGCGGGCCGAGGTCGATCTCTTCGCGGTCCAGCGAGAACTGGCCAGCCTCGATCTTGGACATGTCGAGAATGTCGTTGATGACGCCCAGCAGATATTTGCCGCTGCTGTTGATGTCGGTCGCGTACTCCTCGTAGCGCTCCGATCCGAGCGGGCCGAACAGCCCCTGTTCCATCAGTTCGGAGAAGCCGATGATCGCGTTCAGCGGCGTGCGCAACTCATGCGACATGTTGGCCAGGAACTCGGACTTGGCCCGATTCGCCGCCTCGGCGCGTTCGGTTTCCTTCATATATTTGCGGTTGAGGTCGACCAGTTCGCGCGACCGCTCCTCTTCCGCCCGCCGCGCGAGGCTGAGATCATGGATCGTCGCCATCAGCCGGCGCTCGCTGTCGACCAGCTTCTCCTGGTGCAGCTTGATCTGGGTGATATCTGAACCGACGGCGACGATGCCGCCATCCCTGGTCTTCAGTTCGTTGACCTGCAGCCAGCGGCCATCGGCCAGCTGCCGCTCGAAAGTGGCGCCGCCTTGCAGTCCGCTGGTGTTGGCAAGCCGCCGCTCGGAAGCAAAGGCCTGCATGCGTTCTTCAAGAGCCGCGCGTGTGACGCCCGGCATCACATCACGGTCCGAAAGCCCGTTGTCCTGCTGGTATTTGGAATTGCACATGATCAGGCGCTGAGCCGAATCCCACAGCACGAAGGATTCGTTGATGTTCTCGATCGCTGTTCTGAGGCGAAGGTCGGCGGCCTCGGAACGCAGCGCCAGATGACGCTGTTCGGTGACGTCTACGGCGATCCCGATCAGCTGGATCTCCGGCGCTTCCGGATCGATGACTTGTGCGCGTGCGCGCATCCAGACCCATTGGCCGTCGGCATGCCGCATCCGGAACACCTGGTCTATGTGGTCGATCTCTCGTGCGACAATTCTATTGGCAAGCTCGAACAGGTCGCCGTCCTCGGCGTGGATGATCTGATCGACCTCTCCGAAGGACAGCATCGTGTCGCAGGGCTTGTAGCCGAGCATGTCATACATCGATCGCGACCAGTACATCTTGCCGCGCACCATATCCCAGTCCCACAGGCCGCAGCGGCCGCGAACCAGTGCCATGTCAATGCGCTGATGCGCTTCGAGGTAGATGCGGTCAGCCGCCTGTGCGCGCGCTGCCTGGCCGAAATAGGCATAGAGAATGACGATCAGCACACCGGCCGTCAGCACGAACAGGGTGACGTTCAGCGAAACAGTCTTGCGCCAGGCTTCGAAAACCGCGTCCTGTGGCACCAGGGCCGCCGCAGCACCCTTCTGGCCATTTGCCAGGCTGACCGCCGCATACCAGTCCCGTCCGTCAATGTTAACTTCCATGACGCCGGCGCGATCGCCGAACATGAACAAGGGTTGGCCGCCCTCGACGAGGCCGTCGAGCGAATGGCCTTGCCATGGGGTCGAGCGCGGCGTCACCGCGATGATCTTGAAAGCACCGTCGGTGATGACGAGCACATGGCTGCGGCCCATCGCACCCTGACGGCTTGTGGTCTCCAGCAGATCCTGGATGGCGCCAGGCACCGTGTCCGAGGTGGTGGCGAGCGAACTGGCCAGTTGGCCCGCCGCCAGCGTCAGGATCGCCTTGGCATTGCGCTCGACATCGTCGCGCTCGTTCAGCAGCGACAGTACGCGCAGCGCCGCGATGACGATCAGGAAGGTGATGATGAGGACGGGTATCGATCGGCGCAGCAGCGGTTCGGCGGCCAGAAGTCGTCGGTAGGCCGGTTCGGCGATGAGCCGCGTATTCCCGGCAAGACCGTCGCTGCGCGTCTCGCGATGCGCAAAAGCCGTCCCTTCGGGCGCGCCCCACGCGTCCGCCTTCGCCATAAATGGCACTCCCCGAATTTGCCTATGCTGCTTTGATCCGGCAAACGCCGCACATCCGAATCGTCAGTAAAGAATCAAAGGTGATTCGCCTTGTCCAGTGGCCCGGCGAAAAAAGATTAAAAATCGACTAAAATAATGCCGAAACGGCCGATCCTCCCTCGGGCGCAAGCCAAGTCTAAGCCAGCGTGCGCTCGACGATATCCCTCAGATCCGCCGACAGGTTATCGGCGTTGGCGATCGAAAGCAGCGCCTCCCGGGCTTTGGCCTGCCGCGAAGGTTCAAGCGAACGCCACGATCTGAGCGCCGTCGCCAGCCTTGCCGCCACCTGCGGGTTGCGCTTTTCGACCTCGAGCACTGTTTGCGAAAAGAACCGGTAGCCTTCGCCGTCGGCTCGGTGGAAGCCGGTCTGGTTGGCACTGGAGAAGGTGCCGATCAACGACCGTACCCGGTTCGGGTTGCCCATCGAGAAGGCCGGGTGGTTGGTCAGGGCCCTCACTGTGTCGACGGTTTGCGATCCCGGGACGCTGGCCTGGATCTGGAACCATTTGTCCATGACCAGCGGGTCGGAGCCATAGATCGTCTCGAAAGCCGCGAGCGCCTTGATCGCCTCGGGCGAACCGTGGTGACGATGCGCGAGCACGGCGAGTGCGGCCGCGCGGTCGGTCATGTTGGTCGCAGACTGGAAATGCCCGGCGGCGAGGGCCGCTCCGCCCGGCTGCAGCGATAGATAATCCAGCAGGGTGTTGCGCAAGGCGCGTCGCCCGGCGCTCGCCGCGTCAGGGCTGAACGCTGCCTTGTCGGCAAGGCTGAGGTACAGGCTCGAAAAAGCGCCGCGGTTTGCGGTGCCGATCGCCAGCGCCAGCGCCTCGCGGGCCGCATAGATGGCGTCGGGGTCGATATTTCTGCCGATGTCGCGGGCAATGTCGGCTTCGCCCGGCAGTGCCAGCGCCAGCGCCCGATAGGCCGGTTCGAGCGTTTCGTCGCCGGCGATGCTGCCGGCGAGTTCGGTCAGCCGCGCCGCGAAGTCGGGCTGCTTGCCGCCGAGGATCTCGCGGAAGGCTGATATCAGCGCATCGGTCAGCAATGTGTTGAAGGCCTGCCAGCGCGAGAAGGCGTCATTGTCGTGACGGGCGAGGAAGAACTGGTCATCGGCTTTCTGCTCGACCGACAGCGTCACCGGCGCCGAAAAGCCTCGGTTGAGCGACACGGCCGGGCGTTCGGCGACGCCTGAGAACCGCACCATGTGGCGGCGCTTGCGGACATGGATGACGCCGTCCTCGATGCTGGCGCCCTCGACGCCGCTATACTCCACGGCCTTGCCGCCGGCGCCGATCAGGCCGAAGGCGAGCGGGATGTGCATCAGCCGCTTGCGGCTTTCGGAAGGCGTCGGCGGCACCGACTGCTCGATTTCGAGCGTGAATTCTTGCGCGGCCGGATTGTGCGTCGAACTGATCGTCAGGTTGGGCGTTCCTGCCTGATGATACCAGAGCGCGAACTGCGACAGGTCGCGGCCGGATGCATCCTCGAACACTTTGATGAAATCCTCGATCGTCGCCGCGTCACCGTCGTGCCGCTCGAAATAAAGGTCCATGCCGGCGCGAAAGACCTCGGCCCCGAGAATCGTACGGATCATTCGCACAACTTCGGAGCCTTTCTCGTAGACCGTCGCCGTGTAGAAATTGTTGATCTCGCGGTAGCGGCGCGGCCGCACCGGATGCGCCAGCGGGCCCTGATCCTCGGGAAACTGGTGGGCGCGCAAGGTGCGCACCTCGGCGATGCGCTTGACCGCCCGCGAGCGCTGGTCGGCGGAGAATTCGTGGTCGCGGAAGACCGTCAGCCCTTCCTTCAGGCAAAGCTGGAACCAGTCGCGGCAAGTGATTCTGTTGCCTGTCCAATTGTGGAAATACTCATGCGCGATGATCGCCTCGATATTGGCGAAATCAGCGTCCGTCGCGGTCTCGCGATCGGCCAGCACATATTTGTCGTTGAAGATGTTAAGGCCCTTGTTCTCCATCGCGCCCATGTTGAAGTCGGACACGGCGACGATGTTGAAGACGTCGAGATCGTATTCCCGTCCGAACGCCTCCTCGTCCCATTTCATCGACCGCTTCAGGGCGTCCATCGCGTAGCCGGCCAGCTTCTCCTTGCCGGGCTCGACATAGATGCCGAGCTCGACCGCGCGGCCGGACAGGGTGACGAAACTGTCGGCGAGCTGGCCGAGATTGCCGGCCACCAGCGCGAACAGGTAGGACGGCTTGGGGAAGGGGTCGTGCCATCTGGCATAGTGCCAGCCGTCGCCCAGATCGCCTCTGTCGAGCGGGTTGCCGTTGGACAGAAGCAGCGGCGCCTCGTCACGCAGCGCTTCGATCCGCACCGTGTAGACGGACAGGATGTCGGGCCGATCGAGGAAATAGGTGATGCGGCGAAAGCCTTCGGCCTCGCACTGCGTGCAGTAGACATTGCTCGAGCGGTAGAGGCCCATCAGGGCTTCGTTGCCGGCCGGCGCCAGCTCGGTCTCAATCAGCAACTGGAAGCGATGCGCGGCCGGCGGCTTGAGAATGGTCAGCTGATCTGGGCTCGCCAGCAGATCCGCCGGTTTCACCTCCTTGCCGTCGATCTCGATGCGCTTGAGCGTCAGGCCGTCACCGTCGAGCACCAACGGAGCCGACGCGGATACGCCGTCACGTCGCTCGACGGTAAGCAAGGCGGTGACGCGCGTTGCGTCTGGCGAAAGGCGGAAGGTGAGGTTGGTTTGCGGAATGAGGTAGTCGTTGGGGCGATAGTCTTCGAGCTTGAAGACCTGGCCGGTGTCCGTGCGCATTCCGTGGCTTTCCTGTCGATTGCGTCGGCGGCGGATTGTGTCCGCTGTCCAAGAAATTTGAAGTCCGCGCTCTTTACACGAAACGGCCCCTCGACAAAACTAAGGCAATGCCTATTTCAGGCGTTCTTCTCCCGTCATCATCACGAGGCAACTCATGACCGTCGTCACACCGAAATTCGGCATGGGCGCATCCGTGCTGCGGCGCGAGGATGCCGCCTTCATCCAGGGGCAGGGCCGCTATACCGACGATATCCAGCCGGCTGGGGTCCTGCATGGCTATGTCCTGCGCTCACCGGTCGCCAAGGCCAGCTTCACCATCGGTTCGACCGAGGCCGCGAAGACGGCGCCTGGTGTGCATCTGGTGCTGACCGGCAAGGATCTTGCTCATCTGGGAGATCTCAGGTCCGGCGTCATGCAGGAACAGCCGGACGGCACCAGGGCGCCGACGCGCGACATCCCGATCCTGTGCCGCGACCGGGTCCACTATGTCGGTGATGCCGTTGCCTTTGTTGTCGCCGAGAGTCGCGCCTTGGCGCAGGACGCCGCGGAGCTGATTGACGTCGACTATGACAGCGAAGACGCGGCTTCCGGGACGGCAGCGGCGCTTGCCGAAGGCGCGCCGCTGGTCTGGCCGGAACTCGGTTCCAACCGCGCCTTCAGCTACCACATGGGTGACAAGAAAAAGACCGACGCGGCTTTCGCGAAGGCCGCCCATGTCACGCGTATCGAATTCGTCAACAATCGGCTGGTCTGCAACTACATGGAGCCGCGCTCGGCAATCGGCGAGTGGAACGTGGAGGAGAACCGCTTCGTGCTGACCACGGGGTCGCAGGGCGTGCATTCCATGCAGTACATTCTGGCCGGCCTGTTCAAGATCAAGAAGAATCAGCTGCGCGTCATCACGCCGGATGTCGGCGGCGGTTTCGGGCCGAAGACCTTCGTCTACCGCGAATATCCGCTGGTCCTGGAGGCGGCAAAGCGGCTTGGCCGCCCGGTCAAATGGGCCGGCGACCGCACAGAACACTTCCTGACCGACGCACAAGGGCGCGACAATGTCGTGACGGCCGAGATGGCGCTGGACAAGGATGGCCGATTCCTCGGCATGAAGGTGTACCTGCTCGCCAACATCGGCGCCTATATCTCGCAATACGGCCCGTTCATTCCCTATATCGGCGTCACCATGTCGACCGGCGTCTATGATATCCAGGCGCTCGACGTCTCGGTCACCGGCCTCTACACCAACACCTGCCCGGTCGACGCCTATCGCGGTGCCGGCAGACCGGAGGCAGCGTTCCTGCTGGAAAAGCTGGTCGATGCCTGCGCCCACGATCTCGGCCTGCCTGTCGATGAGATTCGCCGCCGCAATTTCATTCGGCCGGAACAGTTTCCCTACCGCACCCAAACCGGTCGTCTCTACGACACCGGTGAATTCGAAGGCCATATGGAGCGTGCCATCGAACGGTCCGAATGGAAAACGTTCCCGGCGCGGCTGGCGCAGTCGAAAGCCGGCGGCAAGATCCGCGGCCTCGGCATGGCGACCTATATCGAGGCTTGCGCTTTCCCCGGATCGGAACCGGCCTTCGTCGAACTCAACGGCGACGGCACGGTGACGCTGAAAATCGGCACCCAGACCAACGGGCAGGGGCACGCCACTGCCTATGCGCAGTTCCTGTCGGAAAAGCTCAATCTCGACATCGACAAGATCCATGTCCGCCAGGGTGACACCGACGAGCTGAAGGCTGGCGGCGGCACCGGCGGCTCGCGCTCCGTTCCGCTCGGCGGCGTGTCAGCATCGCGGGCCGGCGAAGACCTTGCCAACAAGATCAAGCGCATCGCTGCCGATGAGCTGGAAGCCTCGGCCGGCGACATCGAGCTGTCTGATGGCGCTGCCCGCATCGTCGGCACCGATCGTTCGATCGATTTTTCCACCATCGCCAAGGCCGCCAAGACGCCTGATGATCTCAAAGGCTTTGGCGAGTTCGTGCAGGACGAATGCACCTACCCGAACGGTACCCATATCTGCGAGGTCGAGATCGACCCGGATACCGGCGCCACCGAGATCGTCCGCTACACCATTGTCGACGATTTCGGCGTCACCGTGAATCCGATCCTGCTCGCCGGCCAGGTGCATGGCGGTGTCGTGCAAGGCATCGGCCAGGCACTGATCGAAGACACGATCTACAGCGAGGACGGACAGCTTTTGACGGCGAGTTTCATGGACTACGCCATGCCGCGCGCCGACAATTTCCCGTTCTTCCATTTCGAGACCCGCAACGTGCCTTCGACCACAAATGCGCTCGGCATCAAGGGGGCAGGCGAGGCCGGCACCATCGGCTCGACTCCCGCCGCACTCAACGCGGTCACCGACGCGCTCTGGCGCGCGTATGGCGTCAGGCACATCGACATGCCGGCAACGCCGGCGCGCATCTGGGCAACCATCCGCGAAGCTGTGGGAGCGTGAAAGCCGCCCACGGCAGCCCCACAGTCAGCGACCATGCTGGCGGGCACAACACGCTCACCGGCATCATGCTCAAGATCGTGTCGGTGGCCGTCTTCGTCGGCATGCAGACCTGCATCAAGGCCGCAGGCACCGTTCCAGCGGGCCAGATCGTCTTCTTCCGTTCTTTCTTCGCGATCTTCCCGATTATCGCGTTTTTGACTTTCAAGGGAAAACTCGGCACTGCCTTCACCACCAAGCACCCGCTCAACCACATCGCCCGCGGCCTTGTCGGCGTCGGCGCCATGGGGCTCGGCTTTTTCGCGCTGACCCGGCTGCCGCTGCCGGAGGCGATCACGCTGAACTACGCGCAGCCGCTGCTTGTGGTGGTATTCAGCTCGATCTTTCTCGGTGAAACCATACGCGTCTATCGCTGGAGCGCGGTTGCGGTCGGCCTGATCGGCGTGCTGATCATCTCGTGGCCGGAATTGACACTGCTCAGTTCGGACCAGGCGCTCGACGACCAGGAGGTGCTTGGCGTCATTGCCGCCCTTGTCGCCGCGGCGATCTCGGCGGTCGCCATGCTGTTGGTGCGCAATCTCGTGCAAAGCGAACGCACCGCGACCATCGTGCTGTGGTTTTCGGTGACGGCGAGCGTCATGTCGCTCTTGTCGCTGCCGTTCGGTTGGCGGATGCTGACGCCGCTCCAGGCGGCTCTTCTGGTTGCCGCCGGCTTCTGCGGCGGCCTCGGCCAGATTCTGATGACGGCAGCCTATCGCCATGCCGAGGCCTCGGTGGTGGCGCCGTTCGAATATAGCTCGATGATCCTTGGCCTGGTCGTCGGCTATCTCGTCTTCGGCGACGTTGCCACGGTTCACATGCTTGTCGGCGGCCTAATCGTTGTTGCCGCCGGGATATTCATCATCTGGCGCGAGCGCCAGCTTGGCCTGGAGCGCACTCGCACCCGCAAGGCGTCTTTGCCAGAAGGCTGATTACGACTGTTCTGCCCGCTCCTTCGCCAAGCGTATCAGAACCGTCCTCGTCTGCTCATCGGCCGGGAAAAACGATTCGATCGCCAGTTCCGACAGTGTCACGTCGAGTGGTGTGCCGAACACCGTGATGGTGCTGATGAACGACAGCACCTGATCGCCATGCGCCAGCCTGAGCGGGTGCACGATGGCATTCGGCTCGACCGGCGCCGGCCGGCTGCATTTCAAACCGGACGGGTAGCTGCGCAACTCGCGCTCCAGATCGACCAGCACCGGGTCGCCGCTGGCGTCAATCTGGTGTTTGAGACGCTCGAGCAGATGCGTCCGCCATTCCTGGAGATTGACGATGCGCGGTCCGATGCCGCCGGGATGCAGGCTGAGGCGAAGCACGTTGACCGGCGGCGCCAGCAGCGAAGCCTCGCCGACATCGGCAAGGAAGGGAGCGATGGCGGCATTGGCCGAAACCAGGTTCCAGTGGCGGTCGACAGCGAGTGCCGGGAATGGCTCATGCCCCTTCAGCACGATCTCGACCGCCGCCATCGCCGGCGCCAATGTCTTGTCGGTCAGCGAGCGCTCGCCGAAGCTCGGCGCAAAGCCGGCGGCGAGCAGCAACTGGTTGCGCTGCCGGAGCGGGATCGAAAGCTGTTCGGCCAGATGCAGCACCATATCGCGCGAGGGCGCGGCGCGGCCGCTTTCGACGAAGCTCAAATGCCGCTGTGAGATCTCGGCCTCCATGGCGAGTTCGAGCTGTGACATTCGTCGGCGCGTCCGCCATTCGCGAATGAGGCTGCCGGCGGAATTTTGGGCTGATGTCATGGAGGCATGGTTAGAGCGGCGGACAGCTGATTTCAATTACCTGCGAGGTTATGGTCCTGTCCTTTTCCCACAAGGGAGGGCCGCCAAGCGTCTAGCCAATCGCCCGCAGTTTCGCCTTCACCTCAAGCAAATCCCGCCACGCCAGCTTCTTGTGCGACGGCGTTCGCAGCAGATACGCGGGATGCAGCGTTGGCATGGCGGGAATGGCGACGCCGGATGCCGTCGTGTGGACGCGCCAGTTGCCGCGCAGGCGCAGGATGCCTTCGCTGGTGTTGAGCAAGGTCTTGGCCGACGGACCGCCGAGGTTGATCAGCACTTTCGGATTGACCAGTTCGATCTGCCGCTCGATGAATGGCCGGCAGATCTCGGTTTCGTGCGGCGTCGGCGTGCGATTGCCCGGCGGCCGCCACGGAATAACGTTAGCGATGTAGACCGAGGTCCGGTCGAGCCCAATCGCCGCCAGCATGCGGTCGAGCAGCCGACCCGAGCGGCCGACGAAGGGCACGCCCTCGATGTCCTCGTCGCGCCCCGGCGCCTCGCCAACCAGCATCACGGCGGCTTCCGGGTTGCCGTCGGCGAACACAAGGTTCTTGGCCGTGGCTTTGAGATTGCAGCCGTCGAACGCCGCCATGTGCTGGCGAAGCTCGTCCAGGGTCGTTGCCGTCGTTGCCAACTGGCGGGCCAGCGCCGCCTGCGCTTCGTCGGGAACCGTCGCCGACGGTGCGCGTGCAACGGGTGGTGCATTTGCTCTGTCGATGGCTTCGGGGCGAGACACGGTCGTCGAACGCTGCTGCGCGGCGGTATTGCCCGAGGGCGTCGCCGTCGGCGCACGCTCCATCGGCTTTGGCACGATCTCGGCGAACCGGTTCACCGGCTGGTCTTCAAGCGGCTCGTCGACGCCCACGCTGGCATAAAAGGCCAGCAGGTCGGCAATGTCTGGTCTGTTATGTGAGGAAGCGGCAGTCATGCCGGCACATTCGCCCCCATGACGGCAATTTGCAAGGCTGGCTGCTTGTTCTACCCGGTCGGTATGCGTGGATCCTGCACCAGATAGAAGGTCCAGCGCGGCGTATAGTCGGTCATCAGGAATTCGAATCTGGCGGTCTTCAGCGGGTCGACCTTGCCATTCCGGAACAGCAGTCGGTCATAGGGTTCGAAATCGCGGTCGAAATCGGCGAAATTGCTCGACCAGATGTTATCGGGCGTCTTGTTGCGCTGGTCGAACGAAAGTCCGTCGCCGAACACGCTCGGCTGATTCAGCATCTCCTGCAGCTCGAACTGGAATTCGATCCAGGCCTGGCCGCTGTTGTTGAGCACGTCGATGCGCATATACATGATGCCATTGGCGAATGCGCCGGCCGGGCCGAAAGCCTGGATCGGCTTTGTCGTGCGGATGGTCAGGGTCACCGGCGTTGACGAATTCAGCTCTTCGGTGATGACCAGCGGATCGTCTCTCGTTCCAATGCCTGAAGCGCCGGTGATGTGGAAGCCGCCAAGCTCGTCGGAGAAGGAGTAGGCGCCTGCCGCCCATACTTTCACTTCGTCCGCTGCGGCATGGCCCGGAGCCAGCACCAGAGGGGCCAAAAGGAGCGCCCCGCAGACACGGCCGGGCGTGAAAAGAAAGCGCGTCGGTGAAAAGCCGGCTGGCTCAGGAAAGCGCATGGTTTGAAGTATGGCCGATAAGCAAGCCGTCGAACAATTAAAAACGTGGGCGCGCTGCGCCTCGACGGGGCAAAGCAGCCGCCCCAGCACCGCAATGCGCGACTTTTTGGCCAAAACGGCATTGTCACGTTTGCGCCGGTTTCCTGTCGCCGATTGATGCGCTATGCAGCGCAGGAGCCAGCAAGATGCCGGAATGGGATAAGCCAGTGCGGAGGGGTTGATGAGCGACATCGAACGCGAAAGCATGGAATTCGACGTGGTCATTGTCGGCGCCGGCCCGGCCGGCCTTGCCGCCGCCATCCGCCTCAAGCAGGTCAATCCCGAACTCTCGGTCGTCGTCCTGGAAAAGGGCGGCGAGGTCGGCGCCCATATCCTCTCCGGCGCCGTCGTCGATCCGATCGGCATCGACCGGCTCTTGCCGGGCTGGCGCGACGAGGATGGGCATCCCTTCAAGACGCCGGTCACAGACGACCATTTCCTCGTTCTGGGCCCGGCAGGCTCGTTCCGTCTACCCAACATCCTGATGCCGCCGCTGATGAACAATCATGGCAACTTCATCGTCTCGCTCGGCAATGTCTGCCGATGGCTGGCAGGTAAGGCCGAGGCGCTCGGCGTCGAGATCTATCCCGGCTTCGCCGCGGCGGGCCTGCTCTACAATGACGCCGGCGCCGTTACCGGCGTGGTGACCGGCGACATGGGCGTCCAGAAGGACGGCACGCATGGTCCGGGTTTCGCGCCGGGCATGGCGCTGATGGGCAAATATGTGCTGATCGGCGAAGGCGCGCGCGGCTCGCTCGCCAAGCAGCTGATCGCCAAATACAAGCTTTCCGATGGCCGCGAGCCCGGCAAATACGGCATCGGCCTCAAGGAACTCTGGCAGGTCAAGCCAGAGAACCACAGGCCGGGCCTGGTCCAGCATTCGTTCGGCTGGCCGCTCGACATGAAGACAGGTGGCGGCTCTTTCCTCTACCATCTGGAGGACAACCAGGTGGCGGTCGGCTTCGTCCTCCACCTCAACTACAAGAACCCCTGGCTGTCGCCGTTCGACGAATTCCAGCGCTTCAAGACCCATCCGGCAATCAGGGGCACCTTCGAGGGCGCCAAGCGCCTGGGTTATGGCGCGCGCGCCATCACCGAGGGTGGCTGGCAGTCAGTGCCGAAACTTTCCTTCCCCGGTGGCGCGCTGATGGGCTGCGCGGCAGGTTTCGTCAATGTGCCGCGCATCAAGGGCTCCCACAACGCGGTCCTTTCGGGAATGCTGGCGGCCGAGCATGTCGCCGAGGCGATCGGCGCCGGCCGTGCCAATGACGAGCTTTCCTCCTACGAGGCTGCATGGCGGGACACCGACATCGGCAAGGACCTGAAGAAGGTGCGCAACGTCAAGCCGCTCTGGTCGCGCTTCGGCACCATCATTGGCGTCAGCCTTGGTGGCCTCGACATGTGGCTGAACACGCTGTTCGGCTTCTCGCCCTTCGGCACGCTGAAGCATGGCAAGGCCGACTATGCCACGCTCGAGCCGGCCGCCAAGCACGAGAAGATCGCCTATCCGAAGCCGGATGGCGTGCTGACCTTCGACCGCCTGTCCTCGGTGTTCCTGTCAAACACCAATCACGAGGAAAACGAGCCGGTCCATCTGCTTGTCGGCGACATGGACCTGCAGAAGCGCTCCGAGCATGATGTCTTTGCCGGACCCTCGACACGCTATTGTCCGGCCAGCGTCTACGAATGGGTCGACAAGGACGGCAATGCCGCCGCCGATCCCGCGGCAAAGGACGTGCGCTTCGTCATCAACGCGCAGAACTGCGTCCACTGCAAAACATGCGACATCAAGGACCCGAACCAGAACATCAACTGGGTGCCGCCACAAGGCGGCGAAGGTCCGGTCTACCAAGGTATGTAAGCTACGCGCTGGCTGGACCGTCTCGCCGGCCGCACGCAAAATGCCGGTCATGGCCGGGGTTGCCGGGCATGTGAAATATTAGAACTGTTGAAACTGCCGCGCGCTTGTGGTTCCATCCCCTGACGACAGGGAGATGGCCAATGCGCTTGGCGGTTTTAGTATGCCTTGTGGTGATCGGCGCTGTGTGCGGTTCGGCTTCGATGGCCTCGGCTGGCACCAGGGTGCTGATCAAGACGCGGACCTATGACATCACCGGGAACACTGGCCTGGCGCTGATGAAGGCGATGGACCGCAAGGGGCCGAAGCACGGCTTCATGACGCATGCCATCGCCCAGACGGGCTACACCGTGGATTGGAACCTTGACGCCGGCCAGGACAATGGCTTCTGCCGCCTGCGGCGGGCCGACGGCACGCTCAATCTGTTTTACACGTTTCCGCATCTCGCCTCGGCCACCGCGCCGGCGCTCCAGAAGCACTGGTCGCGGTTCTTCGCCGGCGTCCGCGCTCACGAAGAAACCCATGGTCGCATCGCCAGGGAAATGATGCGGGCCATCGAAACATCCATCTCCGGCCTCAGGATTGCCGACGACCCGTCCTGCTCCAAGACACGTCGCGAGGCGCAGCGGCGCATCAAGGCTACCTATGCCGCGTATGAGGTAAAGCAGATCGCCTTCGACGCCCGCGAGCATCGCGACGGTGGCCATGTCGAGCATCTGATCACCGCTTTGATCAAGCCTTGATCTCTTAACCTGGCGTCCTGCCGGTCTGGACTATCGCTGCGGTCGCGGTTTCATGATCATCGACCGGCTTCTGTTGTGCCCCCCTGAGCGAGAACTCCACCATTACCGGCAGGTGATCCGAGCCAGTGTCCTCCAGCCGTGTTGCGGAATGGATGGTCAGCCCGCCCTTGCTGAAAACCTGGTCGATCGGCAGGCCGGCGAAGCGCCGCACGAAGTCCGGCAGCCTGATTTGGATCCAGGTCGGTCCGGCGGACGGCATGACGGTCAGGCCGCCGAGCGAGGCGACGCGCCGGACGGCAGCACTCCACGGCACGGCGTTGCAGTCGCCCGCCATGATGGCTGTCTCGCCGAGCGCGGAGAGCGATTCAGCAAGTTCGCCGATCTGCCAGTACTGCTCGCGTGGCCACGGCCAGCTGAGATGGATAGCGGCGACATCCACGTCAATGCCGCCGAAGTCGACGGTCGCTGTCGCCATGGCGCCGCGCCGTTCGCAACGCGCCTCGGTGCCGGCGGCAAAGGGCCGCCGCGAGATCAGTGCGACGCCGAATATCCCGTTGGGATAAGGACAGAGGATCCGGTATGGATATGCACTGCTGATATAGCCAAACTCGGTCGTCCACATCGCCGACACCTCGTCGAGGGTGATCACGTCGGGATTGGTCCGGCCGATCAGCGACAGCACCTTCTTCGGCGTCGGATTGTTGTAGCGCAGGTTCATCTGCAGCAACTTATAGATCGCACGATCTTCGACCTTGGCTTCATAGGCAGCCTGAACCGGCCATAGACTGGGCAATGTATTCAAGGTCGTGGCAAAGGCCGCCACGGCAAAAAGCAGTGCCACGGCCGCTTGCAGGCGAAATGTCGTGGCCAGCAGCGGCAGTGCGCAAAGCGCCATCAACACGGCAAGGTGGACGCGGAAATGCGAGAAAGAATCGAAGGCCGGATGCAAGGTACCTAAGAACCCGGCGACCAGCGCAACCGAGAACATCATCAGCGCGATAAATGCCAGTGATGCCGCCATGTGTCGACTGCGTCTCATCGGGTCAGGTCCGCGCGGATGGTCGGAAAATACCGGCTTGGTTATCGGCAGAAATGCGGCCCAATCAAGATGACGAGATGCTCGGGCAGCGCACAGATCATCCTATTGGAACGCGGTCTCCGAAAAACTTCTCAGTTTGCGCGAATGCAGCCGATCCATCGGCATTTCCGCAAGCTTTTCCATCGCCCTGATGCCGATGGTCAGATGCTGCGCCACCTGGCGCTTGTAGAATTCGGTCGCCATGCCGGGCAGCTTCAACTCGCCATGCAGTGGCTTGTCCGAAACGCACAGCAGCGTGCCGTAGGGAACGCGGAAACGGAAGCCGTTGGCGGCGATGGTCGCAGATTCCATGTCGAGCGCGATCGCCCGCGACTGCGACAGGCGCTGCACCGGGCCGCGCTGGTCGCGCAGTTCCCAGTTTCGGTTGTCGATGGTGGCGACGGTGCCTGTGCGCATGATGCGCTTCAAGTCGTAGCCGGACAGGCCGGTGACTTCGGCGACGGCTTCCTGCAACGCCACCTGGATCTCGGCCAGCGGCGGGATCGGGACCCAGACCGGAAGATCGTCGTCGAGGACGTGGTCCTCGCGCACATAGGCGTGCGCCAACACATAGTCGCCCAAAGCCTGGGTATTGCGCAGCCCGGCGCAGTGACCGAGCATCACCCAGGCATGCGGCCTCAGCACGGCGATGTGGTCGGTAATCGTTTTGGCGTTGGAAGGCCCGACGCCGATATTGACCATGGTGATGCCTCCATGGTTCGGCTTCTTCAGGTGATAGGCCGGCATCTGCGGCAGGCGAGGCGGCGCGACCCCGAGACCGGGCGCGCTTTGTCCGGCCAAGGTGATGACATTGCCCGGCTCGACGAATTCGGTATATCCGCCGCCGCCATCGGCCATCAGGTCGCGAGCGCGGGCAACGAATTCGTCGATGTAGAATTGGTAGTTGGTGAACAGCACGAAATTCTGGAAATGCTGTGGCGTGGTCGCCGTATAGTGCGACAGGCGATGCAGCGAATAGTCGATGCGCTGCGCCGTGAAGGGCGCCAACGGCCTCGGTTCGCCCAAGGCCACTTCGAAAGTCCCGTTGGCGATCTGGTCGTCGGTGCCGTCGAGATCCGGCACGTCAAACAGGTCGCGGATCGGCCGCTTGATGCGTTCGGCCGCCGCGCCGTCGACATGGGTGCCTTCGAGAAAGGCGAAATGCAGCGGGATCGGCGTGGTCGATTCCGACACCGTGACCGCAACGCCATGATTGCGCATGATCAGACGCAACTGCTCGACAAGGTAGCTTTCGAACAGGGCGGGCTGGGTAATGGTGGTCGAAAAATGCCCAGGCGTCGGCATATGGCCATAGGCCTGACGCGAGTCGATCTGGGTGAACGAGGTGGTGGTGACGCCGATCTCCGGGTAGAAGGCCCGGTAGCGCTTACCACTGTCGCCGCCCGCCGCCGCCAGTTCAGCAAAGGAGTCGCGCAGGAACTTGGTGTTGCGGTCGTAAAGCAGCCGAAGTGCCGCGACGGCCTTTTCGGCGCGATCAAAGCTTTGCCGGCCAAAAGGCTCCGGCATGACGACAGATTCGATGGCCTGAGGGTAGATTCGCTTTTCCATGACTCAATATAGAGATTTGGATCGGCACTTGGGAGGGGTGTAGCGACCGAAGGCGGCCTAAGGGTCGTTTTTCTTTCCGCGGCATGTCGCCCGAGAGAGCGCAGCGATCTTTTGGGCGACATGCACGAATCGCCGTTATCCGCGCTGCAGGCTGACCAGGAGCACAAAGCCGATCCCGGACTTCTTCAAAGCCGGTGCTTCGATCGTCGAGCCGGCATCGGCGCGCATCATCGGCACGGCCAGAACCGGAGCGGCCAGAACCGCCAGGATAAGCGCCGCCCGCGGCAGAAGCCGAAGGGTCTTTAGTGCGGTGGCGGCGATGCGGTTCATGGTGTTTCAGCTTTTCTTTTTGAGGTCTGGCTCTTTTGTTTAGTTGCGAAGGTGGGTGGGGCAGGCGAGGCGGCAGGTTCTGGAACTGGCTTCGTCCCATTCGCGGGCCGGACGACCCGCTTCAGCGACGAGGATGGCGAAGAACATTCCAAACAGGCTCATCAGCAGGCAGACGATGGTGAAGCGGCGAGCAAGCATTGGTCGGGTCTCCTTCAACACGCCGGAGAATGCCCTGATGCAACTGAACCGGCCCTGATGCCGGCGTTCATCTGCGGTTCAAACTGATTGGCGGGCTTTTGGCGTCGACGGCGCCTGTTTCGGCAGGATGCCGAGGTTAGGGCGTTGCGCCGCGACAAACGAAAACGGAGCCCGTCAGAGCCCCGTCTTCATGTCACAAGGATATATATATCTGTATATAGGTCGATCAGAGCTTGTGCCAAATCTGGCTTTTGCAGATCAGTCCGCCGAGCACGCAGCCGCTCATCTTGAGCGAGCTGCCGGAAAGGGTCGCCTTGCCCGAATAGGTTCTGTCGTTTGCCGGATCGGTGATGTTGCCGGCATATTTGTTGTCGCCAGCCGCCTTGAGCGAGCCGATGGTTTTTCCGGCATACTTGCCGGACTTGAGCGTGATGGAAAACGAGCCGCCGCCAACGATGGCCGCGGTGTCGCCGGCCTGCGTCTTCCAATCACCCTCGATCGGATCGGCCGATGCCGCACCCGCCACGATCAATGTGGCCGCAAGAGCCAGGCTCACTTTTCGAAACATGTCTTCCTCCCTTTGGATGTCCGACCGGATGCTCCGCCCCTCGCCGGTCTGCCGCTTACGCTAACGTAAGCTAATCCAGCTCCTGGCAAAACAAAAGCGGTGCCGCTGCGGAAGACTTTCGGATTCTTGAAAGCGTCCGAATGCGTCCCATCGGCGAGAAAATGAAATGACCGGCGCAGCGCCTTTGTCTCCCGTGGTTAGCAAAGTCTTGACTTGGCAGCGGAGGATTTTTGTCAAATTTGACGCAAGCTCGCTGAATTGCTGGCTTTGTATCCTTAACGAATTTCCGCGTTTACCTCTTGTTTTAGCTTTGTTTTCCTCAAATTAAGCACGCCATTTAACGACGGATTCAAGCCTGCACGGCATTCTCGAAAGCATCGGAAGAGCAGCCGCAAGCACGAAAGAAGGCAGCTCTCAGGAGCCTGACAGGGGCCGGAAAACAGGGGATTGAAATGGCACGTTTTGAAATGCTTGAAGCAGGTTTCGGCGCCATGGGGGCAACTGCCCAGGCCGACATTCTTTTCGAACTGGGCATGATGTATGCGACCGGCCGCGATTGCGAGACCGATGTCGTTGCCGCCCACAAATGGTTCAACATTGCCGCGATCAAGGGCTCGGTCCGCGCCGCGGAACTGCGTTCCGAACTGTCGGCGGCAATGTCGAAGGTCGAGATCGCCAAGGCGCTTCGCGAAGCCCGCGAATGGATGACCATCCACTAAGATCTGCCTACAGACCTATCGAAGACAGGGAAGCTCCGGGATCAAGACCGCACAGACGGCCAGACCCGGCACGACAGAAGGCCGCGCAAGACGGTCGATGACCTCCAGGAAAAGTGTGAAGCGGGTTTCCGTCCGGAATCGCGTCAAAACAAAGAGTTAGAGCGGTTCGCCGTTTCCGTGAGACGGTGAAATGCCCAAAGTGGAATCCGGTTCTCTCCGACAAACGGAAACTGTTTGCCCCGGGATCATGCTCTGAAGAAAGAGAACGCGGCAGGCCGCAAGGTCCAGTCGCGCACGACACGGGGAGGGCGAGCGGGATTTTTAGGCGCGGGGCGCTCGGGAACAGCTCGACAGGCAAAAGCCGCGACCGGCCGGAACAAGGCCGGCGCGGCTTTTGCCCTGTTTGCCGCGGCGCGTTGCAGGCCCAATCGAGTGCCGCCAATGCGCCTAGACAGGTCCAAGGAAGGGTGAAATTGTCCCGCCTCTCTGGAAGAAGTGCGGCCGGAGCGGCCGCGCGTGAGTGGAGGAGTTCTACTGCAATGAAAAAATTGGGTATTTTGAACGCGGCCATTTTCGGCCTGATGATGAGCACGCCGTTCGCATTCGCCGACGACATCACTTTTGCGGTGGTCGGCCCGATGACCGGACAACTCGCCACCATCGGCGATCAGTTCAAGCAGGGCGCGCAGGCCGCTGCTGACGCGATCAACGCAACGGGTGGTGTCGAGGGCCGCCAGATCAAGCTGAGTATCGAAGACGACCAGTGCGATCCCAAGCAGGCAGTGTCGGTCGCCAACCGCATCGTCGCCGACGGCGTCAAATTCATCGACGGCCATGCTTGCTCGGGTTCCAGTATTCCGGCCTCGGCGGTCTATGCCGAAGCCGGTGCTCTGATGATGACCCCAGCTTCTTCCAATCCGGTGCTGACCGACGCGGCGGCCAAGGCCGGCTGGCCGACGATCATGCGGCTTTATACGCGTGACGATGCGCAGGGCGCCTTCATCGGCCCATGGATCGCCAAGAAGTTTGCCGGCAAGAACGTCGTCGTCCTGCATGACAAGAGTGCCTACGGACAGGGCGTGGCTGACGCCGTCAAGGCAACGATGAATGCCGGCGGCCTCAAGGAAGTCTATTATGACGGCATCAACGCTGGCGAGAAGGACTATTCGGCTCTCGTCACCAAGCTCAAGGACTTGAAAGCAGACGTTGTTTATTTCGGCGGCTATCATCCTGAGGCTGGTCTGATCCTGCGTCAGTCGGCGGAACAGAACCTGAAGTTCCAGTTGATCATGCCGGACTCCATCGCTTCGCCGGAATTCTGGCAGGTTGCTGGCCCGGCAGGCGAGGGCACCATGTTCGTGTTCCCGTCGGATCCGCAGGCAAAGCCGGAAGCCAAGGCCGCCGTCGAGAAGATCAAGGCGGGCGGCTTCGTGCCGGAAGGCTTCACGCTGTTCTCCTATGCCGTGATCCAGGCCTTCGCCGAGGGCGTCAAGCGCGCCGGCAGCGACGATCCGGCGAAGGTTGCCGAAGCATTGAAGAATGGCACGCCGATCAGCACCGTCGTCGGCAATGTCACCTTCGACGAAAAGGGCGACCTCAAGAATGCCAGCTACGACATCAACCAGTGGCATAATGGAAAGTACGCGCCGATCGCCCAGTAACCGATCGCCCAGTAATCGTCGCCCTGGCGACTGGATAGGATGGCGAAATGGCCGGGCTCGTCCCGGCCATTTTCTCGTTTGCCCGTCGATAGCTTGCGGCCGTCAGCTCGCTACCGCGCTCGGGTCGTTATGCTCCTCCACGAACCGCACCAGCACCGTCCCGTCGGTGACCTGCGCGCCCTCTGTCGCGATCTCGGCGATCACGCCATCATGTGGCGCGGCGATGGTGTGCTCCATCTTCATCGCCTCGAGGATCAGCAGTGGTTGGCCCTTGATCACTGCATCGCCTCTTTTCACGCGCACCAGCTTGACCAGCCCCGGCATCGGCGCGCGCAAGCTGCCGACGCCTGCGGCTGCCTCATCGGCGCGTGCAAGCGGGTCCGGCACGGCGAAGGTGTAGCCAACGGCGCCTTCGAACACCGTGATGTGGCCTGGCCAGCGGGCGATGCGCGGTGCAGCGCGAAAATCATGCGAATTTGTGCTGTCATAGGGCGCATCGAGCGCCACCTGGAACCGTCCATCCGGCCGCAGCGAAACCTTTGTTACGATATCGTCATCGCCGAATTTCAGCCGTATGCGCCGCGCCACATTGTGGAAATGCGCATAGCCGGCAAGCGACGACCACGGATCGTCGGACGGCGGCGATGCTCCGGCGCCTGACGCTGCGACAGCGGCGGCGGCAGCGGTTTCGCCTGTCGGCGGCGGGACGATCGTCAATGTCTCCTGGTGCCTGCCGATCAGGCTGGTGTCGACGTCGCCCGAGCAAAAATCCCGATCGGCGGCAAGAGCGGCAAGAAAGGCGGTGTTGACGGTGGAGCCGGCGATCTCGGTTCGAGACAGCGCCGCACCAAGCGCTTCAAGTGCAGCCTGCCGGTCCTTCGCATGGACGACAAGCTTGGCAATCATTGGATCGTAATAGGGCGAGATCGCATCGCCCGCCCGCACGCCGGTCTCGATTCGCACCGTGGCGCCTTCGGGGATTGCATCCGGGAATTTCAGATGATGCAACGTGCCAGTCGCCGGCAGGAAACCCTTTGCCGCATCCTCGGCATAGATCCGCGCTTCGAAGGCATGACCGGTCAGCGCGATCTCGCTTTGTGTCTTCGGCAGCTTTTCGCCCGATGCGACCCGCAACTGCCACTCGACCAGATCGGTGCTGGTAACCATTTCGGTGACGGGGTGCTCGACCTGCAGGCGGGTGTTCATTTCCATGAACCAGAAGCGGTCGGCTTTCAGCCCCTGCGAGGCATCGACAATGAACTCGATGGTGCCGGCGCCGGAATAATTGATCGCCTTGGCGGCTTTCACCGCCGCATCCGTCATTGCCTTGCGTATAGCCGGTGTCATGCCGGGGGCAGGCGCCTCCTCGATCACCTTCTGGTGCCGCCGCTGCGCCGAGCAGTCGCGCTCGTAAAGATGCACGACATTGCCAAGACTATCGCCGAACACCTGCACTTCGATGTGGCGCGGCTTGTCGACATATTTTTCGACCAGCACGCGGTCGTCGCCGAAGGCGGCTTTCGCCTCGCGCCTTGCGCCGGACAACGCTTCGGAAAATTCATCGGGATGCTCGACCCGCCGCATGCCCTTGCCGCCGCCGCCGGCGCGCGCCTTGATCAGCACGGGATAGCCGATCTCGCGCGCCTTGGACGCAAGCAGCACGATCTCCTGCGCCTCGCCATGGTAGCCGGGCACCACCGGCACGCCGGCCTTTTCCATCAGCCGCTTGGCGGCATCCTTCAGCCCGATGGCACGGATCGAGCCCGCCGACGGGCCGATGAAGATGAGCCCCGCCGCCGTCACCTGGTCGACGAAATCGGGGTTTTCGGACAGGAAGCCGTAGCCGGGATGAATGGCTTCAGCGCCCGTCGAAAGGGCAGCCGCGATGATCTTGTCACCGCGCAGATAGCTTTCGCCGACAGGCGAGGCGCCGATATGCACGGCCTCGTCGGCCATCTCGACATGCAGGGATTTCGCGTCGGCATCCGAATAGACAGCAACAGTGCGCACGCCCATCGTCCGTGCCGTGCGGATGACACGGCAAGCGATCTCGCCCCGATTGGCGATCAGGATCTTGGTGAACATCGAGCCTCCCGGGACACAGTTTGCTTGAAGCGACGCAGGCGCTCCGTCGCGCCCCCCTCTGTCCTGCCGGACATCTCCCCCACGAGGGGGGAGATTGGCAGCTTCGACCTCGCCGCCTTGCCGTTGACGTAGGCGGACATTCCAGTTTTCCTATGCTGCTGAATCGATTGCGCCATACAGTTCAACCTTCTCGAATGGCAGCAACGGCCTGCCGGTATAGTTCAGCCGTTTGCTCGTCGAAGCAGCAGAAAATGACGATTTCCGGTCTGCTTGTCTCATTCAGGAATGCGTTGACAGTGTTGACGGCGATCCGCGTCGCCTCGTCTTTCGGGTAGCGGTAGACACCGGTCGAGATCGCCGGGAAGGCCACTGTGCGGCAGTCATTGGCGGCGGCGAGTTCGAGCGATCTGATATAGCAGGAGGCCAGCAACTCGGCTTCGCCCTTGCCGCCGCCCTGCCAGACGGGGCCGACTGTATGGATGATGTGTCGAGCCGGCAGCTTATAGCCCTTGGTGATTTTCGCCTCGCCGACCTTGCATCCGTTCAGCATCCGGCATTCGAACTCAAGCTCGCGGCCTGCGGCGCGGTGGATGGCGCCATCGACCCCGCCACCGCCGAGAAGCGACGTGTTGGCGGCATTGACGATAGCGTCGACATCCAGTTTCGTGATGTCGCCGGTGTGGATGCGGATACTGTCCAGCGCCTTGCTCATCTCACATCCTGAACACGCCGAAGCGCGTTTCCTCGATCTCGGCGTTGAGCGCGGCTGACAGGCTGAGTGCCAGCACGTCGCGCGTCTTCGCCGGGTCGATGATGCCGTCATCCCAGAGGCGAGCGGACGAGTAGAGCGGGTGGCCTTCATGCTCGTATTTCATCAGGATCGGCTTCTTGAATTTCGCCTCTTCCTCGGCGGTCCATTCCCCGCCCTTGCGCTCGATGCCCTCGCGCTTGACCATGGCGAGCACGGTTGCCGCCTGTTCGCCGCCCATCACAGAGATGCGCGCATTCGGCCACATCCACAGGAAGCGCGGTGAAAAGGCGCGGCCGCACATGCCGTAATTGCCGGCGCCGAACGAACCGCCGATGATGATCGTCACCTTCGGCACCCGGGCGGTGGCGACGGCCATCACCAGCTTGGCGCCGTCCTTGGCGATGCCGCCCGCTTCGTATTTCCTGCCGACCATGAAGCCGGTGATGTTCTGCAGGAAGATCAGCGGGATCTTGCGCTGGCAGCACAGTTCGATGAAATGCGCGCCCTTCAGCGCGCTTTCCGAAAACAGCACGCCATTGTTGGCGATGATGCCGACCGGCATGCCATGCAGGTGGGCAAAGCCGGTGATCAGCGTGGTGCCGTAGTTCTGCTTGAACTCATCGAACTCGGAACCGTCGACGATGCGCGCGATCACCTCGCGCACGTCATAGGGCTGGCGCAAGTCGGTCGGAACAATGCCGTAGAGTTCGTCCGCNGATGCGCGCGATCACCTCGCGCACATCATAGGGCTGGCGCAGGTCGGTCGGCACGATGCCATAGAGTTCATCCGCCGGATGAAGTGGCGGAATCGACTTCTGTAAGTTCAGGCTTACAGTCTTGTTCCGATTCAGGTTTTTGACGATCCGCCGGCAGATGGCGAGTGCATGGTCGTCGTCCAACGCATAGTGGTCGGCAACGCCGGAAAGCCGCGTGTGCACCTCGGCGCCGCCGAGATCCTCGGCGCTGACGTCCTCGCCGGTGGCCGCCTTCACCAGCGGCGGACCGCCGAGGAAGATGGTCGCCTGGTTGCGCACCATGATCGTCTCGTCCGACATCGCCGGCACATAGGCGCCGCCTGCCGTGCAGGAACCCATGACGCAGGCGATCTGCGGGATACCCGCCGCCGACATGTTGGCCTGGTTATAGAAGATGCGGCCGAAATGTTCGCGGTCGGGAAACACCTCGTCCTGATTGGGCAGATTGGCGCCGCCGCTGTCGACCAGATAGATGCAAGGCAAATTGTTCTGCAGCGCGATTTCCTGGGCCCGCAAATGCTTTTTCACCGTCAGCGGATAATAGGTGCCGCCCTTCACCGTGGCGTCGTTGACGACCACCGTCACCTCGGTGCCCTCAACGCGGCCGACGCCCGCGATCATGCCGGCCGAGGAAATCTCCTCGCCATACATCGACCATGCGGCGAACTGGCCGATCTCGAGGAACGGCGAGCCGGTGTCGAGCAATTGCGCGAGGCGCTCGCGCGGCAGCAGCTTGCCACGCGAGACGTGGCGCTCACGCGCCTCGTCCGAGCCGCCGCGTTCGACGGTGGCGGCCTTTTCGGCAATGTCGGCGACCAAGGCCCGCATGCGCTCGGCATTGGCGCGGAAGGTCTCTGAGGCGGGGGAGATTTGGGTTTGAAGTGCTGCCATATTATACCCCCTCCGCCATGATTTCCCGCCCGACCAGCCAGCGGCGGATTTCGCTGGTGCCGGCGCCGATCTCGTAGAGCTTGGCGTCGCGTAACAGGCGGCCGGTTGGATAGTCGTTGATATAGCCATTGCCGCCAAGCAGCTGTATGGCGTCCAGCGCCATCAGCGTCGCCTTCTCGGCGGCAAACAGCACGCAGCCGGCGGCGTCCTTGCGCGTCGTCTGGCCGCGATCGCAAGCGGCGGCGACGGCATAGACGTAGGCACGTGCGGCGTTCATCGTCGTATACATGTCGGCAAGTTTACCCTGCACCAGCTGGAACTCGCCGATCGCCTGGCCGAACTGCTTGCGCTCATGCACATAGGGGATGGCCACGTCGAGGCACGCCGCCATCAAGCCGATCGGGCCGCCGGCAAGCACGGTGCGCTCATAGTCGAGGCCCGACATCAGCACCTCGACACCGCGGCCTTCCTCGTGCAGCACGTTGTCGAACGGCACTTCGACATCTGAAAAAACCAGCTCGCCGGTGTTGGAGCCCCTCATGCCGAGCTTGTCGAGCTTTTGCGCCACGGAAAAGCCAGCCATCGTGTTCTCGACGATGAAGGCGGTGATGCCGTGTGATTTCAGCTCCGGATCGGTCTTGGCGTAGACGACCAGCGTCTGGGCGTCCGGCCCGTTGGTGATCCACATCTTGGTGCCGTTGAGCACGTAGCGATCATTGCGCTTTTCGGCGCGCAGCTTGAGCGACACGACATCCGAACCAGCGCCGGATTCCGACATCGCCAGCGCGCCGACGCGTTCGCCCGAACACAGCGGCGGCAAGAACTTTTCCTTCTGCGTCGGTGTCGCCCAGCGGTTGATCTGGTTGACACAGAGATTGGAATGGGCGCCGTAGGAGAGGCCGACCGATGCCGAGGCGCGCGAGATTTCCTCGACGGCGATCACATGCGCGAGATAGCCCATGCCGCTACCGCCGAAATCGGGGTCGGCCGTGATGCCGAGCAGGCCAAGCGCACCGAGTTCGCCCCACAGATGCGCCGGGAATTCATTCGAACGATCGATATCGGCGGCGATCGGTGCGATCCTGTCCTGGGCGAAGCGCCGAACCATATCGCGCAGCGCCTCGATCTCCTCGTCATGCCCGAAGCTGAGCGTGTTCGTGTACATGCTTTCCTCCCTGCCGCATGACCCCGAAAATCGACTTCGATTTCCGGAAGGGATCATGCGCGAAATTAAAGTGCTACAGCGTCCTGCGCGCGTCCAAAGGAACGCGCGACGCTGTAGGCGCCGATCTTCGCGCCGACGAGCCGCATGGTCATCGACAGATATGTCGCCGTCACTTCAGCGACCGACAGCCGTTCGCCCGGCCGAAACCAGACGATGACGCCGGTCATCATCTGGATCAGCGCCATGGCCGTCAGCCCGGTGTCGTCGATGCTGAAGGCGCCCACCTCGGCGCCGTCGCGCAGGATGGCGCGCAACTCCTTTTCGTAGGCTGTCCGCATGCGCAGGATCTGCGTCAGCCGTTCGGGCGACAGGCTGCGCAATTCCATGTTCGACACATGCGTGGCGTGCCGACGCTCGATATGAAAGGCGATGTGGTTCTCGACAAAGGCTGACAGCCGTTGCGCGGGATCCACACCCATAGGGCGGGCTGCTTCCCACGCGCCTGTGAGACCTTCCATGTGTTCGCGCATCAGCGTGAACAGAAGCTCTTCCTTGGTTGGAAAATAGCGGTAGAGCGCGGCAGCCTGGACGCCGACTTCGGCGGCGAGCTGGCGCATCGACATCGCCTCGTAGCCGAAACGCGCAATCAGATTGACGGCCGCCTCGCGGATGGCTGCCTCGGTCTTTTCACCATCGGATCCAGTCGTGCGTGCCATTGTCGGCCTCGTTTACGAGGCAATAATAAAACGAACGTTCAATTAATTCAAGGGCGCTGAATCAAATCCGCCATCATGCAACAATCCTGAACTCGACAAATGTGTTTCCGGGTGCCAACTCCTCGACGTCGACCCTGGAAACCAAAGCCCCGGACGGGCCCTTCCACAGTCGTTCGATCATTGTCGAGACCGCCTCGTCGAGGCCAGCAATCCGGGTCGTTACGGAACCGTCAGCTTCATTGCGAATCCAGCCAGCAAGACCGAGGCTAATGGCCTCGTCCCGGGCCCAGATTCTGAATCCGACGCCTTGCACATTGCCGTAGACGCGCGCCCGCACTTCCCTGCCAGCACCAGCCATGACGATCTCCAAGCCTGTCTCCTTGGAATCTGGCGCACTGCGCCGGGAAGGCAACCTGGGCATAGCTCATGACAGCTGTGCTCCCTTGCCTTCGAAATTTAATTGACTCAGTCCACTAATTTTTGAAAAATGCGGCTGCCCTTTGGGAGTTGGACGCAAATGTTGGACGAACGAAAAGCATTGGTGGCCGATATCAGGCGCTTCAATCGCTTCTACACGCGCACCGTTGGTCTTCTCGACGAGACGCTGACACAAAGCGCATTCACGTTGACCGAGGCGCGCGTACTTTTCGAACTCGGCCACCTTAATCGTCCGGCGGCTTCTGAAGCCGCTGGGGAGCGGGGCTTTCTTGCCAAGGCTTTCCATCTGGAGATGGGCCCAACGGCTTCCGATATTGCGAGGCAACTGCGGGTCGATGCAGCGTATCTGACACGAATTCTGCGCAAATTCGCCAGTGGGGGACTGACCGAGACGCGGACTGATCCGGCCGACAAGCGCCGGCGGATTCTGTCGCTCACGGCAAGAGGTGAGGCAGCCCTTTCGGAGCTCCAGGCTGCGGCGGATCGCGATACGGCACGGCTCATCGAGAATTTGCCTGACCACAGATTGCGGGAACTGGGTGGCGCCTTGTGCAAGGTCGGGGAATTGTTAGGTGATGCCTGTGAGAGCAGCGAGGTGACGCTGCGGCCGCACCGGGTCGGCGACGTCGGCTGGGTCGTGGAGCGGCAGGCCCGGCTCTATGCCGAGGAATATGGCTGGAACATCGAATTCGAGGCAATGCTTGCCGAGATTGGCGCCGATTTCATCCGCAATTTCGTGCCCGGCCGCGATTTCTGCTGGATCGCCGAGCGTGGCGAGGAGCCAGTTGGTGCGGTGTTCCTTGTTCATCAGGACGACGAGGTGGCAAAGCTGCGGCTGCTGCATGTCGAGGCGTCTGCGCGCGGCCTGGGCATCGGCAAACGCCTGGTCGCGGAATGCGTGAACCAGGCCCGCGCCTGCGGCTATAGCAGGCTGGTGCTGTGGACCAACGACGTCCTTGTCGCGGCGCGCGCTATTTACGAGCGCGCCGGCTTCAGGCTGGTCTCGCAACAGCCTCACCGCAGTTTCGGCAAGGATCTGACGGGCCAGACCTGGGAACTGGATTTGTAAGCGCGCCTTGTGATCCTGCTTTGCCTACTGGCGAATCCTAGTTCCCCCGCGCTGCGGCGAGTGCGCCCGGCAGATCCTCGGCAAAGATGTCCAACTCGTAATCGAGGCCGACGCTGACCCGGATGCAGCGGTCGAGCCGTGGCACCATCGGTTTGCGGATGAAAACGTCGCGCGACAGCAGGCCTTGCAGCACTTTCAGCGCAAAGGCGCCATCGCCGCCGCAGTCGATGGTGACGAAATTGGTTGCCGAGGCCAGTGGCTTCAATCCGTTCTGCTCGGCGATGCCGGCTATGCGTCGGCGGCCGGCAGCCACCCGCGCCACCACGCTCCTCAGATAGTCCTGATCGGCTAGCGCCTCGACTCCGGCGACCTGCGCCATGCGGCTGACGCCGTAATGGTTGCGGATCTTCTCGAAGTCGCGGATCACCTGGGCCTCGGCGATCGCATAGCCGCAGCGTATGCCGGCGAGCCCATACGCCTTCGAGAAGGTGCGCATTCGGATGACGTTTGGCCGCGAGATATCGATCGGCGGAAGCGCCGAGGCCGGTCCGAGTTCGCCATAGGCCTCGTCGAGCACCAGCATGGTGGTTTCCGGCAGCGCCTCGATGAAGCGGATGAGCTCGTTCGCCTCCCACCAGCTGCCCATCGGATTGTCCGGGTTGGAGAGATAGATCAGCGGCGCCTTGTTCTTGCGCACCGCCGCCAGCAGGCCGCCCAGGCTTTCCCTGTCGTTGTCATAGGGGACCGTGACCAGGCGCCCGCCGACACCGGCAATGTGGAAGTTGAAGGTCGGATAGGCGCCGAGCGACGTGACCACGGCATCGCCGGGCGCTACATACATGCGTGCCACCAGGGCGAGCAGGCCGTCTATGCCCTCGCCGACAACGACATTCTCGGCCTTCACCCCATGATGCGCGGCAACCGCTACCTTCAGGTCGTGATTGTCGGGGTCGCAATACATCCACATGTCGCGGGCAATTCCAGCCATCCGGTCGATGACGCGCGGCGAAGGCCCAAAGCTGCTCTCATTGGCGCCGATGCGAGCCCGAAAGGCGCGGCCACGCTCGCGCTCCTGCGCTTCGGGGCCGACAAAGGGCACGGTCGACGGAAGGGCGTCGACGAGAGGCGTGAGGGTAGGGCGCTGGCGCATGGCGAAGGCTCACTTGAAAAGGAAAAGACCTTCTTGCTAGCCTGCCCGCATGGTCGGTGCAAGTTGCCGACCGAGCCGCAATTCAATCAAAAAAACCCGGCGGTTGCCCGCCGGGTTTTCAATTTCGCCGAAGCGAAATTTATTAGAACGAGCGCTGGAAGCGGAGGAGACCGCCGACGCTGCTCTTCTTGGTGGCGCCAGTCCAGTTGGAGAAGTCGGCGTCGTCGAACTTGCCTGCATTGAGGTAGTCGACTTCGGCCGTGACGGTGAAGCCAGGAACAACATCATAGGCGATGTTCGCTGCGACGCCGAGGTTCTTCCATTCGTCATACGAGATCTGAGCGTTGAACGAGGTCTTCTCGTTGAACTTGTAGGTGCCACCGCCCCACACTGCCCAGTTGCCGCCCCACTGCTTGAAGAAGCCGCGACCGCCAGCCGGAACGGCCCAGGTCGGATCCGAGAGATTGTCATCGGAACCATAGCCGCCCATGACCCACAGCTGTATGGCGTCGCTGGCATTCACGTCCAAGCGCACCTTGCCGGCGACTTCTTCGTAGTTGCTGTCATAAGCCACGACACCGGTGATGGCGCCCCAGCCCTGCGTGTACTTCACGCCGCCGACGACATGCGGAACATAGCTGTCGATCGTGCCAACCTCGCCTTCGCCTTCTTCGAGAGAGACCACGGCCGAGAAGCCGTTGCCTGCATCGAAGTAGTACTGGACGACGTTGGTGTCGAAATCGCCGTAGGGGACCAGCGTATCCTGGATGACGTTGCCGGCGTAGCCGATGAACGTATCGAAGGCCGATTCGTCCTTACCGACGCGCAGGCCACCAAGCTGGATCCAGGCGAAGTTCAACGAAACGCCCTTCATGCCGGCACTGTTGACAGAGCCGCCATTATCCACGCCCTCACCCAGAGCGCCGCTGCCCAGATCGGATTGGTGATTGCCGAAGTTCCAGCGGGTCTCGGTGTAGGTCTTCAAGGTGCCGAGTTCGGTTTCCTGGCCGGTCCAGGTCTTCAGCGTGAAGCGGGCGTTCTTGTACCAGGTGTCGTTGCTTTTACCACCATCCTCGTGATCGGCGCTTGTCGCTCCGTCGAACGAGCCTACGTCGCCACCGCCGATGTCGTAACGGACATAGCCGCCGATGCGCAGGCAGGTCTCGGTGCCGGGGATGTAGAAGTAGCCAGCGCCGTAGACGTCGCAAATCTTGACGTATTCAGCGGGTTCCGGCTCGGCGACGACGACGGCGTCGGCGGCGCGCGCACCGGAAACTGCGATCAGGGCCGCAGCGGAGCCGAGGAGAAGGCTCTTAATGTTCATTTTCTGACCTCCAGTCAGAATCGAACAAGAACTGCCCTTCGGCCGCGTGTTTTTCCGCGGCAAAGGGCTGTTATTGCTGGGCTTTCTCTGGGAATGGTTGGATTTTTCGCCGCCTCGAAGAGCGCAATGCAGACATCACCACAGATGTTTGTTGGCGAAAGCGTGGCCGGAGCCGGATTTGAGATAACGCTCGAATGAAGTCGCCCTGGCTCGATTCGAGAAGCCGATATACGTGACGATCCGCCGTGGCAGGAACTTGGACGTATGGCTGGATTTTCCGGCGTTATGCTCGGCAATCCGCCGCTTCAGGTCGGAAGTCACGCCGATATAGCGTTCACCTCCCACTGCCTTGCTCTCCAGCAGGTATACATACCACGCGAACCACCCTCCTTGGCTCGGCAGGCAGACTGCCAAACCTGTCTTGCAAGGATTCCAGGGTACAGGAAGACCTCCCGCTTCGCGGAAGGAAGACGTGTCCCAAGCAGCAGGAAGCATTGTTTTTGCTAGGATTTAAGGCCCTCCTTCGCCGAGGCTTCGTAGGGCATCCTGCTATACGGAGGGGAGGCTTGTCCTGCGAAGCGCGCAGCGCGAAGCAGGATGGCGGAGAGGATGGGATTCGAACCCACGAGAAGCTTTTGACCTCTACTCCCTTAGCAGGGGAGCGCCTTCGACCACTCGGCCACCTCTCCGTTGCGCCGCTGGATAAAGAAAAGCGCGGGCACAATCAACAAGCCCCAGCCAATATCTCGGAAAAAGAAGCCATTATCTGAAAAAATAGCAACGCGCCGTGGCGCGGCTTTCCAAGGATGCGGCGGTTCTGCGGCAGTTTCCTGGCTAGCGACTCGGGACATGGCCATGATTCCGTCAGCCGATCGCCGGATTCGGCGGCAAACAAGGGTTGCGACGGCCCCGATGGTTAACGAGAGCTTTCCGAGTGAGGCCAAATCGTGTCATTTGTGCAACAACGCCAGGGGATAGCAGCCGAACAGCCCTTTCGCCGGTACGATCGTGGTTGAACGCCGCCGCCTCATGGGTAATGTCGGTTTCGAGGAAGCGGCGCGGTGCGCATCTTTTTCGGTAGTGGGGATGGGGCAGGGAACGCTGTCCTTCAGCAAAGAATACCCAGACCCGTTTTTTAACTTTTGACTGGAGGTCAGAAAATGAACATTAAGAGCCTTCTCCTCGGCTCCGCTGCGGCCCTGATCGCAGTTTCCGGT
>NZ_AYWO01000014.1 GCF_000502955.1 Mesorhizobium sp. LNHC252B00 | reverse complement strand
ATCGGGGGCGCGCTCGCCCTCCACCGCGGCCCAACTGGTGCCGCCGGCGCCGGCGACATCGATCACCGCCACGCCCGCCTCGACGAGCGCACAGGCCACCGAGGCGGACAGGCCCGACCCGACTTCCTTGGCCACGATCGGCACGCCCACGCTGCGTGCGGCGCGAGCGATCTGCGCCAGGACGCCGCGCCAGTCGCGGTCGCCCTCCGGCTGTACCGCTTCCTGCAGCGGATTGAGATGGACGATGAGTCCATCGGCCTCCAGTGCATCCACCGCCCGGCGCGCGAGGTCCAGGCCGTCGGGCTGGCGCAGTTGCGCGGCGCCGATATTGGCCAGCAAGGGAACGTCTGGAGCCAGGCGGCGCAGCGCGCGCGTTAGCCCCTGGGAGTTGCGGGATTGCAGGCTTACGCGCTGCGAACCGACGCACATGGCGATCCCCAAGGCTTGCGCTGCCTCGCTCAGATGGCGGTTAATGGCCTCGGCGCGTGGCATGCCCCCGGTCATGGAGCTGATCAGCAGAGGCGCGCGCATGGTTTTGCCCAGCAGCGAGGCGCTCAGGTCGATCTGCCTCAGATCCAACTCGGGCAATGCGCAGTGTTCGAAACGGATGTACTCCCAGCCGGCGGCCTTGGCCCGTGCCGTTCGCCGATTCAGCACGATGTCCAGGTGGTCGTCCTTGCGCCGGCTCAACTTGGTGTCGCTGATGCTCGCTCCTTCCGCGTCATCGGGCGACGGCGTTGCGTCGGGTCGGACCGACGGCAGCGCGCGCACGCCATCGTTTCCCCCGCGTTCAGGCCGGCGCACGCTGGCCTCCACCTGCAGCGTCGCTGCGGTAGCGGCTGGTTGAGGTCTGGTAATACTGCGCGCGGATGGCCGCCATGGCTTCGATCAACGGTCCCCACGGCGGTGGAAAGGGTTCTTGCGCCATCACCCGGTGCAGCATGCGTGTGTGGCCGGCCAACTCGTCCTTGAGGAACTCCACCACAGGCATGGCGGGATAGCGCTGCAGCAGCAGGATCGCCGCGTTAGCTCCCTCGCCGGCCGACTCATCCTTTTCGCGTCCATGCAGATCGTTCTGCAGGCGTCCTATCGCGGAGATGAGCCGCAGGACCCGGCGAAACGCCGGATGCGCGCGCAAGGTCGCCATGTCCAGCCCCCATAGCAACGACAGGCAACAGAACACGTTCGTGTAGGCAATCGAATCCACGCCGTTCTGCAAGTACTCGGCGTAGGACCAGCGCTCTGCCCTTGCCACCTGCGCGTGTCCGGCGCGCAGCGCCGCGCAGTAGCACCGGGTATGGTAGAGAAGCTGAGCATAGTCGCGAGGATCGTAGGCGAGCGCGGCGAGCGAAGTGCGCAGCACAGCACAGCCCTCGAATCCGGGAAGCACGCACGGCACGCCCTGCCCCAGCGCCTGCTCCACCGCGGCGAGCTGCTCCGGCGCGATCAGGTCGAGGTCGTTGCAATCGTCGAGCCAGAACAGCAGCGCCAGTTCGCGATAGAACGCCACGATCAGCGTTTCGTCCAGCGGATCGCGGCCGGTGCGGGCGCTGGTGTCGCGCAGGCTCGGATGGATGCGCTGCAAGATGTACTGGCCGCCCCGGACTGCTTCCACGCCATGCTCGTCGGCGAACCCGGTCAGGGAACGCCCCCACTCCAGCACCTGCTGCAGCGCGCGATCGGTCGGGATCATGGCCCCCCTCCTGCTCCCTCGGCCGAGACGCGCCGCCCCCAACGAAGCGCCAGCCACAACCCGGCAAGTTCGGCCACGCGCACCACCCGGGTGGGGCAATACAGTTCCTTGCCGATCCACAGCGGCGTCTGGGGCAATACATGCGCCGCGTGGCGGGCGAGCATCCACTTCAGCGCACGCGCCACCGCCTGCGCGATGCGCCGGCGCCCTGCCGGCTCTTCGCTCCCGTCCATCACGTGCAACGCGAACAGCGCATAGGCGGTTTCCTCGAATGTGGACGCGCGACCGGCGCCCCAGCCGCCGTCGTCGCGCTGCGCCTGCAGCAGCGCTGCCAGCGCGCGCTCGTCGCGCCACTGGGGCTTGCCTTGCGCCAGCGCAGAGACCGCATGCGCGGTGGGATACAGCCACGAAACGTGCCATTTTTCGTTGTCCCATAGACCGTGCGGGTTGCGATTGGCCTCGACGTAGGCGCTGGTGCCGGCGGCGGGCTTTCCCAACATTCGCAACGCATGCAGAGCATGGATGTTGGTCGACACCGAGGCATTGCGCTCGCCGGGGAAGGTGACGAACAGCTCGCCGGTTTCGAACTGGCGCAACGCGTCGGCGGCCGGGTCGCGGCCTGCAAGGCGAAGGACGCACAACGCAACGGCGGTGTCGTCCGCATCGGCCGCGAAGTGCAAGGCCGGGCCCAGACCGCGGACGCCGAGGCGGGCGTCGAGTTGCGCGATGATCACTTGCACCGCCTCGGCGAGCGCGGGATGCGCGAACAGACCGGCCAGATGCAGGGTGTACAGCGACCAGCATGGCTCGAACACATTGATTGGCCAGACGTTGGGAACGACACCTTCGATGCCGGTGCGCGTCGCCCGCGATGCCGCCTGCAGATACCCGTCGGTGCGCCCGACCTGCCGCGTTCTTCCCTGTGTCACGGCGTGCGCACGCCACGCGGCGGTGGCCGCCGGACTGATGCCGATGCTGCCGTCGTCGTCCGGGCATGCGGTGGCCGGCGACGTCCCCCAGGCTTCCCAGGAGTGCAGCAACGGATGGCCGCTCGGCAACGTCGCAACTGCCCCCAGCTTGGCCAGGCGTGTTTGCCGCAACGGCAACAGCGCCGGGTGGCGCGGAAACGCCACGCCACCCAGCAAGGATGCGGCCTCGTCGCACAACTGCGGCAGGATCAGCTCCGCGCCGATCGGCGCGTCTTCCGGCACCGCATAGGCGAAGGGATCGGGCTGGCGCTCGAGGAATCGGGTTGCACCGTGGACTGCGTCGGCAGCGCCGGGAAGAGGATCGGCACGCTGCAATGCCAGCAACGCCGCCCACGTGGGCGCATGGCGAAACAGCGGGAAGTCCGCACTTCCCCATCCGCCATCGGCCTGTTGCTGCGCGATGAGCCACGCGTATGCGTCCTGTCGACCGGTGACGTTGCCGTGGAACTGCAGAGCTCGCGCCGTGTCGTAGACGGACGGACCGACACTGCCGCCGTCGCTCATATCGCTCAGCAGGTGGCGCATTTCGGAAAGGATCTGTTCGGACAAGTTCACGCGGGATGTTCCTTCTGCAGAAGGCTAACGAGAACACAGAAACGGGCAGACGCCGCGCACGTCGCCGCCGACACGGGATGCAGCGCCCGCCGGCCGATCGCAGCTGCACAGGGGTGAGTCCTTACGGATGGGCGCGCTCATGCGCATGGCGCGGACAGATAGACGTTGGCCCGCTGCAGCATCTGCGCCAACCCTTCCGCACGCGGCCCCAGAGGGGCGATGGCCTCCCCGGCGTCGTGCAACAAGTACAGGGCGAACTGGCGCGCAGCCTGCAGCCCCATGATCGACGCGCAGGTCGGCTTCTGCGCCGCCGCGTCCTTGCCGGGGGTCTTGCCAAGAGTCGCGGTATCCGCCGTCGCGTCGAGAATGTCGTCGGCCACCTGCAACGCCAGGCCAAAACAGGCGGTGTAGCGATCGAGCGCAGCATACAGCGCAGCGTGCGCGGCATCCTCCGCGATGGAGTATAGCGCGCCCATGCGAACCGACGCGCGCACTAGCGCTCCGGTTTTCATCCCGTGCATCGCCAGGATCCTGTCCAGCCCGGCATGCTTTCCGACCAACGACAGATCGATGGCCTGCCCGCCTGCGGCACCCTCGGCGGACACCGCCTGCGCCAGTTCGCGCACGAGCGCGATACGGTTGTCGCCCGGCGCATCCAGGCTCGCCAGGGTGAGGAAGGCGTGGGCCTGCAGCGCATCGCCGGCCAGGATCGCAGTGGCTTCGCCGAACTTTACGTGCACGGTCGGAAGGCCGCGGCGAAGCACGTCGTCGTCCATCGCGGGCAGGTCGTCGTGGACCAGGGTACAGGCGTGCATCATCTCGATGGCGGCACCGACGTCGTCGAGCATGTGCGCCGGCGTGCCCGCCAGTGCGCCGGCAGCCAGACAGAGCAAGGCGCGGGTGCGCTTCCCGCCATGCAAGGTGGCGTAGCGCATGGCCGCCATCAGCTCTGTCTTACCGTCGTCTTCGGCGCAGAGCAGACGCGCCAGCGCCTGTTCGACCCGCTTTGCGCCGTCCTGCATCCAGATCTCCGGGAGCAGCCCGCCAGAGGCGCCGCGCGCTAGCGCGCCCAATCCGCCGGATGCGGAAACGCCGATTCGGTCGCGTGGAGTGGAACCGGTCTGCATGTTGTTGATGTCCTTGTAGCTGAGACGGCCACGGCGAGCGCAAGCCGTCACGGTGTTGCCGGCGTCACACGAGTGCGTGCGCTGAGTGCAGCAATGCCGCGCCCCGCCGGCGCCGCTGCCTTGCCACACAGGGCATGCGATGCCAGCTCATGAAAAGCCTATTCGAATTTTCATTGACGGATGTGCGGTAGGGTAATAGCGCCGGCCTTTTTCGACGTCGCTCAGCAACTGCGGCCGCACCCCGGCCTTGTGCATGGTCAGCGCCAAGGCGATGCAGAACTGCACCATTTCCAGCCATACCAGGTGGTAGCCGATGCAGACGTGTGGGCCAGTACCGAACTGCAGCATGTCCACGGGCCGGATCGGCTCCGTGCGTTGCAGCCACCGCGCCAGGCGGAACTGATCAGGCGCCTCGTGCAGCAGCGCCGAGGTCGAGAAATGCAGCAGCGGGATGCATAGATGGGTGCCCGCGGGAATGCGCCGTTGGCCGAGTTGCAATTCCTGCAGCGCGCGACGCGGCAGGAGCGTGGTCGCCGGATGCAGGCGCAGTGTCTCGCGGAACAGCGCCTCGGCGACCGGACACTGCGCCAGGTCCGCGTGCCGGGTCGGCACCGCGCCCACGCGTTGCGCCTCCTCAACCAGGGCGTCCCACAGCACAGGCTGCCGCGCCAGCTCGATTACAATCCAGGCCATCGTTGAGGCAGTGGTGTCGTGACCGGCAAGCAGCAGCAAGCGAATATTGGCGACCAGGACGTCATCGGAGAGCGGACCGTCGCTGCTGTCAAAAGCGCTCACCATGTCGTTGATCAACCCGGTGCGCGCGGCATGCCCGCGCGCGTCGCGGACGAACCGGCGCAACTGCGCGTCGATCCAGTCGCGGGCGGCGCGGCCGCGCCGCAAAGGCAGTCCGGGCAGGTCGACCGGTGGCGCGACGATCAACTGCAGCAATTGCCGGTACTTGCGATGCCATCCCGGCAGGTCCTGCGCGGGGATTCCCATGAGGCTGAAGATGAGCTTCAGCATCAGGTCGCCGGTTTCGCGCAGGATGGTTACCTCGCCGCGGGCCCGCCACGCCTGCACCCGCGCCCGGATGACGGGCGCGAACAGGTCGCCGATCCCGGCCTGGGTCAGTCCCTTGGGCAAGAACGCTGCCTTGATGGCATCGCGCGCCTGCCGGTGCGCGCCGCCGTCCAGCGCAACCAACGTTCCGCCAAGCAATTCGGGCGCGATCTCTTCGATCAGCGCCGAGGACACGTCCTTGTGCTTGAGCAGTGAGAAAGCGTCCGGATCCACACAGGTCATGAGATGTCCGGCAGGGCCGAAATCCAGCCAGAAGTGGCTGCCCAGCGTGCGTTGCGCGCGCCGCAGCAGGCGCGGCAGGTCGCAGACAATGGCGGGAAGATGCCCGACCAGGGGGAAAGCGCCAGGCATGACCGGGATGTCGCATCGCAGCCGGTGCCGACGGTTGAGTGGATTGAGCAGCATGTCCATCAGCAGCGCGCCGCCGCCGCCGATTCGGTGTCGCCTGCAGGGCGCGCGACGCAGCTGTTGCCACCGTCGGCGTATGTCGGCACATGCGCCAGCATGCCGCCGTCGATGCACACGAGCTGGCCGGTGATGAACGCAGCATCGTCGGAGAGCAGGAACGCCACCAGCGCGGCCACATCCTCGGGGCGGCCGACGCGCTGCAGGAGCTGGTGCCGGCGCAGATGCCGTTGCATGCACTCGTCCAGCTTGGCGAGGAGACGCTCGGTCATGATAAGACCCGGCGCAACCGCGTTGCAGCGTATCTGAGAGTGACCGTACTGGGTGGCGAGCGAAGCCGAGAGCATGTTCATCGCCGCCTTCGACGCGGCGTAGGACGTCTGCGCCGTGTCACCGCTGAGCCCTTGGCACGACGACATGTTGACGATCGCGCCACCGGCGCGGGCGATCATCCGTGGGATGGCCTGCCGGCAGCAGAGCAGCGTGCCGCGCAGATTGGTCGCCATTGTCTGGTCCCAGACTGCCAGGTCCAGGTCGAGGATCGCGCGGTCGCGCGGGGTCAGATGCATGGCGCTCGCATTGTTCACCAGCAGGTCGACCCCCCCGAAGTGCCGCTCCGCCGTCTCGAACAGCGTTGCCACCGCCTGCTCATCGGCGATATCCATGGCTATGGCCAGCGCGTGGCCTGCTTCGGCCGCGATCTGCGCGGTGCAGGCGATGGCCGCCGGGCCATCAATGTCGGCCACCACCACTCTGCCGCCTCCGTGCGCGATGGCGAGAGCGCATGCCTTGCCGATGCCGGCGCCAGCGCCGGTCACCACGGCCACCTTGCCTTCAAACCTTCCCATCGTGTCTCCTGAATTGCATTGGTCTTTCGCGGCATGCCGCTGGGCCTGCGTCGGAGAAGGCGCCGGGTCGGCGCTGGCGCACTCGTCATGGCCAGCGTCGCTTTCGATGACCCGAATGGCGGCGACCGGGCACTGGTTGGCCGCAAGCCGCACGGCGGCGTGCAGCGCCTGCGGGGCCGTCGCCACGCACACTTCGGCCACGCCGTCCGGTTCGCGCTGGCGAAAGGTGCCCGGCAGCGTCAGCACGCACTGCCCGGTCGTTCCGCACAGATCCTGATCGACTACGACGCGCATCTCAGCCCTCCTTCCCATGCAGCCGTACCGGCAGCGCGCGGAATGTCCTAAGGAACGCGGAGGGCTCCCGGGTCGGCTGCTCGGCCAATGCCAGCGTGGGGAAGCGCGCCTGGATCCGCGGCAGGCTCTCGGCCAACTGCACCCGGGCCAGTTGCGCACCAAGGCAGAAGTGGATGCCGTGGCCGAAGGTCAGCATGATCTTCCCGTCGATCGACATGCCAGGACTGGTGCCGTAGAACCGCACGGGATCGAAGCGATCGGGATCGGCGAAGGCGTCCGGGTCGCGATTGCCGGCCGCGATCAGCACGCGCACGTCCGCGTTCTTCGGGATCACCACGCCGCCCAGTTCGATGTCGCGCTGGGCGATACGCGGAATGGAGCTGAACATGGCGGGCGCGTCATAGCGCAGGGCTTCTTCGACGAAAGCCTTCACCCCCACGGCATCTCCCTTCAGCCAGTGCCGCTGTTCGGGATACGCCAGCATCGCCAGGACCGCATGGCCGATGGCCGCGGCAGTGGTGGCGAAGCCGCCCAGCAGCATGCCCCAAAGCATGCTGATCAATTCCGCATCCGACAGCGTCTCGGCATCGTCGTCGTGTGCGCCGACCAGCATTGACACGATGTCGTGGCGGGAATCGGTGCGCTTGCGCTGTATGAGGTCGCCGAAGTAGGCCTGCACCCTGGCGCTGGCCGCGTCCCCCGCGGCGAGCTGGGGATCGCTGGCGTGCGGGCTCAGGCCTTCCAGAATGGCGCTGATGCCGGTGATGAGCCCGAGAATGTCATCCGGGGGCATGCCGAACAGTTCGCCGAAAACCAGCATGGGCAACGCCAGCGCGAATTCCTGATGCAGGTCCACTGCCTCCCCGCGCTCCAGCGCGGGCGCCATGCCGTCCAGGCGCGCTGCGACAATGCGAGCGATGGTCGGCCTCAGCTTGTCAATCTGGCCCATGGTGAAATCGCGCGAGATCAGCCGGCGCAGACGCGTATGCGTTGGAGGTTCCTTCATCGCTAAAGTGGACGCCAGCAGACTTAGCGACAGGCTGGTCGCCGCCCGCGGGAAATAGCGCGCCAGTTCGCCTGGCGCCGGCCCCCGAAAAGCATCGCCCGTGGCCTTGAGCGCCCAGTAGATGTCGGCGTGGCGGCTCAACAGAAAGAGGCCCGACGCCGCGCGATGTACCGGATCGTGCTCGCGCAACCACCGCATGAATGGGTACGGGTCCTGAATGCACGCTGGCGACGCCAGTTCGGCGAAGGCGTCCTGGCATGATGCCATGGTGTCTTGCACGTCCATCTTGGTCACCTGTTGACTGGCTGATCTGATCGGCGCGGCAGGCGCGCCGGCAATTCGAGAACATCGGGATTCCTGGTGGCGTCCGCGTATCACCAGAGCACCGGGAACTCCTCGAACCCGCCAGTGATGATCTCCCTGCGTAACTTCAGTTCTTCGGGCGCCACGGCCAGGCGCAGCGCGGGAAAGCGCTGGAAGATCGAACCGAACACCGCCTTGAGTTCCAGCTTGGCCAGCGCCAAGCCGACGCAGTTGTGGGGCCCGTAGGAGAACGCCAGGTGCGGGTTTTCGTCACGTCCGATGTCGAAGATTTCCGGGTCGTCGAAATGGCGCTGATCGAAGGACGTCGCCGGCAGGCCGACCAGCACTTTGCTCTCCGCGGGAACATGCACGCCCGCGATGGTCACGTCGGTCCTCGGATAGCGCATGATGCCGTCCCAGCCGGCGCCCGGCGGGTACATGCGCAGGATTTCCTCTACCGCCTTGTCCACCAGGGATGGATCGCCAACCAGGCGTTCGCGCTGTTGCGGATGGCGGAACATGGCCAGCAGGCCGAATTCGATCTGCGCCACGGTGCTCTCGTGCCCCGCCACCAGCATGCCCGCCGCCAGGCCGATCGCCTCTTCCTCGGTCGCCTTGCCCTGGTCGACCGCCGCGAGCAGATCTGTCAGCACGTTGTCGCCCGGATCCTGGCGCTTGTCCCGCATCTTGCCGCGAATGTAGGCGCGGAGTTCTTCCCAGGCCAAGCGCGACGCGCTTCGCGGGCCGCTTTCATGCTGGTGCGTCATCACCTCGTCGGACAGCCCGGCGAAAAAGGCGTGATCCTCGTAGAGCACGCCCATCAGCGCGCCAATGACCATGGCGGGAAGCGGAAAGGAGAGGTGGCGCCGCAGATCGGCGGGCTGGGGCTGGGCCGCCAGCGTCTCGAACAACTGCGCGGCAATCGCCTCGACCTGCTGCGCGAGCAGCTTCACCCTGCCGTTGCTGAAGGCCGGCGCCACGATCGTGCGTAACCGCGCATGCTCGCCCCCCTCGTGCGAGACCAGCCATCCTGGCGAACCGAGAATCACCGAATCCGGGGTGAATGCCGCCGGCGGCATTCCCGCGGGCCGGAACGCCGCGTCGGACAACACCGCCTTGGCCTCGTCATAGCCTGTCACCCACCAGCCTTCGTGCCCGGACGGGAAGCGCACGCGGTGGATCGGACCGTTGGCCCGTAGCGCCAACATCTCAGGCGAGGGCTCAATGTGATCGACGCGCCACATCGGCAGCGTCGGCAAAGGTTGTTCGGACATGGGTGGCACTTCACTCTATAGCGATGGAAGGGCGGAAGGTGACCTGCGGGCGCTGCGGTAGAGAAGACCTAAGACGGCATGGAGACGACGTCGTCGGAAGGCAGACCGATTATCAGGATCGGCTAACGCTTAACGTCTAGGCAAATGCTCGGCGAGATGCAGAACGTTATCCTGTACCTTCGAGGTCAGGATAAAGTCGGTGTGGTCAGCCTTTGACTCGCCGCCGGCCAAGATTTCCTGCGCGAGGGTCGACAAGGGCGGCGAGCTGTTGGGTAAGGGCGGTTTCGCCGAGGACCCCCTGCCCATAGACGCTATCCGACGCGGATTTGACATTTTGCTTTTCTTTCTTCGTTCCATTCGTGTCATCCACGAAATGAAAGTCGGTCGGCGGCTCCCGGCCCGCAACGAAGGTGCTTCAAATCTCGTGCCAATTTGGCCGCAGCAGAAAAAATCGTGGCAGCTTCTCAGCGGCTTAGCCTGAGGACAGAGAAGAGCTAGGCGAAATAAGCCGGTGTCGCGGGCCAACAAAGGCGACGGTACAGTGTCGGACAGAACGCCTCGGGCGACCTTTAGGTCGGGCCTGCGACATTCTGGTCTAGTTTCGAACATAAGAGGGCGGCAAACAGACACGATTGGGGAATTCGATCCTCACGGGGCCAGGGCACTTGCCCAAGAGCGCGCGCTGCGACACGCGCATGTTCGCGATAGCCGTGCCTGCGCTCCCAGGAACGCTAGCGCCACACGCTACGCAATGACTGGAGTGCCCTCCAGCCTCAGGTAATGCATCGGCTCGGCTTCCGGTTCGTCTTTGCCCAGCCGGGGCTGACGCGCCGAATATCCGCACCGTACAGCATCGTTGTTGCCTGTGTGACGAGGCGGCATAGCGCGCGCCCGATCTTCTAAGACACGGCCTCCGAGAAGAAGGGGCGGTCCAACAGCACCTCTATTTGAAATGGCACGCCGCTTGCTGCTCCTGGTTAGAGCACCATCAAATCACGATGAAAGCGACTTGCACCATGCCCGACGCGCGAAGCTCTAGACAGTGGCCTGAGGAGACGGTGCCCGTTCCCGCTGAACATCGGGACATCGTCTCCTCCGGGCGCCATAGCCGTGGAAAGCGAGCAGCTCGACGGTCTCCAGTTCGCTCAGATCGATTGCGTTCGGTGGCAAAGACCAGCAGCCAAGACATTCCCCGGCATGGAAAAAGGAGGTTGCTAACCGCGAGGTCCTCACTCCGTGCCCGGCAAACGAGCCTTTGCTCGGTATTGCGCCAGGCTCTGCCAGAATCCAACGGCAGTTTTCTTCTTTAGGAGCAACTTGATGACAGTTCAAAAGAAAGTCCCCTTCGTCACCTTTCTCACGCGCGTTCACGATAAGTCAGTCCAGGGGCCAAATCCATATCGCTGGGAAGAAAAGACATCTGACGACTACTTTGCCGGCAAGCGGGTCATCCTGTTCTCGCTGCCTGGCGCCTTCACACCAACCTGCTCGACCTACCAATTGCCCCAGTTCGAAGAGCTCTATGATGAGTTTGAGAAGGAGGGAATTGACGCGATTTACTGCCTCTCAGTCAACGACGCCTTCGTCATGAATGCGTGGGGGAAGTCCTTGAGCCTGAAGCAGGTCGAGCTCATCCCCGATGGCTCAGGCGAGTTCACACGCAAAATGGGCATGCTGGTCGCCAAGGACAATCTCGGCTTCGGGATGCGCTCTTGGCGCTACGCCGCCCTGATCAACAATGGCGTGGTGGAGCACTGGTTCGAGGAGGAAGGTTTCTCCGACAACTGCGAGGCCGACCCCTATGGCGTCTCATCCCCGCAAAACGTTCTCGAAACGCTGAAAGCCGCCGCTTGACCTAGAAAACGTCTCACTGGTGCCAGTGCCGGCCCCAAGAGGCTCCTCGACAGGATTATCGCGCTCACCATGCAATCCTCAGCAAGCCTGCTTCAACGCCAGAAGCAATCCATGGTGGCATCGCCTCAACTCATTGAGTCGATACGCTTGCTGCAACTGGCGCATACTGAACTGCATCAGTTCGTGGAGCGGGAAATTGAGAAGAACCCGCTCTTGGAATCTGCATCAAGCGATGGCGGGCCTTTTGACGACGTTTCGATTTCGGGACCGGATCAGCCTGTCGGCCCTGGGGCAAACGCCGTTGAAGGACCGACCGGGGGAGGTTCGCCTGAACGGCTCGGGCAATGGAAATCACTTCGCAACACGACCAACAACCCGCCCGGCAATGGCCCTTCCCTCGACGAGTATGCCACCCTCGCCGAAACATTGCACGACCATGTCGCTCGTCAGATCGCCCTCACGGCGTTCACACCACAGGAGCGGCTGATCGCTGGCCAGCTTGCCGCCGATCTGGAAGACACTGGCTATCTTCGGGCAAACCTTTTGGAGCTGGCCGAGAGCCTGAATGTCCGTGAGGCTGTTGTGGAACGGGTTCTCGGGACGTTGCAGCAATTTGATCCACCGGGAGTTTTTGCGCGAAATCTCAGAGAATGCCTCGAGATCCAGTTGCGCCAGCGAAACCGGCTCGACCCGGCAATGGCAGCTTTGGTTGCCAATCTTGAAATGCTTGCGCGACGCGATTTTGAGGCGCTGAAGCAGCATTGCGGCGTCGATGAAGAAGACCTTCTCGACATGATGCATGAGATTCGGGCGCTCGATCCCAAGCCTGGGAACAGATTCCAATCCGGTGCGTCTGAATCAATCATACCCGACGTCTGGGTCACGCCCTCGCCGCAAGGCGGGTGGCAGATCGAACTTGATCCCGCCACGCTGCCGAAGCTGCTGATCAACCAAACCTACTATGCCGAAGTCACGCGTCAAACTGCGCAAAATTCGAAAGATCAAGCATTTCTCGACGAATGCTTGCAAAACGCGAACTGGCTAATCCGCAGCCTCGATCAGCGCGCCAAGACGATTGTTAAGGTTGCGGCTGAAATCGTGCGTCAGCAGGATGCCTTTTTGGAACATGGCGTCGCCCACCTGCGGCCTCTCAATCTTAGAACCGTCGCTGACGCGATCGGCGTGCACGAGTCGACGGTAAGCCGGGTGACCTCGAACAAGTACATGCTTACCCCGCGCGGAGTCTTTGAACTGAAGTATTTTTTCACCGTCGCGATCGCGTCCTGCCAAGGCGGCGATGCGCACTCCGCCGAAGCTGTCCGGCATCGGATCAAAGCGATCATTGCCGCAGAATCTCCCGGCGACGTGCTTTCCGATGAGGACATCGCTGTCCGGCTGAAGGAAACCGGCATCGATGTTGCGCGCCGCACCGTCACAAAATATCGCGAAGCAATGAACATCCCCTCCTCCGTGCAACGCCGCCGGGAAATGCGCTTGTGTTTTTAGATTTGGGTCAAGGCAGCCAACATCACGTTGCATTGCATCAAAGTGGAGACTTCGTTCATGACCCAATCCGCAGCAGGCGTCATGGACGCTGTTCTGCACGACCCAGAAAAGCCCGTCCCACCGTCTGGTCCCGCATGGGGTGCGGTCATTTCGCTTTCCTTGGGCACATTCGGGCTGGTCACGGCAGAGTTTCTGCCTGTCAGCCTGCTCACGCCCCTCGCGCATGATCTCGGTATTAGCGAGGGAGCGGCTNATCATCACAAAGCGCCTGGACCGCAGGACCGTCATGTGGACCATGACGCTGCTGCTGATCCTGTCGGACGTTCTGGCGGCCGGCGCGTGGTCGCTGGCGGTTCTCCTGACTGCACGCGTCGTGCTCGGCATAGCGCTCGGAGGCTTCTGGTCGATGTCGGCAGCACTGGCGATGCGGCTCGTTCCAAGCCACCTCCTGCCGCGCGCTATGTCGATCATCCTTACCGGCGTTTCCGTAGCTACCGTCTGCGCAGCTCCAATCGGCGCTTACGTCGGCGATATCTGGGGATGGCGAAGCGCCTTCATGCTCGCCGCAGCCGGCGCCGCCGCTACACTGCTCGTGCAACTCATAACCATTCCGAGACTGCCTCCGATTGGAGTGGCTAGCTTCCGAAGCCTGCTGGATGTGGCCAAGATTCCGATGGTCAAAATTGCGCTTTTGGTCGTCCTGCTGGTCGCTTCCGGCCACTTCGCCGGAATCACCTATATCCGCGCCTTCCTCGAGAAGATTCCCGCGCTGGATGTCGAGACGATCTCGCTTGTGTTGCTGGCTTTTGGCATCAGCGGATTCTTCGGCAATCTGGCCGGCGGGCTTCTGGCCGAGTACAGTCTCAAGGCAGTCGCGGCCCTTGCACCGCTGCTCATAGCGATAGCCGCTGTTTCGCTGCTGACGGCGGGAGCATCGGCCTTGGCCTCGGCGATTGCTGTTGCCGCGTGGGGGTTTGCCTTCGGCGCCGTGCCAGTGGGATTGCAGACGTGGATGGTACGGAGGGCCGTTCCCGAGCAGGCCCAAAGCGCCGGTGTGCTGCTGGTCACAGTATTCCAAGTGGCAATCGCAGCCGGCGCGATTTTCGGCGGACTATTGGTGGAGAATGCGGGGATTACAAGCGCCATTGCCTACAGTGCTGTTGCCACGTTCGTCGCTGCCCTCATAGTGTTCCTGGTCGGCCCGAAGCGCGAAACCTAGACCGCCTGACAGAAAAGGCCTCAGCAGCGCAGCGGGACGAGAGATGCGATGCACGGCGCGGCGCGGTTCTCCACACGATTACGCATGGACCAGCGCAGCTGCCTCGCCGGCTTCACCTCCGGGCCATGGCGACCTTCGCCGCCAGACACGCGAACCTCGCCGGCACCGGTTTCCATTTGGCGACGGTGAGCGCTGCCGGCGCAATGGAACCCTTGCTGGCGGTCATACCTTTCACGACAAGCCGGCATTCTGGGCAAGCGACAGCTACGCGCCGGCCATGCCCGTCAGAACGCCGGTGACGATGCCGCTCGATAGCGCAGACAGGTCGCGAATTGCCAGTCGTGTCAACGGCGGCCGGATTATCGTCGATCACGCGTACCTTGTTTCGGCCGCAGACTATCGTTCGGCAGCTTGTGATCTTGACCACATAGCCTAGGAGCTATATATGACTTGCGAAGCCGTTTTTGGCGATGAGTTCGACGGGGAGTCGAGGCGTTGCACCAGACAGTCCAAGATGAGCTATTGGCCTCGGCTAAGCTGCTCGGTGTGTTCGGGCCCCAGCTGGGGCGACCGCATGCGGACCTTGAATGACTCGTCGTTCGCGAACATGAAAGAACTTCGCTTCGACGCTGATGATGGTGTCTGGCGGGTTGCGTTCGCATTCGACCGGAAGCGGAAGGCGATCCTGCTCGTCGCCGGCGATAAGTCGGGCGTGAGTGAGTAGCGCTTCTATAAAAGTCTGATCGCCAAGGCGGACAAGCGCTATCAAGGGCATCTCGACCGTTTGGGGGCGGCGAAGAAGGAGAAGAAGTGATGGGACGCAAGCTTGACGACCTAATCGCTGCGCTCCCCGAGGATCGTCGGGAGCGGGTCGACGCGCGTTTCGAAGAATTAAGGGGAGAAGTCGAGAGTCTCGGCGATTTGCGGCGTGCCGCTGGAAAGGCCCAGGCCGAAATCGCTTCGGTCCTCAAGATCAAGCAGCCTTCGGTCTCGAAGATCGAGAAACAAGCCGACATGTACTTGTCTACTCTTAAAAGCTACGTCGAGGCGATCGGGGGGCAACTCGAACTCGTCGTTCGCCTTCCCTCACGCGCGGCCCTCCGTATAGAGCGGCTCGGCGACGTGGTGGCTCCCAAAGCCGTCTCCGTGCATAGCGTCAAAAGAGCGGCAGGTGGACGTAATCGCACAAAAGCCGCACGCGCCGGCTGACCTCACTCTGTTTCGGCTAAAGACTACCGATGGGCGAGATGGTCTCGTCGATGGGAGGAGTAGGAGGTATGAGCAACGTCCTAGTTAAGCCAGCTCGCGGCAAGGTAACGGAGGCCGACATAGGTGTGAGCTGCGGATGCCGGCGACTTTGGCCGCCTCCTGGACTGCGCGGTGTAATTGCCTCGATGAGATCGGCGCGGTGAAGCTGCGCCCCGGGGAACAGTCAGCCATGGGGGAGCATCACCCCGCGCCACCTGCCTTCGCGCCACCACAGCCGGAGCAGTTCCAGAAGTTGCAGCGAGAGCATAGCGTTGCGGTCCCTGCGTCCCTTGCCCTGTTCGACGCGGATCAGCATGCGTGTCGAGTCGATTTCGTCGATCTTGAGGTGCGCAACTTGAACACGCGCAGGCCCGCGCCATAGGCGACGCCGAGCGCGGCCTTGTACTTGATGCCGGGTGCGGCTTCGAGCAGCCGCGCCGCTTCCTCCACGCTCAGCACATCGGGCAGCTTGCGCTGATACCTCATGATCACCAGCGCACGCGCCAGATCCCGCCGCTTCAGCCTCACGAGGAACAGGAACCGCAGTGCCGAGACCGCGCCATTGATCGTCGCAGGGCCGACGCCGCTCTCATGCTGATGCAGCTGGAATCGACGGATGTCCGCAGCCGTCGCCGTGTCGGGCGAGCGGCCAAGGAACACAGCGAAGCGCCGGACGTGACGAACGTAGTCCTGCTGGGTATGGGAGCCCAGGCCACGCATGAGCATGTCGTGCTGCATGCGCTGGCGAAGCGGAGAGATTGGTGCATCGGTCGACAGGGTAGCCATGGCGAGTTCCTCTCGTTGAACGGAACTCCATGGTCAGATCGACGCCTCTTCCCGCTCAAGTCAAATGGCAGTCGCGCCATCTCAGGCCGAGGCCCTTAAGAAGTTCAAAGCAGCGATAGCGGCACGGCGCCTAGAAGGACCGTCAGATCCAAAATGTTAGAAGTCTGTACAGTTACCCTTTGCCGACAATTTCGACCAACAGGCGGTTCAAGCCGTGTGGTAGCTTGCGATCACCGATAGCGCACTGCGACGTTCGTTCGAAACCTTTTCTTTAGCTCGTGTTCTGACGGTGCGCCTAGCGGTCAGCAGAACCAATTTACGTTGAACAAAGCCAATGAGTGATCACCCTATTACAATTGCACAACTGAAGCGGGCAGTGTCGGACGGCTCGCTTTGGCCTACAGTGTCGGCAGTGAGTTTCGATTCCCTCAGGGGTGTCGGCACGGTCCTTGCGGACATGCACAATGATGACACCTTCGACGGAATTTCGTACTTTGAGGCACTTCCTGTAGCGGAATTCTCAAACCGAGACAGATCGCGAATAGCGCAGGTCATTGAGGGCTTTCTAAGCAAGATTCAAGATACAACGGAGCGCGTGGTTTCGCTTGTTCATACGTTGGGGGACAAGGCGTCTGACGACCTCGCCTACCATATAGGCCAAGGCTTCGAAGCATGGGGCGCGGCCAATCCAGCGCAAATTCACCAAGTGGCAAATATCATCACGGAAACAGACCGGGACAGCGACTTCCTGGGCACAGTCCTCCAAGCGTGGAGGGCGACAGCACCATCTGAAGCGCTGAATGCAGCCATTTCCTTCTCCAAAAGCAAATGGCCCTCCATTAGACGCCAAGCGACTTATGTGCTCGGCGCCTTTGACTCTTCTGACGGAGACGACACGCTTGCGACCGAGCGGCTCGCTGATTTGATGTCGTCGGATGATCCCCAAGACCAGCGCGCTGCTGCTTTTGCAATTATCCGCCTGCTTGAGAGGCAGACCGATAAGTCAGCTCTGCTTGTCGCGAAACTGGAAGAGGCAGCCGATCGATCAAACGAAAATGCCCGTAACGAGTTGATTGCTGGGCTTGCCTATCATCCCGCTGCCTTTCCTCCCTTACTCAAAGAAAAGGTACTCGCGTTGATGAAGTCCGTCCAAAGCGACGATGCCAGGACGCTCGACCTGACCGACACTGCACTCTACAGCATGGATATTGATCGGGACCGCCATCTCGTTTTCGAGACATTGACTGCTATCTTAAGTCAGGAAAGGGCTGCTCCTCCTCTGAAGAAATTCGATTCGCTGGTGCACAAAATCCAAACGTCAGCTGGTGATGCACACGGCTGGTATGTCACACGTTGGCTGCTGGATGGTGATTATAAAATCTGCAGCCAACTCGACGCATTCTTTCCCCCTTTGGACAAGTCAATTTACGATTTTCAAATCCACGAATTCAAGCTCAGAGACGCTGAGGTCTTTTATCTTGCACATAAAATATATGCATATCTGATGTTCAACCATGGGCCAGCTGTGTCGCTTCTGTCAGCATGTCTGACGTCTTTGAAACCGCAGAAACGAAAGCTACTAGAGAAGGACATCACATCCTTCTGGCTTCGCAACTATCCAACCGACCTCGACCTCTTTGACGAAATTCACAATGCCTATCCGGGCAAGGGTCTCAAAGCCTCGATTGAACGAATGCAGCAACAGGTCGCTAGCTACCAAACGCCGCTACGTGCATTGCCACAAAATAGGGCGATGCAGCCGTCCATGTTGGAGCAGCGGGTCCAAGCTGAAATCGCGCACGAACGCAGCAAACAGATTGGCCGGATAGCCGAAGAAAGCTCTATCTTCGCAGGGTTGTTCCACAAGAGTACCCTTCTCTACGGGCGCTCATCTGTCGTCTACGTCTATCCCGACAGCTCCGGTGAGCCCATCCGGCATGTGATGCAGTTGCAAAGCTTTGAAACATCATCCGCATTGTTCTCTATCCGGCGCGCCTGAACTATCTCATCTATCGGCTTCGCGTCGAGGAGCGCCCGAAGTGAAGCTTCTTCTGAAACAATATCTGGCGTCCCTCAATGAGAGGGACGAACTCGACGTGGTATTGCCAGACATCATGAGCGAAGTCGGCTACACGGTGGTCTCACGCCCTAAGCGCGGAACTCGCCAATATGGCGTAGATGTGGCAGCGATTGGCCCCCATCCTCAAACGGGCGACAAGTCGCTATTTCTCCTTTCGATCAAGTCTGGCGACCTGACCCGGGACAACTGGACAAGGGGAAATCAGGCACTGCGCCCCTCGCTTGAAGAGATCATCGAAGTCTACATCCCCAAGCATGTTCCCCTTCGTTACATGGACTTGCCGGTCATAGTCGCGCTTTGTTTCGGTGGGGACATGCAAGAGGATGTGAGGCCGCAGGTCGAAGGCTTTATCGAAACGAAGACAAAACTCGGGAAGCTTGAGTTCGTGGAGTGGAATGGCGATCACATCGCTGACCTGATCGCCACAGGCCTGCTTCGCGAGAACATATTCCCGAAGACCATGCAGACATCATTTCGAAAGGCCGTCGCAATGGTCGATGAGCCAACCGTCTGTGTAGCGCATTTCGACGCCCTGCTGCGGCAACTGGCCGAAACACAGCCGAAAAACCTTCTCGATCGTCTGCGGCTAGTGCGTCAAATTTACCTTGCGAGTTGGACGGTCTTTGTCTGGTGCCGTGATGCGGAAAACCTCGAAGCAGCCTACTCGACAAGCGCCATCGCCACATTGCGAATGTGGCATCTATGTCGTGCTCATTTCGGCAAGTCCAAGCTCGCTAAACGTTTGGCGGAGGTGGTGCAAAAAATGATGCATCTAAACCGCGTTATAGCTGCATTGTTCATAGAGCGCCATGTCTTACCCTACTGTGCTATTGATGATGGTCTCGGCGTTTCCGTGCCATCTCCAGCTAGCGTAGACATCAATCTGAAATTGTTTCAGGCACTAGGGCGCCTGGCCATAAATGGCTTGTGGCTAATTCATACAAAATCTCTCACGTACAAAGGAATTGACCAAGCTTTTCAAACCGCGTTAGATTCCGAGTTGCAGAAATCGCTGAACATTATCTGTAAAACGATCCAAAATAACCCAGCTCTCTACACCCCGTTGCGAGACGATCACGCAATCGAGATTACGGTCGTTGGCCTGTTTCTAATGCAATGCAAGGCTTTTGATTTTCTACGCCGGTGGATTGAGCAAATCACGCTGTCTTCGATATTCAGTTATCGAGCCAACGGTAAATACCCCTGCGTCTTCCGCGAGTATGCCGACCTTGCAATGCACCCGAGAGCGGCCGAAGGTTATCGAGAGGAAGCGACGCTGGGCAGCATCCTTTATCCGACACTCGGCGTTTGGTTGGCGATCTTTCAAGACGCGAAGAGTTTCGCCATCTTGGCTGATTTCCACGCTAAAGACATGGCGCACAGTACCTGGCAGCTATGGATACCGGATACGACTTCAGAAGAGCACTTATATTTGAACTCGGAGGTACATGGTTCTTGTATTGCACACCTCGGGCCGACCAACGGTCCGGACGCTTTACTTGAACAGGTTCGCAAGGAGATCATCGCCTGTGAGGAATTCAATGGGCTTTCAGCAATGAGGTACGGACTATGGCCGATCGTTCTCACGGCTTGCCTGACATATCGATTGCCGATTCCACCCCATTTTTGGACGATGGCACTGCTTCCGGATGAGAGCACCATTGACACTTCGGGCAATGATTCCGATTAGTCCAAACAAAAGTGAAGTTGTGCGCCGACTTTGATCAATCTCCACCTCTCTACAACACTGCTAATATCACGTGCGCTGATATCGTTTTTGTCGGGGCCTCGAAGGGGGAAGCGGCATTATTTCGTTGCCACACAGTCGTTTAGCGGGTTGAAGCGAGATGTTCAGTCATTCTCTGCGGTTCAGCAACGCTGCCCAGTCGATTGCGGCAGTTCCGCCAGCGAGTGTAGGAGGGGCATCAGCACGAAAGTAATTTTCGCCCTCTCGAAAATCCACCGCGAGCATTCTCTCATCCGCGAATATGCAATTCGAGAAATCACACTTCTCGAAAGCATGTTTATAATTCGCATGATGGTTTAGTGAATCAACCGAGTCGACACGAGTGATAGCGCAATTCTTGAACGTCGACCTATCAAATCGACCATCGATCGTTACGCGATTCCATCGCGCTATTGTTACGCCGTTAAATGATGCATTTTCCAGTCGATCAATTTCGTATTCGTCATCGAACGGAAATTCCCCTCCAAAATATTTTACCGAGGCAAATCCTGGAATGTAGTGCCAGTATACAGGATCGTCGTCGTAGTGGTAATCCTCTTCGGGTTCCACAACGCAGAAGGTGATGCTTCGACCGGTGTTAAAACCCGCCTCATCTCCGGACCGCATGACGCCGGAAATCTCTTCTCGATGACGGTTGCCATGATAGCTGCGCATGTGATCTTCGACAAAATCAGCGAGCAGGTTCATTGCACTCCAAGCGTAGTCCCCTTGCCCGCTATGAATGAGCACGCTTAGAGTAGCGACACCGGCAGACACATGAGATGGTTTGCTTGGCTCGCTCAAAAGTTTAGCTCCCTCCTGAAGGAGTCTTGCGCGCCCTTCGTTCTCAGCTTGATTGGCCTGCCTAACGCTAATGGAACCTCGCCAGCTAACAGTGCAAAAAGTTACCAGCGCGAACAGTGCAACACCGAAAGGGGCAAGAGCTTGGGCCAAGCGGGTATCATGCTCGCCATCGAAACCGTCACCGAAAATGAACAGAAAAGCGGCTACGATAGCGACCGCCGTGAACATCGCACTGACGATAGACAACACATACCAATGCTTTTCGGTAATAGCTGGCCACTCGCCGGTCGTATCCCTACCCCTGCGTTCGGTCACATAATCCCCCAGGCTCGACGTTTATCCGCACGCACATGCCAGCATGGCGTCAGTCTTTTAGCGCTATAAATTCAATCGTCACGCTCGACCGCATCGGGGAAGATTGACGCAAGGTCTTCCTCCACGTCTATCTCGAATTCGGCGGCGAGCGCCGAAAGCTGCAATCCGAAGATTGCCCGCAACTCCCCCAGCGCAACGAAATATCCAGGCGTCAACGGGCGCTCGCCATAGTTATGCAGCCGGATCGGGAATCCATGATCGACGTCGTTGCGCAGGCGATAGGCGATGTTTCGGTAGTCAGGCGGCGCATCCTCCAGAAAACGCCGGGACGCTGTGCGTAGATGCCGGACGCGCCGTGCAGCTGGCGAATTCTCGGGAAGGTCGTTCAAGATTTGCGTAAGTTCATAGCGAATCTGAATCACAGACTGATCCACTTGGTCCGGAACCTCGAAATGCATCGGAACGTAGAGCACACGCCGATTCTCCAAGAAATTGAACAGCCGCAGGATCACGGTCCGTTGTGCGATTGGCGGATTCCAGCTCGCGCTAATACTGAGGAACCGATGCCGGTGAGCCTGCTGCGAATGGCGTCGAAGCTTCGCCGAACGATTGCCATCTACTGCCCCTCCACTCCAGATACGCATCATTGGCGCGGCAGGACGTAAAATGAAAGTCCGGCGTTTGGTAGGGTGTAACTCGCCGCAACAATCTAGTGAGACCGTTGACGCGCCGACCAGGTTGCGTTGTTTCCCTTGATGGTCGACGAAAGAGAGCCGCGGCTTGCATCGCGGCCCGAGCAATGTCCAACCACGATGATTTGGAACATCTCAATCTGTTGCTGATATTCGCTCCTGAGGAGCTCTTGCCGACCGAGCGTATTGAACGTGGCCTTGACCAAATTGCTATCTGCTCGCTCGCGGATCTACCGCCCAGGTTTCTTTGCGCGGCTGTTTCCGGCGGGAAAATGGAAGCTGACCCTAGACCCGAAAAAATCGGGACGTTTCCGGCTGGCTCAAGATAGCGAGGTAGAGCTTAGCTGCCTCGATATTGTGTCGATTTCCGTAAGCAAGGCCCTCTTGTGGCACACAGTGGAGATTCGCGCTCGTGGCAGAACAGATTCATTATCGGCATTGTCGGGTGACGCGGCCACACAACTGGCCGCAGACCTTCATTCCTTCATCAACACTCACCTCTTTGGGCTGATCGCCACCGAGAAGGATCGCCTGCACGAGGTCGACGAAAGGCTTCGTGAGCTTACCGACGGCAACAGACAGTATCTTGCACAGGTCGATCTGGGCAGGGCTGTCGCCGAAGTCCTTGGCGCCGCAGCGGCGGCCCTATCTCACCCGCTTCTAAACCCGGACATGATCCCGGCAGGACTGAAGGCCTCCCTTCCGGCCTCGTTCGCGATGATAACCGACCCAGGCGTCCGCCATGCCTACAACGAGGCTTTCGTCCGCTCGGAATTTATCAAGTTCCAGTCGTTCTTCGACGATCTCGACCGGCGCTCGTTTTCCAACCAGCAGCGCGAGGCCTGTATTCGCCTAGAGGACAACAACCTGCTGGTGGCCTCGGCAGGGTCAGGCAAATCCGCGACGATGGTCGGCAAGGTCGCATACGTCCTGGACAAGCAACTCTATCGGCCCGACGAGATTCTGCTCCTGGCCTTCAACAGAAACGCAGCCGATGAACTCAGGACAAGGATCGCCGCCCAGTTACAGGTCGCGGAGGACGCCCTGGAGTGTCGGGTCACTACATTTCATGCGCTGGGACGCGGAATCATTGAGGAGGTCGAGGGTCGGCCGCCGCAGCTCGCCAACTGGGTGGATCATCCCGCAGGCGAAACCAGGGTTATCGAGGCGATAATCCAGAACCTTGTCGAGAGCGATCCGGAATTTGCCCGGATGTGGGCCGAGCTTCTCGTCGTGCATCCCAAGGCCGACATCCCGATAGAGGTATTTGACGGGGAGGCCGACTACCGGCGCTACGTATCGGACACCCTTGGAAAGGATAGCGCCACGATCGGTTCCTTGTCCGCGGTGATCGTAAAGTCGTTGCAGGAGAAGAAGATCGCCAACTGGCTTTGGCTGCATTCAGTCGCCTTCGAATACGAACGGCAAATTGCGGTGGAGGAAGACGATGGCAGCGTCCGCCATCTACATCCAGATTTCTACTATCCGCAGACCGAAACCGTGCATGAGCATTTCGCGCTCGATGCGGACGGATGCTCACCCCTTGCGGACTACGCCAACCACGCCGAGAACAAGCGGCAGGCATATCGCCGCAATGAGATCGATTTCTTCGAGACCACTTCGGCTCAAGCCAGCGACGAGACGCTGCTCAGCACGCTAGAATCCGAACTGGCGCGTCGCTCAATACCTGTCGAGCGCAAGAGCTATGCCGAAATCACCAAGGCGCTCGATCCGGTCGTTATCAAGCATTATCACCAGCTGATATCGACCTGCTTGAAGCACATACGTGCTAGCCACCTCACGCTCGACATGCTGCTCGAACGCGCCAAGACCCTGCATGACAAGGAGCGCGCTAAGCTATTCGCTCGGTTGGTCTGGGCGATCACCCAGGGATATTCCCGAAAGCTCGAGGAAACCAGGCGGATCGATTTCGATTCGATGATCGCGGACGCGGTGCAGTTGGTTGAGAGCGGACGGTATCGAAGCCCCTATTCCCTCATTCTCGTGGACGAGTTTCAGGACATTTCCGAGCCTCGCGCTAACCTCGTCAAGGCGCTCAAACAGCAAAAGGCGTTCAGCAAGGTGTTCGCGGTCGGAGACGACTGGCAGTCAATTTATCGTTTTGCCGGATCGGACATCACCATCTTCACACGGTTCGAGGCGAACTTCGGGACCAGTTGGCAGGGGCGCCTGGAGCAGACGTATCGCTGTAACCAGCTCATTGCCGAGACAGCCGCCAAGTTCGTCCAGCGCAATCCCGAACAGATCAAGAAGTCCGTCCGCTCGACGCGTCCGGCCGTCTCGCGATCAATCCGTGTAATTCCCATCGATGATAAACGCGACAAGCCGGACTTTGCGGTGGCATGTCAGCGCCTGCTCGAACGGCTTGATGGCGCTCTGGGGGGTATTGCCAACCGGTGGCGCGACGAAAAGCGCGACAAGCTTAAGGTTCTGGTTTTGTGGCGCTACAACGTCCTCGATCCTTTTGAAGGAAGGCCGCCGTCCTTTGCCAACATTGAGGTGGCCGGGCTGTCGTTTCACCGGGCAAAGGGCCTTGAGGCCGACTACACGGTCCTGCTCGACGTCAGCGAGGGCAATTACGGCGTACCAAGCCGCATCGAAGACGATGAGCTGCTGAACTTGGTCATTCCCCGACCCGAGACCTTCGCCTACGCGGAAGAACGACGCCTGTTCTACGTAGCGCTCACGCGTGCCAGCCGAGGCGTCTACATGCTTACCAATCGCCGTCAGCCATCCCGCTATATTAAGGAGCTTTGCGAGATCGCCGGCGATGAAGTTCGCTTCGAGACGGTTGAGGGAGCGGAATTGAGCCAATGTCCAGCCTGCCTCGTCGGCCAATTGGTGGAGCGGCGCAACGAAGACGGATCGAAGTTTCGTGGGTGCAATCAATTCCCGGATTGCAAACACACTGAACCGAAAAGCGTAGTCCGTAGACGGTAACCGCCTGCACTCATTGTGACGGCGAACAGGGACCCTTTACGACTTCGCGCTCCTAACGAGCATTGAGCTGAGATGTGGCCGGACGGGGAAAGGAGGGGCTGGTAGATTTATCTCGGCATCGCTCAAAATTGCGATATACGAAAAGTGGGCGATGCGGATTTGACCCCATACCAGGAGCGAATACTTGAGTGATCAAAACGAAGCCGTAACGGCTGATCTGGTCGGGCTGACTGCAGACATTGTCTCTGCCTATGTCAGCCAAAACCCCCTGCCCGTCGCTGGGTTGCCGGACCTCATCGCGTCGATACATTCGTCGCTTACAGGCCTTGGTCAGCCGAATGTGCCCGAGCCGTCTCAGCATGAACCCGCCGTCAATCCGAAAAGGTCGGTGACGCCAGATCACATCATCTGCCTTGAAGACGGGAAGAAATTCAAATCGCTGAAACGCCATCTCGCGGTACACTACGGACTCACTCCAAACGAATACCGCGAAAAGTGGGGATTGAAGCCAGACTACCCGATGGTTGCGCCGAACTACGCGGCCCAAAGATCTACGCTAGCAAAGGCGGCGGGGCTTGGACGCAAACCGCAACCTACCCCGACCCGAAAGGCGCCTGCAAAACGAAAGCCAAGGGCTTCGTAAAGGCGGCGGGTCAAACCTCGGGCGCGCCGCGATGGGCATTAGCCTATCGAGAACGTGGGCCATGGCACCCAATTCGAGCGATCTTCGGCGACGTTGCGAGCTATGCAGAGCGTCCCCGATAGCAGAAGAGTGCTTCCTCGATAGTGGGTCGCGCGACGTAGCGGTCTGACCGACTGGAACACCGAGATAAGGGCTTCGATCAAAGTCGCAACACTGCGGATCGAGACCCGCCAATTTCCTTCATCAGCGCGCGCAATTCGGCTGGAGGCTCAAGGCAGAAAGTTCGAAAGCTTCCAACAACCCCAGTCGATTCGGATTCGCTTTCCTACCCTAAAACGGCAGACGTTTTGCTATGGAATATGCATTTAAGTCAATAGCTTAGACGATATCGGGTATCCGCCACCTTCAAGCAGATTGGAATCCGGCGCCGCTTGCGTCCGCAAGCCATGTAGCTGGCGCCTATTGAGCTAAATTTGAGATCTAGAGCAGATTGCCCTGCCTTTCTGGTATATCCACGGCGTAGTGCTCCATCCCGGCTTCTCACATCAGAATCGAGTCCATGTACGTAGACGCACAAACACGACGGAAAGTCCTCGTCCTAAAAGATGTGGCGGTTGAACACTTCAAGCATGAAAACTGGCTGGAGCTTGGCACTCTCACGGGCTGCTACGACTTGATCAGCTCGCACTCCCGGCTCCTGCGCAGCCTCAGCTTCGGGGACGACGACTACGCTGGCTGTGCCTTGGAGGTGTTGATGCGCATTGTTGAACGTGAGGAAGCCAACTTTTCCGAAGTTGACAATTATATCGGCGGCAAATTTGGGGGCGGAGGCCAAACGATCTCGAGCGCCGCCAACACCGGGCCTCGCATCTATTTTCAGCCATCTGCCTTCACTTTGCCGGCCGAATTACCAGACCCCTATCTGGTTTCGGTGATGATGCCGTTCTCCGCCGGCTTGAATGGCGTATATAGTGCGATTCAGCAAGCCTGCAGCCAAAGCGGCATGAGCTGTGAACGGGCCGACAATATCTGGAAGGAGTCGGCCGTCATCCAGGACATTTTCGGTCTCATCTACCGATCGTTCGTTGTCGTTTGCGATTTCACCGGCAAAAATCCCAACGTCTTTTATGAAGCTGGGATTGCTCACACGCTGGGTAAGCAGGTCATTCCGATCACCCAGTCTGCCGACGATATCCCTTTCGACCTACGTCACCATCGGTTTCTTCCTTATCTCAACAATGGTGAAGGGCTAGCGGCTCTCACAAATGCTCTCGCAAGCAGGCTCAGAACGTTGCATGCCAACCGTGATTCAGCCACTTCGGCGGCCGCGAATGTGGGCGTTTTTGGCTGACTACCAGGCGCTGCCCGATAGTCCCGCAGACTGTTCAGCAAGCTCGGCGCCGCTCATGGCATCGTGACAGAGTACACCGCCGATCGAAAAGCTATAAATCGATCAAATACTTAACTCGCATAATATCCATTATGTTAGATCACCGTGTCCCGGAGAGTCGGGGATGAGACTTCCCATGCCGTCAGCTAATCCCTGTTTGTCGCTCATCGTAGCCCGCAAGAGTTCGATGCCAGCCTTGCTGGGGACGCTATAACCTGCCGGTAGCCCTACTTGATGGATAGACCCCGCATCGTGCTCAAAAATCAAGGTTCTCCGCTCGGCCCGGAAATGTCCGCCAAGATGGTGTGCCGTCCCCCAATTGGCAATCAATTCAAGCTTCGCAGGTTGGAAGAAGGCAGGCAATTCGGCGAGGCGGTCGATCTGTTCCTCAATCCTCTCGAGCAGCACGGAAACTTGCTTGAGAAGCGTGGCCATGCCTTTGTTGCTGGTGTCGCCAAACCCAAATGCCAACCGCATGAAGCTGCCACGGGCGTCCTTCCTGGCATTGTAGCCGAAATAATGCAGCTTCTCGAATGCCGACATTGCACTGACCGGGTCAACGGCAAGGCTCTCGAACTGAGCGGCGATGTCCTCCAGGTCGCGACGCGGAGCGTTGGTAGACGAGAAGAAAGTACCGGCGCCGACTGACCCAATCGGGCGGGGTACTGTCTTATAGATTGGTGTCTGCGGTTTCCGCGGCGCCGCACCTTCCCGGCGCCAGCGCTTCCGCTCTGTTAATGTGGCTTGCTGCCAGTCTTCCATCTCCCTTTCATAACGGGCTTCATCCCGCGCTTCGGCTTCGAAGTCGCGCACCCGCTCTTCTATGTGGAGGATACCTCCGCTGCGCTCGGTCGCTGCCCGTAGGCCGCCCCATAGCCTCTGCATGCCGCTCCGCAGGGCTTGCCGGGTATCGCTATACTGCTGGAAGGCGGAATCCCGCTTCAGGTCTGCCAGATAGCGAACGAACCCAGGCAAGGCCTGTTTGAGTTTCGCTACTCTATGGAGAAGGGATGCACGATCTCTCGCCTGGGAATAATCCCGGTGCAACGCCTCAAAGTCTACACCATAGATCTTGGCCCCGCACCTATGGCCACATAGGAAGCGGCTGCCATCGTCAACGCGGATGACAAATCCCGCGAGATGATTGGGGTACTTGCAATGTGCACACCGGATCATTGACCGCTTTGAGCCTCGAAAATCGTATCCGAACTCCACGAAAGGCCGGCTATCGACGGGGGGAACACTTTGGATCAGCCCCTCCAGGCCTTCCGGGTCGTCGGTGGTGAACCTGATCCGGAGGAGTTCCTCGTCAGAAAGCCGACCCCAGCGGCCTGCCGGCTCGATAGGTTTGTTGAGTTGTGTCGCGGCACTCAATTCGATGCACCTCGCGAAAACTGATTCTCGCGACATCTGTACCATATAATGTGTCGTCAAGCGAATCGGTTGCCACATGTGGTGGGTGATGGGTACATTCACAGAAAGTGACCCATTTAGGTGTATCCGTAACGCAATGCGGCCTGTAGTTGCACAGCACAAAGACTGCCGCCGTCCCTTGGCCGAGGCCGTTCGATCACCTACAGCGTTATGGTCGGCAAGCCCCCCGGAGGCATTTCTAACCTCTTGAGGTTGGCGCCTTCCGAGCAACACTTGTTATTTCTACGGAGGAGTTGAAATGACTACCGTTACTCTCGAAGAGACCCTCATCCCGGCCAATGCCAAGGCGCATTTTCCGCCGGATATGAGCGTCGCATCTAGCCCGGCAACGGCCGCGCCGCGCAAAACGCGCGGCCGGCTCAAGCGATCTGCGCGCTCTGAGCTTGCCGCAATCCGCTACCTCACTGCCGCTCGTGGAGAAGAGCTTTGCCGCCGAGCGACTGATGGAAATGGAGGTGGGCGCGGCCACCGGCGCCAGCTGTGGCGAGAAGAACCCGTTGCGCACGGCCCAGCGCAACGGCTATCGCGAGCGCGACTGGGAGACGCGGGCCGGCACCGTCGAGCTGCGCATCCCCAAGCTCAGGAAGGGCTCCTACTTCCCCGGTTTCCTCGAACCGCGCCGCATGGCCGAGAAGGCGCTGACCGCCGTCATCCAGGAGGCCTACGTCCAGGGTATCTCGACCCGCTCGGTCGACGACCTGGTCAAGGCCATGGGTATGAGCGGCATATCCAAGAGCCAGGTCTCGCGGCTGTGCGAGGAGATCGACGGGAAGGTGAAGGCCTTCCTCGATCGGCCGATCGAGGGCGATTGGCCATACCTGTGGATCGACGCCACCTACCTGAAGGTGCGCCGCGGCGGGCGCATCGTGTCGGTCGCCGTCATCATCGCCGTCGGCGTCAACGTGGACGGCCGACGCGAGGTGCTGGGCATGGAGGTCGGCACGTCTGAGGCCGAGCCGATCTGGACGGAGTTCCTGCGCAAGCTGACCCGCCGTGGCCTGCGCGGCGTCAAGCTCGTCGTCTCCGATGCCCATGAAGGCATCAAGGCGGCCGTCACCAAGGTGCTGTGCGCGACATGGCAGAGGTGCGGCGTCCACTTCATGAGGAACGTGCTGGCCCATGCCGGCAAGAGCGGGCGCCGCGTCGTCTCCGCTTTCATCGCCACCGCCTTCGCCCAGGAAACGCCCGGGCCGCAAGCACGCAATGGCGCGCCGTCGCCGACCAGATCCGGCCGAAGGTGCCGAAGCTGGCGACAATCATGGACGACGCCGAGCCCGACGTGCTTGCCTACATGACCTTCCCCAAGGAGCACCGCGCCAAGCTGCACTCGACCAACCCGATCGAGCGCCTCAACGGCGAGATCAAGCGGCGCACCGAGGTCGTCGGCATCTTCCCAAATGATGGCGCCATCGTCCGCCTGGTTGGCGCTATCCTGCTCGAACAGAACGACGAATGGGCCGTGCAGCGCGCCAGATACATGACGCTGGAAACCATCAGCCAAATGAGCGATGATCCTCTGATCAGCCTGCCAGCCGTGGCACGCTGATCAGCCCGGCCCCATGCCGGAGAGCGCGGCGACCAAGCCGTCAGCTACACCACGCAGCGGGACACGATCCCCTCGTTCAAGCATGACTTTGATCCCCCTGACCATTCTATCAGGGGTTTCTCGTTGCCTGGCAAGCAACTTAGTCGCAATCGAGAGTTCTGTATGAGTAGCGCTTGACTTCATCGAGCGTCGCCTCATCCGGTCGACGGTCGCCCGAAGGTATGGTTTCCGGTTTTGGTGTCGGTGGCTCCGCCCCAGCCCGCCTTTGCAGCATGGCTTAGAAGCGCAGCAATGCTGTGAGAACGAGAGATGGCGCGGACCATTAAGACGATAGAGCGGCGTTGAACTTTACGCGCACAATCACTGATAAAGGACATTGTCACATTGAGTCATGCTAAATCAGGTGACGGCAAGTGTTGACAGGTGACGGCAAGTCACCTACCTTATCAGTTGACGGCAACTGATGGAGCGCTTCATGCGTCCGATAAAATGTAAGCGGATTATCGATGGCAAAACCTACAACACCGAAACAGCAACCCAGATCGGCGGTTGGACCTCCAATGAGGAGTGGTGGAGCTATGGCGATTACCTTTACCAGACCCGCCATGGTGCATTCTTCCGCTACAATTTCATGGATGGTCAGAACGAAGATGATCACGACACGATCACACCGCTGACTCCGGACGAGGCCCGTCAGTGGCTCGAAAAGAATATGAGCTGGGACCCCGAGCTCATAGAGAAACTGTTCGGTGAAATGCCTGAAGCCGGCTCGGGTGAGGTGAAATTCACTTTGCGAATGCCGGAGAGTTTGAGGACGCGGTTAGCGGCAAAAGCTGAGGCAAACAAACAGTCCCTCAATGCCTGGATGGTGCGCTGCCTCGAAGGCTGCGCCGGCGATGGAGACAAGCCGTGAGCAAGATTGAGATTTCTGCCTCGCGTGCCAGCCTCAAGGTCAGGCTGACGGCCGAAGGTGCGGTCGCCATAATCATTGCCATCGCGGCAGTCGCGATAGGCGCGTATTGCGCTTATCGGCTTATCTCATAAGCTTCATCACACATCCGAGGGTCGCTCCCAATGAGCCACACCGCTTTTTCACAACACTTCGATCGTGAGCTTGACTCCAACCGCGCCACATTCAAAACAAGATGTCTTGCCCGTCCTGACTAAGCACCTCAACGGAAGGGTCGAACGGAGCCGAGAATAAATCCAGCCAGTTGCGCCGCTCGGCTCCATCAGCCCTTAGAAGTAGCCGCACCGGTTATCCTCGCGGTTGTAGGGAGCTAATGCAGTCTCCGTAGTATGTGATGACGTCATTCCCAGGCGCGGCTATTGAAACAGAGGTGGGCATTCGAAGGGAAAACGTCAGCTCCTGTGCCCCTATTTCGGCAACCATCAAACTTGATCCGACGCTTAACGAAACGGGCGGGGTTTGTCCGACTTGCAGAGTATTGTCGTTAGCTCCCATCCCGCCACGGAACGTTAGCAGCATCGGAGGCAGGTGCTCAAACTTGCAGGAGACCACAGTCGGTTCTCCCGCCGCAAGCGCAACCATCGGAAAGGGCAGGCACAAAGCCACAGCCAGTCCAATTAGTCTCGCTGTCATCGTCGCCATTCCTAGCATAAGGTTTCGCACGCCTGCCCGTCGCCATCCCGGTCGAGCTTGCCGCCCCACGGACAATTACTGAGATACCATTGAGCCTCGTCGCACGAGCTGATTTGCGAGCATTTCCGCCGCGGCTGGCATGAGTAGCTTTGCGCTACCTGTTGACGGCTGATGGTGCCGAGCGGTTGGCTCACCGCCGGTTGGGCATTGTCTCCATGCCCGGCGCGCCATTCCCACGGCGCTTGGAACTTTCCGACCCACAGCCCGACCTTCGCCGCTTCCGCCTTCCCCTGCTGCGCTGCATAGGCACCATGGCTGTAGCGGGGCCAGTCGATCGCTTGGCCGTGCTCGACCATCCAAGCGCCCACGCTGGCGCCATCGGCACGCTGGCAGTCGCCGACAAAGCGTTGATAGCGATCCCAGGTCACGAATGTGCATTGCACTGGCTTCGACGCGGCCAGGAAGGTGTCAAGCGCCTGTGCCGATCGCCGGCCGCAGGGATAGTCGGCCCCGCTCGCATTTTTACAAAGCTGCTGGCTCTCCGGCGCGTCGATGCCGTTGAAGCGGATGCGCTGTCCGTGGATTTCGATCGTGTCGCCGTCGATGACGGATGCCACGCCGGCAATCGTCGCCAAGCCCGCGCTGGTCCAGTTCGGCAGATGGAACTCAGGTATGCGGTCGCTGTGTTGCATGGCCGTTTGCGCAGCCAGAGCGCCAGCCGCGGCCAGCGTCACCAAGATCAGGCGCCTTTGCACCACGCCAAGTGGCCTCCGGCGAGGCGATCGCATTCTACGCAGCATTGCTAGTTCGCCTCATGTCCGGTGCGGCCGCCCGGTTTCGCTTCGGCGGCACGTTCACCGCAAGCCCGGCCTAGGCTGTCAACCCCATTGCGCAGATCGCATGGATGATTGCCAGAGTCCCCGCCGCCACCTTGGCGCGCACCTTGGCCTGGCGGTGTCAGCGGGATTCCGCGAAAGGCCTGGATGACTCCAGCTGTTCGCTGGCCGTCGCCCTCGATATGCGTGTTCTGACTGTTCGGGTTGAACGGGTCGACTGTCTGGGCGAGGCTATTGGCGCGATTGGCGTCGCCGGCAGAGAGCGTCACGCTGTCGTAGTGATTGAGATAATCCGCTGCGCAGCCGCTCAATGCTAGAACGATGCCAAGGCAGATCGCCAGGTTCCACTGCATGGCCCCTAGACCGGCGCCGGGTTTATGCCGGCGGCTCTCAGTTGCGCACCAAGCTTCGCTCGAGTCCCACACGCGGCCTTGTCGCCGGCGACGCACTTGTTATTCGCGTCTGACCAGTCCAGCAGCGCCGTATTGATCCAGCTGCCAGGTGCGCGCTGGATCCCATAGGGTGTCGGTGGCGCGCCACCAGCAACGGCTGGAGCTGCCGTGGCACTCTGGCCATGCGGGGCACGCTTCCACCCGCTTAGGATGAGGCAGTTCTTCATATACTGGTCTTCGGCAGCCAAGTTGCCGAGGGCATTGCCGATTCCGGCCCCCGCAACAAAGCCCGGGGACCCGATAGCAATATAGCCTTGGTCAACCGACCCCTTATGCATTTCGCATTGAGCGTGGGCGACGTCGAAACTAGGCCCGTAGCCTATTTGCATGTAGTCAGCTTGATTGCTTGTTTGGCAGCCGCCCAGTGCTGCCGTGGCACCAAGTGCCACAAATGCTTTTATTCTCATCCCCCAGCCCTCCCAAGGCCGAGTTAGCATCTCCTAAAGTTGAATTTGGTGCAAGAGTGATGAACAAATCTGGTAAATTCTGCCAAATTCCACCTGCTGGCAGTTCGTAGACTTCCCTATTCCGACGGATATACCCCGTTATTTTATCCATCATTCCGTAGGAATGAAGATGCGAAACAGCGAATTGGCGCAACGGCTATGCAAGGGCTGGACCCCATGGGCAAAGGGTCCAGGCGACCACGATATTGAGAAAATATGATGGGCGGCCCGCGTGCTGCATTTTCCGAAGCTGAACTTTTCGACTTGGTTCGAGGGCTCGGAAGTCGTCGGCACCTGGCATTGGGGATTCGTCAGGAGCGGCATGCTTCCCCCTCTGACCCGATCGTGCATCTCTTACGGGATGTAGAGCTACGGATTCCGGCTGACGTCCGCGACATGCGCCCGCAGAGCAGAGTGAACCTCTAACATGGAAGGTGGAGGTTTTTGTCCTCCTTGGGCGATCAACGCTGGAATTTCGGCGGGGGGCGCTCGACCAAGGATGCCGAGACCGAGGTTACGCCTTTTGAAGGCGTGCAGAATTGACAGAAAGGGCAGTTTCAGGTCATGCGGCCGGCAGCATTCGCCATAGCGCCGATTTGATCCGCAGCTGCAAAGCTCGGCCTCCTTAAACTGAGTTAGCCGATAATAGGGATCAGATTGGCCCAGTTCATCAGGCATCGCATACTGGCGTCCCGGCCACCGATCAAACACCACCAAATGAAGGTGACGAAGCGCCCATACGCTATAAAGGTCGAGCAACGTGCACAAATCACCACCTGGCGACCAAGCTTTGTCGAGCATGGGGTGATAAGCGCAGACCGAGCCGTCAGGGAAATTGGTATGTCGCGGGCCGATCCATTCGACCTGCCCATCTTGCTCCCAGAACGCCCATCCACGCGGCTCGACCGCTGGTGTTTCTGGTAAGGCAATAAGGAATATGGCTTCTCGCGCTAAACCATCTATGACTTGGCTGCGAGCGAGAAGCCATACTCCATGGTCATCGGGGAGGAGAGTTGCTCCGGGGTATGCCCGTTGCACATTCTCTAGCTGCCCGGCGTAGTTGCCGGCGAGGCCGACGATCCGTGATCCGGCACGGGGCGCCCGTGATCGATCGGACGACCTTTGCCGTCTGGTGGACCCTTGCCGTGATCGGGCTGCGGGTCCTCCCGCTCCTTGCTGTTGCTCATTACTTTTCTCCTGGACAGTCGGTGATGTGGGCTGTGGGCCGAGAATTACGATTCCCCGGTCCCTTACCCCCACGGGCTGGCGCGCGTCCAAACCGTCGCCAATCCGCTGCAACTCAGCCCGCGCATCGTTGGTCAACAACACTTCCATTTTGCTTGCCGATGTGCGAGTCTGTGTCACCAGCACAGGATGCATTCTGGAGCGGAGTGTGTCAAGGTGTGCTGATCGCACAATGGTGAACATGAACGAATTCGAAGAAAAGCTCGTCGGGGCGGTCCGCGAGAAGCGGGAACGCGAAGGTCTTAGTATAAGGGCATTATCGGGGATTGTGGGGATCAGCTTCTCCACGCTGGCCCGCATCGAGCGGGGCGACGGATCGCCCGACAACAATTCCAAAATTAGGCTGCTCGAGTGGCTCGGCCCTGATGCCGATGAACACGAGCTTGGCTTTGATCGGGTGGCATTCGTCCACTTCCGCGCTGGCAAAAACGCGTCCTCCGAGACTGTGCAAACCCTACTGCACGCAGCCGTGTGTCTTCGTCAGCACTACACTAAGGGTGATATATCAGAACCGAGCAGCGCGCCGATAGATGCTGAAGTTATCGCCATGTCTAAGGAGGAGCTAGAGCAGACGGCCGAAGATTTCCGAAAAGAGTTAGGGTTGAAGAAAAGCGATCCGCTGGATCCATTTTATTTGGTTGTTGATTCTGTTACGGTAGAACGATTGCGGGAATCCACCTGTATTTCCGGAAAGGCAAAAAACACGCTTGTTGGACCGTCGCGCGGCGAGTGGTCCGCTATGAGCGTTCCCTTGAATTCCGATCAGGATAGCTGGGTTGTCTTTTTAAACGACTACCATACCGTTGAGAGACAAAGAGTGACGCTACTTGAGGAGTATTGGCATATTCTTGCCGGGCACAAGCTAACCAAGATAGCTAAGATTGCTGGCTGCTTCGGTCGAACATATGATAGCGCTGAAGAGCACGACGCTTATTTCTTGGCATCGGCAACTTTGCTTCCACGAGACGCGATCAAGCGTATGGTCTCGGATGGCAAAAGTGCCCCCGAGATCGCATCCTTCTTCGGGACCTCACCGGAACTTGTTGAATATCGAATAAAGCGGCTCGGCTTATGGCGCGATCATATTGGAAAGAAAGTGAGTCTCGCCAAACCCTAACGATGCCACCCGTCGACCGCCAGCGGCGCGTGGTTCAACAAGGTTCCGATTCGCAGTTACGCTTAGGCAGTGCAAAGCCGGTCGGGAAATGTCGACCCTACTACAAACTTCAAAATAGCGCCTTCTAGCTCCCCTGACCTTTCGATGCCGTCAAAGAAGGAGACCGGCGAGCGCGTCATCCCCCTCGGCAACGAGCCATTTCTGCCGGAATGGCTGCTTGTCCGCCTCCAAAGCGAATCTCACCGCCTCCTCCACCCTCTCATGTGCATCATCTGCAATCGCCCAGAGTGTCGGGTTGAGAGCGTGTCTTTGCCTAGCATCCTCCAACAAGAGATCGACCATGCGCGGCAAGTCGGCAATAGTGGCGGCTCTGATAATAGCAGGCATATCGTTCCCACGTCGCAATGCGGATTACGCCAATCCTGTTGGCGGCGCCACGGCACCGAGCACCAAGAGACTCAAAGCTGCCTTAGCTGCTCTCGCAAATGAACTCCCGCTCGGCTGTGGAACTATCGGCCCGTATCAGGAAGAATCGCTCCTCGGCGATGACATGTTCGCCGTCGGGCAAATGAAGCACAAATTCTCGCTCTCACACCTGGGGCGCGACGCGATCCACAAGGATTCCGGTTTCCTCGCGCAGTTCGCGGATTGCGGCCTGTTCGAACGTCTCCCCCATGCTGCAAGCCTCCACCGGGCGTCGCCCAGTAGCTCTGCCCCGCGAGCGCGCCTTTAGATTGTGCTTACTCGAGAGAGACTTGCCCTCCGCGACCGAAGGCGGCATCTTCGCTGACCATGGGAGACGGTGCAGCCAAAAAGCCGAAGGTATATGGATCGGGAATGACGCCGTTCGGCGTCTTTCTTTTCGCCCAAACCTATCGGGCGAACGCTGATGCTCTTGCCTTGGTCTCCCCCCAAATTCGGCCGAGCATTTCCGATCATCCTCGCAGATTCCTCTACTTTCAAGCGTTAGAGCACTACCTGCGAAGCTTCCTCCTTCTCCAAGGAAAAACACCGGCTGACATCCGGGGCTATCAGCATCATTTCTTGGACATGCTGGACGAAGGAAGACACCTCGGGTTGGAGATGCCGAGCGATGTAGAAGACTTCATCCGCTCGCGCACGGTCGCGAACGAATACACGCAGATCCGATACGACTACAAGCTTGACAAGGACGGGCCGCGTAGGACTGCGCGAACCATGGAGCGATTGCGGCTGGNCGATACGACTACAAGCTTGACAAGGACGGGCCGCGTAGGACTGCGCGAACCATGGAGCGATTGCGGCTGGTGGTTTGGGAGATAGAGAAAGCCGTCGGTCTGGCTATCCGGAAGACGGGCATCGAGGCTGTGTATGGTGAACGACCATCGGCAAGTCCACTAAACGGATCGTTTGCCAAAGCATGAGGAGACCATTTCGGCTTCGGCACTGGCAACTCCCGCAGACCCACGGCGGCGCCAGGTTTTATACGGCTGCCCGACCAGGTCGAACAGGGAACGAGGCGTCGGCCTCGGCAAAAGTGTCCGATCAGCAGATTATCGATTGGCTTCACGGCTTGCCTCTAGCATGCCGGGTCATTTTTCGGTGCTTGGCACAAAGCCCAAAGGTCATATGAGTGAATGGTCGTTCTACTCGTTCGACAAAAAGGGCTTCAGCTTCCAAAACTGCTTAGATGAGAATGCACCTGGGTACATCGTCTTAGAGCGACCAACATTCGATTTTACTCCCGTACCGGTCGAGATCTGCCAACAGATATTGAGCGACGTCCAGAAGTGCGAGTCTAACTTTGGCTACATTCCAGTGATCATGGATTCGGGTGGGGTGGGCAGGACTGGTCAGGTGTGCCGGTGGATGAAAGCTGTGGAACGAAGCGACAGCTAACCCTGGCTTCATAGCCTAGGTTTGTAGCGCTCTTGACTGCCTGACCGCGCCGGATAAATTCCATGCCGTGCCTTGAGAGAAGCGGCCCTGGGCATCTTGGCTAAGCCGCGTGATAACCGACGATGGGGGAGCCCTTACGTCGTAGACAACGAGCAGCACGGCTGCCCAACAAAACTCCTTGAACACATCAACTGGCCCGCTGACCTGCTCACGCAGTCGGCGGCCGAACGAACACGTTTGGAGATGGAGTCATGCGGATACAGAGTGGCTATTGGTGGGCGATTAGCATTCGGCAGGAGGATGATCGGCCCGAGATCATCGACGTAGGTTCTTATTCCTTTGGCCAAATGGCCAATCGTGTTGGGGATGCCGATCCATTCGACTTGATAGAATTCGAGCTACTGCAATGGCTTGATGCCAGCCTCTGGCCAACGGAGGGCGCCGTCGATCCATCGACAGTTCGCGAGGGCTATTGGTGGGCGCTTGACCCGGCAGAGAACGCATATCAGATCGTCTTGGTGGGCAAAGATAGAGCAGTTCGAACCTTCAATGGCGATTTCGATAGCTGTCTGGACGAGTTCGAATTTCTGATGCCTCTGGATCTCATCCCCACGGCTCGCTCCGATCACTAGGGCCTGTCGCCGTCACGTTGGCTGCTTGCGCGTCACCCCGAACCTTGGTCATGTCGCCTCCTGATCCGTTACGCGATAGGCTCCATGGCCAACCTTGATGAGTAGGCGCTCGTTACACATCCGAATGAGATAGCAACGAGCTGAACGGTGCGCGGACAGAGGCAATTCTGCCGATGCGGCTATCTGAACCCCTTGATATCAGCGCATCAACTCGGTTGAAGCAAAACGAGATCTAATCGCATTAACTCACCGCGAATGGTCCGTTAGCAGACTATTTCAACAACAGCGCTGTATTGGCGGTAGCCCTCTCCCGACTCGAAACCCCGAATAAGCGGTTCGATCATGCTTGCATCACTGTATGTCCAGGGCCGTCAACTTCCTTCATGAGCGCGCGAAATTCAGCTGGAGGCGCAAGGCAGAAAGTTCGAAAAGCTTCCAGGAACCCCAGCGCGCGCCGCCGGAACCTGGCCGAGAATGATGGCGGAGCCGGCAGCAACGAAATTGATGGCAACGCCGGAGACAATCTGGCCGCCCCAATGGGTGATCGAGGCGAAACTGTGCACCAGTGCGAACAATGACGGCGGTGAACCGCGGCCGCCCAGGCGCCGCAACCGCCAGGCAGGCGAGCAGCAACGGCCCGGAGAACACCAGTTGCTCGGCGGCGACGGTGCGGGTCGCATCCTGCACCGCCATCATGACGGCGGCCGCCGAAGCGAGCATGGCGAGTAATCGGACAGCATGCACAGCATTCAATCCCCGAAGGGGGCAGTCGACATTCGACAAGAGACATATGGCGCGGCGCGAGCGCTGGCGCTGTACAATTGACGAAAGCGGCTCTCAATCCGAGGCGACGCCGTTCTTGATCCGTGTGAGGCGGCTTTCGCCTTCCTCCGGGCCGAAGCAGCTTTCGACATCATTGCATTCCCGGCAACTGGGCGCGCTGCACAGCGAAAAACCTTCGGCCTCGCAGAGCTTGCGGTAGAAGTATTTCTTCCATTTCATGTTTTGGGTGTTGCCGGCCGCCAGCGTCGGAAAATGCGAGGCGAGCAGGCGGCCGAGGTCGGTTCGATTAACAAGGCCAAGGTCCTGCCAGAGGTGGTCATTGCGCATGGCACGCCGGGCGATGATCCTGGCGAAGCGGGCGCTCGTCGGGTCGCCAGGTCGGGCATGCGCCAGCAGCAGTCCATGCAGAAGTTCTTCCTCCGGATCCGGCTCGGGCTCGCTTACCTCTTTCAAGGCAAACGCGTTGATAGGAATAGCAGGGAAACAGCGGGCCAGGACATCGCGCAGCTCGGCGAGCGAGAGTCCGGTTGCCTCCGTCGCCGTCGCCTCGCCGGCCTCGATCTCCTCGAGCGCACGTGAAAGCACACAAGCAAGCACATGCTGGTCGAACCTCCTCTCCAGCTCGATCTGCGGCCATTGGCCGGTGCTGAGCCGGGCACAATGTTGAGCAAATATGGTGCGTTCTCCTGGTTTGTCCCTATCAATTCATGCAGAGACCCGGCCTGCCGCAACATGGGTCGGGCAGTTCTTCGGGTGTACGCAGTCGCGGATCGCCTCGCGGTCGAGTAGTTCGGCAATTCTCGTCTGGTCCACTCGGCTCTGTTGCAAATTCTGTGATTGGAAGGAGGCTTTTCGCGAACCGCGGGGCCCTGCCGTTTGCGCCTCACGGGGAACACAGGCGCCGGAAATGCCCCTGCAGAGTTGGACGTGAACCGTGCGGGACAGAGGTCGCGTGCTGAGTGCGGCCACATGGTTCAAGCCCGCCAGACTCTCGGTTGAATGAGTCCTCAAAGCGCGCAGCGGGTGAGTTCCAGCGCACGTTCAGGACAGGATCGCACGGCTCGTGATGCAGGCAGTTCCTCCCCTTCCGCAACTTCAATGTCACCAAGCAGGATGTAACCGTCATCATCGAGTTTGAAGATGTCAGGCGCTTGCGCCGCGCATCGCGCGTGGCCCTGGCATTTGGCCTTTTGGACGATGATGCGCATGGCAGTGCCTCCATTGTTTGTGCCCGGCTCGGGGCGGGCCTAAGACCAGTCCAGGATCAAATTTTCGATCCCGAACACATGGCCGCCAGAAGTTATCGGCGCCGTACCCTGCTTGATCCTGAAAGCCGGGATGCGCGCCAGCCACTCCTCCAGGCCAATGACAATCTCCCGCCGGGCAAGGTGTGAGCCAAGGCAACGGTGGGGACCATAGCCAAACGCTGCGTGGCGGTTGTCCTCCCGCTCCAAATCAATCGTGTTGGGGCATGCGAATTCCGCCGGGTCACGATTGGCAATCATAGTGGCGCAGGAAACATAGTCCCCCTTCCGGATCGGCGCGCCTTCGAAGTCGATATCTTTCGTGGCCACGCGGATCAACTGAATGGGCGGATAGGCCCGCAGCAATTCTTCGGTTGCGAGCGGGATGCGGTCCGGTTCGCTCCGCAGCAATTGCTGATCTTTGAGGTTGCGTGCGAGGTACGCCAAGTCAAAGCCTATAGCTGCTGCGACCGTGTCGAGCCCAGCGACGAAGACAAGCACGCCGATGCCGCGGACTTGGGTGTCCGTCAGCCGGCGGCCCTCGACCTGTGCCTGCACGATAAAGGTCATGAAATCGTCAACCGCCTCCTGGCGGCGCATGGCTGCAAGTTCGTCGATGAATGCCACGATCGTCCGGGCAGCCACAGGTCGTTCCTTATCGTCGCCGTGGAGCAGATCTTTCCCCCAGCCGACGAATGTATCGAGTCGGTCATCAGGCAACCCCAGAAAGCGAAGAAAGGTGCTCACCGCGAAAGGAAATGCAAAATCCTTCATCACGTCGCAGCTTGTGCCCGACGCGGCGATCCTTTCGATCAGCTCGACCGCCCGTTCGCGGACAGCCGGTTCCAAAGCCAACACCCGCTTTGGCGAAAGCAGCGGATTGAGCAGTGAGCGAAAGACGCCGTGGGCCGGTGGATCAAGCTCAAGCGGGATCGTCGGCCAGTTTTCACCCAGTATGGAGGAGAAGATGCTGCGATGGCTGGAAAAAGTCTCTGCGTCCCGCAGCACCCTCCGCTGGTCCGCGGCACGGGTGATGACCCAGGTACCCCGGCCATCTTGCGTGTTGTAGCGGGAGTAAAAGATCGGAGGCCCGTCATGTACGCAAGCGACAGCTGCGTGTGGATCCCCGTCGGGTGTTGGTGGCATCCCTGGCGATGTAAACAGGCTGAAGTCCCTCACCATTTCGGGTGGGACATGATCTGGAACGGGGTTGGTCGCCATTTTGTTTTCTCTACATTGGCGTTCATGGCTCGATTGAGATTGCACGGCTGTTCATAAATTCGATTTCCAGCATGGGCACGTCTCTTGTCGGGCGCCTTCTAGATTCTGTCGCCTGATACAGCCCACCTGCACCAGCGCGGATGAGATCGGTTGCGAAGTCGATCAGAAGGGGCATCTCCGCCGCTCTGCGGTCATGAAGCAAAGCCGCCGCTATCCCCGTTGGGGTTGAGAGGCTGGTCAATCACCTCTGAGCTCCGTGACGCACTGCTGATGCCCTGCTGATCAAATCGTCGAAGCAAGTCGCGTGCCGGATAGGCGTACCCATGGCGCTGCACCAAGCAATGCCAGCCTGCACTGGGCCCGCGGCTGGGATCACCTGTCCATCATTCTTAGGACAACGTCCGACAACCGACATCCGTGGTCGGTTTTGTCGAGTCCGCGACATCAAGCTGTTCGGCTTGGCTGCTGCTGCACAGCCTTCCGGTCGACGAGCGAGGAGATCGCTCGCACGGCCCGGATTGAGCAACGACGCGATCCAGCGCAAGGATCGACTGCGGTCCGACAAGACCCGACGGCGCTTGCGCGCGATGATCGGATATCAACAAGGTCGAGCCGCGCTTCGGTTCGGTGTTGATGGCGTATGCGTTATCGCTCGCAGGCGCTGCAAGGATTTTCGGTCAGACGGCGATGCACTCGTGCGCACCGGTCCGGCCGGCGACCAGCTTGACTGTATCGATGCGGTCCATTCCGGCGTGCATCACCTGACCGTGCGCATCCGCTACGAGGGCAAGCCTTTCCGCTCATGGACCTAAATTTCCTCGCGAGCCGCTGTCGGAACGTGGTGCCGAGTCCTATAGCGGCCGGTTCAATCCGAGGGCCTGTCGGCACACTCTATACATCCCTGTCGCTCGGACCGGGAATGCGTGGCAGACTCTCGGCCAGAAACCGCCAGTCGCTGCGCTCGCGTTCGCCTTCCTTGCGCGTGCCGAAGAACTGGATGATCATCTTGCCGTCGGCGCCATAGGCTTCAATGGACGTGACGTGACCGTCCCTCGTCGGCTTGCGCACGGCCCAGACCTCGCGGATGTGATGGGTCCTCAGATGCAGATGGAAGGTCTCGTCGAGCACATTGATCCGCGGCCCGATCTGCTTGACCGACTTGATCGGGCCGGAATGGATCTGGATGCAACCACGATTGCCGACAAAGCACATGATAGGCATCTCGTCTTCGGCCGCCTGTTGGAACAGGGCGCCAACGGCATCATTGTCGAGCAGCCAAGCGTAATCTTCGTCGGCCATACGCATTGCCTGGCAGCGGCTGAGCTTCAGTGTCTTCAACATATGGTAGAACTGATGCACGTCGCTCAGCCGGCTCCAGCGCTCGCGTAGGTCGTCGGCCGTGGCGGCTTGGTCTGGACTCACTGCGTTATCGCGCGCACCGCCCGCTTCGACCGATATGATCGGCTCCTGGTCGTAGGATACGAGCTCTGCCGTCAGATCCTGATAGGCGTGCAGGTTCGAGGCGGGCCTGAGATGTACTTTGTGCATCGCCTCGCCGGCGGCATCAAAGAATTGCAGGCTGCGGCGGATCTCGGCTCCCTCGCGCTTCTCGACGGCGAAGCCATACGCCCACGCTTTCGGGAAGATGCGCAGGTCGATGTCGTCGCCGAGCACCATGGCATGCTGGTTGCCGGTGACCACTTTGTCGTAGACGCCGATCTTTTGGTGCACGGCACTTTCGTTGCGGGTGAGCGCCATCACCTCGCCGACCGCTTCGAGGCCCGTCAGCAGATCATCGACGCGCGGCTCGATGCGCACCGCGCCGTGACCACAATGCGCCGCGACCAATTCGGCTTCCGAAATGCCCAATCGAGCGGCGAGATCATGCTCCCGGATTTTCGGATTGTCTTCGCACGCCCGCCGTATTTCATCCGGCGACGGTTTCTCGCGCTGGTCCATGTCTTACCCCTGGTTCTACCTACGTGTAAGGATCAGCTGCCCTGCCGGGGAATCTTCAGGCGATAGGGCGGCCGTAATGCTCGCCCCTGATCTGCTGCTGCCCCATGAACAAAGTGTCGCTGGACAGCGTGCGCACGGCGTCGCACCCGCGCGAAAACCGGCGAGCATGCACATGCCGATGGCAGCATCGCGTCGAGCCCGTCGGCGGCTACTGGGCGGTGGTGAGCGAGTATGGGTGTTGTCGCAATCGGCCAGGCGGGCATTCGGATGCCACGGGCGGCGCTGCTTTGCCAAGCAAGGCGTATCTGACCCGGTCCTGACATGTTGCCCCCTTGCTTCGCCCCATCCATCGCGAGGGCACCCACGGCATGATTGTGGATCGGCATGCTCTTGCCGCCTCGCCTAAACGGAGCTTCAAAAACCGTGCCAATTGCGCCGAAGCAAGCTCAGAAGACGTTCTGTACTTGCTGATGTGAGTTCAACCAAGAACTCAGGCCCAACATCCCTCGTGGCGATCCCGACAAACCCGACAGTACGTGTCGGTTGGCCGACAGCTTCGCAGCAATGCACTCACAAGAAGCACGGCAGTGTCAGAGATGCCGCGCTGTGTTGAAACGTTTCTTCGCTTTGGCACGGTGCATGCGACGTGATGCGCAAGCAGGTCCCGGGCTGAGGAGAATGGAGCCATGATTACGCTCACCGACAACGCTGTTGCCGCCTTCAAGACTGCTCTTTCCCGCGCCAGCGAGCCGGCGGAAGGCTTTCGCATTATGGTCGAGACCGGCGGCTGCGCCGGCTTCAAATACTTAATGGGCCTGGAGAGCGTGTCGCGCGAGGGCGACGCGATCACTGACACAGATGGGATCAAGCTGTTCGTGGACACGGGCTCCCAACCCCATGTCGCCGGCATGACCGTCGACTTCCTCACCGGGCTCGAATCTTCCGGTTTTGTCTTCGATAACCCCAATGCGCGCGAAAAGTGCGGCTGCGGCAAGTCCTTCAGTTAAACGCCCGAAGCGCCTGTGCGGCCGACAGACTGATTTTGCGGCAGAGGAGACTTATATGGCCGGCACGACAGATGTCCCCGTCCTAAAGAACAAGGTAAGGTCAAAGCCGATCTCGGGACAGCCATTCGCTTCCCTAGGATGCAAAGAACGTCGCCTCCCGAAACAGCTCGGGTCCTGGTGTCACCCGAGCTGCTTGCGGACAAATCGCGCCGCTGCGCCAAATTCGGCTCATCGAAGACCTTATCGCGTTCGGGCCGTCCTTACCTGCGGGCTGACGACGGGCACTGCGAACATGTCACCGGTCTACGTCAAACACTCCGGGCGTCTGCGGCGGCTGCCAGTTCAGGCCCATTATCATCAACGGCATGCGCCAGAGGCTCAACGAGTCGGTCCGCGCCGCGTCATTCTGGTCAACTGAGGATCGCACCTATGAAGCCTGTCTACCTCGACAACAACGCAACCACACGGGTCGATCCTGCGGTCCTGCAAGCGATGTTGCCGTTCTTTAGGGATCAATTCGCCAACCCTTCGTCGGCGCACGCTCTTGGCGCCTCAGTCAGTGCGGCGGTGAGAAAGGCGCGGAGGCAATTGCAAGCGCTGATCGGCGCAGAGTTCGACGATGAGATCACCTTCACCTCGGGTGGGACAGAAAGCGACAATGCAGCGCTTCTTTCAGCGCTCGAGGCGGCGCCCAACCGAACCGAGATCGTGACGTCCGCAGTCGAGCATCCCGCCGTGCTGACGCTCTGCGCGCATCTTGAGAAGACCCGCCGCGTCAAGGTGCATAGGATCCCGGTGGATTGCCTTGGCCGGCTCGACCTCGACGCCTATATGGCCGCCCTGACCCCAAGGGTGGCAATCGTTTCCATAATGTGGGCGAACAACGAGACTGGTGTGATCTTCCCCGTGGCCAGGCTTGCCGAGTTGGCCAAGGAAGTGGGCGCCCTTTTCCATACGGATGCTGTGCAGGCGGTCGGAAAGCTTCCGATGGACCTGAAGTCGACCTTAATCGACATGCTGTCGCTCTCCGGCCACAAGCTGCACGGGCCGAAAGGGATCGGTGCGCTTTTCGTAAAACGTGGCGTGAACTTCCATTCGCTGATCAAGGGGGGCCACCAAGAACACAACCGGCGTGCTGGCACCGAGAATACGCCCGGCATAGCCGGGCTCGGCACGGCGGCCGAACTCGCATTGAAATTCATGGACGACGAGACCACACGGGTAAAGTCGCTCCGCGATCGTCTGGAGGGCGGGATCCTCCAGCGCATCCCAGGCACCTGTGTCACTGGTGATCCCCTGCAACGGTTGCCCAACACCGCAAACATCTCCTTCGAACATGTCGACAGNCTCGGCACGGCGGCCGAACTCGCATTGAAATTCATGGACGACGAGACCACACGGGTAAAGTCGCTCCGCGATCGCCTGGAGGGCGGGATCCTCCAGCGCATCCCAAGCACCTGTGTCACTGGTGATCCCCTGCAACGGTTGCCCAACACCGCAAACATCTCCTTCGAACATGTCGACAGTGATGGAATTCCACTTCTCCTCAGCCGCATTGGCATCGCGTGTTCCTCTGGCTCGGCCTGCACCTCCGGCTCTCTGGAGCCAAGCCATGTCCTAAGCGCGATGAAAACGCCGCACGCGGCAGTCCGCTTCTCCTTGGCGCGGGACAACAGCGAAGAGGATATCGACCGGGTGCTCGAGGTCATGCCGGGAATTGTGGGGAAGCTGCGCAGCTTTTTCGGTTCTGGGCCGGGTAATCCGGTCTATGCGTGAGCGGCAGAAGAACAGGCTACCGGTCATGACCCGTCATGTCTCTCTCAATGATACGACCTTGCGCGATGGCGAGCAGGCGCCGGGCGTCGCCTTTACCACGACGGAAAAGCTGGAGATCGCCCAGTCTCTTGCGGCGGCCGGCGTGACAGAGATCGAGATCGGCACGCCGGTCATGGGCGTCGACGAGATCGAAACAATTCGCGCCGTGGTCGCGCGGCGTCTCCCGGTTCGGCTCATGGCTTGGTGCCGGATGACGTCGCTGGATCTCGATGCAGCGATCGAGAGCGGCGTCCACGCCGTCAATCTATCGCTGCCAGCGTCGGACATCCAACTTGCCGCCAAGCTCGGCCTCGACAAGGCGGGAGCGCTCCAGGTCATCGATCATATGGTCAGGCGCGCCGCCGCCGCCGGCTTCTTTGTCGCGGTGGGCTGCGAGGACGCCTCGCGGGCCAATCGGGATCATCTCGCCCGCGTCATCGAGACGGCTGCACGCGCTGGCGCAAGCCGCGTCAGGCTAGCCGACACGGTCGGTGTTCTCGACCCGTTTTCGACCTTCGAACTTGTCGCCCAGCTCGTGGTGCAGTCTCCAATCGACCTTGAATTTCATGCGCACAACGATCTCGGACTTGCTGGCGCCAACACGCTAGCCGCGATCCGCGCAGGCGCGCGCCATGCCTCCGTCACCGTCCTGGGGCTCGGCGAGCGTGCGGGCAATGCCGCGCTGGAAGAGGTGGCCGCCGCGATGGCGGTCTTCGGCGGCGCAGATACCGGCATCGAGCTGACCGCATTGCCCGGCCTCGCCGCCGAGGTGGCCTGGGCCGCCCGCCGGCAGACCGCGGCCACTAAGCCGGTCGTCGGCGCCGATGTTTTCACCCACGAATCCGGCATTCACGTCGCAGGGCTGCTGAAGGACTCGCGTACTTATCAGGGGCTTGATCCGGCTCTCGTGGGCCGCTGCCGGCGGATCGTCATCGGCAAGCATTCCGGCGCCACTGCGATTGCCCATGTGCTGAGCGAAAGCGGTCGCGATCTCGACCCGGATCTGGCAGCCGCGATGGTGGCCCGCGTCCGGCGCGAGGCGGCCGAGACCAAATCGACGCTCACTGCAACTCAACTGGTCGAGCTCTACGATAAAATGTGCATCGAGGCGTCCCTCTTCGAGCTGTGCGGGTCCAGGTCAGCCGTGCGCGCGCGCGCAAAGGCCACAGTTTTGCGACCAGGGAGAATGCAATGAATTGTTCCGCTGACAGCCGCCCCATCGATGTCACAGACATCCTCGCACGACTGAAGCGCCTGTCGGCCGCGGAGGAGTTCTTCTCAGTCCTTGGCGTCTCCTATGACCCCAAGGTGCTGAATGTCTCGCGGCTCCATATAATGAAGCGCGTGGGCCAATACCTTGCCGAAGAAGATTTCTCCGGTCTGCCCGACCAGGTGATTGCCGCGAGGGTGCGCGCGACGCTCGAACGCGCTTACGAGGACTTTGCGATTTCCTCGCCGCTCACGCATCGGGTCTTCAAGGTGCTCAAGGACCACGATCCGAACAAACCTGCCGCGCCGGGTCACACCTTTGTCCCGTTCGACTCGGTACTGAAGCGGTTCGGACGGGAATGAGCGGCGACAAGGGTTGCGACGCGACAATGTCGAGCAGCCGACAAATCCGGTCATCACCACAGCGCCGTCAGAAGCAACCAGCCGAAGTTGTAGGAAAGGGGGCAGCGCAAGAGACTTGGCACGTATTATGCGGATCAAGGAGATAACCGACAATGCCCGCACCCGGACAGGAGCCTAGAGAAACCGCCAATGCACATCGTAATCTGCATCAAGCAGGTGCCGGACTCGGCACAGATAAGGGTCCATCCGGTGACGAACACAATCATGCGCCAGGGTGTTCCGACCATCATCAACCCTTACGACCTGTTCGCCCTCGAAGAAGCGCTCAGACTGCGCGATGCCTATGGCGGCGAAGTCACTGTGCTCACCATGGGTCCGCCCATGGCAGAGGACGCGCTGCGCAAGGCGCTCGGCTACGGCGCCGACCGAGCGGTGCTCTTGACCGACCGCTATTTTGCCGGCTCCGACACGCTGGCGACCTCGTTCGCCCTTTCCCAGGCAATCGCGAAGGTCGGCGAGACGTTCGGCACGCCAGACCTCGTCTTCACCGGCAAGCAGACGATCGATGGCGACACCGCCCAGGTCGGGCCCGGCATCGCCAAGCGCCTCGGACTCCTGCAACTGACCTATGTCGCGAAGATCCCCTCTATTGACCTTGCTGCAGGCGAGATCAAGGTCGAGCGCCGCTCCGAAGGCGGCACACAGATGCTGAAGAGCAGGCTGCCTTGTCTCATCACCATGCTGGAAGGCACAAACGAGATCCGCCGGGGCTCGATCCACGACGCCTTGTGCGCCGCGCGCAGCCAGGTCTTGAAATGGAGCGCGGCCGACGCCGGCATTGAGGATCTCACCAAATGCGGCCTGCGCGGCTCACCGACGGTCGTCAAGCGTGTTTTCGCCCCTGCTGCGCGAGCTCAAAAGGCGGCACTAATCGACACCGCCGAGAAGGCCTTGCGCGATGTCGCTGACGAACTCATCACCGCAATCTTCACCCGCCAGCCGGCGCTGGAACATGAGCTCGCCTTCAACGGCGGCGCGTGACGGCAAGGAGCAAAACGATGTCGACCGCGAACCGAGAAACCCCTCGCCCTGCCGCCGGCCGCGCCGGCATAAAGAAGGAGCTGCCCGCCCATTTCAAGGACTACCGGCACGTTTGGGTTTTCATCGAGCTCGAACGCGGCCAGGTCCATCCCGTATCATTCGAACTGCTCGGCGAAGGCCGCAAATTAGCAGACAAGCTTGAGGTCCAGCTTGCAGGCGTCGTGCTCGGACCGCCGGGAGAGGCCGTCGGGAACGCCGTTGCCGAAGCATTCGCCTATGGTGCTGACCTTGTCTACATCGCCGAGGCGCCCCTGCTCGCCGACTATCGGAACGAGCCTTTCACCAAGGCGATGACGGATCTGGTCGATACCCACAAACCCGAAATCCTTCTTCTCGGTGCCACCACACTCGGCAGGGATCTTGCCGGCTCCGTGGCGACGACCTTGCAGACAGGGCTCACGGCCGACTGCACCGAACTCGATGTGGATACCGACAGTTCGCTCGCCGCCACGCGTCCGACTTTCGGCGGTTCCTTGTTGTGCACGATCTATACGCTCAATTTCCGCCCTCAGATGGCGACAGTGCGGCCAAGGGTCATGCCCATGCCGCAGCGGACGGATAAACCGGTCGGGCGTGTCATCCGGCACAAGCTCTCGCTTGCCGAGGACGAGATCGCTACCAAAGTCCTCGGCTTCCTGCCGGACAATCAGTCGGCAAAGGCAAACCTTGCCTATGCCGACGTCGTGGTTGCGGGAGGCCTTGGTCTTGGCGCGGCGGAGAACCTGCAGCTTGTGAAGAACCTCGCGCGAGCAATCGGCGCCGAGCATGGCTGTTCGCGCCCGTTGGTCCAGAAGAGCTGGATGCCAGCTGATCGGCAGATCGGCCAAACTGGCAAGACCATCCGGCCGAAGCTTTACATAGCGGCCGGGATTTCCGGCGCCGTCCAGCATCGGGTTGGCGTCGAGGGGGCGGATCTCATCGTGGCCATCAATACCGACCCGAACGCGCCGATTTTCGATTTCGCTCACCTCGGAATCGTCACCGACGCGATCCGCTTCCTGCCCGCACTGACGGAAGCCTTCACCCGGCGGCTGTCGCCCCACAGTCGCGATAAGCTTGCGAGCTAAGGGACGGACATGATCGAGGAAAACTTCGACGCCATTGTTGTTGGGGCAGGCATGTCCGGAAACGCAGCTGCTTACACCATGGCCAGCCATGGCCTAAAGGTGCTGCAGTTGGAGCGCGGTGAATATCCGGGCTCCAAGAATGTCCAAGGTGCCATCATGTACGCGAACATGCTGGAGAAGATCATCCCGGATTTCAGGGACGATGCGCCTCTCGAGCGGCATTTGGTTGAACAGCGGCTTTGGGTGATGGACGACACATCCCATACCGGGATTCACTATCGGTCGGACGACTTCAATGAGGCCAAGCCCAACCGATACACAATCATCCGTGCCCAGTTCGACAAATGGTTTTCGCGTAAGGTGCGCGAGGCCGGCGCGACGGTTCTGTGCGAGACGACCGTGACGGAGCTCATCCGTGACGCCAAGGACAGGGTGATTGGCGTGCGCACAGACCGGGCCGGCGGAGCCATCTACGCGGACGTGGTCGTTCTCGCAGAAGGTGTCTGCGGACTGCTTGGCACGCGAGCCGGCCTGCGGCAGATGCCGAAGCCACAAACCGTGGCGCTCGCCGTTAAGGAAATGCATTTCCTGCCCGAAGAGGTCATTGAGCAGCGGTTCGGTCTCAAGGGCGATGAAGGCTGCGTGATCGAAGCAGTGGGCACGACCTCCCGCAGCATGGCTGGGCTCGGCTTCCTCTACACCAACAAGGAGTCGATCTCACTGGGTATTGGCTGCCTCGTCTCCGATTTCGCCGCGATGGTCGAGAGCCCTTACGTCCTCCTCGACGCCTTAAAGAGCCATCCTTCGATCCGGCCGCTGATCGCCGGCTCGGAAGTGAAAGAATATTCCGCGCATCTCATTCCCGAAGGCGGCTACAAGGCTATTCCGCAGCTCTTTGGCGATGGTTGGGTCGTGGTCGGCGATGCCGCGCAACTGAACAACGCCATTCACCGCGAGGGTTCGAACCTCGCCATGACCTCCGGCCGCATCGCGGCTGAGGCAATCATCGAGGTCAACAGCCGCAACGCTCCTATGACCAAACGAAATCTCGCTCTTTACAAAGCCATGCTGGACAAGTCCTTCGTGGTCAAGGACCTAAAGAAATACAAAGATATGCCGGCCTTGCTCCACACCAATTCCTGCAATTACTTCACAACTTATCCGCGGTTGATGTCGCAAGCCGCGCAGAACTTCATGCGTGTCGACGGCACGCCGAAGATCGAGAAGGAAAAGGCGACCACGGCGGCCTTCATCAAGGCGCGCTCGCGTTGGGGGCTGCTCAGCGACGCGGTCCGCCTTGCATTGGCGTGGCGCTGAAGGGAGACGAAATGACGATCGCAGTGACAAAGTCACGTGTCGAGGACAAGCTTTACCAGAACCGCTACTTGGTGGATTCCGGCCGCCCGCATATCAAAGTGCGACCGCACGAGAGGCCAAGCGCGAACTTGCTCGCGCTTACCCACGTCTGCCCGGCGAAATGTTATGAGTTGAACGACAAAGGTCAAGTGGAGATCACTGCTGACGGCTGCATGGAGTGCGGCACCTGCCGGATTTTGTGTGAGACCAGTGGCGAGATCGAGTGGAACTATCCACGCGGCGGTTTCGGAGTCCTCTTCAAATTCGGATGACCGACGCACGCACGTATTAAGAGGGTTGATCTTGATACAGTTTAGGTCTCGCCCAACGCCAAGTCTATCTTCGTTGCTTCGATCGTCGCTTTGACGAAGAGAAGCTCGTGAATACTGTGCTTTCAGAATTCAGATAAAAAAGGAGGAGCACTCTGGACGACAACCCCTGAGGTGTTTCCATGACCCACGGACCGCAAGATCGGGTCGACGAGGTTGGACCTCGGGAGACCCGCCCTGAACCGCCCATCAAAAGCATGCCCCAATCAGATATCGCGCTCAGAGGACTCTACGAGATATCGAAGGTGCTGACCGCCCCCAGCGAGCTGGAGATTACGCTCGCCAATGTCGTGAACGTCCTGCCTTCATTTCTGCAGATGCGTCACGGAGCAATCGTCGTCCTGGACGCTGAAGGAGAGCTGGAGATTGCCGCGACTGCCGGCAATACCCACGTACGTCAATCAGGCACTCGCCGCGTCATACCACAGGCCGTAACAGATCAAATCGTCGCTACGGGGACGCTGCTCTTCATACCGGACGTGCGCAAGTCCCAACTATTTCAGGCTGACCTTCAAACGTCTTCGAGCATCGGAACCATCCCAATTGCCTTTATCGGTATCCCGCTAAAGGCTGATCATGATATCCTTGGGACATTGTCGATCGACCGCGCCGGAGACGGCGCCACCGACTTTCGCGACGACGAGGACATTTATTTCCTGACGATGGTCGCCAACCTTGTCGGCCGGACCATCCGCCTCCATCGCGCCCTGAGTACAGATCGTCAGCGGTGTGGCCATGAGCAATCGGGACCGGAGAAATCGCCCAACGAGGGGAGGACCTACGACCCTGCCCGGCATGCGGATGCCAAAATCGACGGGATCATCGGGGAAAGCCCCGCACTCAAGCAGGTGCTCGAAACCGTCTCGGTCGTAGCAGGGACCAATTCCACCGTGCTTCTGCGGGGTGAAAGCGGCACCGGCAAGGAATTCTTTGCGCAGGCCATCCATAAGCTCTCACGTCGGAGGAAGAAGTCTTTCGTCAAATTGAACTGCGCCGCACTGTCTGAAAGCGTTCTGGAGTCAGAACTGTTTGGGCATGAAAAGGGCGCTTTCACGGGTGCTATCTCCCAGCGCGCCGGTCGTTTTGAATTGGCAAATGAGGGAACGCTGCTACTTGATGAAATCGGCGAGATTTCGCCGGCCTTTCAAGCCAAGCTGTTGCGTGTCTTGCAGGAAGGCGAGTTGGAGCGAGTCGGCGGCACCAAAACGCTACAGGTCGACGTGCGCCTCATATGCGCCACCAACAAGGACCTCGAGACGGCCGTCATAAAAGGGGAGTTCAGGGCCGACCTTTATTACCGCATCAATGTCGTGCCAATTATCCTGCCTCCGCTCAGAGAGCGACCCGGCGATATTCCACGCTTTGCGAACGCCTTCCTCAACCGGTTCAACAAGGAGAACGATCGCGCACTAGCCTTCGCGGCGCCGGCGCTTGACCTGATCTCGCAATGTTACTTCCCTGGTAACGTCCGCGAGCTGGAGAACTGCGTCCAAAGGACGGCCACACTTGCGCGCTCAAGGACGATCACTCCATCCGACTTCGCCTGTAAGAAGGGCCAGTGCCTTTCCTGGCTCCTCTGGAAGCGAGCCGACCGCTCGAATGGCGGCAATGCCATCGACGATCTCGCACGGGTCAACGCAGTGCCGGTCGGATCGCGGCTGCCGGCCAGTTGCATCGGTGCCTCCGCAGGCAAGATATCTCCCCTTACGCCCGGCGATCCGAACGATCCCGCTTGTCCCCCGCGTCTGGCGGAACGCGACCGGGTGATCGACGCGATGGACAAGGCCGGTTGGGTTCAGGCCAGGGCGGCTCGTATCCTCGGCCTCACGCCGCGGCAAGTCGGCTACGCCCTGCGCCGGCATGGTATCGTGGTGAAGAAATTCTAGACGTCGTGATGACGTCAACCGTAAGCAGCCCGGAGTGGTCTCGCTCACACTCTGCGCGCCCGAGGCTGCTAGCCTCGCGACCCTATTTGCTTGTCCACTGTCGTAAGCCCGACAAAGGTGTGTCGGAGCAATCCGAAGGAATCTGACACAACAAGCCTATTCGTGAACCGAAACAGCTCTTTGAGCTGGCATAGCTCTTGCGCTTTGAACTGCGACATCACGCAGCAACGGAGCCGTTCATGTCTGCACCGGCAATTTCGCTTGAGAGCCTCAGCACGACATTCGGTGACCAGTTGCTTGGCACCATGAAACCCGGTGGCTGCGCGTCTTCGTCCTGCGGCTCGTCGACAAAGCCCGACGAGCCGGATCCGGCTGTCTGGGAGAAGATCAAGGATCACCCCTGCTTTTCAGAAGAGGCGCATCACTATTTCGCGCGCATGCACGTCGCGGTCGCGCCGGGCTGCAACATCCAGTGCAACTACTGCAATCGCAAATATGACTGCGCCAACGAAAGCCGGCCTGGGGTGGCCTCTGAAAAGCTGACGCCCGACCAGGCGCTACGCAAGGTGATCGCGGTCGCCAACGAGGTGCCGCAGCTTTCCGTGCTCGGCATCGCCGGACCGGGCGATGCCTGTTACGACTGGAAGAAGACGAAGGCAACCTTCGCGCGGGTTGCCAGGGAAATCCCAGACATCAAGTTTTGCATCTCCACGAATGGGCTCGCGCTGCCGGACCGTGTCGATGAGCTTGCTGACATGAATGTCGATCACGTGACGATCACCATCAACATGGTCGACCCTGAGATTGGTGCAAAGATCTATCCTTGGATCTTTTACGACCATCGCCGCTACGTCGGCATCGAAGCCGCCCGGATCCTGCACGAGCGGCAGATGTTGGGCCTGGAGATGCTGACCGCGTGCGGCATCCTCACCAAAATCAATTCGGTGATGATTCCTGGCGTGAACGATAAGCATCTGATCGAGGTGAATAGATGGGTCAAGGAGCGAGGCGCGTTCCTGCACAACCTCATGCCGCTGATTTCGGACCCGGCACACGGCACGCATTACGGACTGAGCGGGCAGCGCGGCCCAAACGCAATGGAGATGAAAGCTCTTCAGGATCGTGTCGAAGGCGGCGCCCAGTTGATGCGCCATTGCCGGCAGTGCCGGGCAGATGCCGTGGGCCTGCTCGGAGAGGATCGTGGCCAGGAATTCACAGTCGACCGGATTCCCGGCGAGGTCACCTACGATGCCAGCAAACACAAGGCTTATCGGGAGCTGGTCGCGCAGGAGCGCCGTGATCACGTCGCGGCTAGGAGAGAAGCGATCGGATTGGTCAAGGCAGCGAGCCCCGGCAAGTCCCTTCTGTTCGCGGTGGCGACCAAGGGCGGCGGCCGCGTCAACGAACATTTCGGCCATGCGAAGGAATTCCAGGTTTACGAAGCCTCGCCGAGAGGGATCAGCTTTGTCGGGCATCGGAAGGTGGAGAAGTATTGCCTCGGCGGCTGGGGCGAGGAAGCCGCCCTCGATGGCATCATCGCAGCGCTTCAAGGCATAGATATCGTGCTGTGCGCCAGGATTGGAACTTGCCCGCAGGATCAGCTCGCGGACGCTGGAATCCAAGCGACCGGTGCTTATGCCCATGACTATATCGAGACGGCCATCAGCGCGATTTACACCGCCACGTCAGGGGCCCCCGCACTCGCGGCGACAGCCTGAGCTGTCTCATTTCATTCGGACCAGGAGTTAAAATGGCTTTCAAGATCATCGCATCCCAATGCACCCAATGCGGCGCGTGCGAATTCGAATGTCCTTCCGGCGCGATCAAGTTCAAAGGCGAGAGCTACGTGATCGAGTCACAGAAGTGCACCGAATGCGAGGGGGTCTTCGATGCGCAGCAATGTGCCTCGGTATGCCCGGTGCCGAAGACCTGCGTTCCTGCGTGACCACATGGGCTGCCGACATGGTTGGGGCTGCCTACGCAGCACGCCAGGAGCGCCTTGTTCACAATCTGCAGCCTCACGAGAAATCAGGGAACGGACATGTCGCTCGGACGCGAAGAGGAGATCGAAATCCGCAGGCCTCCACGATTCATGCCGGGAGAGCGGGTACGTGCCACTCGCCACATAAAGAATGACGGCACCTATCCCGGCAGGGAGATCGGGGAAAATCTCGTGCGCAAGGGAGACGAGGGATATGTGCGCGACATCGGCACCTTTCTCCAGCAGTTCTTCATCTATGCGGTCGAGTGGATCGACCGTGGCACCGTCGTCGGCATGCGAGCGCGTGAACTGATGAGCCTCGACAAAGCCGAGGCGTCCTGCAGTGCTGAAAGCAATTCCAATGAAGGGACGGCCAGATGAAAGTCATGATCCGCAGGACCGATGCTGGCTTGTCGGCGTATGTCCCCAAAAAAGACCTCGAAGAGCCGATCATCAAGCTCGAGAAGGAAGAGTTGTGGGGCGGAACGGTCACGCTCAGGAACGGGTGGCGGCTCCTCTTACCCGATCTTCCACGGGATACGCGTCTGCCGATCACTGTCGAGGCAAGGAAGGTTTCCGAAGAGGACTGATGCTGCCCCTAGGTGCGTCGCGAGGAAACGAGCATGAACACGATCCTGACATCGGACCACCTCGTCATCGTGCGGGACAGTTTTGCCGATAAGCTGCTTGACCTGGCGAAGGAAGCGCTCGCCGCCGATGAGGTGATCCCCTATCTCGGTCCGGGTCTTCTTGGGTTCAACTGTGCGGAACCGCCAGTGCCGCATACTCCGGAGGTCGTTGCCGCGGCACTCAATGCACGGGCGCCCGCCCCTTCCAGGATCCGCACCAATATGTGGTCGGTTGCGCAGTTCATCGAACAGCGCCGGCATCGCCGGACGCTTCAAGCTTGGATGACCGAGATATTCGCAGCGCCGGTGAGGCCAACCCTCCTCCACGCCTGGCTCGCAAGGCTGCCGCTCTCCCTCATCATCGACAGCTGGTATGACAGCGCGATGCGCACGGCTCTCGTGGAGACCGGCCGAACGGACGTCGTTGAGATACAAGGCGTCACGCGGGCGAACGAAATCGGCAACATTTGGACAAAAACCTACGATTTGTCCGGGAGGGAGCTCGACGCCCGATCGGGGGCAAAGACGGTCCTCTATGCACCTCACGGGAGTAGTAGGCCCGCGCAAAACTTTCTTGTCGCAGATTCCGACTATGTCGAAGTCCTGACCGAAATTGATATCCAGACACCGATCCCAGACGTGGTGAAGGAACGGCGCATCACCCGTGGATTTTTCTTCGTTGGCTGCCGCTTCAACGATCAGATGCTGCGCACCTACGCCAGACAGATCATGAAGCGCTCCCGCGGTCCCTANCGTTGGCTGCCGCTTCAACGATCAGATGCTGCGCACCTACGCCAGACAGATCATGAAGCGCTCCCGCGGTCCCTATTGCACCGTAATGGACGCGGAAACCCTGACCAGAAACGAAGCGCGTTTCCTTGCGGCGAGCGGAATCACTGTGATCGACATGCCAGTAGGTGAAGCGGCGGCTCGGCTTCTGGGAACGGGCACGGCTGCAGGTTGAGGACGGGATTAACAATGGCGGATGCCTTTGATGATGCGTCCTTCGGCTTTCCACGAAGGCGCAAAATGCAGTCGGGAATACACCCGTGAACAGTGATGCTGTCGGCAGCGCAACGAACGCTCTGAATTCGTTGACCCATGTTGAAGCGGCGCGCTGGGGCCGGGATTTGAGTACGCTGTTGCGCATTACGCGTATGAATTTTCGGCATCCCTGGCAGGTCGCCTTCGCTATGGGCTCGACGATCATGGCGGCAATCCTCCAGTTGCTCATTCCCCAGCTTCTCGGCCGGGCTGTCGACCAGGCCCAGACAGCCATCGGGGGCGGCGGGAGCGCGGCAGGGCAAGCGCTCTGGACCCCGGCTCTCCTGCTGCTCGCCGTCAGCGCGCTACGCGGCCTTTTCACGATGGCGCAGAACTATTTTGCCGAAGCCGTCGGGCATCATGTCGCGTACGAACTGCGGCTCGCCTACTACGACAAGATCCAGCGTCTCAGCTTTTCCTTTCACGATCGGGTCCATTCAGGCGATCTGATCACCATCGGAATGCTCGATCTCCAAGGGGTGCGGATGTATTTTTCCACCGCGCTCGTTCGCGTGGTCCTGCTCACCATGCTGATCGGGATCGGCGCCTACATGATGATCTCGATCGATCTCATGCTCGGCCTGGTCGCGCTGAGCTTCGTGCCTTTTGTCGCCTGGCGCTCATCGACCACACAGCTTAGGCTGCGCGCCACCTGGCTCGACCTCTATGAGCGCCTTTCGGTACTAAGCCGCGTGATGAAGGAAAATCTCGCAGGCATCCGCGTGGTCCGCGCTTTTGCGGCTCAATCCTATGAGATGCTGAAGTTCGACCGCGCTTCCAAGACCGCGCTCGGCCTCGCCAACGATCTCGTTGACATCTACGTACCCAGCACGTCGGCGATGACCTTGTCCTTCTTTTTCGCAATGGGATTGGTGCTTTGGATCGGTGGCAACAAGCTCATCGCTGGCGAGATCAGCGTCGGAACGATGGCGACCTTCCTGACCTTCATGACCATCCTGCAAATGCCAGTCCGCCAGATCGGCCTCATGGTCAATGCCTTTGCCCGCGCTTCCAGCTGCGGTTCGCGGCTTTTCGGTCTCCTCGATCAGGAGATCACCATCAGGGATGCTCTCGAGGCCAGACCGCTTGAGATAAGCGACGGCACTCTGCGCTTCCACAATGTCTCATTTGCGTACCCCAATGTCGAAAACCGCGCCATTCTGAAGAACCTCAGCTTTGAGGCCCGGAGAGGCGAGACGATCGCGATCGTCGGTCCGCAGGGTTCCGGCAAATCGACGATGGCTCATCTGATCCCCCGCTTTTACGACGTGACCGGTGGCGCCATCACGTTGGACGGCCAGGACATACGCAATGTCACCCTCGAGAGCCTTCGCAAGGCGGTTGCCGTTGTACAGCAGGATGCGTTCCTGTTCACCACCACGATTGAGAACAACATCGCTTATGGCGACCCCTGGGCGAAGAGACAGCGAATTGAACGCGCTGGCGAATTCGCCCAGCTCCACAACTACATCCTCGGGCTCCCAGCAGGGTATGAGACGGTCGTGGGCGAACGCGGCGTCTCTCTCTCTGGCGGCCAGCGCCAGCGTCTCACGATTGCTCGCACCATGATGCTGCGCCCCTCTGTCGTCGTTTTCGACGACTCGATGGCCGCGATCGATGCCGGCACCGAGCAGCGCATTCGCGCGGCGACGCGGCGCTTCGCCAAGGATCGGGTGACGATCATCATCGCGCACCGGCTGAGTGCGCTTATGCATGCCGATCAGATCCTTTTTGTCGATAACGGCGAAATCGTAGAACGCGGCACGCATGAAGAGCTTCTGGCGAAGCGGGGACGCTACAGGACCCTTTACGATCTCCAGACGCGCCCAGGTGATAGCATATGACCCAGTATGGGGGCGCCCGCTGATGGACCAGGGCCCCGGCGAACTCGAAGCCGAACGTGACGACGGCAGACGCCCTCCGCGCGCGGTCGTCGGCTCGCACCGGATCGAGGAGGAGATGTTCGGCCGGGCTTTCGACAAGAGCATCCTCCGCCGGATCTGGGGCTTCGTCCATCCCTATCGGGCAAAGGTAGTTGTCACGATTGTCGCGATGTTGATCTTCACCGGGACGCAGCTTCTCATCCCCTTGATCATCCGCTACGCGATCGACCAGGGCATGAACCCGGCAGCGAGCGATCGCTCAGCCCAGCTTGCGGCCGTCGGCGCGTTCCTTTCGGCGATTTTGGTCAATTTCGCCGCCGGTTACATGCAGGAAACCTTGGATGGGAAAATTGCCGAAACTGTCCTGTTCGACATCCGCCGCGCCATGTTTGGCCATCTGCAAAAGGTTTCGCTCTCTTTCATGGACAAGACTGAGGTCGGACGCCTGATGTCGCGGCTGCAAGGCGACGTTAACTCCATACAGGAGTTCCTGGAAACCTCGGTATATTCCCTAGGCGATGTTGCACTTCTCTTCGGCATCGTTTTCGTAATGCTGTGGCTCGACTTTCGCCTCGGCCTCCTGACTCTGTCGGTTCTGCCGATCCTCGTGATCGTCCGCATTGTCTGGCTGCCGCGTGCCCGCGACGCCTTCATGGCTGCACACGAAACCAATTCCGTCGTCAATGGCGCGCTGGCCGAAGCCATTCACGGCGTGCGGACCATACAGTCGATGGATCGCCAGCAGGTGAATTTCATTCTTTTCGACGACCGGGCCCATGCCAACCTCAGGACCCAACTGATCGCTGCCAGATATGCACTGGTCATGGTGCCCATCGTCGATGGCCTCACCGGCCTCGCCTTGGCCGCCGTTATTGTGGTCGGCGGCTCGATGGTCGTGAATAGCCGTGTAGATGTGGGCGTGTTGGTAGCCTACCTATTTTACATCCAGCGCTTCTTTGACCCGATCCGCTCACTCACCCTGCAATATTCGATCATGCAGCGCGCCATGGCCTCAGGCAAGCGCCTGACCGATGTGCTCGACGTCAAGATCGATGTTCAGGACAAACCCAATGCCGAGGTGCTTTCGCCCGAAATGGACGGCTCGGTCGAGTTTAGGGACGTCACCTTCGGCTACGATCCGAACCGTTCGGTTCTGAAAAATGTCTCCTTCAGGGTCAATCCCGGCGAGACGGTCGCACTGGTTGGACCGAGCGGTTCTGGCAAATCGAGTGCGATGGCCCTGGTCCACCGCTTCTATGATGTTCAGCAGGGTCAGGTGCTGGTCGGCGGGCATGATGTGCGCGACCTCACCCAGGAATCGCTCGGCCGCCAGGTCGCCATGGTGCTGCAGGAGCCATTCCTGTTCACCGGGACGGTCTTCGAGAACATTCGATACCAGAAGACGGAAGCCACGCGCGACAAGGTGATCGAGGCGGCGAAGGCGGTCGGCGCGCATGACTTCGTCATGAGCCTCGCCGACGGGTATGAGACCCAACTTGGCGAACGCGGCGACAACTTATCTCTCGGCCAGCGCCAGCTTATCAGTTTCGCCCGCGCCCTCGTCGCTGACGCCAAGATCCTCGTGCTCGACGAAGCGACCGCCAACATCGACAGCTACACGGAATTGCAGATTCAGAAGGCTCTGATCAAGCTGCTTGAAGGGCGGACTGGCCTCGTCATCGCCCACCGTCTCGCCACGATCCGGGGCGCCGACCGCATCATCGTGCTTCAGAATGGCCAAGTTGTTGCGACTGGCAACCACGATGAGCTAATAGCTATGGGCGGCCTGTATTCCAAACTCTACTATCTCAACTACGCCTCCTTCGACGACATTCCCGAACACGAGACCATCGTCCAAGCTGGCTCCCAGACCTGAGTTTTTGGCGGCCTTGTGGTAGTGGCGTTGACTTTCGGGCGTGTCGGCGGACCACTCAGGCCACCGCAGACGGCCAGCAGGCAGCATTCAAGGACAAGCACTCCTCGCAGTTCGTGAAGACCGGCTGCGAACGATTTCCTCCAGCATCGTATCCCGACCGCGGTGCACCCCCATCATCGGGCGAGCTCGCTCCCGTTGGTGGCTGGGCGCAGCAAAGCCGCTCGCGAGCGCGCCCTCAACAGCGCCGTAGCGAGTGGCGGCTTTGCTACCGCCGGGCCGCTGATGAAGCTGGATGGGGGGCGCCGCACCGACGCCGCCCCAGGCGAGAAGAACCTCTGCGGCGGGCTATGGGCAACGGCTAGCGCGAGCGCGACGAGCAGACGCGTGCCTGCATCGTGACGCGCTCGGCCATCATCTCCTTAGGATCGTGCAGGTTCACACGATGGCCCAGACGCCAGCCAACGCACAAAGCTGGTATTCTGTGCCGCCGGCTCGTCGTCAGTTTGGCCTCCCTCCCGATTGCCCGTCCCCATCACGTGCACGCTCGAGCACGTGGATGTGAGGGAGCGCTGTGACCGCGAATTTCATGGTCAGCCAAGTCGAGCCATGATTTCGGATTGAATGGTCGTCGCGGTGTACAGGGAAGCATCTAGCGGCAGATTTCCAAATGCCAGTTGACAAAGCAGGTAGTTGGCACCTGCCTCTTCCAACTGACCTAAGAGAGCTTTTCGCACAGATTCTGCTGATCCTACCACGCACAATTCACTCTCGACTGCCGCATCGAAGGTCAGCGGCAGGTTTGGTGGAGTGGGGATAGCGTTAAGCTCGTAAAGGAATTGGAAGCTCTTGAGCCAGCGTTCGTAAGCAGGTGCCGCGAGCGAATAGGCATGTGTGTCACAACGCCCAACCACGACCATGCGGAGCAATCCGATAAATTGCGCCTGATCCCCCGCGCCAGCGTTGTCCTCTCGATAGGCGCGGAACGCATCAGTAGTTTTGCGAACAGAAGAGGAAGGTCCTACACACGCGATATTTGTTCCATTCGCAGCCGCCCAAGCTGCGGACTCGGGTCGATTGGCAGCGACCCATGTCGGCGGATGTGGACGCTGATGAGGTCTTAGCGTCAAAGGAACGTCATTGAGATCAAAATGGCGGCCTTGATAGCATAGCGTGCCGACCTTCATCGGATTAACAAGTATTTCCATGAGAATTTCGCTGGCTTCGGCATAACGGCCCGGCACCGCGTCCGCACCAATCCCGAAGTAGCCCAATTCGATCGGGAGAGCACCGCGCCCTATGCCCAGTTCGAGCCTGCCACCGCTCAACTGGTCCAGCATACAGATCTCTTCGAACGCACGCAGCGGATGATAAAGCGCAAGCAGCATCACCAAGGGTCCGAGACGCAAGCGCCGGGTGCGCTGGGCGACGCTCGATAAGAACAGATTCGGCGATGGACCTCTCCCATGGGGAGTACAGTGGTGTTCTGCCAGATGATAGGCATAGAACCCTAGCTGATCGCACGCCTCTGCTAATATCAGGCGATCTTCGTACTGCCGGCCGATATCGCGGCCATCCTCGTCCAGATGATCGAAGATGCCGAACGCTAGGTTTGAAGGAAAGACGTTTGTCACTCGATAAGTCCCCGATTTTAAAAGCAGGCTGTTCTCTTGCTGGGATGACCAAGCAAGTCGGAAGAGATGTGTGTGATCGCCGATTAGCGTCAGCGTAACGAAGAAGCAGAGCCTGACGCTTCCCTGCCCTTGGAGCTTGGCACCGTTAAGCTTCCAGCAANTTGCTGGGATGACCAAGCAAGTCGGAAGAGATGTGTGTGATCGCCGATTAGCGTCAGCGTAACGAAGAAGCAGAGGCTGACGCTTCCCTGCCCTTGGAGCTTGGCATCGTTAAGCTTCCAGCAATGTCGCCAGCGGCAGCAAGAAATGCATCCATCTGCTCTTTTGTGCCGATGCTAACGCGGATGCAGTGTTCCAAGCCTCTGTCCGGAAAAAACGCGACAAGTATCTTCTGCCTTTCAAATGCTGCTTGCCACCATGAGCCGTCCTGTCCCGCGGGCACACGGGCCAGCAAGAAATTTGCGCGGGAGGGCGTTACGGAAAATCCGAGTTGCGACAGCGCGACTGTCACTCGCTCTCGTTCATACTTGATGTGCTTGTGGTTCTCTGCGTAGGCGCCGCGATGCGCAAGCACGCTGATACCAACGGCATGCCCGATGACGTTCATGTTGAAGACGTTCTGGATGTTTCGCAGCCTGCCAATAATTTCAGGGTGACCGAAGCCGAAACCGACGCGAATGCCGGCGGCGGCATAGCTTTTCGAGAATGACCTCAAGATCAGAACGTTCGAATACCGGTTGATGAGGCGCAGGCCGTGATCGGGTGCAAAGTCGACGTAGGCCTCATCAAGGACAACCAAGCGGTCCGATTGTGCTACGAGGCGTTCGATATCGCTTATCGGGAGGAATGTTCCGGTCGGATTGTTTGGATTGGCCAACATAATGAACTTGGCGTCTTTTGCCGGACCGGAAAGCAATTGCTCCATTGGCAGGGAATGAGCTTGACATCCGATTTCGAGAAACTCGGCGCCCTGAACCATGGCAAGTTTGCGGTTGAACGAAAACCCTGGCGACACCATCGCAACCTTGTCGCCAGGTGCGAGGAAAGCTCTGTAGATCAGTCCGAGCAGTTCAGACGACCCGTTGCCAGCGATGACCTGATCCCTGGAAACGCCATAGGTGCTGGACGCTGCTTCCCTCAAGCTGATGTTATCGTCATCCGGATATAGATACTGGCGCTTGAGGGCCGCCACTGCACTTTGCATGATGATTGGCGGCAACGGAAACGGATTCTCATTCGTATTCAGCTTGATAAAAATTCCGTCCGGCGCTGGTCCGTTGGACGGCAGAGCATCTAACTGTCGCGTCACTTGCGGAAGAGCCGAAAGCACAGTTTGCAGTTTTGCATCGGACATATTTTATCTCCGTTTCAGTCGCACAGGGCATCCGAATGAGCTCCCAACGAGAGCAACATGGCGGACGGGATTGACGATGGCAGCGTTGCCTCTCACACGATGGTCGCAACGCCGACTGACATGGGAATTCGGCCAGGCTGTCCTCGGTGAATCGAGTTGACGCGGACGCGGATCTGCATCGCTGCGCCAAGGCGCTAAGCAGCTCAGCTCATCTCCTCGGTTTCACATACGCTTGATCTCGACGCCGTATTTCCTCAGCACGTAGCCAATCTGGCGCGGGGTCAGTCCAAGGAGGCGCGCTGCCTTTGCCTGCACCCAGCCACATCTTTCCATGGCAGCAATGACGCGCTCTATGTCGGGGGTCCTCGCGCCAATTGGGTGGGTTGCGCCGGCACGCGGGACTGTGGTCGCGGCCGAACTGGCTGCCCCATCCGGCGGCGTGGCCGGATTCGCTGACTCCGGCAGGATCGGCGCTGGTTGCAGCGCGGCCTTGCCCGATCTGCACTTCCACAGCGCCTCGGAAAAGCATTGCCCTTGGGAGCAGGCAAAGTCGTTTCTCCCGATTGATAGTCCCTCGGCCAGGATCGCTGTCCGGTGCACGCAATTTTCAAGCTCCCGAATGTTGCCGGGAAATTCACATTTCATCAGCACTTCAATCGCACGCGGATCGAAAGTGAGTGTACAGCCGTTCTCGCCGTTGAAATTCTTGAGAAACTCCGCTGCGAGGAGCGGAATATCGCTGCGCCTTTGGCGCAATGCTGGTACCAGTAAGGGAACCACGTTGATGCGGTAGTATAGGTCGGCGCGGAACTCATTCCTTGCAACCGCCTCTTCCAGGTTCCTGTTCGTGGCGGCAATCACGCGAACATCGACCTTGATGGTCTGATTGCTGCCGACGCGCTCAAACTCCTGCTCCTGCAGCACGCGCAGTAGCTTTGCCTGGAACGAGGCCGAGATCTCGCCAATCTCATCCAGAAACAACGTCCCCTTGTCAGCGAGCTCAAAGCGCCCCTTGCGGGAATTGAATGCGCTTGTGAAGGCACCCTTCTCATGACCGAACAATTCGGATTCCAGAACTGTCTCTGGGAGCGCTGCACAATTGAGTTTAACGAAGGGCCGCTTGGCGCGCGGCGACAACTCGTGAATTGCCTTGGCAGCCAGCTCCTTTCCGGTACCGGACTCGCCTCGCAACAGAACCGTGGTTTTTGCCTTGGCTACGACCGCGATCTTCTCCAGCAGCGTGCTTATCGCGGGACTGTCACCAATCATCCCCTCGACATGAACCTTTTTGCGCCGGGGTGCAGGGTGCTTAACATCAGAAAATTTCGTTTGCAGCCGATCTTCCAACTCCGGCGGTCGCTCGCGGTCGCCCGCGGAGAAGCGATGCAACTTGACTGTCTGTCCCACCATGTTGGCAATCATAGTGAGCAGCCGGACATCGTAATCGAGCCGATAGCTTGACCTGCTTTCCAAAGCCCTGTCCATAGTCAGCGCGCCTACGGCGTTCCCATCAACACGAATGGGAACGCCGATGAACGACACGGTCTCGGAGGCCCCAAGCACCTCGATGTCAGCGGCAGTGAAGGCCGGATGCATCGCTATGTCCTCGGTGACGAGCGGCGTGTCCGTCGTCACAATCTGATCGATGGCGTTGCGCGGCAAGCGCGACCGGGAGGGCTCATTGCTGTTCGTGTCGCAGCCGCTGGCCACGGTGATGTCCAGTCCGCCCTCGGCATCGCAGAGAGTGATGATGCCGTGCCGCATCTGCACAAACGAGTGCAGGAGATCAACGATCTTGGCCAGCGTAAGTTCGAGCCGGGCGGGATCGGCGAGTATTTTCGATATTTCGAAGATTCCGGTGAGCGCGCGCTCGTGCAATACCCCATTCGCAGGATTCGTGTCGGACTTTGGACAACCCTTTATCGCACCCGGCAGCGATATGCCGCACTCGCTGGCATTTTGTTCCGATTTGCGAATGTTGTGGTGCATGTGATCCTCGATCTGGCGCCAGCAAATGTATCCTGGCGGCATGTGCGCCCGCGACGTCGCGGGCAAGCGCGAAAATGCTCCGACGTGAACTCGTGCCGCCGCCGTGTGGTCGAGTGCAAAGCGGGTCGAGCCCTGACGCATCGCTTGGCTCTCCCTCCACGAAGCTTGGCCATGCTATTGGCTTGCACCAAGGCAACCAAACGTTGTTTTCAGAAGACTGGAGCGAGGCGGGATAGTCAATCGAGCTTTCTTTCATCTGTGAAAGGAAACCTCGCGGCCTATGATAGGATTCATCAGTTCTATTTTTGCGTTGAAGCAGAAATACCTGAGCCGGCGATGCGGTGCCCGAGCGGCTGACCGCGTCGAGGGTAAATGCCGGGCCGTGCCATTCACCAGCGCCCGCGAACGGGGCGGGAGCGATGATCACTGCCAACGACACTGGTCGGTTGCGGCAACCGCCATTTTTTTCCCGAGTTGACCATTCGGATATGCAGCGGTGTCGCGTGTGAAGGAAGCTGGCGTCGAGCACGGCTTCGTAGGCGGTGCTCGCAACTTCTGAACCGCACCGTCGCGGTCAGCACCAACGGCGTCAATCTCTACGTCTCGACGTCGCTTTCATGCAGCGGGAGCGCTGCAAAGAGCACGGCAATTCTCCGCTTCAACAGGGCCTGGTCGTCCGGCGTCAACGAAGAGAGCGAGGCCGATCTGGACTGTCGAACGGGCGCTTGGTGTTCGATTTTCCGAGGCTAGCGTGCTGGATGGCCTAAGACTTTTAGCAGCGACCAAGGAAAGCTCACCGTCAGTGCGCTCGAATGGGCCGAAACAATCACACCAACGCGCTGTGGGCTGACCGGCCGCGACTCGCAACAGTGAGACGTTTGTTGGCGGCTTTCCCTGGTCTCATCGGGGCGGAAACGGACTTCGCAAAGCAAGCTTGCGACAGTCGAAACGGAACTGGTTCACGCCGATCGCAGGGGCTGTCGTCGCCTAGTTCTTGTCGGCTCGCCTTGTTCTCCTTTGGCAAGATGTAACAAGGCGCGAGCAACACAACGATTGACGACGCACCCAAAAGCACTGGCCGACAGAACCTGCGCTGGCGCCAGCGATGCGGCCCGTCCAAAGCCGGCTAAAACGAGGAACCCACCACGCTCTGTGCAACAAAACCGCAAGCCAGAGGGACCGACCGGCAGCACTCTGCCAGAGACCATCAAGGGCGTGCCGGACCGCGGCCTATCCCGCTGGCTGACACCGCATTCCTCCATCATTGGCGAGCCCACGTCAGTTCAGGTCATGCGGATTCATCTGGCATGGGTATTGCGGCGGCGTTGGTGCAGCGTTCGACCGGAGCGCCGCGATAGGGAGAAGCCCGGGAGAAGTCACGCCACCTCGATCCGGTCAGGGAGAGAGAAACAGTGTCAGCTGCACAAGTTCGCGGCGCGAGTCCCGCGCCCCGCAAACCCTTCTACACCAAGCTCTACGCCCAGGTGCTTGCCGCCATCGCGCTCGGCGTCGCAATTGGCTATTTTTATCCGGAGACAGGCGAGAGCCTGAAGCCGCTGGGTGATGCCTTCATCAAGCTGGTCAAGATGATCATCGCGCCTGTCATCTTCCTGACAATTGCCACCGGCATTGCCGGCATGAACGATCTTCATAAGGTCGGCCGGGTCGCCGGTAAAGCAATGGTCTATTTCCTCACCTTCTCGACGCTCGCGCTGATCGTCGGCCTCATCGTCGCCAATGTCGTCCAGCCTGGCGCCGGCCTCAACATTGATCCGGCCTCGCTCGATGTCCAGGCCGTGAATACCTATGCCGCAAAAGCCAGCGAGCAGTCGGTCACCGGCTTTCTGATGAACATCATCCCGCCAACGATCGTCGGTGCCTTCGCGGAAGGCGACATCCTGCAGGTGCTGTTCTTCTCGGTTCTGTTCGGCATGGCGCTTGCGATGGCCGGAGAGCCGGGCAAGCCTGTCGTTTGCTTCCTTCAGGCGCTCATCGCGCCTGTCTTCAAGCTCGTTGGAATTCTGATGAAGGCCGCGCCGATCGGCGCTTTTGGCGCAATGGCCTTCACCATCGGCAGATATGGCATCGGTTCGGTGGTCAACCTCGCGATGCTGGTCGCGACGTTCTATTTCACCGCCTTCCTCTTCGTGTTCGGGGTTCTCGGCGCGGTCTGCCGCTACAACGGCTTCTCGATCTGTTCTCTCATTCGCTACATCAAGGAAGAGCTGCTGCTTGTCCTCGCAACGTCCTCCTCGGAGGCGGCGCTCCCTTCGCTGATGCAGAAAATGGAGAAGGCGGGCGCCAGGCGTTCGGTTGTGGGTCTCGTCATCCCGGCCGGATATTCATTCAATCTGGACGGCACGAATATCTACATGACGCTGGCGGCCCTCTTCATCGCGCAGGCGACGAACACGGATCTGTCCATCGGCGATCAGGTGCTGCTGCTGCTCGTAGCAATGCTTTCCTCCAAGGGCGCTGCAGGTGTCACAGGCGCGGGCTTCATCACCCTGGCGGCTACGCTCGCCGTAGTTCCGAGTGTTCCCGTTGCTGGCATGGCACTGATACTCGGCATCGACCGCTTCATGTCCGAATGCCGGGCGCTGACGAATTGCGTCGGCAACGCAGTGGCATCCCTCGTCGTCGCCCGCTGGGAAGGAGAATTGGACCGAGCACAGATGAAAGCCGCCTTCTGCGGTCATCAGCTTGCCGAGGCATCAAACCGGCTACCCTCCTCCCAATAAGGTGGGCGGCCCACGACCTGTTAAGTCGCCTAGCTGGTCACATGAACTGACGACCGACCCGCAGCCTCTAAACGGCTCCTCACGGACCATGTAGCAGAAGCGCTAAATGTGTGAGTGCAAACCGTCACCGCCCTTTAAGCGAATGAGCCTTTCAGTATACCCGGCCGGTTTACGTCTGGAATGATGTTCGTCCAACACGCTGTTGGCCATTCGTATGGGACGTCTTCACTTTGCCACCCGAAACCGAAACGCGTTAGGCGACAGAGAGCCGGCCCGCGTCAAAAGCCGATCAGAATAGGACCTATGACCAAGCGCCCCACAATTGCCGATCTCGCCCGCGAAGCCCGAGTCAGCGTAGCAACGATCGACCGGGTTCTGAACGCCCGCCATCCGGTGCGCGAGGAGACCGCGCGGCGGGTCCACGACGCCGCCCACGCGATCGGCTATCATGCTGCCGGGCTAATCAAGCAGCGCTTGCGGCGAGACCTACCGCACTACCGTCTGGGCTTCATCTTGAGAAAACCGGCCCAGCATTTCTACCAAGATTTTGCGCGCGAGGTCGAAGCATCGGTCAATTTGGCCCAGTCCTTCCACGGCATTCCGCTCGTCGAATTCGCCCCGTCACATATGCCGAGCGACCTGATCGCGCCGCTCAAGGATTTGGGCGCACGCTGCCATGCGATCGCGATGGTGGCACCGGACCACCCGAAAATTACAGCAGCGGTTGAGGACCTCAAGGCCAAAGGCATTCCGGTTTTCTCGCTGCTTTCCGACTTCGCCGCCGGAGTGCGACAGGGGTATATCGGCCTTAACAACCGCAAGGTGGGGCGCACGGCCGCTTGGATGGTGTCCAAGGTTGCAAAACGGCCCGGCAAAGTGGCGGTTTTTGTCGGCAGCCATCGTTTCCAGGGGCACGAGCTCCGTGACGTCGGCTTTCGCTCCTATTGCCGTGAGAACGCGCCCACGTTCGAGGTGCTGGATCCAGTCATGAACCTCGAGAAACGGCAGATCACCTACGAGGCAACGCTTGATCTCATGCAGCGAGAGCCCGAGCTCGTCGGCTTCTATGTCGCCGGCGGCGGCATGGAGGGCGCCATCTCCGCGCTCCGAGAAGAGGGCAAAAGTCGCGATCTCGTCGCGATCGTGAATGAAATCACGCCGGAGTCTCGGGCGGCGCTCGCAGATAATGTCGTCACGATGGCGGTCGCCACGCCAATGCGCCGACTTTGCCAGGAGCTGATAATGCTGATGACGCGGGCTATCGAGACCGGCACCGCTGAAACACCCGGACAGACATTTCTCCCGTTCGACATCCATCTGCCGGAAAATATATGAAACTCATGGACTCTATCGTAAGTCGGGGAGTTGAATGATGATCCCATCCCGCGGGGTGGCCGCACCCACGGGCCTCAGCCGGGCAGGATGAAGCGCCGATTAGATGAACGGATCGGCCACGCGTTCAGGCAGAAGCGCGGGGTCAATTGCCTGGGTCCGCAGCGTCAAGCTCCACCGGCTTCATTGCCAAGTGCCCGACTTTCTCGGTGCAGGGCACTGTCGTCAACGCCAGTAGCCGAGCGCGGCTGGCACAGATTGGATCGACCACGTCGACCGCCATCTCCTCGCCTGGCCGCGCGTGAAAAGCCGCGGCAAGGCCTGCGACGTTGGCATTTAAGTGGGGCTGAGCATCTTCTGGGACTCCGCAATCAGAATCGGAGGCGGCAGTCAATTCAGTAGCTACCCCGGGCGTGTGTTCTGCTCGTTCCTGGCCCTCGTACTTGACGAGCAACTGCGCCGCTCTGCTGGGCAAAGGCCCGGTGTTTAAGTGGGGCTTAACATCTTCCGGGACTTCGCACGCGAAATCGAGGTGGCAGTCGGTACCAACAACCGCAAGGTCGGATCGGCGTGCCCGAGGCGCTCAATGATTTCAGGCAAAGGCGCCAGGCGAGATGCCTCCTGCAACATCATTTCCCGCATCCACATGCTTGCCGGATCAGTATTGTGAAGCTCAGGCCACTGGACGGCCTCCGTGAATGCGGGAGGAGGAAGTGGCGGCGGAAGTTGGACAATCCGCAGGGGTGTTGTTTTTGCGAAATGCTGCGCCAGCCGCAACGGCATGGTCCCGATGCGGTTGGTGCCTGACAGGAAGGGCGCGATCAGGCTAAAGCCCTGTACGACGACCTCGACACGTCTCTCGAAACCGTGCTCGAGCAAATACCATTCCTCCATGGTGGGCTGCCGGGTGTGCCTGAATTTGAGCACGACATGCCCCATGGACATGTATCGCTCGAATGTAAGTGGCTCTGACAGCTGCTTGTTCGTGCCGCAGCCTACGCATACGAGCATATCTTCGAACAGGGCTGCGCGAGGATGTTTCGACATGAACACTTCCGGCATAATCAGAAAATCAANATACGAGCATATCTTCGAACAGGGCTGCGCGAGGATGTTTCGACATGAACACTTCCGGCATAATCAGAAAATCAAGGTCGCCGCGCCGGAGAAGCTCCTCGGGGTCGTCGCAAATAGGCAGACATTCAAAGCGAACGGCGGGAGCTTCCCGCGCAGCACGCTCTACGATCTTCTTAAAAAATACGAGCGTGATGTAATCGGAAAGCATCATTCGGAAGAGACGATCCGATTGGGCCGGGTTGAAAGCGTCGGAGGAAATAATCGATAGCTGGATGTGCAGCAATGCCTCCCGGACTGCCGTGGCGAGCCCGTCGGCGCGCGGTGTCAAAATGAGCTCGCGGCCGTTCATCGTAAATAGCTCATCGTTGAAATAGGCGCGTAACCGAGCAACGGCGGCGCTCATGGCCGGCTGGCTCAGGTTGATACTGCGAGCCGCGGCAGTGACTTTACGCTCCCTCATCAGAGCGTCCAGCACAACGAGGAGATTTAGATCGAGTCCCTTGAAACGCATGTCATGTTCTATCCAACGTGTGGATGCGTATCATTCAAACAATCAATTTTACGAATTTACGAGCCATGCATTAGAGGAACGTTAATGAGCGACGTCAAGCTCAAATCGACGACACGGGCCGGAACTTCGAGAGAGCGTCTGGCTCACCTTCGCCAACGACAACGGCTGAATGCAGCCAACAGCGCCGCTTTGGTCGGGTAATGCGGCCGCAAAAAACTAATATGAAGAGAGGTCCTGAATGCGCCATCAGGTGCAGTGGAAGTTGTGCTGGGAAAACGAGTTGCAGCTCTCCGATCACGTTGAGCTCGCCGAGTTCTTTCGTGATACGTACGGGCCGACTGGGGCGTCCAACGCAGAACCGTTCGAAGGTAGTCGAAGCTGGGCCGGAGCCAGGCCTGAACTCCGCGTGATCGCCTATGATTCAAGCGGTGTAGCGGCTCACATGGGCATACTACGCCGTTTCATCAAGGTTGACGCGGTCGACCTGTTGGTGGCTGAGCTGGGCCTGTACGGGGTACGTCCGGACCTTGAGGGTCTCGGAATCGCCCATTCAATCCATGTCATGCTTCCAATACTGCAGGAGCTTGGCGTTCCATTCGCTTTCGGAACGGTCCGGGACGCGCTGCGGAATCATGTTGAGAGGTTCGGGCGGCGATACAGGCCTTTGGCCGTTTTGTCGGGAATTCGCGTGCGCTCCACCCGACCAGAGGCCCGCCTCGACCTGCCGCCCACACGCATCGATGACGCACTCACCATTGTTCTGCCGGTTGGACGGCCGATCAGCGAATGGCCCACGGGCACGATGATAGATCGGAACGGACCAGAGCTATGAGCCGTCCCGATTGCTTGTACGAAGTGCGCCGTGAGTGCTCTGACGGCACCGGCCGTCGCAGCGTTTATCTGACGTTTGACGACGGTCCCAATCCACTTTTCACACCGGAGATTCTCGATGTGCTGGCAGAGCAGCGGGTGCCGGCGACTTTCTTCGTCATCGGCGCCTACGCCTTAGAGCACCCAGATCTAATCCAACGGATGGTCGCAGAAGGGCACGAGGTAGGCAACCACACGATGTCTCATCCGGATCTGTACCAATGCGGTTTCGGCGAAGTGCAACGTGAGGTCTTTGAAGCGAACGACGCCATCATGAGAGCGTGCCCGCAGGCCTCGGTGCGCTATGTTCGCGCGCCCTACGGCGCCTGGAGCGAAGAAGTCTTCACAGCCTCACAGATCGCCGGGCTGGCGGCCCTCCATTGGTCCGTCGACCCTCGAGATTGGTCTCGCCCTGGGGTCGACGCGATTATCGATAAAGTGCTCGCCTCTGTCCGGCCGGGCGCAATCGTACTCTTGCACGACGGATGCCCTCCCGGCGAGTTAAGCCAGGGCGCTCACGCCGGTCTGCGCGACCAGACGGTCACGGCGCTGTCCCGGCTGATTCCAGCATTGCGTGAGCGCGGATTTGTAATCCGCTCACTTCCTCAACATCACTGAACAAACGAGATCCCATGACTCTTCTTGGTACAACCAGCACTGTGGCCATATCGCTTTATGCGCTGCTCTCGACTGCTTATAAGGGCATGCAGGGGCTTTATGCTCTGCCGACAAAGGACTCGTCCGCGTTAGAGGTTCTCGTCGGCTCCGATCAACTGCCCAGCGTGGATGTCATCGTCCCCTGCTTCAACGAGGATCCGCGCACGCTTTCAGAGTGCCTGGCTTCCATTGCAGACCAAGAATACGCCGGAAGACTTCGGGTCTATGTGGTTGATGACGGTTCTGGAAATCGCGAAGCCGTAGGAACTGTCCACGAAACCTACGCGCGCGACCCTAGGTTCGACATCATTTTGCTTCCCGAGAATGTTGGAAAGCGCAAGGCGCAGATCGCCGCGATACGCCGCTCATCCGGGGATCTGGTGCTTAACGTTGATTCAGACACGCTACTCGCGTCCGACGTCATTGCCAAGCTTGTACCGAAGATGCGAAATCCAGCGGTCGGCGCGGTCATGGGTCAGTTGACGGCCAGTAACCGGAGCGAGAGCTGGCTGACCAGGCTGATAGACATGGAGTACTGGCTGGCTTGCAACGAGGAGCGCGCGGCGCAGGCTCGCTTCGGTGCCGTTATGTGCTGTTGCGGCCCATGTGCCATGTACCGCCGGTCTGCGCTCCTTTTGTTACTGGACCAGTACGAGTCGCAGTTTTTTCGGGGCAAGCCAAGCGACTTCGGTGAGGATCGCCATCTTACTATCCTGATGCTGAAAGCAGGCTTTCGAACCGAGTACGTTCCGAGCGCCATCGCGGCCACAGTCGTCCCGAACAGACTCGGACCGTATCTGCGCCAACAACTCCGTTGGGCACGAAGCACATTCCGGGACACGCTGCTTGGGCTGCGCTTGCTGCCCAGCCTGAATAGCTATCTCACGTTGGACGTGGTCGGACAGAATCTCGGCGCGCTACTCCTCGCCGTATCGGTATTAACGGGCCTCGCACATTTCGCACTGACAGGCTCTGTGCCTTGGTGGACAGGACTGATGATTGTGTCCATGACCATGCTCCGATGCAGCGTGGTAGCATTTCGTGCCCGACAGTTTCGATTTCTGGGCTTTTCGCTGCACACGTTCATCAACATCTTTCTCTTGCTTCCGTTGAAAGCCTACGCGCTGTGTACATTGAGCAATAGCGATTGGCTGTCGCGAGGCTCTGCTGTCGCTACATCGAACACTGGGGGAAAACAGGCCCCCACCCAAACTCCGATCACTGGTTCCAGCAGGGCAGAATTCTCGCCGCATGCGGCTCCGCTTCGCAGGCTCAATCTTGCGCGGGATTCTTCGGAATTAGTGCTGTCGGGCAACATTTGCGGCGACGAGTGATCGCTAATTACCTAGTGGACGAGAGGTGCACGAGTTTGACCCAGAACGTGAATCATCAGTTGCTTGATCGGGAATTGGCCGCAGACGATCCGTGGCTTCTCGACGGCAATCCGTTCGAGCGGAAGCGCCACACGCAAATGCTCCAGCTGGCGCTTGCCCAAGGCTCCATTTCAAATGCCCTCGAAGTCGGGTGCGCTGCCGGCGCATTCACGGAAAAACTAGCCCCCTACTGCCAAGGGCTCACCGTCATCGATGTCGTGGCGCAAGCTATTGCTCGAGCACGTCAACGGATAAACGAGCCGTCGCGCATCAAGTGGATAGTCTCCGATGTTCAACAGTTTTCGACCGACGAGTTGTTTGACCTGATCGTTGTGGCGGAGGTCCTCTACTATCTCGAAGACATAGCCGAGATGCGCGCGGCCGTCAAAAACCTGGTGCGGGTGCTTGCGCCAGGCGGGCATCTGATCTTCGGATCGGCAAGGGATGCTAATTGCCGTCGCTGGGGTCACGCCGCTGGTGCTGAGCCGGTCATCGCCATGCTGAACGAAACGTTGATCGAGGTAGAGCGTCTTGAGTGTCGGGGCGAGTCGGTCAACGAAGACTGCTTGCTCGTCCGTTTCCGGAACCCGCTTTCCGCTTCCTGATGAATCGAATCTATCGCCGTTAACCTGGAGACACTATGCGCATCTGTGGTACCAAGCTGACCCATGATGGGGCGATCGCCCTGGTCGAGGATGGACGGCTCGTCTTCTGCGTTGACCAGGAAAAGCGGCACAACGATCCGCGTTACCAAGCCATCGGTAATCTCGACGCAATTATCGCCGCTTTACCGGAACAGGGGCTAAATCCTTGTGATGTCGATCAGTTCGTTATCGACGGCTGGGATGGCGAAGACGAGTCACAGTTTCAGGTCCGGCAGGCAACCAAGCAACCGCCAGTCTTGGCGTCCCTCTCGGTAAAATGAACCCATGTCCATGGTAGCGATCGATCTTACTGACGTAAGCAAAACTTATGACAAGCTCGTTGTCGACAGACTGTCGTTCCGCGTTGCGGCGGGGGAATGCTTCGGGCTCTTGGGACCGAACGGCGCGGGCAAAAGCACGATTGCGCGTATGGTCCTCGGCATGACATCGCCCGATGCGGGGAAGATTGCTGTGCTCGGCGTTCCAGTGCCGGCGCGCGCGCGTTTGGCACGTATGCGCATCGGCGTGGTCCCGCAGTTCGACAATCTTGATACCGCGTTCACTGTACGCGAGAACCTGTTGGTGTTCGGGCGCTACTTCCGGATGAGCAGACGCCAGATCGATGCGGTCATACCATCGCTGCTTGAGTTCGCCCGCCTCGAGAACAAAGCGGATGCGCGCGTCGCCGAACTGTCCGGCGGCATGAAGCGGCGCCTGACGCTCGCGCGTGCGCTGATCAATGACCCGCACTTGCTGGTGATGGACGAGCCGACCACCGGCCTCGATCCGCAGGCCCGCCACCTGATCTGGGAACGGCTGCGATCGCTGCTGGCGCGGGGCAAGACTATTCTTTTGACTACCCATTTCATGGAAGAGGCCGAGCGGCTGTGCGATCGGCTGTGCGTTATGGAGGAGGGGCGCAAGATCGCCGAAGGCCGCCCGTCCGCACTCATTGACGAGCAGATCGGCTGTGACGTGGTCGAGGTCTACGGCGGCAATCCGCATGAACTGGGTGCGCTGATCCGGCCGTACGCACAGCGCATCGAGGTGAGCGGTGAGACGCTTTTTTGCTATGCACCCGATCCGGAGCAGGTGCTGGCGCAGCTACGCGGGCGCGCGGGTCTACGCCTTCTGCAGCGTCCCCCCAATCTCGAGGATGTGTTTTTGCGGCTAACCGGGCGCGAGATGGAGGACTGAACAATGGGCGAACGTTATGCGGCGGGCATGCCCGCCAATGCGTGGAATTGGGTCGCGGTTTGGCGCCGCAACTATCTTGGATGGAAGAAAATCGGGCTTGCATCGGTGCTCGGCAACCTCGCCGATCCGATGATCTATCTGTTCGGTCTCGGCTTTGGAATCGGAACAATGATAGGTCCTGTTGAGGGCACTTCGTACATTGCGTTTCTCGCGGCTGGCATGGTTGCCACAAGCGCGATGGCATCGGCGACCGCTGAAACGGTTTACGGGAGTTTCGGCCGCATGGGCGACCAGCGCACCTGGGAAGGAATGCTATGCACTCAGCTGACGCTCGGCGATATCTTACTCGGCGAATTGGCGTGGGCAGCCACCAAGGCCCTGATGGCGGGCACAGCAATCACTATTGTTGCCACCACGCTCGGCTACGCATCGTGGCCATCCATCCTCTGCTTGCTGCCAGTCATCGCTCTCAGTGGCCTCGCCTTCGCAAGTCTAGCGATGGTCGTCACGGCGCTTGCGCCCAGTTATGAATATTTCATATTTTATAATACGCTTGTTATAACACCCATGCTCTTCCTTTGCGGCGCGATGTTTCCGGTCAACCAATTGCCCGGCGCTTTTCAGGACGTCGCCTCCTTGTTGCCCCTCGCACATGCAATTGACCTCATTCGTCCGGCGATGCTTGGCCGTCCGGCCGGCAGCATGGGCCTGCATATCGGCGCGCTTTGCATATACACGGTTTTGCCGTTCTTCCTATCGGTTGCTCTGTTTCGTCGTCGGCTGATGCGTTGACGCTCTCACCATTCGTGAAATTGATTATTTGGGCGATACCCATCCACGGGTCGGATAGGTCAATGCATGCGTTTTAAGGGACTCGATCTAAATCTCCTCGTTGTGCTGGACGCTTTGATCAGGGAGCGTAAAGTCACCGCCGCAGCCCGCAGTATTAACCTGAGTCAGCCGGCCATGAGCGCCGCCGTCGGTCGGTTACGCGCCTATTTCAGCGATGAGCTATTTACGATGAACGGCCGCGAACTCATTTTGACACCGCGCGCGGAGGGGCTCGCCACAGCAGTCCGGGAGGCATTGCTGCACATCCAGCTGTCGATTATTTCCTGGGACCCCTTTAACCCGGTCGGATCGGATCGTCGCTTCCGCATCATCCTTTCCGATTACCTCACACTCGTATTTTTTAAGAAAATCGTAAAGCGTGCTGCGCGGGAAGCTCCCGCCGTCCGCTTCGAATGTCTGCCTATTTCCGACGACCCCGAGGAGCTTCTCCGGCGCGGCGACGTTGATTTTCTGATTATGCCGGAAGTGTTCATGTCGAAACATCCTCGCGCAGCCCTGTTCGAAGATATGCTCGTATGCGTAGGCTGCGGCACGAACAAGCAGCTGTCAGAGCCACTTACATTCGACCGATACTTGTCGATGGGGCAGGTTGTGCTTAAATTCGGGGACACCCGGCAGCCCTCCATCGAGGAATGGTATTTGCTCGAGAACGGTTTCGAGAGACGTATCGAGGTCGTCGTACACGGCTTTAGCATGATCCCGCCCCTTCTATCAGGCACCAGCCGCATCGGGACCATGCCGTTGCGGCTGGCGCAGCATTTCGCAAAATTAACACCCCTGCGGATTGTCGAACTTCCGCCGCCACTTCCTGCCGCATTCACGGAGGCCGTCCAATGGCCTGCGCTTCACAATAATGATCCGGCAAGCCTATGGATGCGGGAAATGATGTTGCAGGAGGCATCTCGTATGATTACCCTGCCTAAGAGCACCGGGCGTCTCACTTGTCGGCCGAATTGAGAAACTGACCTCTCGGTTATGAGAGGAGGCATGGATGGCGATTGGGATTGGGCGATTCCTGCATTGTCGAGAACGATGCAGGGAGAGCAGATCCTTCAGCCTGAAGAGGTGGCAGCGATGCTGCGGCGGCATGAGGTTGGCTGGGGAACCGACGGGCGAAGGAATTCGGGTGCGCGCGCAACACGGTGCCTCGGTATCTAAGCGAGGGCGGGACTGTTCCGTTTCGCATGCCTGTGCGGCCGACGGCGTTTGACGGACTGGACGATTGGCTGCGGGAGCGCTTCTTGCCCCATGGCTCGCAGGACTGTCCGGGGAAAGTTTTGAGTGAATCGAAATGCCGCATGTGCATGCCCCGTAAAACGGGGTTTGTCCGTCTTCTCTCTGGTTGTCGAGACTCAGAAAAGGAACGGGGCATGCGCTTTGCACCTAGCATCTTCGGGCAGCTTCTTGAAGCCATGGATCGCCGTCAATTCCAAGCCATTGTGGATCGTCACGACGGCGATGCCTACGACAAATCGTTCAGGAGTTGGGATCATCTGGTGGTGTTGATCTATGCTCAGTTCTGCGGCAGCGACAGCCTGCGTGGCCTGGAAGCCGGTTGGAATGCCAACAGCCAGCATCATTACCACCTGGGCAGCGGTCCGCTGATGCGTTCGACCTTGTCGGATGCCAACAGACGGCGCCCGGTCGCCATTTTTGCCGAGGCCTTCAGCCTGGTGGCGGGCCTGCTCGACCGGCAGACGCGGCAAGAGGGTAAAGAAATGCTGCGGCTGATCGATTCGACCCCCATTCCGCTCGGCAAGCTGTGCGAGTGGGCCAAGTCGAACGGACGCATCCGCGGCATGAAGGTCCATGTCGTCTATGACCCGAAGGCCGACCATCCGCGCGTCCTCGACATCACCGACGCCAACGTCAACGACGCCCAGATCGGCCGCCGGATCACCATCGAGCCCGCGGCGACCTATGTGTTCGACAAGGGCTATTGCCACTATGGCTGGTGGACGGCGATCGCCGAGGCCGGGTCGGTCTTCGTAACGCGGCCCAAGACCAACATGGGGCTGGCGCAGCTGTGCAACCGCCCCGTGGCCGAGCCGCAGGGCGACGGCTTCCTGGTCCTGGAAGACAGTGAGGTGAACCTGGTCAGCAAGGGCGCTTGCAAGCTGCCGATACGCCTGCGGCGCCTGCGCATCCAACGCCAGGAAGGCGACACCATCATGCTTTTGACCAACGACATGGAGCGCTCCGCAGTCGAGATCGGGCAGCTCTACAAAGGCCGCTGGCAAATCGAGCTTCTGTTCCGCTGGATCAAGCAGCACCTCAAGATCGGCAAGTTCCTGGGCAACAACGGCAATGCAATCCGCCTGCAGCTCTTCGCGGCAATGATCGCCTATGCACTGCTGCGCATCGTCGCGCGCGCCCGAGGTGTCGCCATTCCAATCCTGCGGTTCACAGAGCTGGTCGCCCAATACTTGTTCGGGCGGCGAAAAATAAACGCCATCGATAAGCCGCCGCCGGTCAATCCGAGCCGACCAAGAGACCGATCCTGCCTCAATCAGATGGCCTTCATATATGAATAAATTTCCCCGGACAGTCCTGCATGGCTCGGGGCGGATGACCATCTCGACCCGCTCCAGATGCGCCGGGACCGCCTTGCGCGGTCGCGCACCACGTCGCGGCTCGCCTGTCGGTCTTGCGGTCTTGCGGCCTCGAGCTCGGACTCAATCGCGCCGAGCCCGGTCTGGATTTCGAAGGCGAAGGCCTGCTGGGCACGTTCGAGCTTCTCGGAGCTGCGACCGAAGCGGCGCGCTCCAGCTGCTTGATCCCTGAAGGTCGGCGATCCTCTCCTGGGCACGCTCGTTGAGTGTCGCCATCCGGACGATCTCGGCCTTGAGTGTTTCGCTCCGGAGTTGTTGCAGTTCGGCCTTCTCCGCCGCCATAGCGACGAATATCGCCTTGAGCGGAACGATTTCGTGGAGACGGGCCAAAGCGCTTCTCGTCATGACGCCGACAAAAGCTTATTTTGCACGGCTAGAGGCCCGCCTTTTGCGCCTGAGTCACTTCGCCACGGCCTATCCGGCCGACGTCGGACGCCGTCTCCGATCGGCTCAAACGCGCCAGTTGCCTTCGACGAGCGCCATCAGTTGGGCGCGGCAAGCCGGATCACGCCGTTCTCCACCCGCGGCCAGCGGAACTTGTCCTCGTCCAGCGCTTACGGTGCGGGTATGCCGGCGTCGAGCAACAGAGAGAAGTTTGGGGCGGAACTAGGACGGCTTACGAAGTGTTGTCCCGGTCCGGTTTGAGTGTCCAATCTTCAGATCGATTGCTTGGGCGACCAGATTCCCCGCCGCCTGCGAGCCCGCTACTGCTCAGCGGAAGGGCGAAGTGAACGTGAATGCATCCATTTCGTAAATGTGTGTCTATCCAAGCAATCGATTTCTCTAATTACCCGATGAGCAATATGAACGCGTCAGGCAGGGTGCATCATCAGGAGTATTTTTCGATGGCAAACATTATCGAGGGTAGCCCGGATGCCGAAACACTCCTCGGCACCAAGGGTGAAGATTGGATGGAGGGTTTCCAGGGCGGTGACTGGATTGACGGTCGTGGCGGCAACGACGAGATCTCGGCTGGCCCGGGCAGTGACCGAGCCCTTGGCGGCGAGGGTAACGACCGCATCTTCGGCGGAGATGGCTGGGACGATCTCTCCGGCGACAACGGCCGCTTCAACGCGCGCATCTCCGGTGAGGACAATGACAGGCTCAGCGGCGGTCCCGGCCAGGATGTCCTCTACGTGGGTGACGGCCAGGATACGTTGACCGGGGGCACCGACAATGACACGTTCGTGTTCCAGTTCCACAATCCGGTGCCTGGGGTCGATCCGAGTGTCGGGTCGAAGCCGGACATTACCACTATCACCGATTTCAACCCGGCGGAGGACAAGTTCGCCTTCGATGCGGTGGGCCTCTACAACGACGGTTTTGGCGCGAACTTCGTCAACAACGCCAGTATACAGTCCGGCTACCCGGTGAGCAGCTTCTACAGTGGCGCGGCCTCGGGTGCGAACGGCGAACATGTCGTGGTAATCACTGGCGAATCTTTCAACTCTGCTAATGAGGCAGCGAGTGCGATCTCCGGCGAGCACGCCGGCGACATCATTGTCTACCAAAGCAGCTACACCGACAGAGTCGCAACTCTGGCCTATGTCACCGCCGACGGCAGCGCGCACGAGTTCGCCCACCTGGGCGGTGTGGTCACCGTGGCCGACCTAGGCCTGACCGCGTCGGACTTCACCTTCGTTTGATCCAGAAAAACGATACGGAACAGCGCCCCGCCCCCTGGGCGGGCGCTTTCCGTCTCCGCTACTTGCGATGGGCCGGGGCGCCCGGGAGCAGTCGCAGCGTGTACAGCTTGACGAAGCCCTGCACGTCGCGCTGGTCGTACACCGAAATCTCCCTGAAGGCGTCTGTTCGGGCCCTTGCGGCCGGCCACGATGAATCCCTTCCAAACCTTCAGCCGGACGGTGTTGTTGTTGACCCGCTCCATTAGATGCCAAACCAAACATATTCGGCGGGAGCACTGATCCTGAATCAGCGAGTCGGTTGCCGCTCGGGGAGCAATATAGGGAGCTGGGTCGCCAGATCCTCACGGAGACCTACGTGAGTAACCATTCCTTGAAGGATTCAGCTTTGAGACCTTTCCCTCTGACTTCCGCTATTTGGGGAATTCTGTTGATCAGCGGCGTGGTCAATGTGCTTGCGCTGATCTCGCCGCTGTTCATGCTTCAAGTCTATGACCGCGTTCTGGCAAGTGGCAGCGTATCGACGCTGGTGGGGCTCGTCGTGCTTGCTGCGGGGCTTTATGCGTTCCAATGCTTGCTCGACATTTTGCGCGCCCGCGTGCTGCTGCGGATTGGCGAGCGTTTCGATGGAGAGTTTTCCGGACGCGTTCACAATGCGATCGTTCGCCTTCCGCTTTCAACGCGCATGCCGGGCGACGGCTTACAGCCGCTTCGCGATCTCGACAATGTTCGCGGCTTCTTAGGTGGAAACGGTCCGACAGCGTTCTTCGATCTGCCATGGATGCTGTTTTATCTTGGCATTTGCTTCCTCCTTCATTTCTGGATCGGCATGACGGCACTTATCGGGGCGGTCGGTCTCACATCTCTGACACTCCTTGCCAACACTCTCTCGCAACGGCCGATAAGCGATACCGTTTCCCACAACATGGCACGCAATGGTCTGCTGCAAGCAGCGCGTTGCAATGCCGAGGTCGTGCAAGCTCTCGGTCTTGGAAAGCGGATCGCTGCCCGATGGCAAAAGGCCAATGCCAAGTTTCTGGCCGCCAACCGGAAAGCTGGGGACGTGGCAGGTGGGCTGGGTGCCATTTCAAAATCGCTGCGCGTGCTGCTGCAATCGGCCATTCTTGCCGTCGGCGCGTACCTTGTCATCAGACAGGAGGCTACGGCCGGGGTTATGATTGCCAGTTCGATCATGATGGGGCGTGCGCTGGCTCCGGTCGATCTGGCCATTTCAAGCTGGAAACCTTTCCTCATGGCGCGCCAGGGTTGGGCGCGGCTGGAGGACCTCCTGGAAAAGGTTCCTGAATCCGCTGCCGTTATGCCAATGCCTGCACCTGAACGCGAACTGCGCCTCGAAGGCGTGACAATCGTTCCGCCCGGCGCAAGGAAGCCGACCGTGACCGGCCTTGCGTTTGCCATTCAGGCGGGAAGCGCACTCGGGATCATCGGTGCATCGGGCTCGGGCAAGTCGACACTCTCGCGCGCCATCGTCGGCGCATGGGCGCCGGTCGCCGGAAAAGTTCGCATCGACAGCGCAAGCCTCGATCAATGGGACCGGGAAGCACTAGGCCGTCATATCGGCTATCTGCCGCAAGGTGTTGAACTGTTCGACGGCACCATTGCCGAAAACATCGCTCGTTTTGAAGATAATCCTGACCCTGAGGCTATTGTCGCCGCGGCGAAAGCAGCGGGCACGCACGAACTGATCCTCCGATTTGAGCACGGCTACGAAACTCCGATCGGTGAGGCCGGATCGGCACTTTCCGCCGGGCAGCGCCAGCGTATCGGTCTTGCCCGTGCTCTTTATCGAGACCCTTTCCTTGTTGTGCTGGATGAACCTAATGCCAATCTCGATTCGGAAGGCGAGGCTGCGGTCATTAAGGCGATCGCCTCCGTGCGCGAGCGCAAGGGCATTGCGGTTGTCGTCGCCCATCGGCCCAGCGCCATCCGCGCCGTGGATTTGGTGTTGGTGATGGAAGGTGGACGGCAGCGAGCATTCGGTGCGCGTGGTGAAGCGCTTTCCAAAGTCCTGAAGGGGACAGCGATGGCAAGAGGCGCTGGCGTCAAGGCCATCGAATCTACACAGGATAACGTGGGAGAGCGCGCTGACATGGAGGATCCCGGTGTCCGGCATTCATCAGAACAATGACGTTTCCAGCTCCATTCGCCGCCACCTGGTGGCGGGCCTTGTGGCGAGCGTAATCTTTGTGGGAGGAGCCGGAGCCTGGGCGGCCTTCACGAATCTCTCCGGTGCGGTTGTCGCGTCCGGACACTTTGTCGTCGATTCCTATGTCAAGAAGGTGCAGCACCCGACCGGCGGGGTGGTGGGAGAAATCCTGGTGCGCGAAGGCGAAAAAGTAAAAGCCGGCGACATCCTCATGCGGCTCGATGCCACCCAGACGCGCGCTAATCTCGCCATAGTCACCAAGCGGCTCGATGAGCTCGCCGCCTACCAGGCACGACTCGATGCTGAGCGTGACGATCTCGCGGAGATCGCCTTCCCGGACTGGCTGCTCGCCCGAAGAGATGTTCCGGACGTAGCTTCGGCAATACATAGCGAGACGCTGCTGTTCGAATTCCGCAGACAATCCCGCGACGGAAAGCAGGCGCAACTGGCGGAACACATTACTCAATATCACCACGAGATCGAAGGATTCGAGGCGCAGGAAATTGCCTGTGAAAAAAGGATCGAGGTTCTCCTAAAGGAAATTGCTGTTCTGAGTGGGCTGCGCGACCAAGGCATTGTCTCGGACCAACGGTTGAACAGCCTGAAGATCCAGGTTGCCACTTTCGGTGGCGAACGCGGTGAGAAGATCGCAGATCAGGCACAGACAGCAGCCCGCATAGCCGAAACGCGCCTGCAGATCCCGCAGATCGATCAGGATTTCAAGACCGAAGTCGGCCAGGAGCTCAGAGAGGTTCAGGCGCAGGTCGGGGAGTATGGTGAGCGCAAGGTGGCGGCTGAACAAGAACTGCGACGGATCGATATCGTCGCGCCGCAGTCAGGCACCATTCAACAACTCGCAGTTCATACGGTCGGCGGAGTGATTACGCCCGCCGATCCGATCATGCTAATCGTGCCGGAAGGCGACGATCTTGCGCTTGAAGTACGAATCACCCCGAAGGACATCGACCAAATCCAGCTTGGTCACAAGGCCGTGCTGCGGATGTCAGCCTTCAATCTGAGAACCACGCCGGAATTGAACGGATATGTCAGCCGGATCGCAGCCGATCTGGCGACGGACGAAAAAAACGGCATTTCGTACTACCTGGTGCGCCTGTCGGTTCCGCAGGCGGAACTGACGAAGCTCAAGGGGCTGACACTCGTGCCCGGTATGCCGGCCGAAGCGATGGTCGAGACGGGCGAGCGTACGGCGCTTTCCTATTTCGTGAAGCCGCTGTCGGACCAAATCAGTCGGACATTCCGGGAGGAATGAAATAAGCCACAGAAATATATTGTTGTATTTCTTGGTTTCTTTGAGAGTGGTAACACCTGAAGGCACAGACATATTTCCTCATTTGCCTCTGGGCACAACTTCTTTCTGTAGTGAATTTAGCATCTTAACGTACCCTCAAATGCAGAAATGTCCGCGTTTCATGTTGCAACTGAGTATCCTTGGTTTTCAACGGTTTTTACTGGTGCGCGACATGAAAGGCGACATGAAACACCGCCACCAGCGGCAGCGGGCTGTTCGTTTCTCTTCTGCGGAATGAAAGTCAGTCAGTGCCGCGTGGCTGACATCGCCTCGAACATATCCCAAGCCTCATCTCGGTTTCGGTGCTTGCCGGGAATGCGGACCCAGCACTGCTTCGCAAAGATCCGAGCTTCTAGATCGTCATCAGGATGCGTATCGGTCATAAGCGCCGTCCAGTCCCACTTCCGGGCTTCGCGGCGCATCACGTCGACCACAAACCAGCCGGAAGGCGGTCGATCACGTTCGGTGGTTCGCATGGCAGTTTCCTTCTGAACGAAAGATCCATCTCGACGGTCTCTTCACCTGTGGGTGCAATGCATAGGAAGGTCAGAATCTCGCGGGAGGCGTCGGCTATGGCGCTTCAACTTGCCGTTCTTTGAAAGATCGCATCACAAAATGGTGTGGCGGTCTGAGCAACTGCCTCCCCGTTCGAACATCGCGATGATGATCATGCGTCCGCCGCAGCACGGGCACGGAAGCGCAAGCCGTCCGGTTCGGCTGATGGGTCGTTAGTGGCGGGAGGCACGGCCGCGAGCACGGGATCTGCGGTATTGTCGCATTAGATTACCTGGCTCGCGATCGAGACGGTCTCTTCGTCTTGCGTTGCCGTCGGCTCGATCTGCGCCGCCTGCTTGAACGCGTCCAAGATGCTAACAATCGAGAGACTTTCCAATGGCAGATTCGGCGTGCGGACCTGCAGCAACAAACGGAAGAGCTGGATCTTGAAGAGCAGGTTGCGGATAGCACGTGGTGACGGGCGCCTGTTGATCGCTCGGAAGTAGCCTGGCACAAGTTGCCCCAGCTCGCCGACCTCATCCTTTGTGAAGCGGACATCGCCCTCGTTGAAGGGAAACGTCGGCGCGTCTGCCTGAATGGTTTCGGCCTGAGCCGATCGTTTCCGAACCCGTTCCAGGTCCGCTCGGGCCTGCTCCTCCATCGCGACGGTCTGATCGTAGCGCTTGATCACGTCGGGGTTCTGGGCAAGTCGCTCTTCAGCCGACAGGGCTTCGAGCTTGCGGTTAAACTCCTCGGCCGCTGCGTTCTGTCGCATCCTGACGGTCTTTTCTTGCTCCGATGGGGGAAAGAAGGCATCCGCCAATCCCATATCCCGCAAGTGCTTTGGCACCGGCTTTGAGGATGGTGCATCGATATCGACAAATGGTCGTTTCTGCCCTTCACGCACAAGTTCGATGGTCGACTTCGCACTGGCTTTGGCGGCTACCGCATTTTGCAGAACCCTTTCCGCCCTTTGCAGCTCGTCAATTCGCCGCCCTTCCGCGTCCTGCTTTTCCTGCTCTTCGCTTTCCTCAAGCTCGCGCGAGGAAAGCTTCACGGCTAAGGCTGCTACGTCGCGATCACTCAGCGCCGGGAAGCGGAGGTGGCAGGCAAACAGCTTTTCGTTCTGCTCGGCAACGATCTCTTGCTTCGCAATCAGCCTGGCGTTAGCGGCACTAGCTCCGACAATGTCGGCGGCGCGTTCGTCGATCATGTCCGTGTAGTGCTTGGCAATAGCAAACGCCAGAACCCGTTCGTCGACCAGCATCAGCACCTGCAATCTGTTCCTGAGAACCGGGTCGTCGACCAACAATTTCATGTTCTCAATTACAGTCAGCATGTCGTCTGGGCTGCATCGGTCTAGGTCGTCGACGATCAACAGCACACGGTCTGGTCCGGGCGCGGAAATCCACCAGGGGCCCAGGATGGTGACCAAGACAAGTCCAATCCAGGCCAAGAGTATCCAGTTTTCCGGATCGGTTGCCGCACGCTCTTCGGATTTCTGGTTGTGCGCGCTTTTGGGCCCCACGGTTTCATTATGCAATCCTTCGCCAACGCCGCCGTCGAGGATTTGGGCGATCGCCTCAAGGCTCCGGATGAGAAAGCCACCCTCTCGGGGCTGGGGCGATGTGCACAGACCGTAGGCCCAGCCAACTGCCACGGCTGCCAATATCAGTAGGGGGAACACCAGCGTGGTCCGCACGGACCGCCTCTGCCCGTTGGTCGATGGAAACTCGCTCCTTCCGTCACCCTTCGACGGAACGTCGGGCGGTTTCTTCGTCCAAGCCGACAGCAACGCTTTCACGTCCTCCCCGACCAGTGCCAGCATACCGAGCCGCTCCGGCCCAGTGCTCAGCCTGGCGTTCTTCGCGAAAATGGCTCTGACCTTGGTTTGCACCTTGGGAGCGATTACGGCCATGTGAGCGAGCGCGCCTGTCCCGATCAGGGCTCCCAGTACAGCTGCGAGTTGCAAAGTTGCGCTGAGAGGGATCGCCAATAGGGCGAGCGACATCAGCGCGCCGACGAGCGGCCATGGCCCATAGCGAAAATGGGACGCTCTGGCCGCCAGAGCCATCCTATCGAAACTGCGCAGGCTGGCCCCCGCACGCTCGACGAGGCTCTTGTAGAGGTACACCCATGCTTCAGGCGCCTGACGGTACTTCCAGGCATTGTGGCCTACGACCTCGTAGCGCAGCTTAGCAAAAGGTTGTTGGGGTGCTCCAGTCTGTGTGACGAAGTCTTCCGGGGATTCTAGCAAAGGCTTCAGCAGCCGCGTGAGCGTGGTCTTTCCGCTGCCCCATGGCCCAAAGAGGGCAAAAGTGAATTCGTCCTCAGCGCTGCGCAGGATTGTTGCCAGAGCTTCTGCGTAATCTTGAACGAAAAGCGACAACTCTTTGTCATCTGCCTCCCTGACCATCCTTGGGATGCGCCCCGCCTTAGTCTTCGCGACTCCCTTCATCCCCCTCACCAGGGCACCCAACTGCCATTCTTCGATACGCGTCGGCAGGCGAGCTTCCGGGTCATCGAGACTTCGCAGGACGATATCCGTTAGCCTTACTTCTCGCTTGCTGCCGCAGGCCTGGAAGACATGTGTCAACCCGGGACCAAGGCGGACGCCCACGAGGCTAGTTGCCGGCGCGATCCCCCTGAACAACTCAATGTCCGGTACAGGGATTTTTTGAAAGAAACTCTCGGCCGCGGCGTCGAGGCGACTGGAGAAGCCCCCCCGAACGAGCTCGCCCCAACGGCGTAATTGATCGAACTCGTCGCTCAACCGTTCGGCATCGTCAGAAACAGTAGTGGCAAGCCTGCGGGCCATAAGGAGGGTTGTCAAAAATACAGTCGACGTGGAAAGTATTTCGCGTTCTCTGACCTTCTCCGGCAAATACCTCGCGCATTCGAGCAGGACGTGGGCGCATATCGGGCTGAGGATTAGACTCTCAATTCCTAATGCCTGCTCAAAGAGGGAGGCCAAGAGGGACTCTACCCGAGTTCGAACCTCAGTGCTGGCGCCGGGTACAATTACAGTTGGCATCGCCTCCCCCGATCGCGATCTTCCTAGCCTACACTCTGATAACAGCAATTGCTCGATTTGACAGCGACGGGTCGATGCACAAGTCAAATTTTCTTAAAGCATGGTATCCGCGTTCGCTTAGGCTTTTTCGGGTAATATTCGGCTTGCTACTTCGATCGGGTGCCGCATCTGCGTTTCTGATGATCCTCGGTACCATAGAGGTCCCACCGGGGCGAAATTCTGAAAGATGGCTAGACCGATATCTGCTCGTCAGGCGTTGTCCTGAAACAGGTCGGCCGCGCGGCCCAATGTCAGCGCAACATGCAAGGTGATTGATGAGCACCACGGGAGTGGTTTCCATCGATGCAAATCTGGCCGGTCGTCATCCTTGCTTCTTCTTCCATCTCGTCAGTCCGGCTCTACAACACGCATACGCCGGTAATCCCACCCGCCAATTTCAATCAGCCCCTATGCAAATAGGACAACAGGCCCAATACACTGTCTCGCGAAGCTGATGTCGGTGTGGATAAGCGGCGCGAAGCAGCTAGCCACTAGTTTGTCCCCTTCAAGTTAATCGCTCTGCGATCCTGGAGACGGCGCAGCAAGGCAACGGCTCCCGGTCTTGCCCATTTCACATCTGACGCAAAGACGCCGTCTGCCACGTACGATCCACCAGCGTAGCCACTCGTGAAAGCCCAAAGGAACGGCGACGACACCTGATGGCGACGGTAGCCATAGCCATTGTATCCCTCGAGCCGATCTAGCATGTCGCCTAGGTCGAGCGTGTCAGTGTTGTCCAATTTGTAAAGCTTGATCGCGTCGATCGCGCTTGCCTCCCACGTAAACGGAGGCTGCCCCTGGAGCGGTCGTCCGGCGGGGACATGAACTGTTTGGGCCGTGAGCGGATCGCCGTTGTGAAGGTGAGTGCTGAAATCGCCTCCGGTCTCCAACATCCATACAACGCCCACGACGTACCAAGGGGCATGGGTTGCTTTGGCTACGGTTTCGAATGTCTGGCGCCCGGCCGTGATCTTGTTGGCTTCGTTGTCGATCATGGACATCTGGCTGGCGTCTAGGGAAACCTGCCAGAAGGCTTGCGCGTAGTCAGAAGGGTCGAGGAAGGATGGCACAGCACCGCTGGGGGCAGGCAAAACCGGAAAGTACTTCGTGACTGCTTTTTTCAATTTGTCGCCCGGGTCTGCAATAAGTCCAGAATCATAACGGCCTTCAATCTATCTTCAAAGCGCGTTTCATAACCGTTGTAGGCGGCAACCCCGAGATTGCCCATGATCGTCACGATACCACCAATGATTAACAGGTTGAGTTGCCCATCCTTCCACCATGTCTTTTTGTTGCCATCCTGCGTTACATGTTCCGCCGTGAGCAACTTGGCTCTAGCTTCGGCCAAACGGGCCTCGCCTTCGAGCCTATCGAGGTCTGCATTGTCAGTCGATCGAGGGGACACCGTATTGCTGACCACACGCCCCTTCATCCGTTTGCAGATGCGCCAGAGGCGGCAACCACGGTAAGCCATCACTGGATAAAGGCGGCGCCGCCTTTGCTCCGATCGATACAGTTTGTGCTGGATGCGCTGGGGTTTGAAATCGTCGAGAAGATTAAGCCAGTTCTTCTTAGGGCGCTGTGTTCGGCTTGCACGTCGCGGCCGGCCGGGTGCGAGGCGGCCAAAAGGAATCCGTCGCCGCGTGGAGGCGGTCGAAGCGAATTCCAACGTCCACGGTAATTTGCACGCCGCCAACAGGGCGCGGTGGAACGCGTAATGCCTCGCCTCGAGAGTCCAGATGTCAGCCTCAGGTCCGGTGCGTCCAGCCTGGACGTTGAGGGCGTAGAGCGACGAGACGATCCCCGTCGCCCAGGCATCGTCGTCATTGCGGATCGCAGCGCGCAGCGCCTGCGTCTCGACCATGATGCGCACCGACATAGCATCGCGCAACTCGTCGAGAGAGAGTGGCACCACGCGAAAACCGCGCAGCGATTCCGCCGTCACCAGCCGCTCGGCCTGCAGGCGATTTAGCGCCTCGCGCAGCGGCGAGAAGCCCCTAATCCTTGAAACTCGCAGGTCCGACTAAGCGGTGCCGGAAGTGATTGCGGATGTGCTCGTTGAAATAACGGCCTTTGGCGAAGGCAGATTTGAACGCGGTAAAGATCTCAGGCGGTACGTCCGAGAACTCGTAGTGCTTCCCGCTGGCGACAAACCAAACCAAGAGTACCCTGTTGTTACGGTCATAGTCGAACTTGCGTATCGAGGTCGACGGCATTGAACGGCCAAGGGGAGATTCTCGCAAAGCAACGAACCAACGAGTGGCGGAGGGGTTGGTTGCGCACGAGAACTGACCAATCAGTCGTGGTGGTCGACGACGTCCGTCAGGAAACAGAGCGAAAATAGCCGCTGCAAATTTGCACGAGCACCGAACCGAGAGCCAAACAGTGGCAACATCGCAATCGGCTGGAGGCAAACGAGAGTGACTTTCCGTCCAGCATGCCATGCCCTGCTGTGGGGGCGGTATGATTGGGGCCGCAAGTGGACTGTCCGGTTATAGGACGTGCCCAGCCGATAGATGCCCTTCGGCAGGCGACCCCATCGATCTATCGACGACAGCCTTTGGGGAAAATCAGCCGTTCGGGCAGGCCCGTTAATGCTCAACGCCGCTGTTTCTCTACGGGTGGCCGGTTGGAATTCAAAGCTGAAGCCTGTCATCACGCGCCGCGCTTCCTGTCCGCTTGTGAAACATGCGCATCCTTTGTAGATCGAGAGCAGAGCGTAATGATCTGCTGACTCCAACTGCTGTTAATTAACAATACCGCCTCGCAATTTCCTCCTGAGGTGGGGAGCGGCCTGCTGCTGGACCACGCGGAGCCTTCGAGACGCCGATCAAGCGATGCGCAGACATTGCCAGGAGGAGAACCGTGCTGAGAAGCGATGATGGGGGAAAGGGTGTCGACCTATTTTACCGATCGGGAATACGGAGCACGTCCCGCAACCATTGACGTTATTGATGCGCGTCTGTGGGCTGGCCTTTACAGCTTGATCCAGACGAGGATCGGCGACGGCTCGTTTGGCCTGCGCTTTCCGGAACAGTGTCCCGACGGCAACGGTCCGTACGGATGTGATGCTCAGGCCTTCAGCCGGGTGCTGGGCGCCGAGGTGCCGTGGATTCTGTGGCCGCTCTCCGCAAACGAAGTGCCCGATACGCCGGTGATCCTCGATCTGCTCGAGTTTTGCGCCAGCGCCGTGGGCGAACCGATCAAGGGCAGTTATCACTCCTACTTCGGCCACCATCACTTGAGCTGGAACCGCGATGCTGGCCTCACGCGATTTGTGGCGGACGTGAATCTCCTGTTTCGTCGCAACGCGGTCGCTTATGAGCTAACACCGATCGGGCAGGCTCGCCGCCTCCTCCCCCAGCCGGTCGCCAATGCGCTCGGTTGGGCGATGTTTCAGACGGGCGATGCGGAAACCGACCGGCTGCTCGAAGCCGCTCGGCAACGGTTTCTCTCGCCAAAGCCCGAGGACCGGCAGGACGCGCTGGAGAAGCTGTGGGATGCTTTTGAACGGCTGAAGACGCTGGAACCCGGCGCCAATAAGCGCGCCCAGGCCGATGCGCTGCTGGACCGCGTCGCCACTCAGGACTCTGGGTTCCGGAACGCTCTTGGCCGGGAGGCTGCCGAGCTGACGACGATCGGGAACAGCTTCCGCATTCGTCATTCCGAGACGACGCAGGAGGTGCTGATCTCTCCGGATCATGTCGATTACCTGTTTACGCGGATGTTTGCATTCGTGCGCGTTATCCTGAAGGGGACGGGGCGTGACGGATGACCTCTACGGGCTTGTCTTCGGGCTTCTGCACGGGATGGGCCACACGCAATTGAGCGAAGAGCCGGAACGGATCGCCGGGCTGGTCGTGCCAGCTCCGGAGGGCTACTCGAAGCGGCAGCGTGTCGAAGCTGCGCTCGAGAAGCTCACGCAGGAAGAGTTGGCTCAGCTGGCGCTCAAATTCGCTGCGGCCCGCGATGACATCCCGCTCGATGAAGCGGGCCGCAAGGTGCTCGAGGCGGCCGAGCCGCCGTTGACGCAGATCACACGGCGAGACGTTGCGCGGATCCTCGGACGATCTCGCTGGCGAGCGCAGCACCGTTGAAGTGATCGAGGTCTACTTCCCGCTTTCCTCTCCATTTGAAGCCTTCTTCGGAAGCAAGGGCCCGAGCTTGCGCGACCAGATCATCCGGCACATGGATCAACATCCCGGCGACTGGTCGGTGGAAGGCCTTTTTGGAAAGATCGGGGCCTTCGATTGTTCAAGGGCCAGGTTCGGCGCTTTGCTCGAACAGGCTGTTCACCCCCTTTCCCGATCTGGCGATGAGCAGGCGAAGACGGTCGCTGCCCTGAACAAGGTCCTTTCGCGGGATGGATATGAGCTGGCCCAGGATGGCGAAATCTCCGGTCATCCGCTCTTCAGTTTTCGCTCTCTTGTGCGCGGGGTCGGTGGCAGGCCGAAGAACCTGATCTTTGCCTCGCGGGGACCAAAGCCGGAGATCGGCTTCGCCGATGCGATCAACAACGACATCGTCATACTGTCCGGCGAAGAGAGCTGCCTTGTTTACGACCGGCCGATCGGCGCGAGCGGACTTCTGTGGTCGGAGCTCGTCGCCTGGTGGGGCGAGGTTGCGCCGGGAGCAGATGCCGCAAAACTCGGGGCGCGCCTTCAGGAATCGCTGGCCTCGGACGCGGAACGCAAGCTTTTCGCGACCTACTTCAAGTCCTATCGCTCCGCCCTCGGCGAGGAGTTGCCCGCACTCCTGCCGCAAGTCTATCTTCACTATGACCCTGCAGTGGTGAAGACCCTGCGTCATCGACTGCCTCTGCCGCGTCAGCGCATGGACTTCCTTATGTTACTTCGCAACCGTCAACGCATCGTGATCGAGGTCGATGGCAAGCACCATTTCTCGGAAAACGACCTCCCATCATTGAATGTCTATGCCGACATGGTGTCGGCTGACCGTGAACTGCGCCTTGCAGGATATGAGGTCTACCGGTTCGGCGCGAATGAACTGGTCGGTAGCGGTGCCGAGGCGAGGATCACGGATTTCTTCGAGAAGCTTTTTCGGCTGCACCGCATTCGGCAATGAGGGTGTCGGGTCTCGGGCGAAAGGATGACTTCGCGCGGTTTCACATGGTCCGCGAGCGCGTCAGCGGCAGCGATGCCGCAGCTTGGATCGGCCCTCACGCGGCCATAGGTCGGCGCGACCTCCTCGCGAGGCCAGCGCTCGACGACCGCATCGCGTTCCTGCAAGGCGCAAGGCCAGCCAGGGCGACCTCGCTTGCGGCACAACGAACGCGTACTATAACGGCCGCTCGGGGGAAGATGACATGGACCTTTTGTTCGACGACGCGCAGCTGAAGCGGGTGTGGAATCAAGAAGCCATCCCGGTCATCTTGCGACGCATCGGTAAGGGCGAGAAATTACGGGTGCGGTTGCCCTACGGAGAAGGCAATCGCAAGTGGCTGCGCAATGAACGCCGGCATCGCCCGGAATGGATCGAGGAGCTGCGTTGCTGGGAGTTGCCGAAAGCCTGGCTAAATGATTTCGTCGATCGCGCGCTTGTACGCTACCGCAGCGTTTACATTATTCAGCCGTACCGCGAGCAGGAGAAATGTTCCCCTGCTTGCCTCAACGCAACTGGGCACGATTGCGAATGTTCCTGCATGGGCGAGAACCATGGTGCAGGCAATGACGGCAGCTGGTTTGAAGTATCCGAGACATTCGCAACGCGATGGGGTGGGCCTGAGCTGGCGTGTCGGCTTCTAACAGCCAAAAGTTGCGCGTCAGCAGGCGACCACGGGTAGGTCGGATTATGGGTAGTCAAGCGCGGTGAGCGGAGGCCTGCACTACAAGCAGCATCCCTGTTGACAATCAACCTTGATCCATCTGCTCTGGACCATGTTCCACGATGAACCTCGCGCGCTCCAACAACTCATCGAACGTGACAATTTCTGGGCGATTGGTGTGGCGCCGGTGAAGCTCGAATGAGCGAAACTTCGGGAGATTCGTCCCACGATCAGATTGAAATTCGGCCAGCGAACCGATGACGAGACAGGATCGCGGCTCGATGTTGATAGCGCTTCACCGGTCGGGTCGCCGTCCGCGGAGCTGGGCGTCAAAAGAGATCCCAGCTGCTCGACGGCACCATGAACCGTTGCCTGCATCTGTGCAACGCCACCGGTAAGCTCGGACGAAGGCTGCCACGTATCCGGGCGATAGCGCGAAGAAGCCAGAAGCGGCGTGTCGTGCCGCTTGATCTCCACAAAACACAGTGAACCGATAATGCCGCGGGTCTTCATTAATCCATCGACGCGTTTTCCAGCGCCATCAAGCGTGTTACCGCGCACAATCTGTTCCAGTTTCCTCTCGTTAAGCGAAGAAAGAAACTGGTACGACAGGCCGTACCCAAATATCCATGTGTTGGCCTCGAAGAAGCGTTGCCACACGTCTTCCGGTCGGCACCCGAGCCGTTGCCGTTCTGCGGAGAAGAATGCGTTGTCGTTAAGCAGTCGATCGAAGTGAGCGAGCTGCTTTCGGCGATATCCGAGTGCAACCAAATCTCTTGCCACTTCCTCGTTCTGGGCCAGTTCGAGGAAAACGTCGGAATTCTTCTCGAAGATGCGACGTGCTTGCGCCTGGTTAAGCACCAGGTCGCGCACCACATCATCCGATACGTGAACCTTTGACGCGTCGTCGAGCGGTATGGTCTCAAGGCCTGCGAGGAACCCGATCAGCGTGTTGATCTCCGGCCCGACCAGCGTGAAATGCTGCTTATCGTGCGGTCCTGTCCGACTAAGATGTTTCTGAATAGTCAGCGATGAGATCGATCGATCGTCCTCAAGGAACGTGGCCTTTAGCTCGTATCTTCCGGCCGGCGTTCGGCGGAGGACGACTTCGTCCTTTATCGTTCCAAATACGAGGCCGGCCTCTCCTTCTACGATGTGTGTAGCGATACGCAGATGCTGGCCGGGACCCATTCCAGGAATACGTTTACTAATTATCGTCTTGTCAGTACGGCGTTCCAAAAACCACTTACGCTCATCGTAGTCATAACTCATTCCCCGGCCCGCCAGCGACGTTTCGGGAATACTATCATAAATCGTTGGATCTCGCAGTCAGGATGCAATATCTGCGCACACCCTACACGCTGACCCCTGCAGTCCGGCCTATTGAATGGTGAAGCGCGGCGGCCGGATAGAGGATGGGCATACCCCGCCGATTTTCGGGGCGCACGAAAATTCTACCTTAACGTCTGACATGTGAGTGCGTAAGAGCCGCGTAGCTTGTTTGACATGGGAGGCGATTAGCGATGCCCATTTATTTCATCCTCGAGGAGAATAACGCCGATTGGCGGATGAAGATCGGTCGCGCGACGAACCTTAGAGGTCGTCGAGGTGCCTTACAGACCGGCAACTCGCGCCCGCTAAAGGTAGTGGGGTGGATCGAAGCGGAGAATGAGGCCGAAACGGAAAGGCGGCTCCACGAGAAATATGCAGCGCATAACATTGGCCGGCATGGAGGGAGTAGCGCCAGAGAGTGGTTCTACCTTCAACCCGCCGACATTCTCGAGGATCTGAAACGCGCGGGCATCGAGGGTTTCGTCGAAAAGAATGCAGATGCCTTTGAAGTCGTCGGTCACGATCGTGACGGCGTACCTGAATATCTCGGCGTCTGGGACTGGAGCAACCTCGAGCTTGAAGAGTGCTGCCCGTTTTGTGGCTGCTTGTGCGGCATGCACTTTCAGGACGCATCGCAGATGTTTCACTGTTTAAGCTGCGATGAACTCACCGATTTCTCACAGCCCGATTTTGACAACGAGGAAGACTATATGGCTTGGAAGGAGTACGAAGAGCGCTTGAAAGTAGGGCGTGCAAGTAAGGCGCGACGTAGCGGGTTAGCTTAGACGACGGCGGCTTTTGGGACCATTTGCACAGCGACTGAACGACCGACATCAGGCGCATTTGGGCCGCAAGCGGCCATCCGTTCTCATTGAGTGGTCTTGGGCAGCCGTGGTCTTCACTCGACCCCCTGCATGATGATAAATAACCCAAGAAGGATCTAGACCGAACCGGAAGAGACAAGGTGCAGGTGCGAGGCATTGAGAGAAATAGCAGGAACCGAACCAATCCACAGAAATATTTTGTTGGTATTTCTGTTGGTAGCAGATGCGACTAGCCTTCGTATAAGTCTCTGAAAGGAAAACGGGATTTTCTTCACTTGGATTCCGCCTCTGGGCACCATTTCCCCTCTACGCCCGCCCTGCTTCCAAACTCGTGAAATTGTCTGATGGGAGCGGGCTGCAGCTATGGGCACAGCCCACGGGCTCTCGCCTGTGGCGGCTCGCCTAAGACCTTTGTTCGAATTGAAGCAGCAAGGCGCGCGCTTCTTCGATCGCGGCCCGGCAATCGTCTAAGTCTATCAGTGAATTGATCCTGTCAAAGATCTGCAAGCGTCCTCACTCTCTCCAAGGCGAACGCCAATGATTGGCAGTCGAGGTTGGTTTGCGCCAGCACTTCCCTCACGTTCGGCGGCGACCAAGGCGCGCCAACTGGATGAGCACGAGTTCTTGGTACGCGATCAGGTGCGTTAACAAAGTGGATTGAACGAGCCGCTAGCGGGGCATGAAAGCAAGGTCGAATCACACGCCTCCTCCCCGAAAAGGACATCCAAGTTCGACCTATCCTGAATCAAAACGACGCAGCCGTCAGTCCAAAATCAACCATCGGGGAGAGATTTTTGGACCATGTGACCTATTCCATCGTACGCTTAACCGCCGTCGCGTCCTCTGCGAGCCGAGGAACAATTTGACCGCCAGGGCCGTGGGAACAAAAAGGCTTGGCACCTCGTCCTGCTTACGAAGCCGCACCCCATTCTTGTTGTTTACGCCGCAAGCAGTGTGAGCAGCTTTCAAAGACCCCTTCTCGCTAAAGCCGGTCGGACGGCACTAGGGTTGCCGATCAGACGCTCTCGGATTTGGTGCAAGTATGAAATCGAAAACAGGCTCAGGCTGGCCTGGCTTTGGCTTCCGTAGAACAAGAGGGGAAGCTACGGCCGCTTCGGCGTGTTCAGCGAGCGCGGCAAGTGTGGTCCCGAGTGCCGTCTCAAATGGGCCATTCGGGACCCTCGCGATCTGACGAAAAAGTGCTGCAGCCCTCCCCGCATGGCGCGCCACAGCGCCGCGTTTTCCCTCGCGGATTTTCACCCCGGCAGCGGCCAACAGGATCAGTCCCTTGAAGAACAAACGATGTTGAGCGCTTTGTTTGGCGGCGTGCCAAAGAGCCTCCCAAGCCTCATGGGCTTCCCAGTAGTAGCCGTGGTTGAAAAGGTCGATCCCCCACCGAAACACATCTGATTCCAGCTCTTCGCCAACGGCGACGGTCACCGGATCTGTTCGGTAACTGTGGCCCAATGGATCACGGACCGGATGCGGATATTTGCCGGGCAGATACGCATAGCTCGGGAAACTCTTATCGGGCAGCAAGCGAGGACGAGACATAGGTCCAGCAAGCATGAAAGCGCGTTGATTGGCAATTGATGCGGACGCGCGTTGACCGGAAAGCAACCGCTGGCGAAAGGACAAAAAAGGCGGTGGGGCCCCTGATTTTCGAGTGTGCGCTCTGACGTCTCTCATATGCAAAGATCCTGATCGCGACCGGCGGCAATCGCATCCGCAGAATCGCTCATCCATGGATCTCAAACGGGCTATTACTTTTCAACATTCAGAAAGGGCGTCGTTCTTGGGCAAAATCGGCGAGTGATAGGGGGGCCCTATGCAGGACTATTTTCGGACGACGGCGCTTAGCCCCGATCGCAACGCGGGCCAAATGCGCTTGACAAAATAGCGCCGGCCCGTTCAACCTGAGGCATTCACCAGGGGAGTCCCGGCAAGGGGCTGAGATACTGCTGGCTTTCGCGGCGCAGTGACCCGTTGAACCTGATCCAGTTCATACTGGCGTAGGGACGGTGCAAGCGCTTTGCGGGAGTTTACGCCCGAGGTCCTGTTTCGGCAGGTCGACAGAAGCGTCTTTTCATCCTTCCGGCACAGAACTGGGTCTCCAATGCATGAGCAAAGGAGCCTCAAGATGAATGCCCTTACCCCCGCCGTGTCGACGGGACCGCTGCCCGCCTCGCGGAAGATCCACAAGCCCGGCGCTCTCCACCCACAGATCAGGGTGCCGATGCGCGAAATCTCCGTCCATCCGACAGCCGGCGAGCCGCCCGTTACCGTCTACGATCCGTCGGGCCCCTATACCGATCCGGCTGTCGAAACCAGCATCGAAAAAGGCCTGGCCCGGCTTCGCCACGAATGGATCTTGGCCCGCGGCGATGTCGAGGGCTGTGACGGCCGCCATGTCCGGCCGGAGGACAACGGATTCGCGACGGGCGAACGCCTGACGCCGGAATTTCCCATCCGCCACCGACCGCTCAGGGCCAAAGCAGGCAAGGCGGTGACGCAGCTTGCCTATGCGCGCGCCGGCATCATTACGCCTGAGATGGAGTTCATCGCCATCCGCGAGAACCTCGGCCGCGACATCCTGCACGGCAAGCTTGAGCGCGACGGCGAGGCTTTCGGCGCGACACTGCCCGATTTCGTCACGCCCGAATTCGTGCGTGACGAGGTGGCGCGCGGACGGGCGATCATTCCCGCCAACATCAACCATCCCGAGAGCGAGCCAATGATCATCGGCCGCAATTTCCTGGTCAAGATCAACGCCAATATCGGCAACTCCGCCGTCACATCGTCGATGGCGGAAGAGGTCGAAAAGATGGTGTGGGCGATCCGCTGGGGCGCCGATACGGTGATGGACCTGTCGACCGGCCGCAACATCCACAACATCCGAGACTGGATCGTGCGCAACGCGCCGGTGCCGATCGGCACGGTGCCGCTCTACCAGGCGCTCGAAAAGGTCGGTGGCATTGCCGAGGATCTGACCTGGGAGGTCTACCGCGACACGCTGATCGAACAGGCCGAGCAAGGCGTCGACTATTTCACCATCCACGCCGGCGTGCGGCTGCATTACATCCCGCTGACCGTCGACCGGGTGACGGGTATCGTCTCGCGCGGCGGCTCGATCATGGCCAAATGGTGCCTGCACCATCACCGGGAAAGCTTCCTCTACGAGCATTTCGCCGAGATCTGCGACATCGCCAGAGCCTATGACGTCTCCTTCTCGCTCGGCGACGGCCTTCGTCCCGGCTCGATCGCCGATGCCAACGACGCGGCGCAGTTCGCCGAGCTGGAAACGCTTGGCGAGCTGACGCAGATCGCCTGGGCGAAGGATTGCCAGGTGATGATCGAGGGCCCTGGCCACGTGCCGATGCACAAGATCAAGCAGAACATGGACAAGCAGCTCGCCGTCTGCGGCGAGGCGCCGTTCTATACGCTCGGACCGCTGACGACCGACATCGCGCCGGGCTACGACCACATCACCTCAGGCATCGGCGCCGCGATGATCGGCTGGTTCGGCACCGCCATGCTCTGCTACGTCACGCCCAAGGAGCATCTCGGCCTTCCCGATCGCAACGACGTCAAGATCGGCGTGATCACCTACAAGATCGCCGCCCACGCCGCCGACCTGGCGAAGGGCCATCCGGCAGCGAAAATCAGGGATGACGCGCTTTCCCGCGCGCGCTTCGAGTTCCGCTGGGAGGACCAGTTCAATCTGTCGCTCGACCCGGAAACCGCGCGGTCCTTCCACGACCAGACCTTGCCCAAGGAAGCGCACAAGGTGGCGCATTTCTGCTCGATGTGCGGACCGAAATTCTGCTCCATGCGTATCTCTCACGACATCCGCGCCGAGGCACAGAAAGAGGGCATGGCGGCGATGGCGGCGAAGTACCGCGAGGGCGGCGATCTCTATCTGCCGGCGGACGAGACCGGCTCACCGCTCATACCTCAGCCACGTGAGCCATCATGAAGGTCTTGGTCAAAGGGGCCGGCGTTGCCGGCCTCACCGCCGCCTTCGAATTCGCCGCACGCGGCGCGGCGGTTACCGTTGCCGAGACAAGGCCTGCCCTTGGGGGCAACGCGTCGTGGTTCGCCGGTGGCATGCTGGCGCCGTGGTGCGAGCGTGAAAGCGCCGAGCAGCCGGTGCTGGATCTCGGACGTGACGCCGCCGACTGGTGGGACGCCGCAACGCCCGGCTTGGTAGCACGACGGGGAACGCTGGTCTTGGCCGCGCCGCGCGATGCGGGCGAGCTCGACCGGTTCGCCAGCCGCACGACGGGCTATCGGCGCGTCGAGGAAGATGAAATTGCCTTGCTGGAGCCCGACTTAGCCGGCCGCTTCCGCCGCGGATTGCTCTTCCCCGCTGAGGGCCATCTTGATCCGCGCCAGGCGATGGCAGCACTTCATGACAAGCTCGCGGCCACGGGTGTTGAATTCTACTTCGGCGCCGACGCCCAGCATGTTTTTGGTTTCGATCGTCAGATCGACTGTACGGGAATGGCGGCGCAAAATGACTGGCTGCGCGGCGTTCGCGGCGAAATGCTCACCCTGCGTACACCTGATATCTCGCTGTCGCGCCCCGTCAGGCTGCTGCATCCGCGCTTTCCACTCTATGCAGTGCCGCGCACCGACCACCGTTTCATGATTGGTGCGACGATGATTGAAAGCCAGTCCGGCGGACCGGTCACGGCGCGCTCCATGATGGAGCTGCTGGGTACCGCCTATGCTCTCCACCCGGCCTTTGGGGAGGCCGAGATCGTTGAAACCGGTGTCGGCGTCCGCCCAGCCTTTCCCGACAATTTGCCGCGCGTCGAAACGAAGGGTGAAATCATCGCGATAAACGGGCTCTATCGTCACGGTTTTCTCCTGGCTCCCGCCATGGCGCGCCGGGCTGCCAAGCTGGTTTTCAGTCACGACAGAACGAAGGAGCTTGCTCATGAAACTGACCGTCAACGGCGAAGCGCATGAGGTTGCCGCCACAACACTGGAGGCGCTGCTTGCCGCGCTCGACTATGAGGGCGATTGGCTCGCGACCGCCGTCAACAACGACCTCGTGCACAAAGCCAACAGGGCGGAATTCCAATTGAACGACGGCGACCGGATCGAAATCCTCTCGCCCATGCAGGGCGGCTAGGCCATGATCGAGCTTTATGGAGCCGAGCTTCCGTCGCGCCTGCTTCTTGGCACGGCTCAATATCCTTCGCCGGCCATGCTTGCCTATGCAGTCAGGGCATCGGGCACGGCGGTGGTGACCGTCTCGTTGCGCCGTGAAATGGCAGGCGGCAGGGCTGGCGAAAAATTCTGGTCGTTGATCCGCTCGCTGGGCGTCAGAATCCTGCCCAACACTGCTGGCTGCCACTCCGTCAAGGAAGCGGTCACGACCGCACAAATGGCGCGCGAAGTCTTCGGCACGACCTGGATCAAGCTTGAAGTGATCGGCAACCACGACACCCTGCAGCCGGATGTTTTCGGTCTGGTCGAAGCCGCCCGCATCCTGTGTGAGGACGGTTTTGCGGTATTCCCCTATACCACCGATGATCTTGTCGTCGCCGAGCGGCTGCTTGCGGCGGGCTGCAAGGCCTTGATGCCGTGGTGCGCGCCGATCGGTTCCGCCCTCGGACCGATCAACATCACGGCGCTGCGCTCGATGCGCGGCCATTTCCCAGGCGTTCCGCTGATTGTGGATGCGGGGCTCGGACGGCCATCGCACGCGGCAACCGTCATGGAGCTCGGCTTTGACGCCGTACTCCTGAACACTGCAGTCGCCAAGGCGGCCGATCCGGTCGGCATGGCGCGTGCGTTCGGCAAGGCGGTCGAGGCCGGTCGTGAAGCTTTCAGCTCCGGGATGCTCGAACCGCGCGACGTCGCCGTGCCGTCGACGCCGACAATTGGCAGGGGGGTTTTTTCATGAAGCTCGATCCGTTCTACCTGATCGTCGACAGCGCCGCCTGGATCGAACGGCTGGTGCCGCTTGGCGTCAAGCTGGTTCAGTTGCGCATCAAGGATAGGGACGAGGCCACGCTACGGACGGAAATCCGCCGCGCGAACGGCGTCTGCGCGGTCCATGGTTGCCAACTGATCGTCAACGACTATTGGCGGCTCGCCATTGAGGAAGGCTGCGACTTCGTCCATCTCGGCCAAGAGGATTTGGCTGCGGCCGACCTGCTGGCGATTAAGTACGCCGGATTGAAGCTCGGGCTTTCCACGCACGATCATCTAGAACTGGAAACGGCCATCGCTGCCGAGCCCGACTATATCGCGCTCGGCCCCATCCATCCCACGGTCCTGAAGCAGATGAAATGGGCGCCGCAAGGGCTCAAGCGGATCAGCGAGTGGAAGCATCGGGTGGTACCCATTCCCCTAGTCGCCATAGGCGGCCTCACCCCTGACCGGCTCGACGGTGTCTTCAAGGCTGGTGCGGACAGCGCGGCAGTGGTCACCGACATCACGTTGAATGCCGATTCCGAAGCGCGCACGCGAGAATGGATCGAAAAGACAAAGCCATGGCGCTGAGGCGAGAACCGCATGTGCTCGTGGTCGGCGGATCAGACTCCAGCGGTGGGGCTGGAATTGCACGCGATATCGAGACGATCTCTTCCATTGGCGTGCGCACCTGCCTTACCGTCACCGCGCTAACGGTGCAGACGCACGAAGCCGTGATGGAAATCCATCCTTCGCAGCCCGATCTTGTGGCCAATCAGATGCGCGCTGCGCTGCAGGCCAACAAAGTGGCGGCAATCAAGATCGGCATGCTGGCAACGGCTGAGGTCGTCGTTGCCGTCGCGGCTGTGCTACGCGAAAATCCACAGGTGCCGGCAGTACTCGACCCGGTGCTGGCCTCGACGTCAGGCCGGGCGCTGCTGGACGCAAGGGCCATCGCCGCCATGAAACGCGACCTGATGCCCCTTTGCCGCCTCGTCACACCCAATCTCATCGAGCTGGCGCATCTTGTTGGCTTAGAGCCAGCGGTGGATGAAGACGGCGCAGTGTGGCAAGGCCAGGAATTGCTGGTGGCCGGGATGCAGGCCCTGCTGATCAAGGGCGGCCATGCATCGGGACTTCGATCGACCGATATTCTGTTGCGCTTGGATCAAGAACCAATCCGCTTTGACATGCCGCGCCTTGCCGTATCGATGCGCGGGACGGGCTGCATGCTGGCCAGCGCGATTGCGGCACATCTGGCAAAGACCTCAATTGAAGGCAGCGTGCGCGAAGGCAAGCTGTTTGTCTTCGAGAAGCTGCAGAAGAATGCAGTCGGACGAAATTGACTTTGCCTCGGTCAATCCAATCGCGGCGGGCCAACAATCAAGATATCCAGCTCTGTCCGCGAACGATTAATGTCCGCCAGTACGGGAACGGCGCTTTCGTTAAGTGCAGCATTTGCGGTGATTGCAGAATATGAGCCTTGATGCGCTTGCAAGGCGCGCGGGTCTGTCGAAGGGCACCGTCGTGGCCATCGAACAGGTAAAGGCAAACCCAAGCGTTGGAGTCTTGTGCCGGCTGGCCTTCGCGTTCTCGCTCTCCGTCACCGATTTGCTGGGCCAAACTTCGGAAGAAAATCACAGACGAAACGATCGAACGGACCAAACCAGCAACGCTTTGGTAAACCCCGCAAGGGAGCGAGGCGAAACTGATGACAGCGACCTCCGGCCGAACCATGTTCGAGATGTGGTCCTGGACGATCGGTCGGCTCCGCAACGATTAGTCTTGCAAGCCGGGGAGGCCGCGTGCTCCTCACCGACCAGCCGCACTCCTATGCGGCGGCCGACGATCATGCCGTTCGTTTTCCATGGCTGTGCTCGAACGAAGCTCCGCCGCTCAGGCCTTGGTGGTGATGCACGTCGACCGAATACTAAGACGGTTCTCGACGGTTAGACTGGCCGACAGCAAAGTCAGATTGCACTGCCACATCCGGGCGCAGCGCACTATTGGTAACGTCCGTGGCGCTGCAGCACTTCGATCTGGTAACCGTCGGGGTCGGCGACGAAAAAGAACCGCGCAAGCAGCCCGCCTTCGTGGTTGAATTCAACAATTCTTCGCGGATTGAAACCTGCCGTCGCCAAGCGCTTGTGCTCTGCCTCGATATCGTCAACGCAAAGTGCCATGTGGCCATAACCATCGCCAAGCGCGTAGGGCTCTTCCCTGCCCTTGTTGATCGTCAGTTCAAGCTCGAAATCGGCTTCCGCATTGCGCAGATAAACCAGAGTGAACGTGTCAAAATCCAGCCGGTCCGCAACATCGAGTCCAAATGCGCTCTTGTAGAAACTGACCGACAGGTGCTCGTCCACGACCCGGATCATCGAATGAATTGCTTTCGCCAAAGGGAGCCTCCAGTCTGCCGCCAGATTTCGAACAACGTGGCCCATTGGCGCAAAAAGGGGTGGCAGCCGGTTACCACGTCGAGCAATTGGCTGAAGGATGGTCTGCGCAGCAGGTCCGATTGCAGCCACTGCAAATGCAGTGGAAAATGCGCTTCGGTTTGGTATCATCGGGCCGAATAGGCGCTGGAATGCTTTCGCCCAGCGGCATCAAAAGGGAGGTCTTCGCATGTGTCAGGTCTTTGCCGGGCAGGATCCGGAAGGCTATCGGCTAATCAATCGCTCAGTTCGAATAGGCGGCCATTCGACCAGCATCCAACTCGAAGCTACTTTTTGGACCCTGTTGGACGAGATCGCCCGTGGGCAAGGGATGACGGCGCCGAAATTCCTCTCAACGCTTTACGACGAAGCGCTGGAGATCAACGGCCAAATCCCGAACTTTGCCTCCATGCTGCGCACCACGTGCGCGCTCTATCTGCGCGACAGACAAGCACTCGACAGCAAACCCTCGGAATTCACGAACAAGGCAGCCTGACCCGCGGGCATTTTCTCAAAACGTCCCGCGTACCGGAAAAACCCGTGTAGCAGCCGCCTGCTACCAGCAAACCGAATTTTGGCGCTATGTGATAAGGAATGGCGAACTTGACAGAGGCGGTATAGAGTTCATCTCATAACAAGAAATAAGCCGCACCAACGGCGACGCAGGAGCGAATCTGGGAGGATTCATGGTTGAGATTTTCTCTAAGCGGGACGGCCCGCGGCGCGAGGACGTACAGGTCAAAAAACTGATCGAGCAGAACCGCTCGACCATCGTTCGCCTTGCCGACCAGATCAGCGGCGGTGGCTATTCGGCTTCGAGAAAGCCACGCCAGCAGCCGAAAGCTGAAGGCCTTATCATCCATGTCGGCGGCAGCACGACGCCCGTGGCTGAAGCCAAGCCGTCCATCCAGGTCACCATGAACGGCCGTGTAATCTCGAAGGATCAGAACTCGGGCCGCCAGCTTCATCACATCGGCGATGTCCGTAACCGAGGTGGCGACCAGATCTTCGTCCTGGCGACGAAGCAGAATGGCTTTTTCTCGCCGGTAGACGAATCCATCGCTGCGGCGCTCTCCGAATTAGACGGGGCCCATCTCGCCGCCACCTATACCGAGGAACAGCTTGCCGCCGACATCGGCGCGAAACTCGGCATCAACTGACCGTGCAGACGCCGGGCGTGCCTGTGTGCACGTCCAATCCGCGCCGGGTACGACGCGACAGCATACAGAAATGGCATGCCTCAAAGGTTCTGTGATGACTGAATGAAACGCCAGATAAGCCCCAATCAGATGAAGATCGATGCTCTTCCAGCACATGCGTCGGCGGCAGCCAGGCAAATGGTTCTGGGCAACATCGACTATGACGAGCGTGCCACCATGCGCGCCTGGGAAAATTTTCTGGCTGACGAGCCCAAAAGTGCCCGCGATCCTGTCCACCCAAGCCACGTCCGCTCCCTCATTCATGATTCGTGGTATCGCAGTGCCTCCGGCGGCATAAACGCTCAAGGTATTGAAGCGCCGCTGAGCAGTGATCGCGACGAGATCGAATATCTGACCCGCGCCAATGCCGAATTGCTCTCGGCGGCGCGCCGGTCATTTGCTTCCCTTGGCCAGTTGCTGGACGGGACAGGCGCGATGCTGGTTCTGGCCGACAGCGACGGTGTGCTGATCGACGCCATCGGCGACAAGAAGACGCTGCATGACGGCATGGATATCCACCTCGGCATCGGCGGTAAGTGGAACGAAGACGCAGTCGGAACCAACGGAATCGGCACCGCGCTGTGGACCGGGGAGCCAACTTTCGTTCATGCGGCCGAGCATTTCTGCGCCGGGATCAAATCCTGGACTTGCGCCGGCGCGCCGATCCGCGACCCACTGGATGGCAAGATCATCGGGGTCGTCGACTTGTCAGGCTATTCGCCTATCTTTCGGCCGCACAACACCGCGCTCGTTGCCGCCACGGCCCGGCAGATCGAAAAGGCATTGGCCGAACAGCAGCAGGAACAGCGCACGCGTCTGCTCGAAGCCTTCATCGCTTCGGCTCCAAGCTACCGCCGAAAAGACGGGCTGGTCATCGTTGACCATCGCGGCCGCGCCATCTTCTGCAACAACGTGCCCGATGGCGAGACCACCGAGATGATGGACGGCCCGATGGAGCCAGGCCGTGGCCGCTGGTTGATGAACCTTCCGTCCTCCGGCTCCGACGCCGACCTCGCCAGAGCGCTTCCGGCACATCTGCGATCCTGCCACATTACGCCGCTCAAGCTTGACGGGGACCTTCGCGGCGCTGCGCTGGTGTTCCCCCCCGTGCCGGCAGTCTCAAGCGTGGCGGTGGTCCACCGGGAAATGAACAAGCATCTTCGGGATGCTGTCGCCATGATTGTCGGCGAAAGCGAAGCGTTGCGGGCCGCCATTGACGTCGCCTGTCGCGTCGCTCAATCGAACAGTGCCGCTTCGCTATTGGTCGAAGGTGAGACGGGTGTTGGAAAAGAGCTGTTTGCACGTCTTGTCCATGCAGGCAGCCAGCGCACGGCGAATGATCCGTTCATCGCAATGAATTGCGGGGCGATTACCAAGGACCTTTTCGGCAGCGAATTGTTCGGTCATGTCGCTGGTGCCTTTACCGGCGCCTCGCGTGAAGGCAAGCCGGGCGTTTTCGAGCTCGCCAATGGCGGCGTGCTCAGTCTCGATGAGATCGGCGAATTGCCGCTTGAGATCCAGCCGTTTCTGCTGCGTGTCCTGGAAGAGCGCGTGGNAGTTCAGACGTGTGCTCTTCCGATCTGCCTGGTTGCCTCGACCAATCGCGATCTCCACCAGGAAGTTGCCGCAGGCCGCTTCCGTCGCGATCTCTACTATCGAATCGGCGCGGTCTCGATCACCGTCCCACCGCTGCGCGAGCGCGGCGAGGACGTGCTGCTGCTGATCGAACATTTCAACCGGCAGATCGCCACCGCAGCAGGCGAGGACCCGCTGGAATTCTCGCAAGAAGCGCTCGAGGTCCTGCTCGCCTACCATTGGCCGGGTAATGTGCGCGAACTGAAGAACCTCGTCGGGCGGTTGCACATTCTGGCGCGTGGCGGCACTGTCGAGCTCTCGGATCTTCCTGGGGAAATCAATGCGGGCAATCGCAACACTATGATCGGGCACAACGATCATCCCGCAGCCATGCTCGAAGCACCAGTTTGCACATTCGAGGATGCAGAATGCCAGGCGCTCAAGAACGCGCTTGCCGCGGAGAGTGGCAATCTCAGCAAAGTTGCCTTGAGGCTCGGTATTTCGCGCCCGACGCTCTATCGCAAGCTCGGACAATACGGCATCCGCCGCGGTTTCCTCTAAACTAAGACTAGGGCCGCTCGTCTACAGCATCTGTCGGAACCACGGCAACTCGATGGATTGGATCGTGGTTCCCAACCCTATTCCGCAGCCAGGGCCGTGACTTCCCGCCGGAACGGCAGCGCATCACCGATATCGGGTTCGTCCAGCTCACGCGCGAAGCGATGGCCGGCATAGGTTGCCCAGGCGATCGGACCTGGCGCCTCGGCATCGCCGATGACCTTGATCGAGCGAATGCCATTGTCGGCCCATTCGTGCCGCCGCGCTTTCAACTCGCGCCAGACCTGGTCCTCCTGTTGGCGCGACGTCACCAGCACCACGGCGTCGGCGGCGACGTCGCGTTCGGCGCCGGTGTAGGAGCAGGCAGTGGCAACGCCGCCTTGCACGACGCGCGTAACAGTCCGGTTCAGCACGATCTCGACGCCGAGCTCGGCCAGACGGCGATGGATTGCGCCCTGCTCCAAGGTGTTGCGAGTCCAGTCCGATACATAGGCGGACGGCGTCACCAGCGTCACCTTGGCGCCGTTGCGCGCCATCAACTCTGCCAGAACGCCACCCATGTAATAGTGGTCGTCGTCAAACAGCACGACATTGCCGGCAGGCACATTGCCACCCATCAAATCGTCCGGCGTGTAGACCGGCATGGCCGGGCTGATCGGCATCGCCACCACATGGGCGCGCGCCACCCCGTCACGCCGCCATGTCGAGCCGGTGGCGAGGGCGATGTTCTGAAAGCCGAAGGCCAGGATGTCCTGCGCCGACAACCGGCTTTCGAAATAGATGTCGACATTGGGCATCTGGCTGAGCTGGTATTGGCGATAATCGCGCACGCGGCCCCAGGCCGAGAGCCCGGGCAGGCGGCATTCGCGCGCGACGCGGCCGCCGAGTTCGATGCCAGTCTCGGCAATGGCGACCTGATAGCCGCGCAGGCCGAGCGCGCGAGCAGCTTCAAGTCCGGCCGGACCGGCGCCGACGATCAGCACGCTCTCGCTGCCGCCCTTGGGCTGCATGCGCTCCGGATGCCAGCCCTTGCGCCATTCCTCCATGAAGGTCGGGTTCTGCGTGCAGCGCGAGATCGACATGGTCATGTCGCCGGTGATGCAGATATTGCAGCCGATGCATTCGCGAATGTCCTCGATGCGCCCTTCTTCCACTTTCTTCGGCAGGAACGGATCGGCAATCGACGGTCGCGCGCAGCCGATGAAATCAAGCGTGCCAGACCTGATCATCTTCACCATCACATCCGGCGACGTGAAGCGACCGACACCCACGACCGGCTTCGAGGTCAGCTTCTTGATGCCGGAGACGAGGCTTTCCTGCGCGGCCTCCTCCTTGAACCGCGACGGCCCCGAACAATCCTCCCAGGCGCCATGCGCCAGATCCCAGAGATCGGGCAGATCGGCATGCATCTCGATCATGTCGCGCACCTCGGAATTGACGAAGCCAAGCTCGCCGATCATCTCGTCCAGCGACAGCCGCAGCGTCAGGCCGCAGGTGTCGCCAATGGCATCCCTGCCCTCTTCGATCAGCTCGCGCATCAGCCGCGAGCGGTTTTCCAGGGAGCCGCCATATTCGTCGCTACGCTGGTTGGTGGCGGTGGACAGGAAGTGCTGGATGATGCCGAAGCCATGCGCACCGTAGAGACACACCAGATCGAAGCCAGCCAGCTTCGCGCGCTTGAAGGCATTGCGGTGCCAGCGGCGCAGGTCGCGGATGTCCTGCTTGTCCATGGCGCGCGCCTGAACGGGATCGTTGGTGAAGGTCCGGATAGGCAGGGCCGACGGCCCGCGCGGCACTTCCTTGGTGTAGAGGTTCGGGCCATTGATGCCTGAATAGGCCAGCTGGACGCCGGCCAGCGCGCCATGCTGATGCATGGCGCTGGCCATCTTGGCGAGCGCTGGAATATCAGCGTCGTCCCACAGCCTGAGCTCGATGAAAGGCGTGATCTCCGAGGTGTGGTGCATCTCGGTCTGCTCGGTGAAGATGACGCCCCAGCCCCCTTCCGACTTGATGCGTCGCATCTCGGCCGCGGCCGACGGATCGCGATAGCCACCGCCATTACAGTGCGGCACCTGGTAGAAGCGGTTCTTGGCGGTCACCGGACCGATCTTCACCGGCTCGAACAGAATGTCGTAGCGTGGATCACGCATGGTGCTTCCTTCCTGCCAAGGTCGCATCACGGCATGTGCTGCGGTGGTTTTGACCCTGGCGCAAGCTGGTCTGCCCAGCGTGTAGATGCCGTCAAACTACTCATAAGTTGCGGCGCGTGCCGGAAAACTACAGATTTCTTCTGTGCCGATTAGGACGCGCCTAATCAGCCCCGGCCGCCTGGATTAGCATCCGGTGAATCCCGGCTGAGCCAAATGCGACTTCAAGGCCGTGGCGACGCGATGCTAGATAGCGCGCACGGCCAAGGAGACATACAACGCATGGACAGCATCCAAATCCTTGAAAAGCTGATCGCATTCCCGACGGTGAGCCGCGACTCGAACCTCGACCTCATCGGCTATGTGAGTGACCTGCTGGCGGCACAGGGCATTGCGTGCCAGATCATCAGCAGCGCGGATGGCCACAAGGCCAACCTGTTCGCCACCATCGGGCCGACAGACGCTGCTGGCGTCATGCTGTCGGGCCACACCGATGTCGTGCCGATCGACGGACAGGATTGGACGCTGCCGCCCTTCGAGATGACCGCGCGAGACGGCAAGCTTTACGGCCGCGGCGCGGCCGACATGAAGGGTTTTGTGGCCTGCGCGCTTGCGGCGTGTCTCAAAGCTTCGAAAATACCTCTGCAAACACCCTTGCATCTGGCGCTTTCCTATGACGAGGAGGTCGGCTGCATCGGCGTGCGCAGCCTGATCGACATGCTACGGGCTGCGCCGCTACGGCCATTGCTGTGCATCGTCGGCGAGCCGACCAGCATGCATGTCGCGACTGGCCACAAGGGCAAGCTTGCCGCTCGCGCCATCTGCAGGGGACGGGAAGGCCATTCGGCGCTCGCCCCCTTGGCGCTCAATGCCATACATCTCGGCTGCGACTTCGTCGCCGCACTGCGCGGCGAACAAGACCGGCTGGCGGTCGATGGCGCGCGCGACGGCGACTACGACATTGCCTACACGACCGTCCACGTCGGCAAGATGAATGCCGGCGTGGCGCTCAACATCGTGCCGAACCTCTGTCAGCTCGACTTCGAGATCCGCAATATAGCGGCCGACAATCCCGACGAAATCCTCGAGCGCCTGCGCGCGGAGGCGGCGCGCATTGCCGCTGCCGCTTCAGCGATTGCGCCTGAGGCTGCCGTCGACATCGAGATCACCAACACCTATCCGGGTCTGGACACGCCGGCGAATTCGCAGGCCGTGGCCTTCGTGAAGTCGCTGACCGGTGCCAATGACACCATCAAGGTTGCCTTCGGTACCGAAGGTGGATTGTTCAGCCGCGATCTCGGCACGCCGACGATCGTGTGCGGACCGGGCTCGATGGCGCAAGGACACAGACCGGACGAATTCGTCAGCGTCGAACAGATGCGCCGCTGCGACGACATGCTGGACAATCTGCTGCGGCTGCTTTCAGATCACCAGTTTCACGCCGCCTGATAGAGGCTGCCGCTATTCCACGACCCGCCCACTCCCGAACACGCCCTGTTCGACGACAAAACGGCGGCAATGATCGATGAATGCCTGCACCGTCTGCGTGCGGTGCTCGGCGTTGGGCAGGGCGATCCCCATGGTAAGCGGCCGCAAATCGCCTTCCAGAGGCACGAACACCAGCGGCTTGCCGTCGGGCGCCAGCGTATTGAGCGGCCGCATGTTGGCGATGCCATAGCCGAAGCCGTTCGCGACCATCGAACGCATAACCGCGATGTCGCCGGTGCGCTCGGCAATGTTCGGTCGGATCCCCTGCGAATGAAAAGCCGAAAGGAAATATTCGCGGCTATATGGCAGGTCGAGCAGCACCATCGGTTCGTCGGCCAGTTCTTCCGTCGTGATGGAAGCCTTGCTGGCGAAGCGGTGCCCCTGCGGCAGCATGACATAGGCCGGCACGAGCATCAGCGGTTCGAAAGTCGTGTCCTGCGACAGTTCGAGATCGTAGGTCAGCGCCGCGTCGATTTCGCCTCGCTGCAACATTTCGAGCAACTGGCCCTGGTTGCGTTCGAACTGCCTGAACCGTACCTCGGGATAGGCGCGCTCGAACTTCATGCGCAGCGTCGGCAAGACGATCTGCGCGAAGGTCAGCAGGCATCCTATCGCCAGTGGCCCGCGCACCTTCTCGGCGATGTCGCCGGCGATATCGTGCAGAGCGTCGGCGTCGGCAAGCAGCCTGGCGGCCTCCTTGAGGAAAACACGCCCGCCGGCCGTGAGCGACAGGCCATGCGAATGTTTGCGAACGAAAAGCTGGACGCCGAATTCGGCCTCCAGTTGCGCGATGGATGCCGAGATCGAAGGCGGCGAAACATTGACCTGTTCGGCCGCCTTGGTAATGGAGCCGGCTTCGCCGACGGCGACGAAATATTCCAGTTGTCTCAGCGTAAAGCGTAGCGGCATGGGCGGCTATGTTGCCGGTTTGGGCGTTGCGATCAAGCGCTCGCCTTGGCTCAATATTTGATCCATGTCGTTTTCAGCGCGGTGTACTTGTCCAGCGCATGCAGCGACAGGTCGCGGCCGAAGCCGGATTGCTTGACGCCGCCGAACGGGGTCATCGGGCTAAGCGCATCGACCGTATTGACGGAAACCGTGCCGGCGCGAAGACGAGCGGCGACGCGGTGCGCGCGCGAAAGACTGTCGGTCCACAAGGATGCCGCCAGTCCATACGGGCTGTCATTGGCTATACGGGTAGCCTCCTCTTCATCGTCGAAGGCAATGACGGAAAGCACCGGTCCGAATATCTCATCCCTGGCAATCGGGTCGTCATGGGCGACATTGTCGAAGATGGTGGGCTGTATGAAGCTGCCGCGGCCGTTGACCGTGACCCGATTGCCGCCGGCAACCAGGCGCGCGGTCTTCTTGCCGGCCTCGACGAACCGCATGACGTTGGCCGCGTGGCGGGCATCGACCATGGCGCCCATTTTCGAGGCCGGGTCGAGCGGATCGCCAGGCTGGGTGGCCGCCGCGCGCTGTGCCAGCTTCTCCAGGAGCGTGTCCTTGATGGAGCGTTCAACGAGCAGGCGCGAATTGGCCGAGCAAACTTCGCCCTGGTTGAAGAAGATGCCGAACGCCGCCATGTCGGCCGCCGCATCGAGATCGCCGCAATCGGCGAAGACGAGGTTCGGGCTCTTGCCGCCTGTTTCGAGCCAGACCTGCTTCATGTTCGACTGACCCGAATACTGCAGGAACATCTTGCCGACTGATGTCGATCCGGTGAAGGCAAGGCAATCCACGTCCTTGTGGCGGCCAAGCGCCTGCCCGGCTGTCTCGCCAAGGCCAGGCACAATGTTGAGCACACCGGCGGGCAGGCCCGCCTCCATCGCGAGTTCCGCCAGCCGGAGCGCCGAGAAGGGCGACTGCTCGGCGGGCTTCAGCACCACCGAATTGCCCGCCGCCAGCGCGGGCGCGCACTTCCAGGTCGCCATGTCGAGCGGGAAATTCCACGGCACCACGGCACCGATCACGCCGAGCGGTTCGCGCCGCATCAGCACCAGATCGCTGACGCCGGTCGGCGCGATCTCGTCGTAGAGCTTGTCGATGGCCTCGCCATACCACTGGAAGATCGCCGCCGAACCCGGGACATCGACAGTCGCGGCATCCGTGACGAGCTTGCCCATGTCGAGCGACTCGAGCAGGGCAAGCTCCTGCAGGTTTTCGCGCAGCAGCCGCGCCAGCCGCAGCAGCACCTCCTTGCGGTGCGCCGGGCTGGTGCGTGACCAGACACCCGCCTCGAAACTGCGGCGCGCCGCGGCGACAGCCAGATCGACATCTTCCTCGCCGCACGACGCCACCTCGGCCAGCGTTTCGCCGGTGGCCGGATTGATGCTGGCGAAGGTGCGGCCCGAACGGGCCGCGACCGTCTTGCCGTCGATGAACGCCTTGTCGCGAAAACGGATCGCGGATGCTTTGCCGATCCAGTCCTTGTGACTGAGTCCGCTCATTTGGCTGCCCTCCCCCACGCGTGCAGGCTACTCGTCACCCGGCACGCCGTAGCTCGGCGCATCGGACGGATTGATCGCCCGGGTCACATAGGCATCGAGTTGCGGCTTATAGCGATCCCACAATGCCGCCAGTTCCTCGATCGGGCAGCCGTCGCTCCAGTCGCAGCGCAGGTCCGCGACGGGCCATGCGACCTCGCGCACCAGTTTCATTCCGGCGGAATGGACCGGACCGGCCTCTCCACCCGCTTTCAGCGCGGCGCGCATGGTCGCGATCAGGCGGTCGCCGAGATGGCCTTCAGAAGCCAGGAAGGCCTCCACCATGGCTTGCGGTACGCCGTCATGGGCGAGCATGTTGCCGCCGCAGGCGACATTTTCCGCATGCGCTTGCGCCCAGATGCCAAGCGCCCTAGCGCCGGAATGAATGGCGGTGGTCCCGGCGGCATCGACGGCCAGAACCTGCCGGTATTCGCTGTAGGTGCCGGTGCGCTTCAGGATGGCGACCGCCTCGGCGGCCGAGGCGCCGCGCGCCAGCAGCTCGAGCCCCCTTGTGCCGAGCGTCGGATCGGTGACGTTCTGGCTTGCAACCGCACCCACGCCCGCTTGCGCATAGGCGCAGCGCGCCGCCACCGCCGGAGAGGAAGACGACACCGCGACGCCGAACATTCCGGTGCGGCTGCACCGCGCGACAATGGAAAAAGTCATCAGCGTCAGTCCGGGATGACAGCGGTGCCGTCGATCTCGACCAGCCAGTCGGGCCGCGCCAGGGCCTGCACGACAAGGCCGGTCGAAACGGGATGCACGCCTTTGATATACTCACCCATGGTGCGGTAGATCGCCTCGCGATGGCGCACGTCGGTGATGTAGACGACCACCTTGACCAGATGCTCCATCTTGCCTCCACACTCTTCGATGAGCTGCTTGATGTTCTGCATCACCTTGTGGGTCTGCTCGGCCGGATCATGGCTGTCGATATTCTTGGCCGTGTCGAGATCCTGCGGGCACTGGCCACGCAGATAGACCGTCCGGCCGCCCCGCGTGACCACCGCCTGACACAGATCATTGTCGAGCTTCTGCTCGGGATAGGTGTCTTTCGTATTGAACTTACGGATTCTTGTGTGCGCCATCCTAGTCTCCATCGGATCGGGCTCTTCATCGGAATATCGTCGCTCACAGCGCCAGGCTGCCGCCGGCCCTCGCTATGCCGCCCTGATCTGGCGTTTCGCGGACGAATGATAGGTCAGGTACTTGCGCTGCGTGGAAATATGGTCCGCCAGATGCTTGGCATCGTGCCAGACGCCCCAGATGAAGCTGGACCCGCGCCTTGACTGCCACGGCAGACCCAGGAAATAGATCCCCGGCTCGCTCGAGACACCGCGCTGATGCCTCGGCTTGCCCTTCTCGCCGAACACGTCGACCTTCAGCCAGCTGTAATCGAAGCTGAATCCCGTCGCCCATATGATCGAGGCTATTCCGGCCTTGGCGAGGTCCAGGTCGAGAATTGGATCAGTCAGGCATGGCGGGTCCGGTTCGATCTTGCGGGCACCTGGCTCTTCCGGAAGGTCGAGGCCGTAGCGGGCAACATAGGCGTCGGCTTCGTCCAGCAGCGACATGTAGTTGGCATCGCCGCGGGCGATGTTCCTGCCAAGGTCGGGGGCGAAGGTCATCACGCCATCCTTGTACAGTTCCGTCCTGCCGACGAGCTTCATGCCCTGCGCGGCAAGGCGCCGGAAGTCGATCGTCTGGCCGCCGCGCGCCCCGCTCACCGCGATTGTGACGTGCTCCGTGTCAGGCGCCGGCGCTTGGGCGTCCCACTTGCCGAGGACCCCCAGCCACCAGCAGAAATCGCGGCCGCGATAGGCCCTGGGAGGACGATCATGCGGCCCGACCGAGAGGTAGACGTTCCTTCCCGCGCGCAGGAGTTCGTCCGCGATCTGCACTCCCGAGGAGCCCGACCCGACCACCAGGACCGCGCCCCTGGGCAGCTGGTCGGGGTTGCGATAGGCGCTGGAATGGAGCTGCATGAGCCGTGCATCCCGAGGCACGATGCTCGGCATGACAGGGTGCTGGAAGGCCCCGGTGGCGGCGACCACGTTGGCGGCCTCGATGACGCCGCCTGAGGTTTTGACCCGGAAGCCGGGACGGCCGACAAGCCCCTGCACTTTCTCGACATCCACGCCGCAGCGGATGGGCGCTGAGATCATTTCCGCGTAGGCGACGAAGTAGTCGGCAACCTCCTCCTTGGAGACAAAGGCATCGGGATCGGTATCCGGAAACTCCATGCCCGGAAAACGATCGTGCCAGGCAGGTCCGTTGGCAACCAGGGAGTCCCATCTTTCCGAGCGCCAGCGTTCGGCGATGCGATGCCGCTCAAGGACAAGATGCGGCACATCGCACTTGCGCAGATGTTCGCTCATGGCCAGCCCCGCCTGGCCGCCGCCAACAACAAGCGTGTTTATTTTTTCGACCGACATTTCAGTGCCCTTTTCAGCTCCCCAAAGAATTTTTGCGGATGCGAGGAGGTCAGATCGCTGGTGTACTGGAGGGACTGGATAGCGAAAATTACGATTTCACGTGGCAGTGGTTAGCTTATCCCTAAATGCCGGATGGCCGCGTCCCAACGGACGGCTACGACAACATCGCCGTAGCCGCTTTTTCGCCGATCATCATGGATGGCGCATTGGTGTTGCCGCCGATGAGTGTCGGCATGATCGAGGCGTCCGCGATGCGCAGATTGTCGAAGCCGCGCACCTTGAGGCCGGCAGGGTCGACCACCGCCATGGTGTCGTTGCCCATCTTGGCGGTGCCGACCGGATGATAGACCGTCAGTGCCTCGGCACGCAGATAGGCGAGGATCTCGTCGTCGGTGACGACATCCGGCCCAGGCAGGATTTCCGGTCCGCGAATACCGCCAAAGGCCGGAGAAGCCAGGATCGAGCGGGCCAGCTTGATGCCCTCGACAAGGATCAGGGCATCCCGCTCATCACTAAAGAAACGATGATCTATCAGCACGTTGCGGCGGGTGCCGTCGCGCTCGAGCGTGATTTCGCCGACGCTTCCGGGCCTCAGCACGCAAGTGTGCACGGCGTAACCGTGGCCATATTCGACGAGCCGGCCGCGATGGCTGCGGTAGCCGGGGACAAAGTGGAATTGGACATCGGGAATGCTGCCGGCATATTTCGTCTTCGCGAAGCCGCCGGCCTCGACATAGTTGGTCGTCAGCATGCCCTTGCGCCGGGCGAAATACTGGAACGGCGCCGCCAGCATCGCCGGCAGGTTGGCAATCGACAGACCAAGCGTCCTGGTGCTGTTCGATCGCACCGTGATCATGCCGTCGACATGGTCGCGCAGGTTCTTGCCGACGCCCGGCACGTTCATGACCGGTTCTATCCCCGCCGCCTTCAACTCCTCCGCCGGGCCGATGCCGGAAGCAAGCAGGATGCGTGGCGATCCGATCGCGCCCGCACTCAGGACCACCTCGGCGCGGCATGCGAGCCGTTGGGCAACTCCGTCCCTGATCACATTGACGCCGGCGACGCGTCCACTTTCAACCACCACATCAAGCACCTCGACTCCTGACAGCACCTGGAGATTTGGGCGGCCGAGAACCGGCCGGACGAAGGCGGTATAGGCCGAGAAGCGTTCCCCCTTGTTCTGGGTGACATTGTAGATACCGAGGCCGAGTTGGCTATCGGCGTTGAAGTCGCGGTTTTCGGGCAGGCCCATGCCTCGGCCAGCCTCTACCCACAGCCTGGACACATCATTGGGATCGCGCGGATTGTCGACCAGCAGTTCGCCGTCGAAGCCGTGATAGGCGGGGTTCTGCGACAGAAGGTTTCGCTCCAGCCTCTTGAAGACCGGCAGTATGCCGGCATAGGACCAGCCCGCGCAGCCAAGTGCTGCCCATTCATCGTAGTCCTGCGCGGCTCCGCGAATGTAGACCATCGAATTGATCGAACTCGATCCGCCAAGAAGCTTGCCCCGGTTGACCGGTATGCGGCGATTGTTGAGCAGCGGCTGCGGCACGCTTTTGTAGCCGTAGTCGAAGTTCGGATTGCCGTAGAGCGAGAGAATGCCAGCCGGCACGCGCACCCGGGTGCGGTCGTCGCTGCCGCCGGCCTCGATCAGGCAGACGCGGCTGGCGGGATTAGTACTCAGCCTGTTGGCCAGGACACAACCGGCCGAGCCCGCGCCAATGACGATATAGTCGAATTCCGCGGCGTCGATGCCCATGCAATGCCTGTTTCATGATCTACCCCGAAGACCGCTGATCTTTGTTTCATGCCTGTCGTCGTCCCAAAACCGAGGTCGCTTTGGGCGACATGCATTAGTGATCGTCGTCTTCGTCGTTCTTCAAGAGCTCGAGGATTTCCCGCTTCATGGCGATGAAGTTCGGCTCCATGACCAGATCCATGCTGCGCGGGCGCGGGAGATCGACGTGGATTTCCTTCTTGATCTGGCCAGGCCGGCCCGACATGACGAGCACCCGGTCCGCCAGCAAGATGGCCTCGTCTATGTCGTGGGTGACGAACAGGACCGTTTTCTTGGAATGATCCCAGATCCTCAGCAAAAGCTTCTGCATGCTGTGGCGGGTCTGGCTGTCGAGCGCTCCGAAGGGCTCGTCCATCAGCAGCACCTGCGGATCGTTGGCGAGTGCGCGGGCAATCGCCACGCGCTGCTTCATGCCGCCCGACAGCTGCGAGGGATAATGGTTGGCGAATTTCGCGAGGCCGACCTCATGGAGAAAATGCTCGACGATGGCCCTGCGCTCGGCCGCCGGCATGCCCTTGCGCTTCGGACCGTATTCGACGTTCTGCGCCACCGTTAGCCAGGGAAACAGCGTATACGCCTGAAACACCATGCCGCGATCCGGGCCTGGCTCGGTAACCGGCGTGCCGCCGACAGAGATCATGCCGCCGGTGCGCTCCTCGAGGCCGGCGACAAGATAGAGCAGGCTCGACTTGCCGCAGCCGGATGGGCCGACGATCACGCAGAACTCATTGGGCACGACATGGAACGAGATGCCGTCCAGTGCCAGCACGGCATTGTCGCCTGTGCCGTAACGCAGGACGACATTGTCAACGCCGATGTCGGAACTCGTCGGTTTCGTCGCGAGGGTAAGGGTGTCCATGTCAGCGAGCTCCTCAATTGGCCCAGGGAGCGACGAGGCGGCGGATGCCCCGGAACAGTTGGTCGGTGCAAAGACCAAGGATGCCGATCATGGCGATGGCCATGAAGATCACGTCGACCTGGAAGCCGCGCATGGCCTTGAGCGAGATGTAGCCAAGTCCGCTGCGCGCGGCGACGAGTTCGGCAACGACGAGATAGGTCCAGGCCCAGCCCATGGTGACGCGCAGCACGTCGAGCACATTCGGAAGCGTGGCTGGAAATACAATATGAAAGACCGTGTCGCCGCGTTTCGTGCCGAGCGTATAGGCTGCGTTGACGAGGTCGCGCTGAACGCCGCGGGCGCTGTCGGCGATCATTACCAGCTGCTGGAAGAAGATACCGAAGATGATGACGGCAACGCGCTGCTCGATGCCGATGCCGATCCACAGGATGAAAAGCGGGACGAAGGACGTCACCGGCAGATAGCGGATGAAATTGACGAGCGGATCGAGCGCGGCCTGGACGACGCGGTAGGTGCCCATCGTCAATCCGAGCGGTACCGCCACGATGGTCGAAATGACGAAACCGATCAGCACCACCTGGACGCTAGCCAGGACGTGCTCCCACAAGGAGCCGTCAAGCGCCATGCTGATGGTGGTGGACAATACGGATTCGGGGCGCGGCAGGAACATTTCCTTGACCGCTCCGGAATAGGTCAAAGCGAACCAGCCACCGATGACCGCGCCCCAGACCAAGACGCTGAGCGTGATGGAGAGAGGGCGCGACACGGCCCGAAAAGGCGTGGTGACAGCTTTCCAGGCGGATCGACCGGGCTGATTTGTTTCCACGCTCGCAGTCCCGATATGGCTGATGGGAGACGTTGCATTCGGTGCCAATGTCACAGGGGAACCCTTTGGACGGCTAGGACCGCAGGCCGAGCCTCGCGCCTGCGGTCCAGCGAACTGACTTTACAAGGCCGGATCACTTCGTAAGGAAAGACGGATCGACCAGGTCGTCGTATTTGATGTCCATCTTGAGCTTGCCGAAGCCGCCCCAGACGTGGCCGCCCAGCTTGATCAGTTTGCCAGCATCACCGCTCTCGCCGCCGGCGAAAAATTCGGCATTGCGCGCCTTGCCGTAGAAGTTCACGCCCGCGGCGGAGGAAGCGAAGTCCTTCGGATCCTTCAGCCAGCCGCCGACACCCTTGGCCATCACCTCGTAAGCCTTCTCAGGATTTTCCTTGATGAACTCGTTGGCCTTGTAGAGCCCCTTCACCAGCGCCTCGACATCGCCAGGGTTCTTCGCGATGTAGTCGCAATTCAGCGCCACCACATCGACGATCAGGCCCGGCGTCTTCGAGGAGTCGATCAGGACCTGTCCCTTGTTTGCCTTCTTGGCCAGCGTCAGATGCGGCTCCCAGGTGACGGCAACAGGAATGCGATCGGCCATGAAGGCGGCGGCAGCGTCATCGGCCGTCATGTTGGTGACCTTCACGTCAGCCTGGCTGAGACCGGCCTGCTTGAGCAGGATGTTGAACCAGAACTGGGACACCGAGCCTTCGTTCATCCCAACCTCCATGCCCTTGAGATCGGCGACGCTCTTGACCTCGCTGGGCGCCAGAACGCCGTCGCCGCCATGGCTATCATCGAGGGCATAGACCGATTTGAAGCAGACATCCTTGGAACGGTACTTCATGATTTCATCTATGGTCGAGGCGCTGCCATCGAGCTCGCCGGCGGCAACTGCTGCCATGTACATCGACGCTTCCTCTATGATTTCGAGCGAGACATCGAGGCCGCCTTCCTTGAAGTAGCCCATGTCACGCGCAAGGAAGAGCGGGCCGTATCCGACCCAGGTCGTCATTCCCAGCTTCAAGCTGCCGGCTTCGGCGTGGAGGCTCACTGAAAGGGCGCTCAGGGCAATGCCGGCCGCAAGCGCGGCGTGGCGAAACTTCGAGATTATTGTCGTCATCACGTTCCCCTGTCTTTTTCTGAGGTCAGGCGTTATCCGCGCCACAACAAAGCCGCTTCGGACGCATCGCCGAAGGCTGCCGCCTGACGTTCTTTATGTTTCTCTTTCAGCCGGCTGATGGAGCAAAGCACGCTGTGTGCGATGCACAAATAATGATTTTCGATAATTCTGCTTAGGCTGGGCCTAACCAAGGCGGCGCCGGCCCTGCCCGCCTGACCTTCCTGGGCGCGTTGCGCTGCGACAAACTCACCGCGCTATGTGTCTTCGACGGCCCCTTCAACGGTGAATGCTTCCGCGCCTATGTGCGTCAGCAACTGTTCCCAACCCTGCGGCCCGGCGACATCGTGATCATGGACAATTTGGGCAGTTATAAATCCGCAGCCATCCGTCATGCGATCAGGGCACCGCCGGCGAAAGCTCTGGTCCCTGCCGCCATACTCGCCCGATCTCAACCCGATCGAGCAGACCTTCGCCAAGATCAAGCATTGGATGCGACACGCCCGGAAGCGCACCGTAGAAGACACTTGGCGCCATCTCGGCACTATCAAGCCAGACGAATGCGCAAACCACTTCAGCAACGCTGGATATGCTTCCGTCAAACATGGAAGGTAGACTCGGGTCGCTCACCGACAAAAAAGCGGCATTCGCCCGTCGCGTGAGCGGGGAAGTGCGTCGACCGCAAAACGCCTTCAGGCAGCGATCGCCGGATCGATCAGGCCTTTACGACAGCACCTGTCACTTTCTCCGAGAGATAGCCGAGAATGTTGCCGATGATCAGCGAGACAACCACAGCCGCCGCGACCTTGGTAATGCCGCTGATGCCTTCGCCGTAAGCGGCGGCACCAAGTAGATAAAGCGCGGCGGTCGTTGCATAGCCATAGACCGCTGACGGAATAGCGCTCAGCAAGGGCAGCTTGGCGGCGAGAATCAGGACGACGATTGAAATGCCGACGCAAATGCCGGCCATGATCGCCGTAACGCCAATGGACGTCAGTGCTATCAGTGCGCCAGCGGCGCAGATCGCTCCCCAGAGGTTTGCAACCGCCGAATTCTTGAACCCGGCTTCCTTGCCGCCACAGTGATAGAAACTTCCCCAGCCGACAAATACCGCCCAGATCAGCAAATAGGGGTTGCCGATGGTGATCGCTGCCCACGTTGCAATGCCGCCCATAATGCCGATGACGACGGCCAACCCTGTGATAAGATCCATATTGTCCTCCCGTTTTTCCGAAGCTCGAAGCAAAGAATCTCGATCCGGGATCGCGCTTCGCTGACGTCCCGACACGGAAAACGCCATGGCATCAGCCGCAGGGTTCAAGAAAAGGCTTGCCGGGTCCGGCAAGCAATCAGGCCGGCTGAGCCGCCGGTTCGCTCGCGCCGATCACCCCGGCGCGCAATGCCAGTCCGGCAGCGGCCGCGCCAAGGCACGGCGCCACGATATAGAGCCAAAGTTGTGATAGAGCGGTTCCACCGGCAAAGAGCGCCGGTCCGAGCGAGCGGGCCGGATTGACCGACGATCCGGAGACGGCAATGCCGGCGAGATGGATCATGACCAGTGTCAGCCCGATCGCCAGGCCGGCCAGAGGGCCGGCGCCGCCTTCGGCGGTGGCGCGAAGGATGACGAGCAGAAACAGGAAAGTGGCGACGACTTCGAACAGGAACGCCGAGGTCACTGAGTAGGTCGACCAGCCATTCTGGGCGAAGCCATTCGCCGCCACGTCAAAGCCGCCGCCCTTGCCTTGTGCGATGACGTAGAGCACCGCCGATGCAACAATTGCCCCCGTGCATTGCGCGACCACATAGCCGATGAGGTCATTTGATTTCATTCGGCCTGAGACGAAGAAGCCGAGGCTGACGGCCGGATTGAGGTGGGCGCCCGAAATTGGTCCGATCGAATAGGCCATCGCCACCACCGACAGGCCGAAGGCCATGGCGACGCCCAGCAGGCCAACCTCGGAGCGCATGAACAGAACCGTCGCGCAGCCGAAGAAGACCAGCGCGAAGGTTCCGATGAATTCACAGATGTATTTGTTCATATTTTTCTCTCCCTCTGGATGATGGTGGGGAGCGGATGCCGCGCCCGTCCGCGCGAAGTCCGCTCCTAATGCTTCAGGGCACGATGACGCCACGCCCGGTGAAGCGCCGGTTCTTGAAATCGTCGAGCGCGGTGTTGATGCTGGCGAGATTGTATTCGGTGTAGTGCATCTTCACCTTGCCGTCGGCGTTGAGCTCCATCAGTTCGACGAGCTCGGTGAAATTGCCAACCAGGCTGCCGCCGATGTTGATCTCCTCGATGACGAGATGCGCGGTCGGCACGTTGATGTTGCCGCCATAGCCGACGACGAACAGTTGCCCGCCCTTGCGCACCATCTTCCAGCAGATGTTCTCGACCCCGAGTTCACCAACGAAGTCGATCACCACATGGGCGCCGCCGCCGGTAATCTGGGCGACCTCCTCGACGACATTTGGCCCGCCATCGAGGATGAAATCGGCGCCAAGATCCTTGGCCAGCACCCGCGCCGCCGGCTCGCGATCGACGGCGATGATGCGGCAGCCCGAGATCGCGTGCAGCGATTGCAGCGCGATGTGGCCGAGCCCGCCTATGCCGAGCAGCACGCAATAGCTGCCTGGCCGCAGCAGCTTTGCGGCACGTTTGGCGGCACGGTAGGCGGTGATGCCGGCATCGGCCAGCGGCGCCACTTCGATCGGCGTGATGTTGGCGTTCAGCTTGATCAAGGACCGCTCGCTGGTGATGAAATACTCGGCAAAGCCGCCATTCATGCCCAGGCCGGGAAACTGGCCGTTGTCGCAATACATATCTTCGCCATGGCGGCAGTTGAGGCAGATGCCGCATGAGCGGAAGGGATGGCAGATCACGGCGTCGCCGCGCTTGACCGATCTGACGCCGCTGCCAACTTCCTCGACCCAGCCGGCATTCTCGTGTCCCATGATGTAGGGCAACAGCGTGCCTTCGGGATCCATGGTCGGCTTCCACACACCTTCGATGATGTGCAGATCGGTGCGGCAGAGGCCGGCGGCTCCGACCCGCACGATCACCTCGTCGGGCGCGGTGATGGTCGGCGCCTTGACCTCCTCGATCCTGAGCTGGACGTTCATCTTGGGGTCGTATTCGTAGAGTCTGGCAGCTTTCATGGCTGTGTCCTTTCAACGTCGAGATTGTCTGTATTGCTTCAGGCGCGGCCGAGCTTTTCGGAACCGCCGCCACGTGCCGGCCCCGCCGTCGGGTCCTCATCCTCGGCGAGATGGCCAATCAGCGTTTCTGTGGTCAGGATCAGTGTCGCCACCGATGCCGCGTTGGCGAGTGCTGTGTAGGTGACGCGGACCGGATCGATGATGCCGGCCTCGAACATGTTCTGATATGCGCCGGTCGACGCGTTGTAGCCGTAGCCGCCATTGATGCGTGTGACCTCGACCACAACCGCTTCGGGATCGGCGCCGGCATTGGCGGCGATACGCCACAGCGGCCGCGACAGCACCGAACGCACCAGGCGCACACCTTCGGCGACATCGCCATCGACACTAGCCGCTACCTTGTCGAGCAGCGGCGCGATTTGGGCGAGTGCGGAGCCGCCACCAGCGACCACGCCCTCTTCGGATGCGGCGCGCACCGCGTTCAAGGAATCCTCGATCAGCTGGATGGTCCGCTTCTGCTCGACCGGCGTAACGCCGCCGGCATAGAGGATCGCGGTGCCGCCGGAGAGCTTGGCCAGGCGTTCGCGCAGCTTGTCCTGGTCGATGTTGGGCGGCGAAGCCTCATACTGCCGCTGCACCTGGGCGCGACGCGAGGCGATGGCCGCATGATCGCCGCCGCCACGAATGATGGAGGTATAGGACGAACTGGTCTTCACCCGGTCGGCCGTACCAAGATCCTCGGCGGTGATATCCTCCAGCCGGCCGCCAAGATCGCGCGCGATCACCTTGCCGCCGGTGATGATGGCCAGGTCCTCCATCATCGCCTTGCGCCAATGGCCATATTCCGGGGGATGGACAACGAGGTATCTTCCCGGTCCCTGCTTGCCGAGTAGTGTCACCACCACTTCCGGCGACATTTCCTCGGACACGATCAGCAGTGGGCGGCCGTCCTCGTCGGCGATGCGGCGAACAGCATCGAGCTGTTCGGGCTCCTTGATCTTGAGGTCGGTCATCAGGATGTAAGGCCGTTCGAGCACAGCCTCCATCTTCTCCTGATCGGTCACCATGTGATGCGAGAGGTAGCCGCGTTCGAAGGACATGCCCTCGACGACATCGAGCGTGGTCTCGGTGGTGACGCTGAAGTCGGTGGTGATGACGCCTTCTGCGCCCACCCGCTGATGGGCTTCTGCCACGAGCGCGCCAAGCTTGGTATTGGTCGCCGCGATGTTGGCGACCGACGCCAGGATGCCGTTACCCTTGGCCGGCTTGGCCGAGGCCTTGAGTGCCGCCACCACCGCCGCCACGGCGAGGTCGATGCCTTTGCACAGATCGACGGATTTCACGCCGCGCTCATTCGCCTCGACGCCGCCCTGGATGAGCGCGTTGGCGAGCACGATGGCCGTCGTGGTGCCGTCGCCGGCGATCTCGTTGGTCTGCATCGACACCTCGCGGACGACTTGCGCGCCCATGTTTTCGAAACGGTCGTGCAGCTCGATCTCGGAGGCGATGCTGACACCGTCGCGGGTCACCATCGGTGTGCCGATCGGCCGGTCGATCATAGCGTTCATGCCTTTGGGGCCGAGCGTCGGTTCGACGGCAGCGGCGAGCCGAAAGACACCACGGGCGAGAGCACGGCGGGCTTCGGAATTGTGAAGCATTATTTTGGGCATGGTTCCTCCTTCCGCCTTACGGGCGGGTTGTTGATTAGGGGCCTCGTGCGAGGGAGGCCGTTGCTTTCAGATCTGCTTCAGGCGGTCGGCGCGGCTCGTGCCGGCACGCGATCCAGAATGAAATCGACCAGCGTCGGTTCGCCGTCGACCACATCCAGTTCCTTGTATCGGGTCTGCTTGAGCCCCCGGCACAGCGCGCCGTTGAACTCCATGTTGATGCGCACACCGCGCAGTTCGGCGAGATGGGCACCGAGTGCATCGGGCGGTATGGGCAGCCCTTCCCAGGTCACGAAGACGGAATCATCCACCCGGCGGTCCGGAAACCGCTCGAGCAGCGCCGCCCGGTAGCGCGGCTTCTGTTTGGCCGCCTCGCCCGGCTCGAACCGCGCGACGTCGTAGGCCGGCAGGTCCATGCCGACGATTTCGCGATTGGTCAGGCCGTTCGCCTTGAGGCCGCGCAGTACTGCCTCCTGGCGCCGCTTGAAGGCCTTCATTGCGAAGGTTTCGCGCAAGGCGCCGAGATCCTGATCCTCGGCAAGCACGGCGAAGATATCGCCGAAGGTCTTGCCTTCCGCCATGCCGCGATTGACCTCGTCGGCGAACATGTGGTCGTGCAGCTTGACGCGATAGGCCGGCGACCAGGAGAGCTGGTCGAGCGCCTTGCGCACGCCATCCAGCATCAGGAACGCGAAGTTCGGCGAGCACCAGTAGGTCGGCAGGCGGAAATCGACATCCACGCTGCCATCGCCTGTCACATCAGCCCGCTCGACGAAGCCCATCTCGGTGATGGGTTCGTCCAGTTCGGGGTCGTTGACCTCACCAAGGCGCCGCCAGAGTTCCTTCTGGCAGTCGCCGGAAACATTGGCGGTTGCCATGGCTCCTACTCCGCCGCGATGCTGAAGGGCGAACTGGCGAGCGCCTTCTTCTTGGCTTCGACGTCGATGTTGTAGAGACGCGCGGCGTTGAGGCCGAGGATCTTCTCCTTGATCTCGTCGGTCAGTTGCACACCACGTTCGGCGGCGATGTCCTCCGGGATCTGGTAGGCCCAGAACTTCTCGACCAGCCAGCGTGGCGTCCAGATCGCGTAGTCGGAACCGAACAGGATCTTCTCCGGCCCGAGCCAGAACAGCAGTTCGGCGATGACCTCGCCGAAATAGCGCGGGCGGGAATGGATGAAGGGCAGCGCTACCGCCAGGCCGCCATAGACATTGGTTTCCTGCGTCGCGATCCAGCAGAAATCGTCGAGGCGCGGCAGGCCGCAATGTTCGACGATCCAGTTGAGGTTCTGGAAATCCGTCGCCGCGTGGTCGACGTCATGGACGTCGAAGGCATCCTTGCTGAGCGGGATGATCGTCGGGCCCTTGTGGACGTGGATGTTCCTGATGCCGAGCTTGTCGCAGAGTTCGAAACACTTGTAGGCATCGGGATCGGTGAGCTTCCAGCCCTTGGAAGCGCCGTTCCATTCGGCCGTGTACATCTTCACGCCCTTGACGTTGTAGGTCTCCTTGAGGAAGTGGATGTATTCGAGCGCCTTCTCGCCGTCGCGCGGATCAAAGGCGCCGTTGACGATGAAACGCTCGGGATAGCGCTTGGCCACCTCGGCGTTGCGCTCGATCGTGTTGAAGCCGTTCTTGTAGAAGTCCTTGAGATAGGTCGACTGCACGATCGCCACGTCATCGGGACCGTCGATGAACAGGTCGCGATAGAGATCGTCGGCGCTGTATTTCTCGAACTTGCTCTTCTCCCACAGCTGTTCCTTCGGGCTCAAGCCCGTGTGATAGGCATAGAAGCATTCGATGAACTGCTTGCCGTGGATATTTTTCTGGTTTTCCGGGCTGCCGTCCCAGAAATGGGTGTGGCCGTCGACCACGAAAATGTCCTTGCCTTCCGGTGTCCTGTACATACTTGCCTCCACAATGATCGCGTTGACGGGTCGGCGCGCCGCATGCAACGGCGCGCCAGATTTTTGGGCGGCTATTCGATGTATTCGAACATCTCGTCCATGTTGCCGAACAGGATTACGGTGTTGTCGTCGACGCGAACCATGCGGCCGTAATGGGTGGAGGTGTTGACCTCGAAGGTCTCGGCCGAAATCTCGCGGCCGAGATATTCGCCGATCGCATCCATCTTGAAGATCAGCTTGCCGGTGCCATCGATGCGGATCAGCGCCGGCTGGTAGGTGATGGTCACCCCCGGCTTCTGGCCCATGAATTCGGCGATGGCGCGAGCCTCGACAGAATCGTTCATGGTGACGCCGCACTGGTGCGAAATCGTCTGCTCGAAGGTGATGTCCTTCATCGCCTTGAAGATGTTGGAATGCGTTGCGTCGCGTGCTGCTAGTGACATGACGATTTCTCCTGTTTCAGCGCTTGAGGCCGAGTTCGCCGAGGATCTGGCCAATCCGCTCTTCGGATTTGGCGCGGACATCGGCGAAGGCGACCGGCTTGGAATGCGGCATCGACCAGATCGGCTGCAGGCCGGTGGCTGCCTTGTCGGCGAGCGCGCCGTGCTTCTTGACCCAGCTCTGGAAGAGCTTCTTGTTGGCGGCGCCATGCTTCTCGTCATTGGCGAGGAGATGCATGAGGTCGATCGTGTTGGCGAGGTTGCGCTCGTAGTCGGCCTCGGCCGCCGAGATCACCGCCGGCGTGATGAAATCGTGGTTTGCGGCGGCGATCTGCATCAGGAAGCCGGAGCGGAAGACTTCGCCCACCAGCGGCTCGAAGACGATGTTGATGGCGAAGTACTGCTCGAGATAGTCGGTCGCGCCCATGATGGTCTCGACCGCCTCGCGCGTGCCTTGCCAGTTCTTGTCCTCGAGCCAGGCCTTCTTGCCGAGCTCGTCGTCCCAGCCGGGCAGGTCCATGCCGATCTCGGCAAGGTAGAGCGTGATGTCCTGGGCCAGCCGCAGCTTGTAGGACGAGTTGGTCAGCGTCGCGTTGTTGATCATCTGGGTGTAGCCGTAACGCTGCGCCTGCATCAGCGAGGTGCCGAGCCCGAATTCGGCATGTTTCCAGGCGCCGAGCTGCGTCTGCAGGATCTTCACCCAGGCCTTGTCGAAGGTCTTCGGAGTGCCCGACTTGCGCGCATTGTTGATGACGCTCTGCACCATGGTCTCGATCTTCGACTGGCGCTGGTAGTGCGTGCGCTCCCATTCCTGGTCGGGAGCGCGGAAGGCGTGCCAGTTGGAACTCTGGGCGGCGGTGTTCTGCTTGACATAGGCGCCCTTGCCGTCGGCAAACGAGATGATCCAGTCCTGGATCAGGTAGCGTTCCGGGTCGGGCTGAACGTCGACCGTCATGTCCTCGTAGTGGGTGGCGCGCTGGCCTTTCGGGTCGAAATACCGGTATTTCCGGCTGTCGGAGTCGGCGAAGATCGCCGCGCCGGCGGCTCCGGATCCGACTGAACTCGAGGTTGCAGGCATAGTCTCTCTCCCTTGTTGCAGTTGTGGTTGGCTGTGCGTGGCCGCCCTCAATGGGCCGGCGTTGCACCTGCCGATGTGGTGAACTTGTCGAAGAAGATCCGCTCGGTTTCGAAGCCGTTCATGAACAGGACCGGCTGCAGCGCATCGATCATCGGCGGCGGGCCACAGGCATGGACATCGCCCTGCCCGTCGACCGCCAGTTGCTTGAGCATGGCGTCCACACTCTGGTGCACGAAGCCACGTTCGCCTTGCCATTCGGCGTCGTCATTGGCGTGCGACAGCACGGGAATGAAGGTGACGTCGGAATGCTTGCCGACCAGCTCGGCGATCCTGTCGAGATAGAACAGGTCGTTGCGGGTGCGGGCGCCGTAGAAGAAATAGACCGGACGCTTCTCGCCGCTCTTCAGATGATCGTTGAGGATCGACCAGATCGGCGACATGCCCGAGCCGGCACCGACGAGGATCAGGGGTCCTTGCCGTTCGTCGCGGCGGAAACAGGTTCCGTAGGGTCCGACGACGGTGACTTCGGCTCCGGCTTCGATGCCTCCAGAATCGAGTTCTCCGGAAAACTTTCCCTCAGGATATTTTTTGATGATGAAGGAGAGTTTTTCGGTTTGGTCCGGCGTATTTGCCATGGAGAACGAGCGCGTAATCGTCTCCCCTTTTTGCGTGGTAACCGTGATGTCGACATATTGCCCCGCCCAGAACTTCATTGGGGAGCCGAGTTCGATCTCGATGCCGCGAATGTCGTGGGTCAGGTGCTCGATCCGAGCAATCCGGCCCTTGTACGTCTTCACGGCGATCGCTTTCGCCAAAATTTCCTCGTCGTAGTTGAGGAGCTCGACTTCCAGGTCGGAGAAGGCGATGCAGCGGCACAACAGGACGTGCCCGCTCTCCTTCTCCATGTCGTTCAGCGCGAACGTCGAGTATTTCAGCATGTCGACTTCGCCTTCGAGCAACACGCTTTTGCAGGCCGAGCATTGCCCTTCCTTGCAGCCGTGCGGCAGAGCGATGCCCTGGCGGAAAGCGGCGTTGAGCACCGTTTCGCCATGCTCGACGTCGAATTCGACGCCAACCGGGCTGAGCCTGACCGTGTGGGTTTCCGACATACGGACCTCCAGTGAAAGGAAGGGGCGGGACGAACCCGCCCCCCTTTGGCCTGATCAGTTACAGGGGGTGATGGTGAAGCCCTTGGCGTACTCCGCCAGATGCTTCTCGCGGTCCGCGGGCGACATGGCACGCAGCGCGTTGAGCGGCGATCCGAGCTTGTTGCCGCGCACATCGTCGAGCGTCCACATCTCCTTGTCGTCGAAGCGCAGATGCGGCTGCGGAACCAGCGTCTTGCCGTCGGAACGGACGAAGTTCAGGTCCTTGATCGCGTCGGCCAGATCCCAGCCGTCATAGAGCGTCTCCCACTCGCGCTTGCCGCTGAAGCGGCCCATTGCGGGCGTCGGACGACCCTGATACTCGTCGGCGAAGGCGACCGTTGCGGTCCACTTGTCAAGCTCATGGGCGAAGGTGTGAAGCTGGCCGTCGATTTCGCCGACCACCATGTCCTCGCGGATCAGGCACGGAACGAGGCAGGACCAGCAGCGGTGCGGATAGACGTAGCCGACGTCGCTGTTGAACAGCAGCACCTTCTCGCCCTTGTGGCTGAGCTTGGCGTACCATTTCCAGAAATCGCCGAACTCGGCGTACCAGCCCGGATATTTGTGCTCGAACCACTCGAAGTCCTTGTCGGTCTGGGCTTCGATGCGCCAGAAATTGACCGGCCAGCCGACCGCGAAGAACTGTCCTACCTTGTGGACGTAGTTCTTCTTGGTGATGCGTTCCCAGGCCGCCTGGACGTCGTCGTGATGGACCTTGATGCCGTATTTTTCGAGCGGCAGCATGTAGGTGCGATAATAGTCCTCATAGATCCAGCGGTGCCACATTTCCGCGTAGGATTCCTTGTTCTTGTCGCGGTTGGTGGTGCCGTATTCGATGAAGGTGCCGATTGCCGCATCGACGATCGCATGGTTCTGCCAGAAGGCGTAACGCAGGTCGCGCTCCAGCAAGAGGTGGTTTTCCGGCTCCTTGAGTGCTGCCATCAGCAGCGAGTGGCCATTGCCGATATGCCGGCTCTCGTCGGACTGCACCGACAGGAAGACGGTCGGCAGCGCGTAGTCACCGTTGCGGGCGGCCTCCGAAGGCATGGCGACGAACAGTGTGTTGGTGAAGGCGGTCTCGGCGACAACGGTCAGGTACATGCAGGCGGCGGTCATGGTGTCGCCGGTGATGAAGCCTTCGGCGAACTGCCGGCCGATGGTGGTGGCGTAGCACTTTCCGAAAGCTTCCTCGGTGATGTCAAAGCCGGCCGGATCGATGTAGTTCTCCATGTACCATTTCTTCAGATTCATCTGGATGGTCGAGTGGCGGAACTCGTCGATCATCTGCATGGTGAAACCGGTCCGGAGTTCCTCGCCAGGTGCGATGCGGGCGACCATCGCCATCGAGCGGGCAGCCGAGATTTCCGGGAAGGGAATGATGGCCAGGAAGAGCTTCATCCACTCGACCCAGCGCGGCTCGACATTGCGGAACATGTCGCCGCGCAAGGCGGCATCGAGCGCGCCATAGACGCGGTTGTCCTTCTCTTCCTGCATCGGGAAGTAGGACCGCAGGACCTGCTTCATCGGGTCGCGCGGCGTCTTGTTGATCTTGTAGTCGGTCGGAAACGTCATTGCTTCCTGCACGTAGGACGGATTCCAGCCGAGATCGGCAATCTTCTTGGTCGCCTCGCCGACGGAGATTCCGCGTTGCGAGGTAATCTTGTTGAGCGTCAGAGACGTCATGGTCATAAGCCTCCACCAGGTTTGAGCCGCAGGTCCCTTGACCCCGGCATGAAGCGGCAAGCACCGCCAGTGAGAGTGCGAGCGGCATGACAAAGCGTTGCGCGTCGAGGCGCGACCCGAGGTCCGGCCGTTCAAGTGGATCGGGGCAAAGGTTTCGAGGCGTCTGACAGGGAGCCGCAGCGCCAAACGCATATGCGATGGGCGTATCGAAGCGGTTCTGCTTCCTCCGTTCCTTCGTTCTTTTGGCACCGCGTCAAGCGCGATGGGCTTCTTGTGAGAATGAACAGTGCAAGCGTCGTGCCAGTTTCGAAATAGCCTGATGGCTGGCGCTCAAAGCAAAATTGCCGCTCTTTCGGCTCGCGCCCCGGCAACCCACTGTAACGTTCTTTTACAGTTGTAACTTACGCCTGTAATATTTGCCGTATATTCGCACGCGCAGCATATTTAGTTAGCAATTGCAGCAAATCCCGAAGCTCATATTTTCTGTTTAACTCTTCGTCTATCTCTACTATTTGACGGTCATGGGCACGCACAGGCCTAACGCTGGAGAAGGACCATGCCGAACGATAGAGACCGAAGGGAACCGCCCGAGCCAATATCCAGCCATGCCGATGGCGTCTCCGGCGATCTCGTGAAGCTGATGCCGCGCGACCTGGTCTTCGTCATGCGCTTCATGGGCGAGAGCCAACACCGCCTGCAGAACCATTTCCAGGACTTCATCAGGGCCGAACTTGCTGCCGGCGGCGTCACCACAAAAACGCATCCGATGATCCATCTGTTCATCGAAAGCCATGCGATCCTGCTGCGCGACTTCGTGTTTTCCGGGGTTTCGCTGACGCGCCAGTTCCGCGTCGACGAGATCGAGCGCCTGACCGGCGATACGACATCGATGATCCGCGTCGACATCTGGGACCAGCTGAAGAGCCACATCGAGACGGCCGAAAAACAGTTCCAGTCGCAGGCCAGCACGTTACCCAAATTGCTGTCGGCCTTCGAAAAACCGCCGCAACCTTTGAAGAGCGAAAAATGACCGGAGGATCCCACACAGCCCGGCGTGACGCGCTGCTTGCTCGCCGGCTCGATCTCGTCGCCAGCGTCTCGGCGCTTACTGCGGAAGCACTGCGGCTCAACCAGAAACGCGCCGGCATCGAGATGGACGTGCTGCGCCTGGAACTCGAAATCGGCAGAAGCGGCGCCACCGAGCAACTGGTGCGGGACTTGCATGAGGCAGGGCAGAACGCGGCGGCGATCGCGCAGGCGTGCACGGCTTGCGAGGATCGCATCATAGCTGCGGAAGGCGATGTCGAGGACGTCGACCGTAAGCTTGCCGCAGCGGCGAACGAGGACTGATGGGAGAGACAGCATGAACCAGCAGACGATGCAGAACCTGACCTTGTTCGACCTTCTGGCCCGCAGTTGGCAGCGGCCGTCGGCGATCGCCGATCTGCGCTTCAGCGCCGACGGCTCGGCTGTCGCTTTCACCGCAGTCGACGGAACAATCGCCATTGCCGCGATTGCGGATCACGAGCCGCCGGAAGCGCGGATCAGGGTGAGCAACGATCTCGGCCAGACGACGATTCGCCCCAGGGAAAAGCCGCCAGTGCCATCGGTTGCCACGGCGGCATTCGGTGACGGCGACGTCCCGCTCGCCACCTATGCGCCTTCCGGCTTTCTCGTCGGCGCGGCCAGCGGCGAAGTGCTGCACATGACCGCCGGCGGTGACGTCGCAGCCGCACTGCTGAAGATCGACGGACGAGTCGTCGCCATCGATTACAGCGCCAAGGCGGATATGATAGCTGTCAGCAACGGGCATGATGTCTTCCTGTCGCACGGCCAAGGCGATGCAACGCGGCTGGAACGCGATGTGACATCATCGACAGATGCCGTTGCCTTCTCGCCGGGAGGGCGGCGACTTGCCTGCGGCCTTGGCGAAGGGTTGTCGATCTGGGTGGTCGATGGCGAGGCCGCCTTGATACGCGACATCCCCCTTTCCGCGCGCCCGGTGTCGATCCGCTGGAGCAGAGACGGCAGTTGGCTGGCCTGCGGGCTCGAAACCGGCGGTTTTGCTCTGGTAAGTCTGGCTGATGGAAGAGCAGACCTCGTTGCAGGGTTTCCATCGCCGGTCCGCACCGTGTGCTGGAGCCAGCCGGCGAATGCGCTCTTTGCCTCAGGCGCGTTCCGGGTCGCCGGCTGGTCGATGACAGCCCCGCCTGTTGGCGGCGAAACCTCGGGTGCGCTGGAGACAGGCCGCGCCGGGCTGGTTCTTGTCGAGGCGGTGGCGGCACACCCGGAGAAGAAACTGATTGCGGCGGGCTACGCCAACGGCCGTATCACCATCGCCCAGATCGGCGCGCGCGACGAACTCCTCGTCAGGCCTTTGGGCAGCGCCGTCGTCGCGCTTGCCTGGTCCGGCGACGGCAGACACCTAGCGGTGGGTTCCGTCGATGGCACCGCCGCGATCGTCACCTTTCCCGCGCAGATGTTCAAATAGCGGACGCGGCCCACATGAAACAGGAGGATCACATGCAGACCGAACTCACCGCAGGGGACGAGAGCAAGGACGAATTTTTCGAACGGCTGGCCAAGCTGGCGGAAGAGATGGTGGCCAAACACGGCAAGGATTTCAGTATGGGCGCTTTGGTGCTTGCCGCGCGCTGGATTGCCGAGAACCGTGTTGGTCAATTGAAGACCAACTAGAAGGCGGGACGTCACTGTCCGGCGCATGCTGCTGCTCCTCAACGTAAGCCTGACAGCCTTCTCGCCTCCTGTCAGCCAATCGCGCCGGGTTGAGATAAGGTCGGCGCGGCCTTGCGGCGGGGCCAACCAACGAGTTTGCCCGAGCGCGAGACCGCGCCAACCCCGATTTCAAAATGATGCAACGGCCGACCAGTCGCGGGAATCCAGAACCACTGCCAAATGGCGCGCTGCCGCACATTCCAGGATCAGTTCTTCCAGTTCAACAGCGGTCAGCTTGGTCCCTGCAGTTTTCCGGACGATCCTGATCGCATCCGCAATAGAAACGGGCGCTCCCTTCCCTTGATCATCGAGGTAGCGGCCGATCTCGATCACTGCGTCGGCGTCAACGTTCTTCGGTAAGTCGCGCATCGCCTTCATCCCCCGATACGAGAACTAGTCTTACTTGATCCAAAGGCAAAACCCGCCCGACCGTAGCCGAGACGGAGTATAGATGCGCTGGCGCCTCACGCGTGGAACGAGGCCAGTATGATGGACTTCTCTTTCCTGTACGGCACGCTGCTGACGCTCCTGACCGGTGTCCCGCTGACGCTGCAACTGGCGGTTTCGTCTGTAGCGCTCGGAACTGTGCTAGCCATCGTGCTGGCTCTGGCGCGCTTGTCCGGGCTGACCCTTCTGGCCTGGCCAACCCGGTTTTACGTCTTCGTGTTCCGCTCCACCCCGCTGCTTGTGCAGATATTTCTGATCTACCATGGTCTCGGCCAGTTTCCGGCGATCAGGACGAGCATTCTTTGGCCGATTTTGCGCGAGCCCTACTGGTGCGCCCTCATTGCCCTGAGCCTGAACACTGCTGCCTATTCGAGCGAGGTTATTCGCGGCGCTCTGCTGTCGGTTCCCACGGGACAGATCGAAGCGGCACGCGCCTGCGGGATGCGCACCATCGTGCTCTACCGGCGGATCGTCTTTCCCCTTGCCCTGCGTCAGGCACTGCCAGCGTACGGCAACGAGTTCATCCTGATGGTTAAGGCGACGTCGCTGGCATCGATCATCACGTTGATGGAGGTGACGGGCCTTGCCGCCAAACTCATCTCCCCAGTCTTTCCGCGCTATCGAAATTCTCGTTGTTGCAGGCGCGATCTACCTCTTGATCAACTTCCTCGTCACGCGGCTCCTCCAGTGGGCTGACTACGGTCTGACCGGTCATTTGAGGCTGCCACCGGTGCCCGCCGACGCGCAAACAGGTGCACGATGACAAAACCACATCAACCGGCCGTCAGCGTGAGCGGGCTTCGCAAACGTTTCGGCAATCTGGAGGTTTTGAAGGGCATCTCCCTGGAGGCCAGGGAGGGAGGGAGACGTAGTCTCGATCCTTGGTTCTTCTGGATCGGGAAAGTCAACTATGTTGCGCTGCATCAACATGCTGGAAATTCCGGATGAAGGGCGCATAGAGGTCGGGGGCGAAACAATCCTGCTCGAGAAAAAGGGCGGGAAGACGCGACCGGCAGATCTGCGGCAGCTCCAGGGAATACGCGCTCGCGTCGGCATGGTGTTTCAAGGGTTCAATCTTTGGTCTCACATGACAATACTCGAGAACCTGATCGAGGCGCCCATCCACGTCCAGAAGCGTCCTCGTGCGGAATGCGTGGAAGAGGCGGAGGCGATGCTGGTCAAAGTCGGGATTGCCGATAAGCGCAACCACTATCCGGCCCACCTGTCCGGCGGCCAGCAGCAACGTGCGGCCATTGCGCGCGCGCTTACCCAGCGGCCCAAAGTTATGCTGTTCGACGAGCCGACCTCGGCGCTCGATCCCGAACTTGTCGGCGAAGTCTTGCGCGTCATGCGCGCGCTTGCCGAAGAAGGCAGGACGATGCTTGTGGTAACCCACGAGATGGGTTTCGCCAGAGATGTCTCCAGCAAGATCGTATTCCTGCACAAGGGTCTGGTCGAGGACGAAGGACCGCCAGGCGAGCTCTTTACTGCCAGCCGATCGGACCGCTTCCGACAGTTTCTGGCCGGTAGCAACGGCCAGGGCCACAGCTAGGTTAATCGTGCCCGCGTCGTGCGCGGCGTGGCCAGGAGAAGGCTCGTCTCGCTGCCCGTTATGCCGGCTATGAGCCGGATGCGCCGTAGCACCGCGTCGAAATCCGTCAGCGATGCGGTCCCGAGTTCGACCACCAGATCCCAGCGGCCATTGGTGGTGTGGATGGTCGAGACTTCAGGGAAGCCGCCCAGTGCCCGCACCACGCGGTCGGCGGCATGGCCCTCAATCTCGATGAGCATGATGCCGCGGATCCGCTGATCGACGGCGTCGGCGCGCAGGACCACCGTGTAGCCTATGATCTCGCCGGACCTTTGCAGCCGCTCCATGCGCGCCCTGACCGTGGCGCGCGAGACACCGAGATCGACGGCGAGATCCGACACGCTCCGCCGCGCATCATGCCGCAGCAAGGTCACGAGCCGTTCGTCCAGTGCATCCATCGGGCTACCATTTTGGTCAATTTTGCTACCATCACGATAAACAATGCTTCTCGGATTGCCAATTCTGCCTGTTCATATCGCCGCCTCGCCATGATCTCCTTGCGCTCATTCGAAATTGGGTCGCGGAACAGACAATGCGTTGCAGAATCGTTGGGGCGCCGGTGCAGGATGGCGCCGGCAGAATGGGATGCGAGATGGGGCCGAGTGCGCTCAGGACCGCCGGACTTGCTGAAGTGCTGTCCGGCCTCGGCCACGCTGTCGAGGATATGGGGGCCGTCCAGGCAACTCCGGCGAGGCGCGTCGTGCATGGCAATTTGGCACTGAAGGCCTTGCCCGAGATATCAGCCTGGACATCCGCGATTGCTCACGCCGCCTATGCCGCGAGCGAGGACGCCATGCCTATCTTTCTCGGTGGCGACCATTCGATATCCGCCGGGACCGTATCGGGCATAGCCCGCCGCGCTGCCGAAGCCGGACGCCCGCTGTTCGTGCTGTGGCTCGACGCGCATCCGGACTTCCACAC
>NZ_AYWO01000013.1 GCF_000502955.1 Mesorhizobium sp. LNHC252B00 | reverse complement strand
CAGAGGTCCTTTCAGAATCGATTTCCGCACACCACACAAGAGTCCCTTTGTACTCATGTGCGATTCCCCTGCCCCTTGCGGGGGAGATGTCCGGCAGGACAGAGGGGGGTGGGCCGAAGGGCACTGCGCTTAAAGGACCAAGCCTAAAGCGCCTGCGTCGTGTAATCCCCCTCGGCCTCGTAAAGCCCGTCCTCGATCTTGGTCTTGTGGACGACTTTCAGCTTGCCGCCCTCGACCTTGGAAATGTTCTGGATGCCGAAGCACTGGTGGATCTTGCCATTGAAAGTTTTGGGCCCCTGCGGGTGCTCGGGTCCTTCGGCGAATTCGGTCAGAGCCTCGGTCGCCTCGACCAGCTTGGCGCGGTCTTCCGGTCCCTTGTAGCCGGCATCCTCCATCGCCTTCTTGACGACGTAGAGCGTTTCCCAGCAGCCGAACATATGGGCCGCGGTCGAGACGTCCTTTGGGTCGCCGACGGCGGCACCATTGTCGTCGATGCCGACGGCGGCGCGATAGGCCTTTTGCGCCTCGGAATCGTCTGGCTGCGCATAGCGCGGCGAGCCTTCCCAGAAATGGCTGCCGTCGAGGAATTCGAGGCCGGGGCTATTGATGTCGGTGGCTTCGAGCGAATCGATGAAACCGAACAGCTGCGGCCGGTTGGAGCCGTAGAACTCGCCGAGTTCCTTGACGAAGGTAAGCACCGCCGGGCCTACCATAACGTGATAGAGCACCTCGGTCTCGGCCGGGATCTGCGGGAAGTACTTGGTGAAGGAGGATTCCGTTGGCGGGATGGCGATCTGGGCGATGACGTCGGCGCCTTGCGCCTTCAGCGCCGGCGGCAGGTAGTCGCGATGGTCGTAGCCGAAGGCGAAATCCGGGAAGANTCGGCGCCTTGCGCCTTCAGCGCCGGCGGCAGGTAGTCGCGATGGTCGTAGCCGAAGGCGAAATCCGGGAAGATCATGGTGACCTTCTTGCCGACATTGCCTGCGATCCACGGCGCCATTGCCTGGATCTGGCTCTTCACATCGGTAATCCCGGGCTGGAAGACATACCGGTTCAGCTTGGTCGAGGCGACATGGTGGCCTTCGCTGACGACGAAATAGGGGATCTTGGCTTCGCCGGCAGCCGGCGCCGAACCGATGACGACGTGCGAGAACAGCGTGCCGAAGACGATGTCGGTCTTGTGCTGCGTGGCGAACTTGCCGACCACCTCGGCGCCACGGCCGGGATCCGTGCCGTCATCCTCGATGATCACCTCGACCTGGCGGCCATTGATGCCGCCGGCGGCGTTGATCGCCTTGACCGCGGCAGCCGTGGTCTTCTCGTACCAGCGGCCATAGGCAGCGCCGATGCCGGTGCGGTGCGACTGGAAACCGATCTTGATCGGCGCCGAACTCTGCGCCTGGGAATAGCGAACGAAGCCGGGAGCTGTGACCAGGCCGGCGGTGGCAGCCAGACCCTTCAGCGCCGTACGGCGGGTGAGGGCAGTCTTGGAGAGGTCGAAAAATCCGTTCTTGTCAGCCATGTTCGTTCCCCTGTTTTTCAGTTTTGACCAACGATAAGGCGGCTTAGGCATCCTCGCTCAGAGGACGCGAAAAATTGCATGTGTACAAACTAAATCATCAAAGCCTTGATGTGGCAAGCGAGCTTCCCCAACGATATCGAGGCCGCCGTTTTCTCATCCGGCGGTCGGCGTGGCAAGCAACCAGAGGCCGAAGACGGTGTAGGCGATCATCAGCAAGGTAAGCGGGAACTGGCTGAGCGCGGCGCGGGAAGGCTGCGGGTGCAGGCGCCAGGCGAAGCCGTGGGCGACCAGGACGGCCAGCACATGGCCCGATATGATGGCGCCGGCCTGGACATTCCACAGCCACCACGCCGAGTCCGCCCCGGCAACGATGCCGGCCTCGATCTGCATGTCGGCGGTGCCGAACAGGTTCCAGCCCATCGCGAACGGATCGGAAAGTGCCGCAAGCGCGTACTGTCCGTCGATGAGCAGCGCGGTCAGATAATGAGCGACATGATAGGCGAGCGCGATCGGCACGATCGACCAGACCAGCAGGCCAGCCGCCTCGCCGAGGGTATGATCGCCGTCGGCGAGGCGCTGGCCGAGCCAGACGGCAAGCAGGAACACCGCCGCCAGCAGCACGAATGTCAGCACCAACCCGAACGTGCCGCTGCCGATCACCGCGGTGCGGCCGGGAAATTCGAGCGGATTGATGCCGAACAGGCCAAGCCAGAAGAACGTCTTCGACAAGCCGTCGAACGATACCGACGACAGGGCCAGCAGCAGGAAGGCGATGCCGCTGGTCGGCAACGGCTTGGCGGCAAGCAGCTTGGCGCCCGGCCAGCACAGGTCAAGCCGGCCGTTCTCATCGCGCTCTACAATCGCGAAGCGCGCCACCATCGAGAAGAAAACCGTCAGGAATTCGCCGCTGCGGCTCCAGGCACGATAGCCGAATACCAGCATCGCAAGGAAGGTGAGCAGCCAGTAAAGGCCCGCGGCTGAGGCCAGCCGCACCGGATCGTCAGGCGCCGGATCGATGAGTTCGAACCAGGCAAAGGCGAAGAACAGTATCACTGCCGGCCAGTAGCCAAGCCATCGAGGGCATTGCCACCTTCCCTCGTCGTCCCCGCCCAACAGGCGCGAGACGAGGCGCCATGGCCCGTACCACGGGTTGAGCCATGACCAGAGATCGCCGAAGACGCCTTGCAACAGCGCGACGCCGGCCCACAGCAATGTCCAGATCACCAGCGGCAACGGGTTGGAGAGCGGGTCGCGGCTGCCGGAAAATCCGGCGGCGCTCAGGAGTGCAAAGCCGGCAAAGGATATCAGACTGACGGCAGTGCGGACGCTGTCGCCGAAGGTGAATAGCGGCAGGCGCCGGCGCCAGAAACGATCGAGCCAATCCACCGGCAGCAGCGCCAGCACGAGGAAACTGACGGCAACGGCGAAGGCGCCGCCGACCAGGTAGTAGCCCGTCGGCAGGAGCAGGACATGGCCACGGTCAGAGGCGTGCGCGAAGGCGGGGGTGGGGAGGAAGGCCAGCAAAGCGATGAGGCACGGGGGCGCNATGGCCACGGTCAGAGGCGTGCGCGAAGGCGGGGGTGGGGAGGAAGGCCAGCAAAGCGATGAGGCACGGGGGCGCAACTCTCGCAGGAAGGCACTCTACGGCGCCCCCCTCTGTCCTGCCGGACATCTCCCCCTCAAGTGGGGAGATTGGCAGTTTCTTCGATCGGCGCCTCTTTCGCTGCGTGGGGGATTGGCGAAAGCCGAAGTGACAGCCAATCTCCCCCCTTAGGGGGGAGATGTCCGGCAGGACAGAGGGGGGCGCCATGGAACTCACTCTATCCAAAAGCCCCACTCACCCCTCACACCTTGACCAGTTGCTCCACGCGGTCNTGGCCACGGTCAGAGGCGTGCGCGAAGGCGGGGGTGGGGAGGAAGGCCAGCAAAGCGATGAGGCACGGGGGCGCCATGGAACTCACTCTATCCAAAAGCCCCACTCACCCCTCACACCTTGACCAGTTGCTCCACGCGGTCCTTCTCCCCGAAAATCCTGATATAGCGCTCGATCTCGTTCTCATCTCCGGTCGCCTTGGCCGGATTGTCGGAGAGCTTGACCGCCGGCCTGCCATTGGCCTCGGTGACCTTGCAGACCAGCGATATGGCGTCGAGGCTGTTGGTTTCGGTCGGCGCGCAGCCTTCGAAATCATTGGTCAAATTGGTGCCCCAGCCGAAGGACATGCGCACCTTGCCTTTGAAGTGGCGGTAGGTCTCCTCGATTGTCTCGACCTCAAGCCCATCGGAGAAGATCAGCAGCTTCTGGCGGGGATCCTTGCCCTTGTCGCGCCACCACGACAGTATCTTCTCGCCGCCCTCGATGGGCGGCGCGCTGTCGGGGCGGAAACCGGTCCAGTCGGCCACCCAGTCCGGCGCGTCGCGCAGGAACGACGCGGTGCCGAAGGCGTCGGGCAGCACGATCAGCAGATTGCCGCCATAGTAGCGCTGCCAGTCCTGCAGCACCTTGTAGGGCGACTGTTTCAGCTCTTTTTCGGAATTGGCCAGCGCCGCGAATACCATCGGCAGTTCATGCGCGTTGGTGCCAAGCGCTTCGAGGTCGTTGTCCATCGCCAGAAGCACGTTGGAGGTGCCGGTGAACGCCTCGCCGATACCTTCCTTCAGCGCTTCGACGCACCAGCGCTGCCACAGGAAGGAATGGCGCCGGCGCGTGCCGAAGTCTGAGATGCGGATGCCGGGCAGCGCTTTCAGCCGTTCGGTCTTGGCCCACATCTTGGCCTTGGCGCGGGCATAGAGCACATCGAGCGCGAACGGCCCGAACGCGCGCATGGCGGCGCGAGATCGAAGTTCATTGATGATCGCCAGCGCCGGGATCTCCCACAGGGTGGTGTACATCCACGGCCCGTTGAAGGTCAGTTCATATTGCCTGTCCCGCTTCGACAGCTCGTATTCGGGCAGCCGAAAACCTTCGAGCCAGGCGAGAAACTCCGGCTCGAAGATCTGCTTGCGGCCGTAGAAATTGTTACCGGCGAGCCAGATCATCTCCTTCTTGGAGAAGCGCAAGGTGCGGGCATGATCGAGCTGTTCGCGCAATTCGCCCTCATCGATCACGTCCGCGAGGCGAACCGAAGTGGTGCGGTTGATCAGCGAGAAGGTGGTCTCGACCTTGGGGTACATGCCCCAGATCATCTGCAGCATCAAAAGCTTGTAGAAATCCGTGTCGAGCAGGCTGCGCACGATCGGATCGAGCTTCCAGGTGTGGTTGTAGACCCGCCGCGCAATATCGGTCTTAGCCATGTTTCAACACCGCCTTTGCTGCCTGCAATCCACAACCGCGACAGGCCTCATAGCATCGAATTCGCCAGAACGCTGCCCGGTTTCAGGCTGGCCCGACAAAAAGAGAGCCCTGTGGAGGCGGAAGCCCACCGATGGCCACCGCAAGCCGCTGTCAGGTTCCGGTTTTGGCACCGATGACCCTGAGCGCCGGACGCTTGCGGCGGCTGACGATGCGGCCCGCTACCGGCGCGTCGGCGCGGCCGTCATCCCCGGCCTTCTCGGCAAACAGCCAATCGATGAACACCTGCACGATCGGCGTCGCCCTCATCTCGTTGCGACAGACGACATAGAAATCGTCGACCGCCGGCACCGACAGGCTGAACGGCGCGACCAGCATACCTCTGGCCAGCAACGCGCTCGCCGTCACGGAATCGCCCAGCGCCACGCCATGGCCATGCACCGCCGCCTCGGTCGCCATGCGTGCGTCGCCAAGATGATGGCGGCGGCCCCGCTCCAGGTCCAGCGCGTCGGCGGCCGCCAGCCATGTGTGCCATTCCCGGCCATCGTCGCCATGCAGGAAGACATGGTCGGCGAGATCCCTGACGCTGCGGATCGGACGGTTGTTGATCAAGGTCGGGCTGACCACCGGAAACAGTTCGAGGCCCGACCATTTGCGCATCCAGCAATCGGCCCAGCTGCCGTCGCCATAATGCACGCAGACGTCGATGTTCGGCGCCCGCAAATCCCTAGGGTCGTTGGAGGGGATAAGCGTCAGACTTATGTCGGGATATTGCGCCATGAAACTGCCGAGCCGCGGTGTCATCCACAACAACAGCAGCGCCGGCACGCAGGAGACCGAAAGTGTGCCGCTGCTCGCCGGCCTTGTCATGCGCTGGGTGGCGGTCGCGATACTGTCGAAGGCCGTCGAGACCGCCGGCAAAAGTTCGGCGCCGTGAGGAGTCAGTTTGACCCGCTGACCGACCCGCTCGAACAACTTGACGCCGAGCGACTGCTCGAGTGCCTTGATCTGGTGGCTGATGGCGCCATGCGTGACATTCAGTTCACTCGCCGCCTTGGTCAGCGAGCCATGGCGGGCCGTTGCCTCGAAGGCACGCAGCGGATTGAGAGGCGGCAGCCGGTTGGCCATGAGCATCCATTCAAGCGCGATCCCGAAAAGCGGAGGCCGGTTTTCGGATCAGATCGTGCTCCGAGTTTATTGTGAGATTTTCTCACAGAGAACACGCTAACATTATCATTTGATTTTTCAATGGGGCTGCCAGACACTTGAGCCCGAAACAGCTTCAAGACGTGAAATCTGCAGGCAGCCAGCGCGACAGCGACCCGCCCGGACGACGGTCGGCTCGCCAGGCATCGCCAACGGTCGCACTGCATCAGCCCGGGCAGGAGGAGCGGATATGGGATACGATCGCGGCAAGCTCGATGCGTTGCGTCGCAAGTATGGTGAAAGCCATGGCGGCGAGATGTTCGACCCGAAGTTCCGCAAGGTCGCCGACAAGATCTTTTCCAAGAGCGGCACGCGGCTGGCGCCCTATTCCGGCATCCCGACCTTCCTCGCCGCACCTTACCGCGAAATAGCGGCCGATAATCCGGATTTCGGCGATTTGCAGGTGGCGATGATCGGCGTGCCGATGGATCTCGGCGTCACCAACCGGCCGGGCGCGCGCTTCGGGCCAAGGGCGCTGCGCGCCATTGAGCGCATCGGCCCCTACAATCACGTGCTGGAATGCGCGCCGACACATGAGCTCAGGGTCGCCGATATCGGCGATACGCCGTTCCGCAGCCGCTACCGGCTGGAGATCAGCCATGATGACATCGAGCGCCGCACCAACCAGATCGTCGATGCCGGCGTCATTCCATTGTCTGTGGGCGGCGACCATTCGATCAGCCATCCGATCCTGAAAGCCGTCGGCAAGAAGGCTCCGGTCGGGCTGATCCACATCGATGCCCATTGCGACACCAGTGGCCTCTTCGACATGACCAAATTCCACCATGGCGGGCCGTTCCGCAACGCCGTGCTAGACGGCGTGCTCGATCCGACGCGCACGATCCAGATCGGCATTCGCGGCTCGGCCGAATATCTGTGGGAGTTCACCTATGAGTCCGGCATGACGGTGGTCCATGCCGAGGAAGTGACCGGTCTCGGCATTCCCGCCACCATCGAGAAGGCGCGCAAGATTGTCGGCGACGGGCCGACCTATGTCTCCTTCGACATCGACAGCGTCGATCCGGCCTTCGCGCCCGGCACCGGCACGCCGGAAGTTGGCGGGCTGACGACGCGCGAAGTGCTTGAACTGCTGCGCGGCCTCAAGGGCCTCAACATCGTCGGCGGCGACGTCGTCGAGGTGGCGCCGCAATACGACGCCACCACCAACACCGCGCATGCCGCCGCACAGGTGCTGTTCGAGATCCTGAGCCTCATGGTGTTCAGCCAGGCTGTTACCGGCAAGGGAACCTGACGTTCAGAAAGCAAAGGCGGCCGCCGTACTGGAGCCGGCGGCCGACCCAAACAAACAAAGCTTCCAGAGGGGAATAAAAATGACGATCCGAAAGACATGTGCATCCATAGCCGCCATGCTGATGCTCAGCACCGCTGGTCTCTCATTGGCAATCCAGGCCGCCAGCGCCGATGCGCTGGCCGATATCACCAAGGCCGGCGCCATCAATGTCGGCGTCTTCGCCGATTTCCCGCCCTTCTCCTCGGCCAGCGCCGATATGAGCCTCAAGGGCTATGACATGGATGTCGCGCAATACATTGCCGACACGCTCAAGGTGAAGCTCAACCCAGTCTCCGTCACCGGCCAGAACCGCATCCCATACTTGAACGACCACCGCGTCGATCTCTTGATGAGCGTCGGCTATTCGAAGGAGCGCGAGCAGGTGATCGACTTCGCTGTCGCCTACGCGCCCTACTACATCGCCGTCATCGGTCCGGCGGCACTTTCGGTCAAGGGCAAGGAAGACCTTGCCGACAAGTCGATCGCCGTCAACCGCGGCACGCTGGAAGACACCTCGCTCACCGAGGCAGCGCCGGCGTCGGCCGACATCAAGCGCTTCGACAACTACAATTCGGTGATCCAGGCCTTCATCTCGGGCCAGACGCAATTGATGGTCGTCGGCAACGATGTCGGCGCGCAGGTGCTGGCCAAGCAGGACGCGCTGGAGCCCGAGCAGAAGTTCCAGCTCCTGACCTCGCCCTCCCATATCGGTCTCAACAAGAATGAGGACAGCCTGAAAAAGGCGGTCAACGATGCCGTTGCCAAGATGCTGGCGGACGGCAAGCTCGACGAAAGCTCGAAAGCCTGGCTGAAGACGCCGCTCAATCCCGACAATCTCAAGGATTGAGTTTCCGTGGCCTTTGCCTGGCTTCCAGGTGCTGTCGGCGACATAGCGCGCGGCGCGGCCACGACGATCCTGTTGATCGCCGTGACCACGCTGGCGGGAACGTTCCTCAGCATCCTGGGTGCCGCGGGGCGCCGCAACGGCCCGGTGCTGCTCAAGCGGGCCATCGCCTGGTATGTCGAGATCATCCGCAACACGCCGTTCCTGGTGCAGCTGTTCTTCATCTTCTTCGGCTTGCCCAGCCTCGGCATCAGGCTCGATCCGGTACTTGCCGCCATCCTGGCGATGACCCTCAACATGGCGGCCTACACCATCGAGATCGTCGGCGCCGGGCTTGACGCCGTGCCTGGCGGGCAGACGGAAGCAGCGCTCGCGCTGGGCTTGAGACAACGCCAGGTGTTCATCAAGATCGTGCTGCCGCAGGCGCTCAAGGTGATCTTTCCAGCGCTGGCCAGCCAGATCGTCATCATGATGCTGGAGTCCGCCGTGGTGTCGCAGATCGCGGTGCGTGAGCTGACCTACGAGGCCGACATGCTGCAGGCGCGCACCTTCCGCTCCTTCGAGACCTATTTGGTCGTGACGATGGTCTATCTCCTGATGTCGATGGCCTTGCGCCGGCTGCTGGTCACAGGCGGCCGCCGCGTCCTGGGGGCTGGCGTGTCATGATCGAATTCACCTTCTGGGACATCGTGCGCAACCTGCTGCTCGCCGCCCGCTGGACGGTGCTGCTATCGCTGGCGGCCTTCATCGGCGGCGGCATTGTCGGCCTGGTCGTGTTGTTCTTCAGGATCGCCAAGAATAAGTGGAGCCGGCGCGTCGCCTCCGGCTACATCGCCCTGTTCCAGGGGACGCCGCTTTTGATGCAGCTGTTCCTGATGTTCTTCGGTCTGCCGATGCTGGGCCTGCGCATCGAGCCATGGACGGCGGCGGTGCTCGGCCTCACCTTCTTCGCCAGCGCCTATCTGGCCGAAATCTGGCGCTCCGGCGTCGCCGCCCTGCCACTAGGCCAATGGGACGCCGGCGCCAGCCTCGGCCTGCACTACCTGCAGGAACTCAGGCTGATCATCCTGCCGCAGGCGTTTTCGATCACCCGCGCGCCGACAGTCGGTTTCCTGGTGCAGCTCATCAAATCGACGGCGCTGACCTCGATCATCGGCTTCGAGGAACTGGTGCGAACCTCCAACGCCATCAACAACGCCACCTTCGAGCCCTTCAAGGTCTATGGACTGGTGGCGCTGATTTTCTTCGTCATGTGCTTTCCGCTGACGCAGTACGCGCGGAAGCTCGAAAAGCGGGCGATGGCGCATTGAGGCCGAATGCACGTTGATGTTGACGGGCATCGACGGCGATTACACTGAGTGCGGTGCTGGCTTAGCCGGCGCTGAAGATTGCCGGCAGTATCATCGCGCAGGCAGCACGCGAATGAAGGCGACGCGTGGGAAGCCAGTCGGCAGCTCTAGCGCTTTACATCTGCAGCCGAGTACCTAGTTTTAAAGCTTCGCACCGTGCACCTTCGTGCGTGGATGATCGAGAACGGGACCGTGAGCTCTGGCCGGTCCCTCAAAAACTTCCGAAAGGATGACTGCTATGACACAGGCCAAGAATGGCGACACCGTGCGCATCAACTATACTGGACGTCTGGCCGACGGCACTCAATTCGATGCTTCCGGCAGCGAACCGCTGCAATTCACGCTGGGTGAAGGGCAACTGATCCCTGGCCTTGAAACCCAGGTCGAGGGCATGGAGGTGGGTGCGAAAAGCACCGTCAAAGTTCCCGCCGAGGCCGGCTATGGGCCACATCGCCCTGAAGCGGTCATGACCATCGACCGCGCCAAGGTGCCAGACAACATCAACGTCGATGTCGGCACTCGATTGCAGGTTAGAACCGGCGACGGGCGCCCCATGCCGGTAACGGTCGTCGGCGCGGACGACGCCAGCGTCAAGCTCGACGGCAATCATCCGTTGGCCGGAAAGGACCTGGTATTCGATGTTGAACTGGTCGAGATCGTTCAGGCGGCGTAGTTTCGGCGTCAACGGGATGAATCATGGCTGAAAGTTTGAGTCACCGGTTCGACTCAACCCGCAGCGCGAAGAATATGACGGTCGCCGAGCAACGGGCGGCCGTCCCATATCAATGTCCGAACACCAGCGGCGGCGCCAGGCGATCCCGCCGCAACAGCGCCAGAAGCCGCGCCGCCACGGCCAGCCGGGCGGCCGCTGTTGCCTTTACTTCGGTATAGGCAAAGATGAGACACGGAAGCTGCAACCAGCCGCCAGGCTCTCGCCAGGGCCAAGCACCGTCAATCCATTCCATATGTCGATCGAGCCGCGGTTGTGAGCATCGACGACATGACTTACCGGCTCGAAACAGAAAAAGTCGCTCGCCTGCGATGGCGAATAGACCTGGTAGAAGTTCAAGGGCGGCGACGCCTCGATCCTGAGGCCGCTATTTTGCTCCGGCCAACATATGGAAGCGACGCCGTCCCAGCCGGCGAAGGCATTGTTTATCCATCCGACTGGCAAGGCGGTCGGCGTGCCGAAATCCCAATCGGGACGGGTTTTGACATCCACGAACCCGTCAGGAAGATGGTCCGGCCGTTCGAGGCAGACCTGTGACGCCGGGGCGTGAAGCGTTGTCCGTGAGGTTCTGGGCAACCATGGATGAACGCCAAGCCCGAACGGAAGCCTGACCGTCGCGCGGTTGACGATTTGAAGCAGCAGTTCGAGCGCCTGTCCAGTCAGCGCGTAGCTCACCTCCGCGCGGTACCGGTACGGGCCGGGTCCCCCGCTGGTCAGCGACAGCCTGGCATGGTCCGGCGTCAGGCTGTCGACATCCCATGCTTTTGAAAATCCATTGCCGTGAATGGGAAACGGCTCGCCGGCAAGGTTGGGAAGCAGTTCGTGAAAATTGGCGTCGAAGGTGAAGCCACCGCTCGAGATGCGATTTGACCATGGCAGGAGCAAATTGCAGGCGAGATCGAAGGGGTTCGAACTCCCGTGCTCCGGCCATGGCCTGAACAGCGGCACGCGGCCATGGTCGAACCGCGCCAGACCTGCCCCAAGCGACGGAACAATTTCGGCGGACAGGTCGCCGCTTCGAATTTCAATGGTCTCGATCATTCAGACGGTATCGGCCTTGGCAGCGGCGGCCGGCTGTTGATGGCGACCCTTGCGGGCGACAGCGAGAAGGTCATTCGACGCGATGCCGATCAGCGCTTTCATCTGATCATGCGCGTCGTCGACCCTGCGCATGCGGATGGCTTCCAGCACGTCGCCATGCGCGCTCAGTGTCTGCTGGTAGTTGGCGGTGGCCGATGTGGTCAATCGGAAGGAGAAGCTCAGCGCCGCAGCAAGCATGTTGCCGAGATTGGCGAAAACCGGGTTGCGGCTGGCGCGCAGGATGGCGGTATGAAAACGGACGTCGGCGTCGAGACAGGCGGCGAGGTCATCCTCCGGCGCTATCCGCATGGCCTCGTAGGCGGCTTCGATCACAGCGAGATCGCCCGAGGTCGCCATCTTCGCCGCAAGCTGAGCGGCAGCTGGCTCGATGACCAGCCGCGCCTCGATCAAGCCGCGAACAAAATCGAGATCGGGCTCGATGTCGCGCATCCATTCGAGAACCTGCGCATCCAGCCTGTTCCATTCGCTCGACACACGCACGCGGGTGCCTGCCCGCTTGCGCGCCTCGATCAATCCCTTGGCCGAAAGCGTCAGCAGCGCATCGCGAAGCGCTGTGCGGCTGGCGCCGTAGATGACACACAGTTCAGCCTCGGTCGGCAGCAGCGCGTGCTGTGCATAGGTGCCGGCGAGAATGCGCTGTCCGAGATCGCGGGCGATACGATCCTTCAGGGATGACGTGGCGCCATCCCCGGCGGACGGATCCTGCTTGCCTTGACCAGTCGAAGCGGTCGCCGCGTCCATCGTCATGTCCTGTTCAAGTGGTACTCGGCAATCACCACAGCAAGGATCAGCAGCGAGCCTTTTGCAAGCAATTGATAAAAGGTTGGTACCGACGTCAGTATCATTCCGTTGTTGAGCACGCCAATGATGGCGACGCCGAGCAGCGCGCCGACAATCGTTCCCTTGCCGCCCTGCAAGGCGCAGCCACCCAGCACCGCCGCTGTAATGGCCTCGAGTTCCAGGCCCTGCGATCCGGATACAGGCTGCCCCGAGCCGGTGCGGGCAGCCAGCAGGATCCCGGCCAGACCGGCGGCAACGCCACTCATGATGTAGATGCCGACGCGGTAGCGGTTGATGTTGATGCCGGAGAAGCGGGCGACAACGGGATTGCCGCCGAGCGCATAGATGTTGCGGCCGACGATCGAGCGCGCCAGGAAGAGATGGAACACGATCGCGGTCAGAACAAGAATCCAGATCAGCAGCGGCAGGCCGAGGATCCGCCCGATGCCTATGAACCGGAACGTGTCGCTGAAGATGGCGATCGACTGGCCATCGGACATGATGAAGGCGATACCCCGAAAAATAGCCATGGTGCCGAGCGTGGCAATGACCGCATTGACCCGTCCGTAGGTGATGATGATGCCGTTGACGAGACCGGCAAGACCGCCAAGCACCAGGCCGGCAACGATGCCCGCCGAGGGCGACCCGGTCGCTTGGATGGCCATTGCAGTCGATACGGTGGTCAGGCCGACAGTGGCGCCGACGGCGATATCGAGGCCGCCGGCGACAATGACAACCGTCTGGCTCATCGCCAGCACGCCGAGGATGGTGATGCCGAGACCGATGTTGAGCAGGTTTCGGCTGGAGAAAAACACATCGGCGCGCAGCGAACCGAAGATGACGACGAGAATGGCGAGCGCGACCAGCAGGCTGATGTTGTGAACGCCAAGGCGCTCCACTAGGCGCGAGGAAGCCCCCCTGGCGCCGGTCTGCGCTTTCGAGGCGCGAAGCTCGAGGCTGTTCATTGGATGTGGTCTCCGAGCGCTGGTGCCGATTGCGGCATGGCGTGTTTGAGGATCGTCGCCTCGTCGATGTCGGGCCGGGACAATTCGGCGGTGATGCGGCCTCCCGCCATGACCAGAACCCTGTCGGCGAGGCCGATGAGTTCCGGCATTTCCGAAGAGATCAGGATGATGCCGATCCCGCTTGCCGCGAGTTCATCGATCAGCCGATAGATTTCCGCCTTGGCGCCGATGTCGATGCCGCGGGTCGGTTCGTCCAGGATGAGCAGCATCGGCTGCCGGGCAAGCCAGCGCGCCAGAACGACTTTCTGCTGGTTGCCGCCCGACAGCTTTGAAACCTGTTCGTCGAGATTCGGAGCCTTGATCGACATCTTGGCTGCCAGAGGCGAGACAATCTCCAGCGCCTTGCGCCGATTGAAGAAGCCGAAGCTCGACGTCTTGTCGGGCACGCAAAGTGCCGCGTTGTCGAGAATGCTTCTAAAGAGCAGCAGCGCCTCGTGCTTGCGGTCTTCCGGGGCAAAGCCAATGCCGGCGACGATTGCCGCATGCGGACTGTTGGCGAGAACCGACACACCGTTCATGGCTATGGTTCCAGCGAGGCGGCGGTCATAGCCGACAATCGCCTTTGCCAGTTCGGATCGGCCCGCACCCACGAGGCCGGCGATGCCGAGCACTTCGCCTCGGCGAACCCTGAGGCTGACATCGCTGACGCGGTCGGTGCTCAGGCCCGCCACGTCCAGCAACAGTTGTCCCGCCCGCCACGTCTCGCGCGTGAACAGGTCGGCTATGTCGCGGCCGACCATGAGCTTGGCAATGGTCTGTTCGCTGGCACCGGCTGCCGGCGAATCGTCGACCAGCCGACCGTCGCGCAAAACGACGATGCGGTCGGCAAGGTCGATGATCTCGTTCAGCCGGTGCGAGATGTAGACGATCGATGTTCCCTCTTCGCGCAGTCGGCGGATGACTGAAAACAGGCGGCGCGCCTCGTCATCGGTCAGCGACGAAGTCGGCTCGTCGAAGGCGATCAGGCGGCCGCCGGCGCGGATGGCGCGCATGATCTCGATCATCTGCCGTTGCGCCGGGCCGAGTGTGCTGCACAGTTGCCGCGGCCGCATGTCCTGCTGCATGCCGAAGGTCGCAAGCACCCGGTCGGTCTGTTCCTCCAGCTTGCGCCAGTCCAGCAGCACCCCCGCCAGTCGCGGCAATTCACCGACGAAGATATTTTCGGCAACCGTCAGGTTCGGCACGATCTCCGGCTCTTGATGGATGACGCGAATTCCGGCCCGATGGCTGTCGCGCGGCTCGCCGAAAACAATCGGCGTGGAACCGTGCCGCACGGTGCCGCCGTCGGGGCCGAACACACCTTCGAGAATGCGCATCATCGTTGATTTGCCGGCGCCGTTCTCGCCGACCAAAGCGAGCACCTCGCCCGGCCGGAAGGCGATCGAGACGCTGTCGAGCGCCTGCACGACGCCAAAGCGCTTCGATACCTTGTCGAGCGAGAAGAATTCCGGTTGGGTCAAAGCTCACTCCTTGGGAATACGTGCAACCGTACAGCGTCATGCGCCTTACGGCGCATGACGCGTAGCCGGTTCACTTGCAGAGCTTGGCCTTGTAGTCCGAGGCAAAATTGTCGGCGGTGATGTATTCCGGGTCGGTGAAGGATTGAACCGGCAGCTGCGTTCCATCCTTGATCGAGGCCAACAGGATCTTTACCGCCAGCGCGCCATGGTTTGCAGAGTTCAGCCACATCGTACCACGGAATGCCGAAGGCTTTCCGGATCCGAAGGCCTCACAGGCGCGACTGCCGTCAATGCCGATGCCCATGCCCTGGTCCGGGGTATAGCCGGCGTTTTCCAGGGCACGCGCCCCACCCAGCACGCCGTCGTCATTGCAGGAATAGAATATCCAGTTGGTGACACTGGGGTTGGCGGTCAAGGTGGTGGTCATCACGTCGATGGCATTGACCATCGTGTTGTCGTAGGGGACGCGAACGATGTTGGCGGGCTTGAAGTCGGGCACCGCCTTCAGGAACGCCTCTTCGGCGCCCTTGTTGCGCTGCATGCAGGTATCCGCCTTGCGGTCCTCGATCGAGGCGATGCGCACCTCTTTTCCGGCCCAGCCGCCGGTCTTGTAGAGCTTGGCCAGCTCTTCGCCCACCCGCGCGCCGATATTGTACGCATTCATCCCGACATAGGGGACCTGGGAGCCGTCCTGGTAGTAGATGTCGTCGTCGACCGCCACCAGAGGAATTTTCGCTGCCTTGGCTTTCTCGGCGATGACCGGTCCCAGCGCCTTGTCGGGAACGACGATGGCGATGCCCTTGACGCCGTCACCGACCATTGTATCGAAAGTGGTGATCGTCAAATTGGCGTCGAACTGGACGTCCTGCGATACGAAGGTGGCTCCGCCCGCCTCTGCCGCTTTCTTGGCGCCGCCGACTTCGGCGACGAACCATGGATGGTCACCCATCTTGTTGATGTAGCCGATCTTGATGTCGTCGGCGCTTGCCGCGCCGGCCATCAATCCGCCAGCCAGTATCGCCAGTGCTGCCACTGTCTTGGTCGTCGATTTCATGTGGATCCTCCCTGCTTGATGGTTGTCAGTCGTGGTAGAGAACCGAGCGGCCACCATCGATGGTGATCGTTTCGGCATTGATGAACGGCGCTTCGTCGGAAGCGAGGAAAACGGCCGTCATTGCAACCTCGTCCGGTCGGCCAATGCGCTTGGGCGGATGGAGGTCATAGGCCCGCCGCTTCTCCTCGGCGGGGTTTGGAAATGTGTTCCAGTAGGCTTCCGCGATCGGCGTCTCGATATAACCGGGGGCGATCGCGTTCACGCGGATGCCGCGCGCCGCATATTCGATGGCGAGCGAGCGGGTCAGGCCGACAAGCGCATGCTTGGCAACCGGATAGGGAAAAGTGTGAGGAATGATCTTGAAAGCGTGGCAACTGGCTATGTTGACGATCGATCCCGAACCGTTCGCCAACATCGTCGGCAGAACCGCCTTGGCGCAGAACCATGCGGCCTGGAGGTCGAGCTTCAGGCAACGGTCCCATTCCTCGTCCGGCATCAGCAGGGGTTCGTGGAAGACGTTAGCGCCGGCATTGTTGACGAGAACGTCGATGCCGCCATAAGCCGCTATCGTGTGGGCTACCATGTCGGCTACCGCCGATTGGTCCGTGACGTCGATTTCGACGAAAAGCGCGTCGGCACCCTGGGCACGCAATGCGTCGGCGATTGCCTTGCCGCTTGCCGCATTCAGCTCGGCGATAACGGTCTTTGCCCCCTGCATGGCGAAGGCCCGGGCCGTGGCGGCACCAATGCCCTGTCCGGCGCCGGTGACGATTGCGATCTTTCCCTGAAGCCTGCCTGTCATGGCGCTCACCAATCGACCACGGTGCCGTCGGGCATGATCGCGTTGCGGGCATGCAACACTTCCTGCTTGAAGGGGTGGCGCGCTATGACATCCTCATTGACGGTGACGCCTAGTCCCGGCAGTTCAGGCACGTCCCAGCGGCCTGGTTTGCGTTGGATCGGCCAGGAAACGACGTCGTCGTACCAGGCGACCGCGCCGGACATCTCCTCCTGGATGATGACGTTCGGCGTCGATATGCCGAAGTGAAGTGCTGCAACGCCGGCGATCGGGCCGAGCGGGTTGTGCGGCGCAAGGCCGACGCCGGCCGTTTCCGCCAAGGCCGCGATCTTCTTGGTCTCGAGCAGGCCGCCGGTGTGGCAGATATCCGGCTGGGCAATGTTGAAGGCGCGCGCCGCGATCGAGTGGGTGAACTCGCGGCGCCCGATCAGCCGTTCGCCGGACGCGATCGGTACCGCCGATCGCGCGGTGATATGCGCCAGGCCGGCGACATCTTCAGGCGGCACCGGTTCCTCGGCGAACATTATGCGGGCCGGCTCGATCGCCTTGAGGTAGTCCATCGCCGCGTTGACGGAGGCCGGGCGTCCGTGAAAGTCGACCATGATGTCGATATCGGGACCGACGGCTTCGCGCAGCGCGCCAACCATGTTTGCAACGGCGTCCACTGCCTTCGCCGGCGAGACATAGTGGGTGTAGGGAATGCAGACGACCTTGACCGCATCATAGCCAGCCTGCGTCACGATGCGTCCGCGTTCGACGATCATGTCCGCCGACCCGCTCTCATAGACCGCCTTCATGTCGCCCAGGCCGAGATGCGTGTAGGTGCGCAGATAGTCGCGAACCTGACCGCCGAGAAGCCGCCAGACCGGGACGCCCAGCGACTTACCCAGAATATCCCAAAGTGCGATCTCGATGCCGCTGACGGCTGACATTCCCTCGACGCCGAGACGCCAGAAGCCATGCCGCGTCAGGATCTGGTAGCACTGTTCGACATTGCGCGGATCCTGCCCGATCAGCAGCGCCTCGAGGTCCTGCAACGCGCCGACAACGGCACGCGTCTTCCATTCCAGCGTCGCCTCACCCCAGCCAAACAGACCGGGCTCGTCGGTTTCGACCCGAACGAAAACCCAGTTGCGCATTTCCGCATTGCAGACCAGCGCCTTGATGGCCGTAATTTTCATTGATCCTCCCCGTGTCGTCTTTTTTTACGACATTATGTATGATTTATTACGGTTAACATGTGCAAGTCAAGTGCAGCATGGCCGGGTTCATGTCGTATTTTGCTGGCAATGCCGGCAGCAGGCGCAAAGCGTCATCAGGGCCTGAGCCCTTCAACGTCGGCAGTTCACGTCGGTGCACACAGGGTGTTAGAAGGCCCGCTCCTGGCCTTGCGAGCCTCGAAGCCGCCAGTCCGCCACGGCCCGTGCCGAAACGTTCATTGCGTCGGCTAATCGCCGGCTCATGGCGCTTAGCCGACGTTTCGCGTCAGTTCTGAAGGCGCCGCTGGATGGGCCTCAAAGTTGGGACATAACGGCCACCTGGCAGCGGGCGTCCGGCTGCTCTCAGTGCCCGAACACCAGCGGCGGCGCCAGGCGATCCCGCCGCAGCCAGCGCGCCAGAAGCAGCGCCGCCACCACGGCCAGCCCCGACGACAGGCCGATCCAGATGCCGACGCCACGGAAGCTGAAATGGAAGGCGAGCAGCACGCCGAGCGGCAGGCCGACGCCCCAATATCCGATCGCGGCATAGATCATCGGCACTTTGGTGTCGTGCAGGCCGCGCAGCATGCCGGCAGCCACCGCCTGCGCGCCGTCGAAGACCTGGAACAGGGCGGCGAAAACCAGGAACGAAACGGCAAGCGCGATCACCCTGGCATTGGCCGGGTTGCTCAGATCGATGAAGGCGCTGATCAGCGGATGCGGCCACAGGATCATCACCAGCCCCATCAGCGCCATGAACGAGACGCCGATGACGAAGGCGGTCCAGCCGGCGCGCGAAACGCCTTCCGGATTGCCGGCGCCGTGGGCAAGCCCGACGCGCACCGTCACCGCCTGGTTGAGGCCGAGCGGCACCATGAAGCTGATCGAGGCAATCTGGATGGCGATCGCATGCGCGGCGAGCGAATCCGCGTCGATCAGGCCCATCAGCAGCGCCGCCGCATTGAAGATCGTCACCTCGAAGGCGAGGAGGCCGGCAATCGGCAGGCCGAGCCGCAGAAGACCCCTGAAGCGCGGCCAGTCGGCGCGCCAGAAGCGCCCGAACAGACGGTAGCGCCGGAACCTCTTCTCCAGCATCACCACGACGGCCATGCCGACGAACATCAGCGTGCTGGACAACGAGGTGGCAAGGCCTGAGCCTGCGATGCCCATCGACGGGATGCCAAGATTGCCGAACATGAACAGCCAATTGAAGAAGGCATTGCAGGCGACGGCGACGAAGACGATGACCAGCGCCCAGCCCGGCCGCTCCAGTGCCGAGATGAACGAGCGCAGCACGATATAGCCGTAGAAGGGCAGCACCGCCCATTCGAGCCATCGCAGATAGATGCCGGCCTGATGGGCGAGTGCCGGATCCTGGCCCATGGCCAGCAGGATAGCCTCGCCGTGCCACAGCACGAGCCAGATCGGGATCGAGATCAGGATCGCAAGCCACAGGCCCTGGCGCACGGTGCGGCGCAGGTCGCGCACCGAATGGCGACGGCGGCCGAGCTCGGTCGCGATCATCGGCGAGGTCGCCAGCATCAGGCCAAGCCCGAAGATCAGCGGCATGAAATAGAGGTTGGCGCCAAGCGCGCCGCTGGCCAGCGTATCCGGCCCCAGACGGCCCATCATCATGACGTCGGTGGCCGTCATCGCGGTCTGGCCGAGATTGGTCAGCACCATCGGCCAGGCGAGCGCCAGCGTCGCCATGATTTCCTGGCGCCAAAGATTTTCCGGCGCGCGAGCGCCGGCTTCGATCGCAGACATTGTCCTGTTCTTTCCAGTTGCGGCGCGTCGGCAAAGAGCCGGAAGCCGCATTCGAACGGCAAAACCTTCGGTTTCGCGGCGTTTGCGCCAGCTTTTGGACGAAACGCGACATGAAGGCAAGAGAGGAGGAGCGGGAACAGATTGAGCCAGCCGGAACACCGGGACCACCACTGGTTGCCGCCGAAGTGCATTTCACACTTGAGCAATCGGCTGCTACGGATTGCATGGAGGGTGTGGCGACAGATTCCGGATTTTCCAGGAGGCAGGATGCAGTTCAGGCGCAGGAAGAACCCGGTTGCGATCCCGCGGACAGCGCCGTCCTTCGAGCACATCGTCACCCAGGCGAGCGAAAGCTTCCTGTGGCGGCGCGACGACTATCCCTGGGAGCGCAACGTCTGGAACTTCCATCCGGAATACGAGATCCACCTGCTGCGAAAATCCTCCGGCGTGGTCCTGGTTGGCGATCATATCGGCGAATTCGGGCCGGGCTACCTGACCATCGTCGGTGGCGGGCTGCCGCATGACTGGGTGACCTCGGTGCAACCGGGAGAACTGATCGAAGGCCGCGACATCGTCCTGCAGTTCGATGCGCAGAGGTTGCGCGGATCGGCAGGCCTGTTGCCGGAATTGCGCGAACTGGAACCGTTCCTCGAACGGTCGCTGCGCGGCATGGTCTTTTACGGCCGCACCGCGCTGGATGGTGCCGACATCATGGAGCGGATGGGCGAGGTTAGCGGGCTAAGCAGGTTCTGTCTTTTCCTGGATCTCGTCGACCTTCTCGCACGCACCGACGAGTACGAATTGCTGTCGTCGCCTGATTTTTCGCCGGTTCTCGATGCCGCCTCGCTCGACATCATCCAGCGCACGCTGACCTATCTGTTCCAGCATTTTGCCGAGGATCTGAAGCTGCCGGAGGTGGCGGAACTGGCCGGAATGACGGAGAGCACGTTCTCGCGGTTCTTCCAGAAGAACACCGGCAACAGCTTCAGCGACCACCTAGCCAAGCTCAGGCTCTGGCAGGCTTGCAAGCTTTTGGCGGCCACCGATATCGCGATCACCGATATCTGTTTTCAGGTCGGCTACATGAACATCTCGAACTTCAACCGCGCCTTCATGCGCAAGCACAAGATGACGCCGTCATCTTATCGCCGGCTGTCACGGCAGCGGCTGACAATGCGTGCATAAGCGCATCCTGAAATACCGTTTCAGCCCGATACTCATGTGACAGGCGTCGTATCCCGGCGCCGGTTTTTGCACCGCACAATGCATAAAAGTACAGGTCTGCTGCAACGAGGCTTCTAGCAAGCCTCGTCGCAACTCCGCATTTTAGCGATGGGTGGCATGTCACTCGGGCGATGGTGAGGATCGCGCAAGCCGAGGACTTCCGCTTCCTGCGAAATGTTCCTGGAGGAGAAAAGATCATGAAACCAGTTCGGCTTGCTGCCAGCCTTGGCGCAGCTTTTATGCTTTCCGCTACCGTTTCCACCATTGCCTTGGCGCAGGCGCCGGTCTGCTCGGCGCCGGTCAAGGTGCTGGCGCAGCCACGCGACGGCCTGACGCTTCTGGAGGACTCCAAGGACGAGTTCCAGAAGCTAGCCGGTGCCAGCTTCCAGATCGACTATCTGAACGAGAACGACCGCCGTGCGAAATCGCGCGCCGATGCGTCCACCGTCGGCAACTACAACGTCTACTATGTCGACGAAGCCAACGTGGCGCTATTTGCCTCGTCGAAATGGATCGTGCCGCTCACCGACTATTATCCGGCGGACTACGACTATGCCGATTTCGATCCGGGCCGCCAGAAGGTCGCCACCTATGACGGCAAGGTCTGGTTCGCGCCGCTGACCGGCGGCGGCGACCTGATGGTCTACCGCAAGGATATTCTGGAGGCCGCCGGCATCCAGCCGCCGAAGACGCTGGACGAACTGATCGCCGACGTGCCGAAGCTGACCAATCCGGACAAGGGCATATATGGCATCGCGCTGCGCGGCGCACGCGGTTCGGGCGCCAATGTCTGGCGCTGGATGCCGTTGTTCAAGGCCTATGGCGGCCAGTGGTTCGACGGCGACAAGCCAGCCTTCAACTCGGAGGCCGCCGTCAAGGCGACCGAAACCTATCTGAAGCTGTTCAAGGATTCGGCACCCGGCACGCAGACCGGCAGCTGGGATGAATCGACCGGCGCCTTCCTGGCCGGCCAAGTCGCCATCCTTGTCGAATCGACGCCGCTGTCGGGCATGGCGGTCGATCCGAAGACCTCGCAGGTGGTCGGCAAGATCGGCTTCCTGCCGCCGCCGGCGCCGCTTACCGGTGGTGGCTACGGTCATGGCCTTGCCATCGCGGCAAAGGCCAATGCCGACGATGCCTCGAAGAAGTGCGCCGGCCTGTTCATCGCCTGGGCAACGTCGAAGGAAAACGAGAAGCGCCGGCTCGACGCCCACCAGTTCGGTGAGCTGAACCGCACCAGCATCCTGTCCAGCAAGGAATTCGCCGACATCTACGGCGCCGACCTCGGTCAGGCGCTGGCCGAGACCGGCAAGGTCACGGCGGTCAACTTCTGGCAGGATCCGCGCTGGCCGGATCTCGGCGATCGCTGGGGCATCATCCTCGAGGAACTGGTCACCGGCACCCGCACCGACGTCAAGGGCGGCCTCAACGAGCTTGAAGCCTATGCCAACGAGCTGGTGAAGAAATAAGCCATCCTCCCCTGCGGCGCGCGATCCGCGGCATTCGACCGAATGTCGGGACCTGTGCGCCGCAGGTCCCCTTTTCTCTCCCGCTGCCGTTTGAGCCGGCCATCGCGCGAAAGGTCCAGCCATGTTCAATCGCCCGAGACGCAGCCAAGGATAGACAGATGCCGCGACGCTCATCCTTGCCGGTCACCTTCATCGTGCCGACGCTCGTCATTCTCCTGATCCTGTCTATGGTGCCGACGCTCTACGCGATCGTCATTGCCCTGCAGAACCGCGAGCTCTCCTCGACGGCCTATTCCTATGTCTGGTTGTCGAACTTCTATGACCTGTTCTTCGACCGCCGCTTTCTCAATGCGGTCTGGGTTTCGGTGAAGTGGGAGGTCGTCACCGTTGTCGCCACCATGGCCGTGGCGATCGGACTGGGCGTGCTGATGTTCGAGGTCGCCTCGCCGCGCCTGCGCAACATCTACTGCCTGCTGTTCATTGTCCCGGTCCTGCTGCCGCGTGTCTCGGCCGCCTTCGTCTGGAAGTTCGCCTACCATCCGCTCTACGGCATCGCCACCTACCCGTACCGGCTGCTGACCGGCGGGCTGATCTTCGACCCGCTGTCCAAGCCGGCGACGGCACTGTTCGCCGTCGCCTCCGTCGATGTCTGGCAATGGGGCCTGTTCTTCGCCGTCATCGTGCTGAAGCTGCTGGAGACCTTGCCGCCGCAGCCGATCGAGGCGGCGCGCCTCGACCACGCCAGGCACTGGCAGATCCATGCTTATGTGACCTTGCCGATGCTGAAGGCGCCGCTGATCAGCCTGATGTTCGTCAAGATGATCGAGTCGCTGCGCTCCTTCGACCTGATCTATGTGATGACCCGCGGCGGACCGGGCGTGGCGACCGAAACGCTCGATATGTACGCATTCTCGCAGGGCTTCATCGAGTCCGGCAAGGTGTCCTATGCCTCGGCGATGGCGGTTCTGATGATGATCGCCACCGTCATCACCTTCACCATGCTGTGGAAGCGGGTGCAGGCATGAGACCACCATATCGCATGAGGCCGGGCCGCCTTGTCGGCAAGGCCGTGCTGGCCTTCGCCTGCTTCATGGCCGTGTTTCCGCTGTTGTGGACGGCGCTCAATTCGCTGAAGAACAATGTCGATATCATCACCCGCGTTCCGCGCCTGGTGTTCACGCCGACGCTGGCCAACATCAGCTACATCATCGGCCGCGACAGCGTCATGACCGGCCTCTACAACTCGGTCATCGCCTGCGGCGTCGCGGTGCTGATCGGCGTGGTGCTTGGCCTGCCTGCCGCCTATGCTGTGGCGCGCTACCCCAACCGCTGGGCCGGCGACATCCAGTTCTTCGTGCTGTCGCTGCGCTTCCTGCCGCCGGTGGCTGTGGCCATCCCGCTGATGGTGATCTGGCTGCAGCTCGGCCTCTACGACACGCTCGCTGCGCTGATCGTCACCTATTCGCTGCTCACCATCTCGGTGATCATGTGGCTGGCCATTCCCGCCTTCCAGAGCGTGCCGAAGGAGGTCGAGGAAGCCGCCTTCGTCGATGGCTACGGCGCCTATTCCGTGTTCTGGCGGATCGCACTGCCGGTCGCCGCGCGCTCGCTGATCGGTGCGGTCGCGTTCAGCTTCGTGCTGGTCTGGAACGAGTTCCTGATCGCGCTGATGCTGTCCAGCTCCAATGCCAAGACCTTGCCGATCGTCGCCTCGGAACTGTCCCAGCAAGGCATGAACGTGCCGTGGGGCATCCTCAATGCCTCGGTCGTGCTTCTGTCGCTGCCGCCGCTTCTATTCCTCGGCGTGCTCAGCGGCTTCCTGAATTCCGTTTTCCGGCAAAAAAAGACTTGAAGCGAGGACGAGATATGCGGGCTTTGGTGCTTGAGAAAAAGGGCGAGCTGGCTCTGCGCGAGATTGCGTTGCCGCTCGACGTCGGGCCGGACGACGTCAGAATCGCCATCCACACGGTCGGTGTCTGCGGCAGCGACGTGCACTATTACACCCATGGCGCCATCGGCAGTTACGTCGTGCGCGCGCCGATGGTGCTTGGCCACGAAGCGTCCGGAACGATCGTCGAAGTCGGCGCCAATGTCAGGACGCTGAAGGTCGGGGATCGCGTCTGCATGGAGCCGGGCGTGCCGAACCTGTCATCGCGCGCAACAAAACTCGGCATCTACAATGTCGACCCCGACGTAAGCTTCTGGGCGACGCCGCCGGTGCATGGCATTCTTGCGCCGCAAGCCGTGCATCCGGCGGCGTTCACCTACCGGCTGCCGGACAACGTCTCCTTCGCCGAAGGGGCGATGGTCGAGCCCTTTGCCATCGGCATGCAGGCTGCTGCCCGCGCTCGCATCGTTCCGGGCGACGTGGCGGTCGTCGTCGGCTGCGGCCCGATCGGCATCATGATCGCGCTGGCAGCCCTTGCCGGCGGCTGTTCGAAAGTGCTGATTTCGGACTTCTCCGCCCCGAAGCTCGAGATCGCGGCGCGCTATCCGGGTATCGTCCCGGTCAATATCGGCGAGCAGTCGCTGGTCGAAGCGGTGGCTGTGGCGACCGACCATTGGGGCGCCGATATCGTCTTCGAGGCCAGCGGCAGCCCGAAGGCGTTCGCCGATCTGTTCGAGGTCGTGCGCCCTGGCGGCGCGGTGGTCCTCGTCGGATTGCCGGTCGAGCCGGTGGCGCTCAATGTGCCTGCGGCCATATCGAAGGAAGTGCGCATCGAGACGGTGTTCCGCTACGCCAACATCTTCGACCGTGCTTTGCAGCTCATCGCCTCCGGCAAGGTCGACCTCAACCCGCTGATCACCGGCACCTATCCCTTCGACGACAGCATCGAGGCCTTCGAGCGCGCGGCCGCGGCGCATCCGGAAGACGTCAAGCTGCAGATCCTGATTTCGAGCGAGAAGGGCTGACCGAACCATGTCCGCGATCACCTGCTCCAATATCGAGAAGTCCTACGGCGCGACGACCGTCATCCGCGACCTGAACCTCGCCATCGAGGAACACGAGTTCGTCGTCTTCCTCGGCCCTTCCGGCTGCGGCAAGTCGACCTTGCTGCGCATGCTGGCGGGGCTGGAGGACATCAGCGGCGGCGAGGTCTCGATCGGCGGCAAGGTGGTCAACGACCTCGACCCTGGCGACCGCGGCATCGCCATGGTGTTCCAGAACTACGCGCTTTATCCGCACATGACGATCTTCGACAACATCGCCTTCGGCCTGAAGCGGCAGAAGGTGCCGAAGGCGGAAATCCAGCAGCGCGTCGAGGCGGTCTCGAAGACGTTGGGGCTGGATCCCTATCTCGGCCGCAAGCCGGCGGAGCTGTCCGGCGGCCAGCAGCAGCGCGTGGCGATTGCCCGCGCCATGATCAAGACTCCAAAAGTGTTCCTGTTCGACGAGCCGCTGTCCAATCTCGATGCCAAGCTGCGCAATCACATGCGCATCGAGATCGCCCGGCTGCACCAGTCGCTGGAGACGACCACCGTCTACGTTACCCACGACCAGCTGGAAGCAATGACGCTCGCCGACCGCATCGTGCTTTTGCGCGACGGCCGGATCGAGCAGATCGGCTCGCCGGCCGAAATCTACGAGCGGCCGGGCAATCTGTTCGTCGCCGGGTTCATAGGGACGCCGAACATGAATTTCATCGACGTAGCCGTGGGGCGCAAAGACAACCGCTGGATTCTGACGAGCGCCGGTGCAGTCTTTTCGATCGAAGGCTTGCGTTTCAATCTGCAAGGGGTTGAGCGCGCGGTGCTTGGTATCAGGCCTCCGGATCTAAAGACCGCTGCCGCTGATGCTGGCAACCTTCTTGAAGGCACAGCCGATCTCATCGAGTTTCATGGCAACGACGCGCTGGTGATCTTCGGTTCCGGCGGCAAGGAGATCAGCGCGCTGGTGCCGACCCGCGAATGCCCTGCCGTCAACAGCCATGTCCGCTATGCGGTCGACGAAACGAGCCTTCACCTGTTCGATGCGAAGTCTGGCGTGTCCCTGCTGAGACAGTAGCCCGCTTTACCTACCGGATCGCGTCCAGCATCTGCCGCTGGCGGTGCATCTCGAGGAAAACCTTGTAATCGCGGTCGAAACGCCCGGCTGATTTAGGGTTCGAGGCACGCATCCTGCCGCCTTGCTGCATGGCCAGACAGGCCGCGTTGAGGTCGGGAAACAGCCCGGCCGCGGTTGCCGCGACCATGCCGGTGCCGAGCAGCACCGCCTCGTCGGCCAACGGCTCGATGACCGCGCAGCCGGTGGCGTCGGCATAGAGCTCCATCAATAGCGGGTTCTTGGTATGGCCGCCGGTGACATGCAGCGTATCGATCAGGTAGCCGTTCTCGTTCAGCGCCTCCAGTACGTGGCGCACGCCGAGTGCGATGCCGACGGCGGTGCGCCAGTAGAGCTTGCACAGGCTGTCGAAGGAGGAGTCCAGCGTCAGCCCGCTGACGACGCCGACGGCATGCGGATCGGCGAGCGGCGAACGGTTGCCGTGGAAATCGGGCAGCACATGCAGCCTTGCGGCAAGGTTTTCACCCTCGGTGGCGCGCAGCTCGGCGACGCGCCTGGCGATCTTTGCATGCATGGCGGCATCCGGCTCGCCGCCGGCTCCATGCCAGCGAATGATGTGGTCGAGCAGGGCGCCGGTTGCCGACTGGCCGCCTTCCGACAGCCACAGCTTCGGCAAGGCTGCGCCGTAATATGGGCCCCAGACGCCGGCGAAGGGTTGCGGATCGGGCGACATCGCCATGACGCAGCTCGACGTGCCGGCAATCAGAGCCAGGTGCCGGCCGATATTCTGTTCGTCGCCGGCAAAGCCGCCGAGCACGCCAAGCGCGCCGGCATAGGCATCTATGACGCCGGCTCCGACCCGGCATTTTTCGCTCAGGCCAAGCTCTGCCGCCGCTTGCGCCGTCAGCTGACCAATATCGGTTCCGATCGGACTGGCCCTTTCGGGCAAATTGCCGTGCTCGAAAAGATCGTCGAGGCCGACGAGCTCGAAGAAATCGCGGCGCCAACCCATCTCCTCATGCGCCAGATAGGTCCATTTGGCGGTCAGCGTGCATTGCGAACGGGCCGTCGAGCCTGTCGCTTGCCAGGTCAGGAAATCGGTGAGATCGAATAGATAGCCGGCTTCATTCCAGGTCTTGGGCAGGTTCCGCTTCAGCCACATCAGCTTTGGCGTCTCCATTTCCGGTGACATGACGCCGCCGACATAGTCGAGCACGGCATGGCCGCTTGCCGTGCATTCGTCGGCCTCGGCAATGGCGCGATGGTCGAGCCAGACAATTGTGTCCCAGCGCCTGTCGCCGGTGGTCGAGACGCTGAGCTGGCCGCCTTGCCGATCCCGCACCACCAGCGAACAGGTGGCGTCGAAGGAGATGCCGACGACGTCCTCGGCGGCGACGCCGGCCTTTTCGCGGGCAGTGCGCACGGCGGTGCAGACCGCCGACCAGATATCGCGCGAATCATGCTCGGCGTGGTCGGGCTTCGGCTGGTTCATGACGATCGGCCGCTCGGCGCGGCCGAGCAAGGTGCCACTGGCGTCGAGAATGCCCGCGCGGGCGCTCCCGGTGCCGACATCGACCGCGCAAACGAACTGTTTCGTCAAGATGCTCTAACTCTCGCTCCCAGGCCTGCAATCAGATCGGGCAATTGCAGCATGTCAGCGAATATAAAGTCCGGTTCACTCGACGCAAGCCGCGCTTTCAATGTTGGGTTGCCGGCATGCGATCCGCCGCTGAAGGCAAACACGCGCATACCTGCCGCCCGCGCCGCAGCGATGCCTGCCGGGCTGTCCTCGACGACAAGGCATTTGCGTGGTTGGGCTCGCATGCTGGCGGCGGCATGGAGGAACAGGTCGGGCGCCGGCTTTCCCTTGGCCACCATGGAGGCGCTGAACAGATGCGGTTCCATCAGCCCCAGCAATCCGGTGACTTCGAGCGCGTAGCGGATCCGGTCGAGCGTGCCCGAGGACGCGACGCAGAACGGCAGCCCTAGCCTCGGCAGCATCTCCTTGACGCCGGCAATCGGCTTCAGCTCTTCGCGAAACCTGCGCATCAGTTCGACACGCATCTCGGTCAGGTGGCTGTCGGTGATATCCAGCCCGAAGTCGCGGCCAAGGATCTCGCGCACGCTCTTCATGCTCTTGCCGAGGAAATGCTCGTAGGCGGCATCCTCGCTGAAATTGCCGCCGGCCAGCTTGATCACGCCGAGCAGCGCCGAGACGGAGAGTGCCTCGCTGTCGACCAGCACGCCATCGCAGTCGAAGATAACCAGTTCAGGCGTCATGACGTCGAATGGTCTCAGAGCTCGCCGGCGAGATAGCGCGTCAGCGTCGCGCGCGCGCCATTCGCCCACAGCACGTTGAGCGCATGGGCGAAGGCCTCGACAAACGCCGTCGCGCGGCCGACATCGCCATAGATGTCCTCCATGGCAAGCCAGGCAGCAGGCGCATCCTTTGCCGCCTTTGCCGTCGCCTGCAACCGGTCCCAGCTCGGGTCGTTGGGTTCGATGACGGCGCCGCTGTCCGTCGTGCCGAAGCAGTAGCGGCACCACAGCGCCGATTCCAGCGCCAGGCCGTCGACGCTTTTGCCGGCCTTCAGCCGGTCGGCAATGGTCGGGATGATGAACTTCGGCTGACGGTTGGAACCGTCGAGGCAGAGCCGGCGCACCGTGTCGCCGATCTTGGGATTGGAGAAGCGGCTCTCGATGAGCTGGTAATATTCTTCCAGAACCGTGTCCGGCACCGGCGGCACGGTCGGGATGATTTCGTCCCGTTCGAGCTTGGCCAGAAAACCGCTCACCAGCGGCTCCTGCATCGCCTCATGGACGAAATGAATGTCCATCAGGCCGGCCGGATAGGCGATGGTGGCATGGCCGCCATTGAGGATGCGGATCTTCATCAGCTCGTAAGGGGCAACATCCCTCACGAACTGCACGCCGACCTTTTCCAGCGGCGGACGGCCATCGGTGAAATGATCCTCCAGCACCCATTGCCGGAACGGCTCGCAGAACACTGGCCAGTTGTCCTCGAGGCCAAAATCCTTGGCCAGGATGCCGCGCTCGCGGTCTGTGGTGGCCGGTGTGATGCGATCGACCATGCCGTTCGGAAAGGCAACCTTTTCACCGACCCAGTTCGCCAGATCCTCGTCGATCAGACGGGCCAGGCCAATGACGCCGTCGGAGGTGACATGGCCATTGTGGGGAATGTTGTCGCAGGACATCACCGTGAACGGCACAGTGCCCTCGTCGCGGCGGCGGACCAGGCCGGCGAGAATGATGCCGAACACCGTCTTCGGCGTCGCGCCTGCCTGCGCGTCCGCCACGATGTCGGGATGGGTCGGGTTGAAAACACCGGAGGCCGGGTCGATGAAATAACCTCCTTCGGTGATGGTCAGCGAAACGATCTTGATCGCCGGGTCGGCAAGCCGTTCGACGATGCCGGCCGCGTCGCCCGGCATCAGGAAGTCGACCATGGCGCCGGTCACGCGGGCGCTCATATGCCCAGAGTCCTGCTCGACCACCGTGGTCAGCCAATCCTGCTCTTCCAGCTTGGCGCGGCCGATCTTCTCGCCCTCGAACACCCCGGCGCCGACCAGCGCCCAGTCATGGCCGATGCCCGAGTTGAACAAATCGTCGAGATAGACGGCCTGGTGCGAGCGATGGAAATTGCCGACGCCGAAATGCACGATGCCGGCCTTGAGCCCCGAGCGGTCGTATTTCGGACCGGCGACCTTGACGGGTAGATTGGAGAGGTTTGCGGACGAGAGTTTTACGGTCATCTGTTTTACCCTTTGGCCGGGCTGCGGCCTTCGTTACTCCCTCTCCCCGTTTCTCACGTGGAGAGGATAAGGGGCGGCACGTATTCCAAGGTCGATGCGCCCTGCGATGTCGGCCTCTGCCCCCCGCGGAGGTACGAGGAGCAGAGGCCGTCCCCGCCTCAACTCATCCACTGGCCGCCATCGACATTGTAGGTCTGGGCGACGATGTATTCGGCGTCGGCGCTGGCGAGAAAGACCGCCATGCCGGTGAGGTCCTGCGCCGTGCCCATGCGGCCATACGGTACTGCCTCGCCGACCAGTTTCTTCTTCTCGCCCTTCGGCCGGTTTTCATACTTGGCGAACAGCGCATCAACGTGATCCCAGTGCTCGCCGTCGACGACGCCAGGGGCAATCGCGTTGACGTTGATGCGATGCTTGATCAGGTCGAGCCCCGCCGACTGGGTCAGTGAGATGACGGCGGCCTTGGTGGCGCAATAGACACCGACCAGCGCCTCGCCGCGCCGCCCGGCCTGGCTCGCCATGTTGATGATCCTGCCGCCCTTGCCGCGTGCGATCATCGAGCGGGCGGCTGCCTGCAGCATGAACAGCGTGCCGGCGACGTTGACCGAAAACAATTTGTCGTAGCTGGCCTTGGTGATCTCGACGATCGGCGCCAGGTCGAACAGGGCGGCGTTGTTGATCAATATATCGAGGCCGCCGGTCTTCGCCTCGACGGCTTTCACCGCCGCTTCGATGGAGGCGAGGTCGGTGACGTCGAGCTTGACCGCATAAGCCTTGCTGCCGATCTCGGCGGCCGTCTTGCGCGCAGCCTCGAGATTGATGTCGGCAATGGCGACGGTGGCGCCTTCGCCGACATAGGCTTCGGCGAAGGCCCTGCCGATGCCGCGCGCCGAGCCCGTGATCAACGCGGATTTGCCGGCCAGTCGCATGCTCAGATTGCCTTCCCGTCGGCGCCGAAGCGATGCAGCTTGGTCTTGTCGGGCGTCAGATAGATGGTGTCGCCGTGATGGACGGCCAGTTCGCCGTCGGCACGCACCGTCAGCGGCCCGACGCCATCAGCTTGAACGTGCAAGAACGTGTCGGAGCCGAGATGTTCGGCGACGCCCACGGTGGCCTTCCATTCGCCCGCCGTGGTCGAGATTTCCAGATGCTCGGGGCGGATGCCGATGGTCTTGGCGCTGTATTTGGCAGCCGGCGCGCCTTCGATCAGGTTCATCTTCGGCGAGCCGATGAAGCCGGCGACGAACAGGTTCTTCGGCGTCTTGTAAAGTTCCATCGGCGAGCCGACCTGCTCGATGTTGCCGGCGTTCAGCACGACGATCTTGTCGGCCATGGTCATGGCTTCGACCTGGTCGTGGGTGACATAGATCATGGTCGTCTTGAGCTGATGGTGCAGCTCGCTGATCTCCAGCCGCATCGTGCCGCGGAGTGCTGCGTCGAGATTGGACAGCGGTTCATCGAACAGGAAGGCGGTCGGCTGGCGCACGATGGCGCGGCCGATGGCGACGCGCTGGCGCTGGCCGCCGGAAAGCTGGCCCGGCCGGCGTTCGAGGTAGTTGGTCAGGTTGAGCACGCGCGCCGCGTCCCCCACCTTCTTTTCGATGGTCGCCTTGTCTTCGCCGGCCATCTTCAGCGGGAAGCCGATGTTCTTGGCCACCGTCATGTGCGGATAGAGCGCGTAGGACTGGAACACCATGGCCAGCTTGCGCTTGGCCGGTGCCTCACCGGTGACGTCGCGGCCGTCGATGTTGATGGAGCCGCCGCTGGTATCTTCCAGGCCGGCGATCAGCCGCAGCAGCGTTGACTTGCCGCAACCGGACGGGCCGACGAAAACGACGAACTCGCCATTTTCGATCACCAGGTCGAGGCCGGGGATGATGGAGGTCGCTCCGAAGGATTTGGAGACGTTCTTGAGCGTGATGTTTCCCATGGTTTCCTCCCCGGGGGGTTATTGTCCGGCGTCTGTTGCTTGCGGCGGTCTTACTTCACGGCGCCAAAGGTCAGGCCGCGCACCAGCTGCTTCTGGCTGAACCAGCCCATGATCAGGATCGGTGCGATGGCCAGTGTCGAGGCCGCCGAAAGCTTGGCCCAGAACAGGCCTTGCGGGCTTGAGAACGAGCTGATGAAGGCGGTCAAGGGTGCTGCTTCCGTGGTTGTCAGCCGGATTGTCCAGAACGCCTCGTTCCAGGCCAGGATGATATTGAGCAGCATGGTCGAGGCGATGCCGGGCACGGCCATCGGTGTGAGTACATAAATGATCTCGTTCCATAGCGATGCGCCGTCCATCCGCGCCGCTTCCAGGATCTCCCCCGGGATTTCGCGGAAGTAGGTGTAGAGCATCCACACCACGATCGGCAGGTTGATCAGCATCAGCATGACCATCAGGCCGATACGGCTGTCGAGCAGTCCCGTGTCGCGGAAGATCAGGTAGATCGGAAACAGCACGGCAACCGCGGGCATCATCTTCGTGGACAGCATCCACATCAGGATGTCCTTGGTTCGCTTGGTCGGCGAGAAGGCCATCGACCAGGCGGCCGGTATGGCGACCAGCAGGGCCAGGATGGTCGAGCCGACCGAGAGCAGCACCGAGTTGAAGAAGAACTTGAAATATCCGTTCTGCGCCTGGACCTCGGAATAACTCTCGAACGTCCCCGACGGGATGATGCTGAAACCCTGGATGGCTTCCTGCTCCGACTTGAACGAGGTGATGATCGTGTAGAGGATCGGGAAGAAGATCAGCAGCGCGACGATCCAGGCGGCAATTGTCGCGATCGTCTTGTGCCGGGTGGTGACTGAGCGTGCCATCGTATCCTCCCTTACTTGTCCAGGTTCTTGCCGACGGCGCGCATGGCGAAGAAGGCAACGATGTTGGCGAGAATGACGGCGATCACGCCGCCGGCGGACGCCTGACCGATTTTGAACTCCAGCAACGCCTTCTGGTAGACGAGGAAGGGCAGGTTGGTGGAGGCGTATCCCGGGCCGCCATTTGTGGTGACGAGGATCTCGGCATAGACGGAGAGGAGGAAGATCGTCTGGATCAGGATGACGACGGTGATGGCGCGCGACATATGCGGCAGCGTCAGATAGATGAAGCGGCTGATGAAGCCGGCGCCGTCCATTTCGGCGGCTTCCTTCTGCTCACCGTCGAGCGACTGCAGCGCGGTCAAGAGAATGAGCGTCGCGAAGGGCAGCCATTGCCAGGCGACGATGATGATGATGGCCAGCATCGGATGCTGCCCGAACCAGTCGATCGGCTGCGCTCCGAAGAAGCGCGCCATGTCGGCGAACACTCCGTATTGCGGGTGCATGATCATGTTCTTCCAAACCAATGCGGCCACTGGCGGCATGACGAAGAAGGGTGAGATGACGAGGATGCGCACAATCCCCTGGCCCCACATCGGCTGGTCGATCAGAAGCGCCAGCAGGATGCCACCGATCACCGTGATCAAAAGCACGCTGATCACCAGGGTGAGCGTGTTGAGGATCGACTGCAGGAAAGCCGGGTTGGAGTAGAACAGCGCGTAGTTGGAAAAGCCGACGAATCCGTCGCGGATCGGATTGAGCGGATTGTACTGCTGGAAGGAGAACCAGATGGTGATGACCAACGGCACGATCATCCAGACGAACAGCAGCACCACGGATGGCGCCATCATGAAACGGGCAAGCGAACGGGTCTGCTGAGTAGCCATGACGGTCACCCTTCACTGGTCAGGCTGAATTTTCAAAAGGCGTTAAAGGCGGCCGCCCGAACTGGGAACTCGGGCGGCCGTTGCCGGTCAAGAAGGCGACCGGCATTCGGCACCGGGAGGAGCCTTACTTCATGTATCCGCCTTCGGTCATGGTCGCGGTGGCAGCGTCCTGGGCCTGCTTCAGGGCATCGTCGACGCTCGACTGGCCGGCAAGAGCCGCCGAGAAGAGCTGGCCGACGGTGGTGCCAAGGCCCTGGAACTCCGGGATGGCGACGAACTGGACGCCGACATAGGGCACCGGCTTGACGGTCGGATGCGTCGGATCGGCTGCGTTGATGGAGTCGAGCGTCATCTTGGCGAACGGAGCCGCCTTCTGGTACTCGGCATTGGCATAGAGCGAGGAGCGCGTGCCCGGAGGAACGTTGGCCCAGCCCTCCTTCGAAGCAACCAGTTCGGCATAGTGCTTGCTGGTCGCCCAGGAGACGAACTTCTCGGCGGCATCAGCTTTCTGCGTGCCGGCCGGGATGGCCAGCGACCAGGCCCACAGCCAGTTGCCGCGCTTGCCGAGGCCATTGTCGGGCGCCAGCGCATAGCCGACCTTGTCGGCGACCTGGGATGCCTTAGGGTCGGAGACGAAAGACGCGGCGACGGTGGCGTCGATCCACATGCCGCACTTGCCCTGCTGGAACAGCGCCAGGTTTTCGTTGAAGCCGTTGGAGGACGCGCCCTCGGGGCCGTCGGCCTTCATCAGGTCGACATAGAACTGCAGCGTGTTCTTCCATTCGGGCTGGTCGAACTGGGGCTTCCAGTTCTCGTCGAACCAGCGTGCGCCGAAGGAGTTCGACATCGCCGTCAGGAACGCCATGTTCTCGCCCCAGCCGGCCTTGCCGCGCAGGCACACACCGTTCACGCCATTGGCGCGGTCGGTCATCTTGTCGGCGGCCTGCTTGATGAAGTCCCAGGTCGGCGCATCGGGCATCTTCAACCCGGCCTTGTCCATCAGGTCCTTGCGGTACATGACGAAGGAGCTTTCGCCGTAGAAGGGCGCGGCATAGAGCTTGCCGTCGACTGAAAGACCACCGGCGATGGCCGGGATGATGTCCTTTACGTCATAGTCGTCGCCAAGCTTGTCGAGCGGCAGCAGCCAGTTCTGCTTGGCCCAGATCGGAACTTCATAGGTGCCGATGGTCATCACGTCATATTGTCCACCCTTGGTGGCGATGTCGGTGGTGACGCGCTCGCGCAGCACGTTCTCTTCAAGCGTAACCCAGTTGAGCTGGATGTCGGGATTCGCCTTGGTGAAGTCATCGGTCAGCTTTTGCATGCGGACCATATCGCCATTGTTGACGGTGGCGATGGTGATGGATTCGGCGTGTGCGGCGAACGCGAGCGCGCTGGCCGACAACAAGCCCAGGGTGAGCGTGCGAAGTTTCATGAAATTCCTCCCTTGAACCAAGATGAGCATTTGCCTTGGCTTTGAGCAATTACTCACTTGGCGTCAATTATGTCAAGCCGGATTCGATGCTGCAGCGCAGCACTCGGCGTGGCTGACGGATACTGGGTGGGTGGAAATTGCGAAGGCAAACCGCGCCCCGCCGGACGTCAGACGACCGGACAGAACGGCTTGCGGAATTGAATGCAGTTGCTGAGGCTTGCCTGTCAGCAGGCGATCTCGGCCAGCAGCCAGTCGCGGAAGGCACGGATCTTCGGCACGTTGCGGCGCGCCTCCGGATAGACCAGCCAATAGGCATGACCGTCGTCGCCGACCAAGTCGAAGGGCTGGATCAGGCGGCCGTCCGCCAATTCCGCCTTGAACAGCGCCCTGGTCAGGATCGCCACGCCATGGCCGGCGATTGCCGCATTGGCCTCATAGGCCTGCGCACCCATGCTGCTGCCGGGCCGTCTGGCAAGATCGTGCGAGTGCACGCCGGCAGCCGAAAACCACTCGTTCCACCAGATGTCGCCAGGATCGAGGATCGGCAACCGCAAGAGATCGGCCGGTTCCTTGACGCCACCGATGCTTGCCGCGAGCTTGGGGCTCAGCATCGGCGTGAAATCGGCATCGAACAGCTTGTGCGCTTCCAGGCCCGGCCATTTGCCGGCGCCCGAGCGGATGGCGATATCGGCTTCCTCACGGGCGAAGTCCGTCAGGCGGCTCGACGTCTCAAGCCGAACGGCAAGCGCCGGATGGGCGATCTGGAACGACCCCAGCCGGTGCGCCAGCCAGTTCGAGGCAAAGGTCAGCACGGTGGTGACGCACAGCAACCCGTCGGCCCCGCCACGCACCGCGGCATAGGCCTGGCCAAGAATGGCGAAGGCCTCGCCGACGGCGGGCGCCAGACGCTGCCCGGCCTCGGTCAATACGATCTGGCGCGGCCGGCGCAGGAACAGCGGCGCGCCGATGCGTTCCTCCAGCACCTTGATCTGATAGCTGACCGCCGCCTGCGTCATGGCGAGTTCGCCGGCGGCCCTGGTGAAGGAAAGATGGCGCGCCACCGCGTCGAACACCCTGATCGCCTGCAGCGGCGGGAGTTGCGAAACCTGTCGCGAGCTGAGGTCCGGCATAAGGCCTCCTTATGGGTCATAACAGACGTTCGATTGGCAAAGGCGGCCGGTAAGACCGACATTCCTGATCAACCCGTCATTCGGGTTCAGGATAGCGAAGGTTGACGATCATGACCATGGCGCAGCAAAGATGCACTCCCGCTCCGGATCACCGCTGGATTTCGTGGCTCACGGACGGATTTGGCTTGTTCGCGATAAAAAAGAAGGCATATCTCGACATCAGGGACCTGTCGCCGCATCTGCAGCGCGACCTCGGTTTCCTCGATGGCAACGACCCTTTCGGGCGGCATGGGTAGCGTGGCCCGCTTTATTGCAAATCAGGCGTCGCTACCTGCCGTCAGATGCTGGCCAGCAGCGCGGCAGCCGTCCGTTCATCGGTGATGAGGCCGTTGATCAGCCGCCGGTTGGCGGCCGCCAGGATGCCCGGCAGCTTTCGTTCGCCCATGGCCAATGCGATGACCAGCGACTTTTCGCGCGACGGCAGTGAGGCCGACGACACTCGGTCGTTGGTGATGCCCTCGATCATGCGGCCTTCGCGATCGAACACCCAGCCGACGATCTCGGCGATGCCGCCGGCCTTCTGCAGGGCTTTCAACTCGCTTTCAGAGATGAAGCCGTCCTCGTAGAGCGGCGCCTTGGGACCGAGGTCGCCAATGCCGATGAAGGTGACGTCGGCTTCGGCCGCCAGCGCCAGGGTCGGCTGGATCATCGGCTGGTTGAGCAGCATCTCGCGCTCCTCCGGCGAAGAGGCGATGACCGGCAGCGGCATCGGGAAGGATCGCGCCTTCACCCTGTCGGCCATGGTGAAGATGACGTTGTAGAAGGCGGCCGAGCCGTCCGGCGAGATGTTGCCGGTCAACGACACCACCTTGTGCTGCGGGCATTCCATCGGCGGCAATTGCTCGATCGCCGCCTTCAGCGTGCGGCCGGTGCCGATCGCCATGACGATCGGCGTCGGTGACCGCAGCCGCCGCTCGATCTCGGCGGCAGCCGCCTCGGCGATGCCGATCGTGGTGGAGGATGAATTGGGATCGCTCGGCACCACTTCGACCAGATCGAGCGCGAAGCGGGATCTCAACCGTGCCGCCAGATCGAGGCAGTTGGCGATCGGATGGTCGACGCGAACCTTGATCAATCCTCCCGACACGGCCAGCGACACCAGCCGCTGCGCCGTCTGCCGCGAAATGCCGAGCGTGGCGGCGATCTGGTCTTGCGTGTTGCCGGCAACATAATAAAGCCAGCCGGCACGCGCCGCGTCGTCCAGCCTGTTGCTGCTACCATCCTGCCGGGTATTCACGTCCTGCCTCCCAGGACCGCCGGTTCCAGAGCGGTCCGCGCCTAGTTTCGCAGGGAACGGCCTGCTGCGCAATTGTCAATCGCAAGGGCAATTGCTTGCCAACTTCCGGCGCACACAGCCGGATTTTGCGCTTCCGGCAATGCCCGCATCAGGCAAAGAAGGGCGGTTGCCGTCCCGACCTGCGGCACGTTCTTCGGTCCCGAAGGTTTATCTCCCGGCGCAAAGGCTTTAATGGATCGCAAAAAGGAGCGCTGCATGACACCGAAAGCGGTTTTCTGGGATATGGACGGCACGCTGGTCGACAGCGAGCCGCTGCACGAAGCAGCCCTTGTGGCAGCAATGCGCAGTGCCGGCCTTGTGCCGCCTGAAAATCTGCATGAGCGTGTGCTCGGCGTCGCCGCCTGGCCGGTCTACGAGATGATGCGCGACGAGTTCGGCCTTGCTCTGCCTTTCGACGATTGGATCATGCGCAAATACGAGCACTATCTGCCGCTGGTGGAGGGCTTGAAGCCACGCCCCGGCGCGATCGAGATTTTCACCGAATTGCGCGAAAAAGGCGTGGCGCAGGCCGTGGTGTCCAATTCGGACCGAATGATCGTCGACGCCAATCTGAGCATGGTCGGCCTCATTTATCCCGGCATGAAGACGATCAGCCGCAACGATGTGCGCGAAGGCAAACCGCAGGCCGAACCGTTCCTGCGCGCCGCCTATCTGGCCGATGTCGATCCCGCGCAGGCGATAGCGATCGACGACAGCTGGCCGGGCGCCATGGCGGGGCTGGCGGCGGGCATGAAGACGATCTTCTGGCCGGAAAAGCCTATGGGCGGACCGCCCGGTGCCGTCGTCATCAACAGCGCCGAGGAGTTGCGGGCAGAATTGGGCCTGTAGGCGATCAGTTCCGGTAGACCGGCTCCTGCTCGTCAAGGATCGCCTTCAACTCGCTGAGATGGCGTTCGGCCTGGCCGGGATAGTCGTCCATCTCGCTTGCCGTCTTCTCGGCGACCGCGTCGGACAGCATGCGCAGAGGCCGGCCAGTCCACAGCGCCTTGATGTAGGTTTCTGCGGCGCGCTCGAAGTAGAACATGCGGTTGAAGGCATCGGCGACCGTATCGCCGATGACCAGCACGCCGTGATTGCCCATCACCATCACCTTGACCTTGGGATCGACGAGAAGCTGCGAGCAGCGCTCGCCCTCCTCCTCGAAGGCCAGCCCGCCATAATGCGCGTCGACGACATGGCGGTTGAAGAACATCGCCGAATTCTGGTCTATCGGCGGCAGGCGGGAGTCGGCCAGCGACGCCAGCACCGTGGCGTGGATCGAGTGCACATGCATGACGCAGCGCGCGTGGCGCACATTGCGATGGATGGCGCCGTGCAGGCCCCACGCCGTCGGGTCGGGCGCGTTGGGGCCGGAGAGCGTTTCGGGATCGTTGGCGTCGATCATCAAAAGGTCGCTCGCCTTGATGCGCGAGAAATGCACCTGGTTGGGGTTCATCAGGAACTGCGTGCCGGCATCATTGACGGCCAGCGAGAAATGATTGGCCACCGCCTCGTGCATGTTGAGCCGCGCCGTCCAGCGAAAGGCACAGGCGAGGTCGACGCGCTCCTGATAGAAGGGCAGGTTGGTCAGCGTTTCCTTCTGCAGGCGGGCGATGCTCATCGAAAAATCCTCCGGTTTTGCCAAGAATGCCGTGGCCAGCCCATGCCCGCAACCGGTTTTGGTTGGTGCAGCGATGGCTATCTCACGCTGCGGTGCTGGCAGCAGCGCCGGCCCTGAGCCCGCCATGCTCGACGATGAAATCGATCACCGCCTGCAGCCCCTTGCCACGCGACAGGTCGGTGAAGCCGAAGGGCCGCTTGCCGCGCATGCGGCCGGCGTCGGTCTCCATCACATCGAGATTGACGTTCACGTAGGGTGCCAGATCGCTCTTGTTGATCACCAGGAAATCGGAGCGGGTGATCGCCGGCCCGCCCTTGCGCGGGATCTCCTCGCCCTGGCAGACCGAGATGACATAGAGCGTCAGGTCGGCGAGATCCGGCGAGAAGGTGGCGGCGAGGTTGTCACCACCGGATTCGATGAACACGATATCGAGATCCGGAAATTTCCGGTTCATCTCGGCGATCGCCTGCAGATTGATCGAGGCATCCTCGCGGATCGCGGTATGCGGGCAACCGCCGGTCTCGACGCCCATGATGCGATCCTCGGGCAGCGCCTGCAGCCGCGCCAGCATCATGGCATCCTCCTTGGTGTAGATGTCGTTGGTGACGACGGCGATCGAGAATTCGTCGCGCAGCGCCTTGCACAGCTTCTCCGTCAGCGTCGTCTTGCCCGAACCGACCGGACCACCAATGCCGACGCGCAGCGGGCCATTTGTCTGTGTCATGCGGGAAACTCCGTGATGGCGAGGATGGCAAAGCCGAGCCCGATCAGCAGGCACAGCGGCGAATAATAACGGACATCGAGCCGCGCGAAAGGCTGTTCCGGCGTCAAGCGCCGCCACCACGGCGTGAAGCCGGCAATGCCGCGTCCAAGGAAGACCAGTCCGATGAGCAGCGACGTGGCGGCGAGGCCTTCCCTGGGAAACGGCGAGGCAAAGACGCCTTCAAGCGCCAGCGGCCATAGCGTCGCCAGGCATAGGCACGCGGCAACGGCGAAACTGGCGAACGGCGTCGGCATCTCGTCGACGCTGCGAAAGCCGACCACTGCGTGGGCGCAGGAGGCCGCATCCTTGCCCGGCCAGATGCCGCCAATGCCCCAATAAACATGCAGAGCGGTGATCAGCAGCAGAACGGTCGAAAGCGCGAAGGCGAGGATGATCATGAGCGGAACAATCGCGAATACTGGGTTTCGTGCTTCATCGCCATGACGTCGGAGACGAAGGCGCAGCCGCCGAGATCGTCCAATGTCGAGCGCGCAGCGCGGGCGGCGGTCGCAACGGCCAGCGGCTCGAAACCGGCAAGCAGGGCGGTTGCCCTGTTTTGGCCAACGACGCCGAGCCGTATCGCGGCCTGGACGAGGTTGGAGAAGAAGGTCTGCAGGAACGCGGACAGCGCATCCCAAAGTGCAATTGAATTGCCGCCGGCAATGGCGCCGACAGTGACGCAATAGGCGCATTCGGCCGGCAAACGCTGGAGAACGGGATTTGGCCAGGCCGCTGCCGCCTTGAGGAAGGCCGCACCCTGCAGCATCGTCTCGATGTAGCGTTCGCGCGAGCTGGCGAGCGCCTCGGCGAGTGCCGCTATTTCATCGAGATCACCAGCGCCGCGTGCTCGGCGCCAGCTTTCTGCGAACAGCACCGCGTCGTTCCAGCCCGAGCCCATCTCGACCAGCGTTTCCAGCCAGGCGGCAAGGCTTTCGCTGTCGACGATCAGCCCGTCATGCACCGCACGCTCGAGGCCATGGCTGTAGGAAAAGCCGCCGACCGGAAAGGCCGGCGACAACCACGCCATCAGCCGCAGCAGGGCGATGTTCGAAGGCTGTTCAGTCATGGTCGTGGTGGTGGCCGGCGTGACCGTGCGAATGGGAATGCGATTCGCCATGTGAGTGGGAATGCGCTTCCGCGTGGCTATGGGCATGCGCATGGCCGTGATCGTGGCTTTGCCCGGAATAGGCGCCGCGCACCGGCTTGAACGGCTCGGAAACGTCGGTCACCGTGGCGCCGAGCCCTTCCAACATCGCCTTGATGACATGGTCGCGCAGGATGAGGATGCGCCCGGCCTCGATGCTGGCCGCGAGATGACGGTTGCCGATATGCCAGGCCAGTTCGGCCAGATGCACGGTGTCGCGAGCCCGGATGTCGTAGACTTCTTCCGGCGCCGCGATGATCTCGATATGGCCGCCATCCTCCAGCACCAGCCGGTCGCCATCGTTCAGGGCGACGGGCTCAGGCAGGTCGACCAGCACCTTGCTGCCGTCGGCAAGTTGGATGGCTCGACGGCGCAGATGCCGCTCGTCATGGGCGAGCACAGCCTGCCCGGATGGCGTGATGGTTCCGGCTTTGTCGGCGGACAGCACCGAGACGGCACGCGGGAATTTGGTGAAGTCGGTGTTGAGATTGAGCTTCATTTCATGGATCCCCCATTTGCTTGCGCCCTTGCGCGGGCAGGTCGCGCCAGCACGCGGTCGAAATAGGCGTTGATGCGGTCGGATTCGATCGGGAACCGGCCGGCGCGGGCCCAGCCGCCAATGTCGCCGAGCAGCACGTCGACAGCCGAGAACCGGTCGCCCAGCGCGAAGGGCCTGTCACCCAGCCGCCGCTCCAGCGCCCTGAGCTCCGAGGCAAAATCGTAGACCGCCGCTGGGCCGACATCGACGCGCATGTCCTTCGGCAGCAGGAAGCGGTGGCGCAGCTTGTTCCACAGTGGCGCCTCCAGCTCGCTTTGGGCAAAATGCATCCAGGAATCCATCTCGGCACGACCGGCTAGGCCCGGGTTGGTCCCCATGCCCATATCGGCGTGTTTGTCTGAGAGATAGACGCAGATCGCCGCCGAATCGGTCACTGTCAGCTCGCCATCGATCAGGATCGGCACCTTGCCCGACGGGTTGAGCGCATAGGCTTCCGGCGAGCGCAGCTTGACCTCGACGAATTCATAGGCCTGCCCGAGTTCCTCGAGCATCCAGAGAACGCGGCTGACCCGGGACCCACGCGATCCGATGGCCTTGTACATGGTTGAAACCTGCCTTTCCCGAGCAACCTAGACCATCGCGTCCGCTCAGACGATGGTGTCGAAGAGCCGCAGGATGAACGATATCTGATAGATGAGCGCCGCCGCGACAAAGGCGATGTGGAAGCGGCTGTCGCGCACCAGGATCGCGACAATGCAGAGCGCGACGAAGACCGGCGTGCGGAACAGGTACTCGTTGCCGAAGCGGGCGAAATGCTCCGGCCCTTTCAGCAGCGTGTCGATCACATCGAGCAGGTACGTCGCCGCCAGCAGGCCGAAGAACCAGGCCCGACGCGAATAGAAGAAATCCTCGTAGCTGGTGTAATCCAGCATCGAATCCGGGAACAGCAGGGCGCAGAGCAGGAACAGCGTGATCGCATAGAAGATGATGAACAGGTACTTGCCGAAGGTCCACGTCTCGATGGCGTAGAGACCGAACTCCCACCACCAAAAATGCACCAGCATCAAAAGCACCGAGGCGACCCAGGCCAGATGCACTGGATAGAGCCGGTACTGGCCGGGATGCTGGACGATGCGCGCCACACCCGACAGCAGGCGGGCGACACCAAGCCCGATCACCATGCCCATGACGATGCGGATGTGCGGGAAGATGTCGTGAGCGGAGGCGATTTCGGTGGCCATTTGTCTGTTCTAGAAGCTTGGAAAGTTGCGGCTAATCATACCAAAGCCATAGCTTTCGGTAACCGGCTGGAATTTCAACCTGCTCGGCGGGTAGGTGATCGACATCTCCCTCCCAGGTCTCGTCCGGCTCAAAGCCTGATGGCAGCCAGCCAGTCACATGTTCTTCGCTGACGCGCGTTGTGATGACGACCTTGTCAGAGAACGGCCATTCTCCATCATCACACTGCACGATGGCTATCCGGACGTCATGAACTTCAGGCCTTTTCCGTATCGACTGAAATGTGGCCAGAACCGTATCATTGTTCAGCGCTTCCGGACTGTTGCACAGCAATCCGGCTTCACCTTCAGCTCCATCGAAATATTCTTCCAATGTAACAAGTGGCATAGTGAGGGGAGCAACGCCGCCATTGTATTTTTGCAGCGCGCCCATTCTCGAAATCAAGGCAAGTTTCTTTTGCTCATCCATGATGGGGTCCGATACTTCGCAGGCGCACCAATCCTAAAACAGAAAATACCTCTGCGCCATCGGCAGCACCGTTGCCGGCTCGCAAGTCAGCAATTCGCCGTCGGCGCGGACCTCGTAGGTTTCCGGGTCGACCTCGATATGCGGCGTGGCGTCGTTGAGCACCATCGAGTGCTTGCCGATGCCGCCGCGGGTGTTTTCGACGGCGACGAACTGCTTTTCGACGCCCAGCCTGCCGTGCAGGCCGGATTCGAACGCTGCCTTCGAAACGAAGGTCACCGACGAGTTGGTCCTTGCCTTGCCATAGGCACCGAACATTGGCCGGTAGTGCATCGGCTGCGGCGTCGGGATCGAGGCGTTGGGGTCGCCCATCGGAGCGGCGGCGATCATGCCGCCGATCAGCACCATATCCGGTTTGACGCCGAAGAAGGCCGGGTTCCACAACACCAGGTCAGCACGTTTTCCGACCGCGATCGAGCCGATATCCTTCGACAGCCCGTGCGCGATGGCCGGATTGATCGTGTATTTGGCGATATAGCGACGGACGCGGAAATTGTCGTTGTTGCCGGTTTCCTGCGGCAGCGACCCGCGTTGCCGCTTCATCTTGTCGGCGGTCTGCCATGTGCGGATCGCCACCTCGCCGACGCGGCCCATGGCTTGCGAATCCGACGAGATGATCGAGAAGGCGCCGATGTCGTGCAAAATGTCTTCCGCCGCGATGGTCTCCTTGCGGATGCGGCTTTCGGCAAAAGCGATGTCTTCGGGGATCGACGGCGACAGATGGTGGCAGACCATCAGCATGTCGAGATGCTCGGCCAGCGTGTTGACCGTGTAGGGCCGTGTCGGATTGGTCGAGGACGGGATGACGTTGGGCAAGCCGCAGACCTTGATGATGTCGGGCGCATGGCCGCCGCCGGCACCCTCGGTGTGGAAGGCGTGGATGGTGCGGCCCTTGATGGCGGCGACGGTGTTTTCAACAAAGCCGGATTCGTTCAGCGTGTCGGTGTGGATCATCACCTGCACGTCGTACGCGTCCGCAACCGACAGGCAGCAGTCGATGGCCGCCGGCGTCGTCCCCCAGTCCTCGTGCAGCTTCAGCGAACAGGCGCCGCCCAGCACCATCTCCTCGAGCGCGGCAGGCAAGGACGCGTTGCCCTTGCCTGACAGGCCGATGTTCATCGGGAAAGCGTCGAAGGACTGGATCATGCGCGCCATGTGCCAAGGCCCAGGCGTACACGTCGTCGCCAGCGTGCCATGCGCCGGGCCGGTGCCGCCGCCAAGCATGGTGGTGATGCCGCTCATCAGCGCTTCCTCGATCTGCTGCGGGCAGATGAAGTGGATATGCGCGTCGAAGCCGCCGGCGGTCAGGATCTTGCCTTCGCCGGCGACGATCTCCGTGCCGGGACCGATGATGATGGTGACGCCATCTTGAGTGTCCGGATTGCCGGCCTTGCCTATTGCCGCAATCCGCCCGTCCCTGAGCCCGATATCGGCCTTGAAGATGCCGGCGCCGGCATCGACCACCAGCGCGTTGGTGATCACGGTGTCGACGGCGCCCTGGGCTCGGGAAACCTGGCTCTGGCCCATGCCGTCGCGGATCACCTTGCCGCCGCCGAATTTCACTTCTTCGCCGTGGATGGTGAGATCCTTCTCGACCTCGATGAACAGTTCCGTGTCGGCAAGCCGCACTTTGTCGCCCACCGTCGGGCCGTACATCTGCGCATAGGCGGCGCGGGTAATTCTGGCCATCAGCGATTGCTCCCAAAATGCGGTTTGCCGAAATGCGGTTTGCCGAAATGTAGTTTGCCGAAATGCAGTTTGATTGAAGTCCGGCACATTGCTGCCATCCAATGGTCACGCAATGACCCACTGGGCGACACCTTCTGATCCCATTTGGCGTTTGAGGTTAGGGGGTCACCCCAAAACGACCGTTTGCCAATCGATGGAAAGGAAAATCCATGCGCAAAACCATAGTTCTTGCCGCTGCCGCTACCCTGATGCTGGCGGGCGCCGCCAGTGCCCAGCAGCAACCCGCGCAGCAGCCAGCTCCGGCGCCGACCACGCCTGCTCCGGCCACCCCGCAGCCGGCCGTACCGACGATCCAGAGCGTCAACATCGTCGACATCACGGAACTGCCAAAGGACACCCAGACGCAGGTCAATCAGGTCATCGCCCAGCGTGGTGACGCCGGCTTGAAGAAACTGCGCAGCTCGATCGACGCCACGCCCAAGGTGAAGTCCGCGCTGGAGGCCAAAGGGCTCAGCTCGGCGCAGGTCGTCGCCGCCAGCATGGAACCCAATGGCGCGCTGACCCTGATTACCAAGAAGGCCAGCTGACAGACGGGCTGGGTGGGCCGGCATTCGGTCCGCCGGCCGCATCGGGACGGGAACCTTCGCCGGGCGGGATTCGTTTTGTTCTCGCGCTAGACCGCGTCCCGAAACGAATTCCCTCAGGAGCGAGCGATGGCGATCACTCCTTTTCCCGCCCAAAGACGGTTGCAGGCCGTCGCCGCAATGGCGTTGCTGGCGGCGGCCGATCCTGTTGCCGGCCTGAAGGCGCAGGGTCTTGAAAGCACGGAGACCGTCAACCGCATTGTCGGCTCGGAGGTCAAGCAGGAAGAGGCCAAGACCACGGCCGAAGCCGGAAACGTCAACACGGCCATCGACCGGACGCGTGAAAACATCGGCCTGGTGCGCAAGACCTCCAAGCTCGACAAGGTCGATATCGTATTCCTGACCGACGCCGCGCGCACCGAAGGCGGCCCACCGGCGGTAATAGAGAGCAAGATCAAGCAGCATCAGGACGACATTACCGAACTGCGCAAGGAGATCGAGGCCAACGCGCTCTTGTTCAATGCAATCGAGTCGCGGCGCGTGCTTGTGCAGGATGTCCTCGCCGTCGAATTCGACGATCCCGGAAAGGTCGTCATCTATGCCGCGGCCAAGCCGTCGAACTGAGCTGACCGCGCTGGCAGATCTCACAGCTTGCCCATCACCTTCTGCTGAAATCCGTAGACCTCGCGCTTGCCGCCAAGCGGCACCAGCGTCACGTCGCGCTCCTGTCCCGGCTCGAAGCGCATGGCCGTGCCGGCGGCGATGTCGAGGCGCATGCCTCTGGCACGCTCGCGGTCGAACTTCAGACCCTCATTGGTCTCGAAGAAATGATAGTGGCTGCCGATTTGGATCGGCCGGTCGCCGCTATTGGCCACTTTCAAGGTGATCGTCGGCAGGCCCTTGTTCAGTTCGATGTCGCCACCCGCTGTGATGATTTCGCCCGGGATCATCTTCACAGCACACCGAAAACGAGGCCGATACCGATCGCCGCGCAAGCGGCACCGGCAGCGCGGGACAGGCCACGGGACCGGCTGCCGAGACCGAGCCCGGCGGCGATGCCGGTGGCATGCAGGAGCGCGGTGGCGATCGCAAAGCCAGCCATGTATTCGAGCCCGCCGGCATTCTCCGGTATTTCGGTGCCATGGGCGTGGCCATGCAACAGCGCGAACAGGCCGATGATGGCAATGCCTGCCGAGACCGGGAGATCGACCGCCAGGGTCACCAGCAGCCCGAGCACCACGACCGATGCCAGAATGCCCGGTTCGACGAAGGGCAGGGGCATATGCAGCATGCCGAGCGCGCCGCCGGCCAGCATGACGCCGACAAAGGCCGCCGGCCAGGCAAGAACCGCCTTGCCGCCCTTGAGCGCTGCCCACAGTCCGACCGCGATCATCACGGTCATGTGATCGAGACCGGTGAGCGGGTGCATGAAGCCGGCCGTGAAGGAGGAGGTCGTGCCGATGCCGACATGGGCATAGGCCGGCATGGACGCCGCCAGAAGTGGAATTGTGGAAAGCGAAGCGCGTTTCATCGGAGCAGGGATCATCGAAATGCCTTCTGGTTAAGGGGCGCGGTGTTCAAGCAGCCTTGCGAGGGCCGCAGCCTTCGGCCTTGAGAACGCGTTTGGTCGAGGCAGGGTATTTCTTCAGCATCGCCGCCGGGCGGATCGGCCGTGCGGAAAAATTGCCCCCGCAATTGGGGCAGATGCCACCCAGCACATGCTCCACGCAGTCGGCGCAAAAGGTGCACTCGAAGGTGCATATCAACGCATCCGTTGCCTCCGGCGGCAAGCCCTTGTCGCAGCATTCGCAGTTGGGGCGCAGCTCAAGCATCTTTTCTTCCTCACCGTATCGGTTCGTGCACGGTCACCAGCTTGGTGCCGTCGGGAAATGTCGCCTCGACCTGCACGTCGTGAATCATCTCGGCGATGCCTTCCATGACTTGCGCGCGGGTGACGACATGGGCACCGGCCTCCATCAGGTCGGCGACCGGGCGGCCGTCGCGGGCACCCTCGACGACGAAGTCGGTGATCAGGGCGATCGCTTCCGGATGGTTGAGCTTGACGCCGCGTTCGAGCCGCTTGCGCGCCACGATCGCCGCCATGGCGATCAGCAGCTTGTCCTTTTCCCTCGGCGTCAGGTTCATGCGTTTTCCCAGACTGGTAGCGACAGGCCTACAGTGACCATAATTTGGGCAACCCCGCCCTTCCATTGAGCAATTCGATGAGTGGAACCAGCCGCTGGCGCAGCCGGTAGCTATCCCCGGCGTAGAGCCTCGCAAGAAGCTTGCCAGATTTCTTGACGCTCCAGACGCTGGCGCTGCCGTGGTCGCCGACGATCTCCAGAACCGGTTCGAGCAGCGCTTCGGCCCGCGGCGAAACCAGCAGCAGCGTCGCCATCGCGATCGCGCCGCCGGCAACCGCCGGGCGGTCGAGCGTGGCGGCGATATCGGGTCCGATGCGGAAATCCTCGGCATGAATGAGGCATCCGTCCTGGCGCACACGCCAGCGGTCATGGAAGTTGCCCTGCGTGGCACGTTCGCCCATTGCCAGGCGGCCGAAGACGGTGACTTCCAGCACCAGCGCCTCGGCGCCAGCGGCAAGCTCGACGTCGAGCTTACGGGCAAAGGCCGCCCGGTCGTAGACGATGGTTTCCTGCGGCAGCCAGGCAACGCGGCCGTTTTCACCGACCGACAAATTGACCCGCACCTCGGCACGATCGGATGCCGCCCGATAGATCTTCTCGCAAGCCTGGGTCGTGATCGATGCCGATGCGGCCGCGCCGACATCCACGTCCCAGGCGATCCGGTCGCCGCCGGTCATTCCACCGGCGGTGTTGATCAGCACCGCTTCGAGCGGATCGGCCGAGACGGCCGGCATCCTTATTTTGGCGGCACCGTCCTGATAGAGGCCCCGCAGGCGCGTGCGACCGTCACTGAGTGCGCAGGAAAGCCGCGCCACGCCCGCAACGCGCTGCGTCGAAATCCCGCCATGTTCAGCCGTATCCATGCCTGCACGTTAAGCACTCCGGCGGCTTTGTCGATATGGAGTTCGATATAGCTTGTTGCTTGACAACGTTTCGGTTTCTATAGAGGGAACCACCTTGGTACGGTCACAGAGCGCTTGGCGGGGGTATAAAACGACGACGGCGGCTTGATACCAGGAGAATAGGGGCGCTGCTCAGTTGGCGTCGGGAAACGCGACACAGTGGGGAAGAAACCGAATGGCCGACCAGCTGGCAACGGATATCATCGCGAAGATCAAGGCTCATGCCGAGCCGGGTGGCGAGGAAATCACCACCAACACCGAATTGACCTCGCTTGGTATCCATTCGCTCGAGCTGACCGAGATCATCTTCGATCTTGAGGAAGAGTATGGCATCGAGATCGAGATGAACACGGTCGACGCCTGGAGCAATCTGAAGAATGTCGGCGATATGGTCGAAGCTGTCCGCGCGCTGATCGCGAAAAAAGCCTGAACTGAATGCGGCAGCGCGTCGTCATTACCGGCATGGGCGGCATTTGCGGGCTCGGCACCAGCGCGCCTGCGATCTGGAACGAGATGCGCGCCGGCCGCTCGGCCATAGGCCAGATCACAAGTCCGCAACTGCATGATTTGAAGGTCAAGGTCGGCTGCGAAATCAAGACGCTTCCCGATCACGGCATCGACCGCAAGCAGACCGTGTCGATGGACCGCTTCAGCCTGCTGGCGACGATCGCGGCCAGGGAAGCCATGCAGCAGTCCGGACTGGTTTCGAATGATGCCACCACCTATCGGATGGGCACCGTCGTCGGTGTCGGCGTCTGCGGCTGGGAAGCGATCGAGGAGAACTATCGCGCCATCCTGATCGAGGGCAGGAATCGCGCCGGCATCTTCACCGTGCCAAAGGTGATGCCAAGTGCCGCATCCGGTCATGTCAGCATGAATCTCGGCCTGCGCGGGCCGGTCTTCGGCGTCACGTCGGCCTGCTCGTCGTCCAATCACGCCATTACCTCGGCCGTCGACCAGATCAGGCTCGGCCGCGCCGACGTGATGGTTGCCGGCGGCACCGATGCGCCGCTGGTCTGGGGCGTCCTGAAGGGATGGGAAGCGCTGCGGGTTCTGGCACCGGACACCTGCCGGCCATTTTCGGCCGATCGCCAGGGCCTGTCGCTTGGCGAAGGTGCCGGCATGGCGGTGCTGGAGAGCTACGAACACGCCATGGCGCGCGGCGCCACCATTCTTGCCGAGATTGCCGGCGCCGGCCTTTCCGCCGACGCGTCCGACATCGTCGCGCCGACCATCGAAGGACCGACGGCCGCCATGCGCGCCTGCCTGGCCGACGCCGGGTTCAATCCCGAGGATGTCGACTACCTCAATGCCCACGGCACCGGCACCAAGGCCAACGACCAGATCGAGACGGCGGCGATCAAGCGCGTCTTCGGCGACCATGCCTACAAGCTCTCGATGTCGTCGACCAAGTCGATGCATGCCCATTGCCTCGGCGCATCGGGCGCGCTCGAGTTGATTGCCTGCGTGATGGCGATCCGCGAAGGCATCGTGCCGCCGACGGCCAATTTTCGCGAGGCCGATCCCGATTGCGATCTCGACGTCACGCCGAATGTGGCGCGCGGGCGCAAGGTGCGCACCGCGATCAGCAACGGCTTCGCGTTTGGCGGCACCAATGCGGTGCTGGCCTTCAAGGCCGTCTGATCCTGCATCGGCCGTTACAGCTACCCGGGGCGATCCCGGTCGTCCCAGAGTTGACCGTCCGTGCACGATGAAACGTTCACCGCCATATTGATCGTGACGTTTGGCGCATCTAATTCTTGGCCGCCCCCGCCAAATCGTGCCGCTCGGCGCAAATCCCCTTCAGGAGTTTCCCATGGCCGACCTGTCCGCCTTCCCGATCGCAACGCGCTGGCCAGCCAAACACCCGGACCGGATCCAGCTCTACTCGGCGACAACGCCGAACGGCGTGAAGATATCGATCGCCCTGGAAGAAATCGGCCTGCCCTACGAGCCGCATCTGGTCAACATCAGCAAGAACGAAAGCTGGACGCCGGAATTCCTGTCGCTCAATCCCAATGGCAAGATACCGGCGATCATCGACCCGAACGGTCCGGACGGCAAGCCGATCGGCCTGTTCGAATCCGGCGCCATCCTGCTCTACCTCGCCGAAAAGACCGGCCTGCTCATGCCCGTGGACGCGGCGCGCCGCTACGAGACCATCCAGTGGGTGTTCTTTCAGATGGCCTCGGTCGGGCCGATGTTCGGCCAGGTCGGTTTCTTCCACAAATTCGCCGGCCGCGAGATCGCCGACAAGCGCCCGCTGGAGCGCTATCGCGATGAATCGCGGCGGCTGCTCGGCGTCCTCGATAGCAGGCTGAAGGGCCGCAAATGGATCATGAGCAATGACTACACTATTGCCGATATCTCGCTGCTCGGCTGGGTACGAAACCTGATCGGCTTCTACGAAGCGCGCGACCTCGTCGGTTTCGACGATTTCACCAATGTGGCGGCGTGGCTGGAACGCGGCCTGGCGCGGCCTGCCGTGCAGAAGGGCCTGACCATCCCGGCCAGAGCCTGACCCCCCAAACCTGCGAGCTTTGAGAAGGCTCTACTTCGCCTTGGCTTTCGAATCGCCCTTGCCCACCACGGATGCTGCAAGCGATGCAGTACTCCTGGCGGCGGCGACGACGGCGCCTGCAGCCACATTGGCCGCAGCCTTGACCGTACGCAATGCGCTGCTCGAAATAGAACCGTCAGCGCCTGCTGGTTTCTTGGGCTTTGCGGTTTTCGGCGCGGCTTTCGCGGCCGCCGGCACCACTTTCTTCGGCGCTGCCTTGCCGAAGGCCGGCTTGGTATCCTTGGAACGCGCCGTGGTTGCCGGGCCGGCGCCTGCCTTGGATTGGGTTGCCTTGCCCTTGGAGGGCGCGGGCTTTCTTGCCTTCTGTGCCATCGGACGGACTCCCTTCTTGGCAGAATTGCCTTGTCCGCGATAACGGCCTGAAAGTCTTAAGGTTCCCCTTGCGCAATCCGTAGAATCAAGCGGAAAGGCCGATCACTAGGTCGGCAGCGCGGCGGCGAGCGATAACCCGGTCGATGTTGGGCATGTCGTTTGAAGCGATCCAGGCGCGCGCATCCTCATCGGAGCGGCCGTGCCCATGCCAGCGCTCCAGCAGGCGGCGCTCGAGCTCGTCACGCGGCACGTCGACGAAGATCGAGAAATCGAACAGCGGCGCCAGCCGCGACCACGGTTCCTCGTCGAGCAGCAGGTAATTGCCCTCGACCAGGATGAACTTGGTCTCGGTGGCGACGATCGAGGCGGCGGCGCGCGACAGTTCAAGGCTCCGGTCGAAGACCGGTATGGCGATATCGGGTTCGCCGGCCCGGATGCGCTTCAGCAGGGCCTCAAAACCGGCAAAGTCAAAGGTTTCCGGCGCACCCTTTCGCGCGCGCAGGCCGCGCTGCTCGAGCACGGCGTCGTCATAGTGGAAGCCGTCCATCGGCACGACCTCCGAAGTGCCTTCGGGCAACAGCTCACGCAGCCTCGCCGACAGCGTCGACTTGCCGGCGCCAGGCGGCCCGGCAATGGCGACGATGAAGCGGCTTGCCTTGCCGGCACGCTTGAAGATGGTGGCGGCGAGATGGGCGATTTCGGACATTGGAGCCTCTCTCTGGCCTGCATGATCGCCAGGATAACCACAATCGCGGCATCTTGTCGGCAGCAAGCGGAAATTTCAAACCGGAATTTGCGCGCCAACGTTCCTTGAGAACAAACAGGAAGCCATCCGATCAAGCTGCCGCCGTTCGCCCTATGCGCAGGAAGTCGCTGTCGAAGGGAACCTCCCAGGCCGAGCTGCCGGTTGCCAGCCGCATTCGGCCATCCTTAGTCGTGACCTCCTGCGGCGGCCCGCCGCCGGACAGCGGCATGGCGCCGATCACATGGCGAAAGGAAACGCTGCGGCCTTCGCCAAGCGCAAAGGCGGTCGCCACGCCTTCGCGCGTCAGCCAGTTGTCGGCGATCGAGGCAGCATGGCCTATCGCCGTTCGGCCATCCTCGATGCCGAGCACGCCGCGGTGGCGGCCGCTCCAGGGCGCGTAGTCGCGTCCGCCATTGCTGAACCACAGCATGGTGATCGGCAGCTCGGAGGGGTTCTTCAGCACCAGCACCAGGTCCTGTTCGGCCTCACGCGCCAGGGCGGTCCAGCCCGGCCCGCCATGATCGGCCTCGACCAGCGTCAGGAAATCCTCGCGGCGGTCGCCCATGCGATATTCCGTCAGGTCGAGCGTGCCGCCGCCGGCGGCGGGAAAATGCCCGAGATCGGCGGACCGACCGGGGTAAGCCAGCATGAAGCGGCCGCGCGCCGGATCCGGCTCCAGCGGATCGTCCGGCGTCGCGGCGAACAGCTTTGGCGAAAAGGCCAGCCTGCCGCCGCCCGTCATCGCCGTCATCGGGTGATGGGCGACCGAGATCGCGCCATGACCGCCGGAAAACACATGCTCCTGGTAGAGGAAGGGATGGCCGTCGCGCAGCGTCAGGATCTTGTCGACTAAAGCGCCCATCACCTTGTGCCGCAAGCGGTAGACCGCACGCCAGCCATCTTCCGTCGCGGCACTCTCGACGACGTCCCAGGCGCTGTTGGCCGGCCAGCCATGCAGCGGCGCCTCCTCGACATCGCTGCGTGAAAACGGCGCGCAGAGAAAATCGCCGGACAGCCGGACGGTGCCTTCAGGCAGATCATCCGGCAGCGTCTCGCCCGCGTCGACCCAAGGTGCGCGGTGCAGCGGCCTTAATTGCCGCCCGCCGCCCTCGACGACCATGTCGGCGATGTGGCCGACGGTGAGGTCGAGAGAAACCGAAATATCCCTGGCCTTGATGGTGCTGACAGTCATTGCGCTCTCACCGATTCTGAATGCGCAACCAGAACCCTTCGGCGCCGGTTGCGCAAGGATGATGTCGGGCATTTCGTATCAAAAGGAGGGTGGCGACTGATCGCCGAACGTCGGCGCTGCCCCCGCTCCGCCTCGCTGCGCGAGGCACCTCTCCCCCGCTTTGCGGGGGCGAGGAACCCAAGTTCTGCAAGACTGGCCTTTCGAAGTTGGCGGTTCCTCGCCCCACGAAAGTGGGGAGAGGTGGCTCGGCGAAGCCGAGACGGAGAGGGGAATGGCACCGCCCCCTCTACTGCCGCTTGTACTCCCGCACCGGCGACTTGGTGTCGTCGGTGTAGGTGACCTGCACCGACATCGATTTCACGCTGTCGGCGACCTTGAAATAACCCTTGGCATCGTAAGGGATGGCGTAAGGGTCCTTCTTGTCGCAAGGCGGTATCTCGAGCGACTTGTCGAGCGCGGCACCGTTCAGGCTGTAGTGCACCTCCTTGATGGCGCAGCGGTAGGACAGCATCTGCGTGAAATAGACCAGGCCGTGGTTGCCGCCGGCATCGAAGGCGATCCACGACGTCCAGAACTGGTCGAGGATCTGCTTGTTGCCTTGCTGGAGTGCTGTCTCAGGATCGAAACGGATGTCGAACGGGCCAGTTTCGCGGCCCCTGATGTCGAGATATTTGATCGCGATAATCCCGGCCGCGGTGCTGTCGGGCATCTCGAAGCTCGGATTGGCCATCGGCTTGCCGGTGGTCTGGTCGTTCATCGCCAGAAAACCGGTGTCGGTGAACGGACCGCTGTCGCCCATGCGCCAGGAGATGGCGGTCGCCGGCTCCGGCAGCGAGATGGTCATCGACCAGCCCTGGTTGGAGCGCATCGGCGTCAGCGAAGGCACGAAGCGGGCTGGGTCGAGCACGTCGCCGAGGGCTGCCAGCCGGCTGCGGCTGCGGTCCAGCCAGTCGGCCAACTGCGTCTGGTCGACGAAATATTTGAGCAGCCCGCCATCCTTTTCCTAGGAAACGAATTTGGTCAGCGCCTTGGCCTCGTTGCGCTTGTCGGCCAGCGTCTGGGCGCCGAGACGGTCTTCCGAGAACTCCTGCGCCAACAGGAAATAGGCCGGCGCGAAATCCGCATTGGCCGCGATGAAAGCGTTGAGCTTCTCGAGGCGCTGGGCGTCGTCGAATTGCAATATATGCACCAGCTTGATCGACAGCGCCTTGCCCTTGTCGGCAAGCGCGCCGAACACCTCGCGGGCGCCGGCCTTGCCGTCCTGGACCCGAAGCAGCGTGGCAAAGCGCGTGTAGGGGTCGATGGCATCGACATCGAAACCGGCAAAGGCGAGATACGAGCGCCGCGCGTTGAGCATGTCGCCCGAAAGCTCGTAGACGCGGGCATTGTGGTAGAACTCGTCCGGCCGCTTCGGCTCGGCGATCGCCCCGCCTTGCGCGGCAAGGGCGGCAAAGCCCTTGGCGATGGTGTCGATCGAGGCGGCGATCTGCTGCATCGTCGCCTGCAGCTTCTCGGTCTGGGCCTGTTGCTGCGCCTGGCCGGCGGCCAGCGTCTCGGTCTGCTTCTTCACCTCTTCGGTGGTCTTCTGCACCTGCGCGGTCTGCTGCGTCTGCTGCTGCTGGGCGTTGGCGATCTCGTCGGTCTTCTTCACCACCGTGTCGGTCGACTGTTTGACCGCTTCGACCGTCTTCTGCGTCTGCGTGACCGTCTGCTCGATCTTGGCCACCTTGGCCGAAACGATGCCCAGCGACTGCTGCAGCCCGGCGATGGCTGGCACCAGGCTGGCGATCACCCCGTTCTGGGCGTTGGTCTGCTGTTGCAGGCCGTAGACGCCGCCGGCGACGGCGGCAGCACTTGTGGCGAAGATCAAGGCCGGCAGCGCCTTGGCCGCCAGCACCAGCCTGAGCACGATGGCAATGGCGATGATGACGGCCGCGATCGAGGCGGCCAGCGCGATATAGGCGGCGAACGGCGCCAGCGGATTGAGGATATCGGAAGCCGCACCTCCGATAAAGGCGACGCTGCCGGCCCATTTGCCGGTGCGGCTGAGCGATGCCCTGATAAGCGAGGGCGCCGCGCCCCCGGCCCCGATGTCAATCATGCCAAGCCCCCAAGCCGCCAGATACCGCGACTTCCCACAGGAAACGTGGTTTTGGCAAGGAAAGACACGGGAAACAGGCCGTTTCGGGGCGCTTTTCGGAGGAACCAGGTCCTGCGCGGCCTCGACAATCCTGGGGCTAACCTCCATTAACCAAATGGACGCAGCTGACGCGTTACGTTAGCTTCGCCTTATCTCAGCAACAGCTTGACCGAACAGACTTGCCCTTGCCCCACCTGCGTCCCCTTCCGCTCATCCAGCGCGTTTTTGCGGTCCTTGGCCTGTTGCTGCTGTTTGCCGGCTGCACGACCGTGACGCCGCCGGACGCCGTATTGGCGGTACCGGCGCCGCCGCAGAAATATGCCGCCATCGTCGTCGACGCCGGGACCGGCAAGCAGCTGTTCGAGGTCAACTCGACGGCGCAGCGCTATCCGGCCTCGCTGACCAAGATGATGACGCTGTACCTGCTGTTCGAGGCGCTGGATGCCGGCCGCCTCACCAAGGAAACGCAGATCCCGGTTTCGGACCATGCCGCCTCGCAGCCGCCGACCAAGATGCGCTTCCGGCGCGGCGAGAGCATCGACGTCGATTCCGCGATCCGCGCCATCGTCGTCAAATCGGCCAATGACGTGGCGGTGGCGGTCGGCGAATATCTCGGCGGCTCGGAGGATCAATTCGCCGCCATGATGACATCCAAGGCGCGCCAGCTCGGCATGACCAGCACCTCGTTCCGCAACGCGTCCGGCCTGCCCGACGATGGCCAGATGACGACCGCGCGCGACATGGCGGTGCTCGGCATGGCGTTGCATCGGCGGTTTCCACAGCAGTTCCACTACTTTTCCGAAAGCGACTTCATGTTCCGCGGCAGGTTGGTGCGCGGCCATAACGACATGCTCGGTCGCGTGCACGGCGTCGACGGCATCAAGACCGGCTACATTAGGGCCTCGGGCTTCAACATCGTCACCTCCTACAATGCCGACGGCCGCAATCTGATCGTGGTGGTGATGGGCGCCGACAGCGCCCGCCAGCGCAACGACCATGTCGAAGCGCTGATCCAGCGCAGTCTGTCGCCCGCGATGGCCGACACCAAGACCAGGCTGATGTTCGCCAAGCAGTGAGGAGTGGTACGCGCAGCGGACAAAAAGCCAATTGCTTGGCTTTTTGAACGACGACCGGTGAAGCCCCGGTCCGCCTTCGGGCGGATCGAAAGGTCCAGTGGACCTTTTGAAGGGGCTGAACGCCCGAAGGGCAGGGAGCCTGCGAAGGGCGAGCTGCCGGTAGCAAGCATCGCGCTCGGCTGCGCAAGGCGGAATCATGAATCGTTAACGCTCTGGTAACCAAGCGGGATTCTGTTGGCCGGGAAGGAGACCGGCGATGGACGCAAGCTTTCTCGATCATATTGACGACATTGAAGACCCTCGCGTGCCCGGAATGGTGGTCTATCGGCTCGACGAGATCCTGCTTACGGTGCTGGTGGGCCTGTTGTGCCGAGCGGAGGATTTCGACGAGATCGAGGACGTGGGCGTCGAACTGCTCGACTGGCTCNGTGGGCCTGTTGTGCCGAGCGGAGGATTTCGACGAGATCGAGGACGTGGGCGTCGAACTGCTCGACTGGCTCCGGCGCATCTTGCCGTTCGCGCATGGGGTTGCGCCGGCGCAGACCTTAAAGCGGACGCTGGCACGGCTCGATCCGCGACAGTTGGAGACGGCGTTCGCCGCCTGGGTGAAGAGCCTCGCCGGGCGCATCGGCGGCGTCGTCGCCATCGACGGCAAGACCGTGCGCGGCTCCAAGCAGGACGCCGACGGGACAGGCGCGTTGCATCTCGTTCAGGCCTGGGCGCACGAGGCGGGCCTCGTGCTGGCTATGCGGGCGGTGGACACCAAGAGCAACGAGATCACCGCCATTCCCGAGCTTCTCGACATGCTCGCCCTCGAAGGCGCGATCGTCACCATCGACGCGATGGGAACGCAAAGGCAGATCGCCGCCAAAATCGTCTCCAAGAAGGCCGATTATGTCCTGGCGCTCAAAGGCAATCAGGGAACTCTCGAGGAGGATGTCGCGCTGTTCTTCGACGATCCCGTGCTCGCGGCCGATTGTTCGTGTCATGAAGAAGAGCCGCAAGCCGGCCACGGCCGGATCGAGGAGCGCACGATCCGCGCCGCCGANAAGCAGGACGCCGACGGGACAGGCGCGTTGCATCTCGTTCAGGCCTGGGCGCACGAGGCGGGCCTCGTGCTGGCGCAGCGGGCGGTGGACACCAAGAGCAACGAGATCACCGCCATTCCCGAGCTTCTCGACATGCTCGCCCTCGAAGGCGCGATCGTCACCATCGACGCGATGGGAACGCAAAGGCCGATCGCCGCCAAAATCGTCTCCAAGAAGGCCGATTATGTCCTGGCGCTCAAAGGCAATCAGGGAACTCTCGAGGAGGATGTCGCGCTGTTCTTCGACGATCCCGTGCTTGCGGCCGCTTGTTCGTGTCATGAAGAAGAGCCGCAAGCCGGCCACGGCCGGATCGAGGAGCGCACGATCCGCGCCGCCGATGCCGCCTGGCTCGCCGAGCGTCATCCCGATTGGAAGGGGCTTGCGAGCTTTCTCGCCGTCACAACGCGTCGCACGATCAAGAAGACCGGCGCGGTCTCGATCGAGACGCGGCTCTTCATCTCCTCGCTGCCGCCCGACCCCGTCCGCCTCGCCGCCGCCGTGCGCGCCCACTGGAGCGTGGAGAACAATCTGCATTGGGTCTTGGACGTGGCGTTCCGCGAAGACGAGTGCCGCGTCCGTAAAGACCATTCGGCGCGCAACCTCGCCATGATCCGCCGCGCGGTGCTCAACATGCTCCGACGCGAGCCTTCAAAGACCTCGCTCAAGCGTAAGCGCCTCAAAGCCCTCATGAACCCGACCTACCGACAAGCCGTCCTTGCAGGTTAACGATTCATGATTTGGCCCTGCTCGGCTGCGCGTGGCGCATTGCCCGGTGAGGGCAACTATGCTACATATCCAAGCATGGTGCTGAGTCGCGCCAGTGACCCGCCGCAAGGCGGTTTTTTGTTGCCGTCACCCTCCCGCAGCCATGTACGCCCTGGTTCGCAATGCCGTTCGAGCAAGGTAGGCGATCAGCGCAAACCCTCATCGCTTCGTCATCCACGGGTCTACGCGTCCGCTTCGCCCGTGGATGACGAAGTTGGTGAGGCTTCGGCCAATCTCGAATGTCCCCACCCGCCCTGAGGCCGCGAAGAGCGGGCCGCAGCCAGCCACACCGACCCCCTCCGATCGATCAAAACCACTTGTCCGGCCCGCGAAATCCGTGCCCCGCGCTGGCTATGCGCCGCCACCTCTGTTTATCGTCCCGCCCAGCACCGCAGCAGGAGCCCCCACCATGAGCACCGTCCCGAAAACGCCCGAGCAGCCGCCAGACAATCAGAACGACAGCGGCGGCGAATATTTCGAGGCGCCGACCACAGGGGAGCTCGAGGCCGACCAGACTTCGGACGAGCACCTCGAAACGCCCGACGTGCCAGATTCGGAGCCGTCCGTTCCGGGCGCCCACCGCGGCAAGCCGAAGAAAAAACCATCGGCGATATCAGGCCGCAAATTCCGCAAGCGCGATCTGGTGCGCATCGACACGCTGCGCCCGAGCCTCGCCGACCGCATTCGATCCGATCATCCGGACCTGCCGGCCGGCGCCCGCATCACCCGCGCCGAGCTCGGCCGCTACCGCATGCGCTACATGGAGGAGCTGCTCCAGCAGGAACACGGCGAATTCTCCGAACTCGACCGCCAGGTGGTCGAATCGATCGCCAGGCAGGACACCATTTCCGAAAACTCGGAGGAAGAGTTCGAGGAGCACCGGACGTTCGCCGACCGCGTCTCCGACAACATGGCTTCCTTCGGCGGCAGCTGGTGGTTCCTGATCTCGTTTGCCAGCGTGCTTCTGGTGTGGATCGGCATCAACCTGTTCGCCGGCATGGCGGGCGCCTTTGATCCCTACCCCTTTATCCTCTTGAACCTGCTGCTCTCCTGCATTGCCGCCATCCAGGCGCCGATCATCATGATGAGCCAGAGGCGGCAGGAATCCAAGGACCGCCTGCGCTCCTTCAACGACTACCGCGTCAACCTCAAGGCCGAGCTCGAAGTGCGCCATCTGCACGAAAAACTCGACTACCTCATCTCGCGCCAATGGACCCGCCTGGCCGAAATGCAGCAGATGCAGCTGGACGCGATGCACGAACTGACGGGTGCCAGGAAGCCGAAGCGGGCGGTGCGGAGAAAGAGGGCGGTGAAGAGCGAGGCGGCGCAGTGAGCGGCTAGGCCACCGCGCTGTCGCTGATCTCACGGATACGGCTGACGAGTCTGGTAACTCTGTCCTCGTCGAATACTTGCTCCGGCCCCGTAGGAGCTAGATCGGTAAAGGGTGGCTCATAGAGCAAGCTCGGGTCCATAGTGCCCTGGTCGGTCAGGTGCTCGATGATCATGCCGACGAACTCGATCTGGGCGGCGGAAGCTGTTCCCGCAGACAGGAATTCGCCCAAGGCTTCCGAAACGGCGGCACGGTCGAGCCCTACCAATGAACGCACGAACCGACCGAAGCCACGGCTGGTCTCGCGGGCTCGTTCGATATCGCCGGCGTCACCAATGCCTGCATCGAGCAGCATCTTTTCCAGCGCGGCCAGATCGATGGCCGTCAGCGGCTTTCCCTGCCTCAGCTTGTGCAAGACGAGATGGTCCTCGTGCCTCTTGAGGAAGTGGCGTGCTTTCTGCTTGAAGCGAGCGAAGTCGGCTTCGCCAACTTGGGGCAGATCGATTTCAACACCATCGCCGATCTCGTCGGCAAAGTCGGAATAGACAATCGCTTTCCGACCCTTCTCGATGTGCTGGACGAGATCGCGCAGCCGTAGCCGAACCAGTTCGAGCAAAGGAACGTTGACACCCTCCCACCAGATGTCCGTCTGGATCTCTTCGATCAGGACGGCCCGATGAGCGATCGCCGGAATGCCAGTCTGGTCCTCCAGCGCTGACGCGATTTCCAGCAGTTGCTTCTTCAGCGTGTCGAACCGCTTGGAGCCCTTCAGCAGCGCAAGCTGCAGCGAAAACATCAACAGGTCGAACCGCTTCGCCTCCTCGGTTCCAAACTGCTTCGCCGAAGGTAAAGGCGCAATCTCGTCGACAAGCTCCTTGCGCTTCTCGTCGTCGATCGCGATCCAGGCTTCCGGTCTTTGGTATTTTTCCACCGCGCGACGACGCTGACGCACGATGAAATTCTCGAGGGTTCAGCCCGGCTAGGGTGTCGCGCAGAACTTCGACCGCATCGGTTCTGATATCTTCCTCGGTCAGCGGCGAGGCGACATAGGTCGAGGCTTTGAAAGGTGTCGGATCTTCGGCTAGGCCATCGGACTTGCGCTTCTTTTCGTCAAGCGCGCGCACCAGGTCGAGCCGCGCTGCAAACAGCCGTTCCGACAATGACTTCGCGGTGCTTGCATCCTTGAGTTCCGGATTGGCGCCGAAGAATTCAAGGTTCTGGCAGTAGTCGAAGACGCGGAAGAACTCCTTGTCTTGGCCCGGCGCGAACAGGTCGGGACACAGCCGGGTGCCGCGCCCCATCATCTGCCAGAATTTCGTCTTCGAGCGCACCTGCTTGAAGAAGACGAGGTTCACCACCTCCGGCACGTCGATACCGGTGTCGAGCATGTCGACCGAGATGGCGATATGAGGGGCCTTCGTTTTCTTCGAAAAATCGTCGATCAGCGTTTGCGCATAAGCGCCGCTCTCATGCGGATAGGCCGCGTTGAACCGCGCCTCGATGAACACCGCATGCGCCTGGTTCTTGGCGAAGATGATGGTCTTGCCGAGCCGATCACCACCTTCGACCTTGAGTCCGTTGGTCATCAAATGCGCGATGACGAGATCGACGGTGTCGGTGTTGAAGAGCCGCTTGTTGACCTCCGCGGCATCGACGCTGTCGGGGATCTCCTCTTCGCCCCATTCCAGCATGTCCCAGCGGTCTTTCTCTTCATCGCTGAGATCGTCGTAGCGCAGGCCGGAGCGCACGATCTTCAGCGGCACGGAAATCGCCTTGGGCGGCACCAGATGGCCATCGGCCACCGCCTCGTCGAGCGAATAGGCGTCGGTCGGGATGCCATCCTCAAGGTCGACAGCGAATAGGTGTTATGGTCGATTTCGTCCTTGGGGGTCGCCGTCAATCCGACGAGGAAAGAGTCGAAATATTCGAAGATCGCCCGATAGCGTTGGTAGACAGAGCGATGCGCCTCATCGATGACGATCAGGTCGAAATGGCCCGGTCCGAACTTGCGCTTCTCGTCGGCCTTGCCATCGATCAGATTCATCATTGTCGGATAGGTCGACAGGAAAACGCGGCCATCGCTGGTGCGCTCGGTGACGAGGTTGACCGGCGCTGAATCCGGCAGATGTGCCTTGAACGCGCCGGCGGCCTGGTTGACCAGCGCGACACGGTCGGCGAGGAACAGCACGCGCTTTGGCGATGCCACCCGCCCAGAAGGCATTCCACACGGCGTCGATTTTTGAGCGAAGTTCACCTGTGATCATTCATTCCTCGAATACTGACTGTGATTTCGTCGCGACCGTAAGGCAGGTCGGCTCACGATCAAAGTGCCGATAGAGCACCAAATGATTTTGCAGCTCGGCCTTGCATCTTTGAGTCCGCCCTTCACTTTGCATAGGTCGCGGCGGAGGACAGCGTTGATTCCCATTTTGGATTTTGTGTCCGAAAAAATTATCGCCGGCGTTCTGCAAAGGGGCGAAAGAGGGCGCCGCTATCAAGCTGTCTTGACGGGTCTCACGTCGCCGGAATTGGAAGGCGTGAGGGCGGCTCTCGATGCGAAGATCGACGGAGATAATATCTTTACGGCTGGCTGGATGCCTGGCAAGAACTGGATCAACACTCCTTTTTGGCCGATATGCGTAGGTCCCGCGCAACGCGATATCACTTGGGCCAGGGTTGATGGTCTGGGAAGCATTCGAACGCCATTCCGATGACTGGTTGGTTGGAAACTTTGAACTAACGGCGTTGACATCGGCAGCCGCACCTATTGGAAGCGGAGATACTAAATTCAACCTCCACTCCATCTGGAACGAGCAGCATTCGATTCGAGCCTGTGGTTTTGCCTTTGCCGCAGCCGCTATCCATTTGCCCGTTGAAGCCCGCCGCGGCTTCCGCTAAGAAGCCGTGACTTGCCGGTTCACCGGCTGGTACGTTTTCCGGATTCCGGGAAGCACCCGTAGCTCAGCTGGATAGAGCGCTGCCCTCCGAAGGCAGAGGTCACAGGTTCGAATCCTGTCGGGTGCGCCAATTAAATCAACTGCTTATGCAATTTCTGCAGTAAGTTTGTTTGAACAAACTCACCAGAAACTCACCAACTCAGAGAGAGCTTCCGGCTAGTTTCGGCTACCAGATCGTGGCCAAACGCCCGTCCTTTCCACCCCGGAAGATGTTCTCCAGTCCGTGTCGGGTTGGTTCGTCAGCGGGAATGCCCAAATCCCATTCGCATCTCCTTGAACCCCCGAGATGTCGGTGGAAATCGACACCGCCCTACGATCTCATCTGGTGAGTCCTGGCAAACTCTGGCATCTGTTGCCCTCTTTTCCTGAAAGGGGACCGGTCTATGCCGGATGAGATCCTAACGCTGCCGGAGGTGGCCCAATTGCTCAAGGTCGCGGAGAAGACCGTCTACACTATGGCTCAGAGGGGCCAGCTTCCCGCTTTCAAGGTGGGAGGGCAGTGGCGATTTCAGCGCATCGATATTGATCATTGGATTGAGCAGCAGAAGGCAAGTTCCCGAGATGAGGGCAGGAGCTGAAATGGCTGTCCGCTTATTCCCGAGTCCACATAACCCACCGCAGATCGGTTTCAGCCCGCACTCAGTCGCTTGCTTCATCACGTGGTCCCGCCGATGACGAAGGGAGGAATCGATTTTGACCGACTGTTGAAATTGCGGTTGGTCGTCGCCCGAGTTGGTGAGATGGATCTCGCCAAATGGTGGAATACTCGCGGCCAACTCGGCCGACTTGGCGCTGCTGCTATCCGGCGAGGGTTTCCACGCACCCATTATTTTGCGCAGGCTCGCTCCGTATTCGCTGTCGCAGCTTTCCGCTGTCGTGAAGTCTTCGATCCGCCACAGAGCGTCACGCTCTGGCACCTTACAGAGACCTTGGAGGAGGAGTTCGAGACGCATTGGGAGCGTTGCCTTGATCAGGCTGGCGCATGGAAACCATTTTTTTTGGAACTGGAGGCGTTGAAAGAGACGGAAGTTAAGACAGCTCTCCAATCTTTCAATCTGATCACCGACGACGATTTAGAGCTGCTCTCCCGGCTCCGGCGCTCCGCTGAAGGCCGCGCGGTGCCCTTGCCTACGCCATTCACTAGCACAGATCAGGACATCCTATCTCTTGCTCTGGGATTCGCGCGCGGTGAGCCAGGCGCATTGGCCGTCCCATACGCGCGCTTGGAAAACGCATGAAGCCGGCGGCCCGATCCCACATTGCTTCGTCATTTACCCTCATTAAGGGCGCGATGATCGACGAAACATATGCAGTTTTCGCAGCGTGGGATTTTGCTTCTTCCAAGAAAGAAAATCTGGACCGCTTGAGGCGCGAGAATTTCATCGGCGCAAGGACGACGACTTGGCTCCGAGATGTGGCCAAAGTGCTGAACCGGCGGTTCGATCCAAATGCCCGTGATCGCTCGCTCGTGCTCTTGGCAAAGCACGGTTGCCCCATCGAAGAATGGAAACCGATCCTCCTCTGGCATATCACTCGTGACGAATTCCTCCTTCGTGATTTTCTGATCAACTGGCTTTTCCCAACCTTCATATCCGGCACGTATCGCGTTCGCACAGAAGACCTCCACGATCACCTTCTCAGTGTCGGGCGCAGGGGTGGCACGACCGAACATGCTTGGAGTGAGATGACTCTACATCGCGTGGCCGCCGGTTTGCTAAAGATGGCTGTTGACTTTGGCCTGCTTCGGGGAAGCATCGCCAAGGAATTCGCGAGCTACCATCTGCCGGAGCGAAGCTTTCTTTACCTTCTCTATGCCTTTCGCGACGAGATGAATAGCCCACGCAAAGTTCTCGAATCGACGGACTGGCAGATGTTTCTGATGCTTTCGACGGATGTAGAGCGGGAACTCCTACGGCTTCATCAGTATCACAAATTGGACTACCAGATTGCTGGCAGCATCGTGCAACTCACACTGCCCTGTGCCAACGCTTGGGAGTATGCGGAAAGGATGGTGGCATGAGCGATCTTGTACACCGCATCAAAACTACTCTAGAACCTATACTCGACTTGGCCGATCCGCGTGAACGTATAAGTGCATACCACGACATGCCCTATGCGCTCTTCCGCTATGAGCCCGAAGAGGAGTTTGAGTTACGCAAGCAAATCACTCTGCTCGAGACCCGGCTTACCCAAAAAGGAAAGCGCGTCAGCCGAATATCATTGGCCGAGTGCCTGGACGAGGCAATGCAATCTCAACGACCAATCGAAGATTGGTTCGCGGCGGAGCGTGAGCAGGGCACGGAAACCATAATTGAGACGGTGCACTCGGTCCTTTCTGAGTATGCACCCCTTGTTGATCTCGTCGCTGCGCGGATGCCAGACGATGCCGATCCGCCTCGCGATATCGTCTTCATCGTGCGGACCGGCGCCTTGTTCCCCGTCTACCGCACATTCTCATTGTTGGAACAGCTGAAGGGACGCGTCACCGTGCCGACGGTCTTGTTCTATCCAGGCGATCTCGACGGTGCCGCAGGGCTCCGGTTCATGGGCGTGCTCGCAGCCGAGCACAACTATCGCCCAAAAATCTTTTGACGGGATTTCAATGATGGCCAACGAACCGATCAAAAGCCTCTTTGCAAATGACATTCATCGTCGCATCGAGGAAGTCATCAAGGTCGATCAGACCAGCGATGACATCCTACGCGACGAAATCGATGAGTACGTGGTGACCGACGCCATTCGCTCCCACTACACCAATATATTCGACGCCTTTCGCGAGACCCCGAACAAGCCGCACGAGGGTATCGCTATTTGGGTGTCAGGCTTCTTCGGCTCGGGTAAGTCCAGCTTCGCAAAGATGCTGGGTCTATCGATCGAGAACCGCGTCGTGGCCGGAATTCCCGCCGGTGACCGGTTCGCCCAGAGAGCCGGTGACAACAAGCTTCAGGTGCTGCTGAAGGCGATAAACGAACAAATTCCAACACACGCCGTGATCTTCGATGTCTCGACTGACCGGGGGATTAGAAGCGGAAACCAGTCTCTCACCGAGATTATGTATGGGCTTTTCCTACAGAGCCTCGGCTATGCCAAAGATCTCGACCTCTCCGAATTGGAAATCGCCATCGAGGAGAAGGGACAGCTTGAGGAGTTTGAAGCTGAGTACGAGCGCATCTTCAAGAAGCAATGGTCTCGCGAGAAGGGAAAAGTTGCGTTCGCTCTCAGCGAGGCTAGCCGGGTTCTCCACAACCTTGATCCCGAGACATATCCGATGGCCGATTCATGGGTAAAGGCTGTTAAGAACAAGGCTGACATCTCACCTGGAAAGCTAGCGGAACGTGCGAATGAATTGATGAAGCGCCGGCGACCTGGCCAGGCCCTTATGTTCGTCATCGACGAAGTCGGCCAGTTCGTCGCTCGCGACATACAAAAGATGCTCGATCTCCAGGCGGTTGTTCAGAGCCTCGGCGTCAAAGGCCGCGGCAAACACTGGATCGTTGTCACCTCGCAAGAGAAGCTTGGCGAGCTCGTCAGCGGCCTCGATGACAAGAAGATCGAGCTTGCGCGCCTGATGGACCGCTTCCCTCTGCAGGTTCACCTAGAACCTTCAGACATTTCGGAGGTCACCAGCCGGCGCGTTCTATCCAAGAACGCTCCCGCTGAGAAAGCGTTAGGTGAGCTCTTCGACCAGCACCGAGGAAGATTCACTGAGCATACCCGCCTCACTGCCGACATCAGGCTGCCAGAACTGACTCGCGACAGTTTCGTCGATCTCTATCCGCTTCTGCCCTATCAGATTGATCTAATTATCCAGGTCGTCTCAGGGCTCCGCACGCAAGGTGGAGCGAGTAAGCACGTGGGCGGCGCAAACCGCACCATCATCAAGCTCGCGCAGCAGCTGCTGATCAACCCTGCCGTCAACCTTGCCGACCAGCCAATCGGCGCCGTGGCCCGACTCGATCAGGTCTACGATCTCGTCGAAGGCAACATTGGCTCTGAGGTGCGGGCGAAAATCTCAGCCATTTCCAAGGAACTTGAACACCCCCTGGCACAGCCAGTCGCGAAGGTGATCTGCCTGCTGCAGTACGTGAAGAGCGTTCACCGCACGACAGAGAACATTACCGCCGCGCTGCATCCCAGTGTCGTCGGGGATTCACAGCTCGCTGCGGTGAAAGACGCTCTGCGTCAGCTTGAGGCAGCTAACAAGGTTCGCCTGGGCGACGACGGATACCGAATTCCGACGCCGGCGGAAGACGACTGGGAACGCGTTCGCAATGGGATCAGTCCAAAGCCGGGCGACGCGCATCGGATCTACTCCGAGGTGCTGGCCTCGTTCTGGCAGCCGCAGCCTAGCCATACTCTCTTTGACACCAAGACGTTCAAAGCAGGCCTCTCCATCCATGGTCGTGAGATCGTGGACGGCGACCTGATGTTTCACGTACATCTCGCCGAAGTTGGGGCGTCCTTTCAGGCAGTCGCAACTGAGCTCCGTGCCCGTAGTCAGCAGGAACGCAAGAGCGTCTTTTGGGCTGTCGCTCTCAACGAGGCCATAGATCGCGAGACCGTCGAGCTCTTCCGGTCCAAGGAGATGCTGGCAAGAAAGGAACGCGAAGCCAAGACGGCTGACGAAACCGCGCTCATCGGCGAAGAGAAAATCCGGCAGAGGCGACACCAGGATGAACTGCGCCGGCTCATTCGGGCGGCTTGCTTGGCGGGTAGCGTCAGTTTCCGTGGCAATGATCGCAGTCCAGACGATCGGGCCGTCGACATGGGCAAGAGCGCTGCCGACATTCTAAACGATGTACTGCCAGAGGTGTTTGATCGCTTCAAGGAAGCCGCCGCCCGGCTGGCCGACGTAAAGAAGGGCGTCGATGCGCTGTTCATCGCCGAGAACCTTCAAGGCCTTCCGCCAGTGTTCAGTGGCCTTGGCCTCTTGCGTGACGAAAAAGGGAAGACTGTCTTTCGTGTTGAAAGCGGCATCTTAGCTGAGGTCTTGTCCCGCATTGAGGAGCGCGCCAACTACGGTGAGACCGCCAGCGGCCGATTTCTGGCCGACGAGTTAGCGAAGGAGCCATTCGGCTGGGACTTCGAAATCGTTCGGTTGCTTGTGCTTTCGCTGCTGCGCGCCGGGAAGATTCAGGCGACCAGCAAAGGTCAGACAATAGACTCCGCGACAGGGATCGAAGCACGTGACACTTTCTCGAACAACAATTTCTTCCGTCAAGCCTCGTTCCGACCCAAGAAGGGCATCGAGTTCGAGGAGCTTGTAAAGGCATCCGAGGCCTTTCGGGACACGTTTGGAAGCGAAGTCCGGGAGCTCAACGCGGGAGCCATCGTGTCTGAGCTTCGCAAGGAAGTCGCGCGGCACGAGGACCCGGTTGCCTCAGCACACGGCCAGCTCATTGCATATCGACTTCCAGGCGCTGCGGTCCTCGAGGGTGCGATCGGTCAAATGAAAGCCGTCCTTCGCGGTTCAGAGGACAACGCGATCGCAACCTTCAATGCGTCGCATCGCTCGATCAAGGAGGCCATCAAGCGCGCCACAGAGCTTGACCAAGCACTGTCGGAACCACGCCTGCGGGATCTAGACCGTGCACGAGAGGCACTAAAGACGGCTTGGCCCTTCCTAAGCGGCGAGCCTGACGTGAGCGAATATCTCCGAGCAAGGGCGGCGGAGCTCGAAGACCTCCTGGCCCGTGAGACTTTCTATCGGGACCTGCCGACGATCGAGCAAAACGCGTCGGCCATCGACGCCGAGTACACCCGTCGGTTTGACGAAGCGTTGGAAGTTCGGATTGCGGCCTACACTCAAGCGCTCGACCGACTTGCAAATACTCCCGGCTGGGACGGCATCGATCCGGACCAGCAGCAGAGGCTGGCGGCGCCCTTGGAGCGCGGAAAGACGCGAGACCAGGAGCGGGTGCCGGTTCCTCAGCTCCGCTCGGAGTTGGATGCCTGCGAGACTCGTCTTCAGGACGCGATCGCGGAGCTTCACCGCATTGTCGACGGTGATCGTGTCGCTACGGTGAGGCTGGGCGGATATTTCTCTGGAGGGGTTGAGACCGAGGAACAGCTCGATGCCGCCCTCGCCGGGATCCGGGAGGAATGTTCGCGCCTGATCGGCACCGGGAAAAAGGTGATAGTCCAGTGATCGGCGCGCTCCATGGATAAGACGACGCGCAACGCCATTGAACGCGCGACCCAGCAGGCGCGGAAGCTGCTCGATGAGGATTTCTCATCGCAGCTCGAAGGGACATTCGACGTACTGAGAAGTGGTGTCATTGCCCCAAAGGGTGGCGTCCATCTGTCGCCCCGCCAGCAGTTTCAGCGCGACAAAGTTGTTGCCACCATACAACATAAGCGTGCCGCTGGAACGACTCCCGTAGAGGCGGTCACGGATTATGTGCGGGATGCCGCCTTCACGACACTGAACCGCTTTGTGGCGCTCAAAATGCTCGAAGCGCGACAACTGGTGCAGGAGTGCATTACGAAGGGCGAACAGTCCGGTGGCTACCGAGAATTCTGCGGCATGGCGCCTGGGGTAGCGCTGCTCCCCGATGCCGCAGGCTATCGCCTGTATATTGAGAGCCTGTTCGACGAGTTCTCAACAGAGATAAAGGTCCTGTTTGACCGCCGCGATGCCGCCTCTGTGCTGTGGCCCAAACGGCAGACGTTCGAGGCGCTGCTAAACATCCTCAATGCGCCCGATTTGTTGGAGATTTGGGGCGAGGATGAGACGATCGGCTGGGTATATCAGTTCTTCAATAGCGGCGAAGAGCGCCGAAAGATGCGCGACGAAAGCCAAGCACCGCGCAACAGCCGCGAATTGGCAGTGCGCAACCAGTTCTTCACGCCGCGATATGTCGTCCAGTTTCTCGTCGACAACACGCTCGGCCGCCTCTGGCTGGAGATGCACGGCGAAGGGGGACATCTATCTGCGCTGTGCGAATACCTCGTACGCGTTGGTGATGAGCCCATCCAACCACGTTCGCGGAAGGATCCACGAGACCTTCGCATTCTAGATCCCGCCTGCGGTTCGGGACACTTCCTGCTTTACAGCTTTGATCTTCTTCTACTGATCTACCAGGAGGCATGGTCAGCGGACGGACCCGCTCCGATCGGCGAGGCAACGGGCCGCTCGCTCCGCGACGACTACCCAAACCTCACTGACCTATGCCGAGCAGTGCCGAGGCTCATCGTTGAGTTTAATCTCCATGGCGTGGACATCGACCCACGCTGTACGCAGATCGCGGCCTTAGCGCTCTGGCTGCGGGCGCAGCGGGCTTGGAAAGACCTTGGCATTGCCGCAGCCGATAGGCCGCGCATCCAGCGCACGCATATCGTGGTGGCGGAACCGATGCCCGGCGATGCGGTGCTGGTTGACGAATTCGCCGCTCGTCTCGATCCTCCGCTACTGCGCGACCTGTTCAAGAAGATGGTCGGCGAAAGTCGCCTAGCCGGAGAGCTTGGCACCCTCCTTCGAGTTGAGGATGGCGTCGCCGCTGAGCTCCTTCGCGCTCGCGAGCAATTCGTGAAGCAGCGCCAGACCACCGGATTCTTGCCAGGCATGGAGCCTGAGGCGCAACCAGGGACTCTGAACCTTTCGGGCATCGACGACGACCTTTTTTTCCACGATGCTGAAGCTATTATCGTCGAGGCTCTACGCGCATTCGCTGAGACGGCATCCGGCAATTCCAGCGTAAAACGGCGGTTGTTTTCGGGCGATGCTGCCCAAGGGATTGCCCTGATCGACATAGTTCGGACACGGTTCGACGTAGTTTTGATGAATCCGCCCTTTGGCGCATGCAGCCTTCCCGCCAAGAAGGAATTCGAGAGCAGCTACCCTCGGACAAAGAATGACGTTTATGCCGCGTTCGTTGAGCGCGGCATCGAGCTTCTTCACCCACGCGGTCGGCTCGGAGCCATCACCTCAAGAACTGGCTTCTTTCTGTCGAGCTTCCGAAAATGGCGCGAGGAAATCCTGATACCTAAGGCTCCGCCCGCAGTCGTTGCGGATTTGGGAGTCGGAGTACTTGATGGTGCTATGGTTGAGACTGCGGCCTATTGCTTGGAGGCAGTCCCATGACGCTCTTTATCCGGGCCGTTGCTGTTGAGGATAAAGCCTCTGCCATTAAACGAGCGATCGCTGGTGAGCCGACCGACAGGTTCACACCGAATCTTTCTCAATTCAAGGAATTACCCGGAACTCCATTCGCGTACTGGATTGGAACTGGTGTGCGCGCCGCCTTCCAGCGTTTCCCCTCAGTCGAGGGCAATGGGAGAGCCGTAAGGCAGGGTTTGGCGACTTCCGACGACTTTCGTTTCTTGCGAGCACAGTGGGAAGTCGATCCGAAAACGAGAGGAAAGAAATGGTTCCCTTTTGCCAAAGGAGGTGAGCTATCCCCGTTCTACGCCTCGATCCATCTTGTCATCAATTGGGACCAAGAAGGTGAAGAGCTGAAGGGTTGGGTGGTGTCAAATCCTACGGACCCACGAACTGCACATTGGTCTCGGAGGATTGCTAGCTCGGAATACTATTTTCAACCGGGAATGACATGGCCTCTTAGAGCCAGCCGTTTCGCCCCGCAGCCGTTGCCCTCAGGTTGTATATTTTCGGTGCGGGGATATTCGGTCTTCCTACCAGAGGCCATGCTGCTGGCCGGTCTCGCGCTCTTTAATAGCAAACCATTTGATTACCTTTTCAAGGCCTTGCTCGGCCGATTCGGTTATCCCGAGTTCATTGTGGGAGTTCTACAGAAGCTTCCCTGGCCCGAACCGTCTGTCGAACAAGCCGAAGCTTTGTCATCTCTTGCCCGAAGTGCCTGGAGCGCGGCACGGACGGCCGACACCAGCGTTGAGACATCTCTCGCTTTCACGTTGCCAAAGCCGCTTAACGCTGACGCTAATGCCGCCACTGGGCCTGCCTTGGTCCACCTGCAATCAAAGATTGACGCAATTGCCTTTGACCTGTTTGGACTGGACGAGAGTGACAGGTCCGAGATTGAGGGAGCATCGGTTTTTGCTTCAGCGGAAATTGTTGAAGGTATCGAAGCAAGCGAGGACGAAGATAAAAACACAAGCGCCGGGAATGACCCATTCTTTCTGCAATCTTGGTCTGTCGGCGTCGCATTCGGAAGGTTCGATATTCGGCTTGCGACAGGTGAACGCGCAATTCCAGCTGAGCCGGAGCCGTTTGATCCCTTACCGAACACGAGTCCGGGAATGTTGCCGAACGGCGAAGGTCCGTTCATGCCATGCATGGGTGTGCTGGTGGACGATCCCGGACACGCAGACGACCTCACAGCGCGAGTCCTCGCGATCTATGAACGTGTCGGCCAGCCAGCGTCGGAGGCGGCTACCCTACGACGCAGCCTCGCTCGCGAATTCTTCCCTTCGCATCTCAAGATGTACACTAAGAGCGGCCGGAAGGCGCCTATCTACTGCCAACTTTCCACGCCCTCAGGCGGCTACTCCGTTTGGCTTTACCTTCAGGACCTAAATAAGGACACTTTTTTTCGGGTCCAGACCGACTATGTGGCGCCAAAGCTCGTCCACGAGCATCGCCAGCTTGAGAGCCTCTTGAGTGACGCGGGGCAGCATCCGAATGCGGCACAGCGCAAGGTCATCGAAGCGCAACAAAGCTTCATTGGGGAATTGCAGAGCCTCCTGGAGGAGCTAAAGCGTGTGGCTCCGCTTTGGAACCCGATGCTTGACGATGGCATCATGCTGACAATGTCTCCACTCTGGCGGCTCACGCCTCAGCACAAGCCTTGGCAGAAGGAGCTGAAGGCAAAATGGGAAGATCTGGCGGCCGGAAAATTCGACTGGTCGCACATCGCCATGCACCTGTGGCCTGAGCGTGTGGTGCCGAAATGCGCGGCAGACCGCAGCCTCGCCATCGCTCACGGACTTCAAGATGTTCTATGGGACGATTCGGATGATGGGAGGTGGAAGCCGCAACCAACTCCGAAGCGCCCTATCGATGAGCTTGTCCGCGAACGGACCTCAGTTGCAGTCAAATCGGCATTGAAGGATCTTACCGAAGCCTCAGCATCGAGCGGCCTCAGGGCGCCACGGAGATTATCATAGTGACGATCTCCGAAGACACGATCAAAAACGCCGTTCTTCGCTATCACCGCGAATACGACCGGTATCTGAAACTCTCTGCGCGCGTCGCCGAGATCTGCAGGTTTGAAATTGTCGAAGGTAACGCTATCAGAGCGCAAGTCACATTTCGTGCAAAGAGTCCCAAGAGCCTTGAGGGAAAGCTCCGTCGCTTCGCTGCTTCTGGGAAGAAGGACCTGCCGAATGTGCAGTCGGTGTTTGAGGCGGTGCGGGATCTCGCCGCTGTTCGAATAGCGACCTACGAACAAAGGCATGAGGACCAGGTCGTTCAGCTGGTCTGCAACCGGTTCGTGGATTTGCGTGGCGCTCCGCCGAGCAACGAGCGGAAGGACAAGAACGCGGCGGATAACAACAACTTCTATCGCGCTACCCATATCGAGGCATTTCTGCCGGAAGGCGATGTGATCGGCACCTACGCGAACGTCTCGGACGTCCCTTGCGAGGTCCAGGTGTGCAGTATGATGGCCCATGTCTGGAACGAGGTTGAGCACGATCTTGGCTACAAGCCTCTCACCGGGTCACTTTCAGACCAGGAGCGCAATCTGCTTGTCATGCTGGGCCATGCAGTTCGGCAGGGCGACATGACAATAGGAAGCCTCTTCTCCGAGACCGAGCGGCGGCAGCGCGAACATGGTGGCGTGTTTACAGACGTCTATGACTTTGTGGCACGGGTCCGTGGCTGGTTTCCCGGTATTGATTTTGGACGAAACGCCGGCCCGCTCTACGAAGCCCTACAACCAGTTCGACTCGTATCGCCCGAAAGCATCAGAAAGTTGATCACCGTTGCCGAGCCGATGACGGCAGCCGCTCAGAACGCGCTCGATGAGTTCGCAGGGAAACTGACGGCCAAAGGTGATGCGCGGTTCACGCTGGACCGAAATTCCTCCGACCTTCTGCTCATTCTGCTTTTACCCAAGGTCGCAAATTACGTTGTGTCGTCGTCGGGCGATGCCGTCTCCGACGGCGTCTCGCGCCTTCGCTGGTTCGCGGCCCGCTTTCAAGAATTATCCAAGGTGGAAAGCGGAGGTCTCAGCTGATGCACCCCTTGCATGACTATATTTCGAAGCAGCTTGCTGAGAGGCTTAAGGCCAGGAAGGTGGTCGTTTGGTACGACGCTCGTCGCGAGTTCGCGTCCTTCGTCACTGAATTACGGGGTAGCGCGCGGACCAGCGATGAGGCTGTGCCCGTGACCGTCGGCGGCATGGCGGCGCGGCTGACCGAATATGACGGCTCGATGTTCGAGCTTCGCGCGGTGGCGGAACCCTTTGTATGCGGGGATGCGCCGGCGGAGTGCATGATCGTTTACCTGCCAGGCTGCGAACGCGATCGCCATGGCTCGGTGCTGATGGAACTCGAAAAGGCTGGAGATTGCTATGAGCCGCAGCTGAAGCGGCTCGCGCGCAACGTCCTCCGTCAACGTTACACTGACGGCGTCATCGATGACATGCTATCGCCAGAGCGCGTGTCCTATGAGGACCTTGCGCGCGCATCGTCGGACACATCGTCAACCGAGCCGCCATCGGTTCTGAAGTCAATCTTCCACAGCACATCAGGGAACGATGGCATCATCGCGTCCTGGCTCGCAAGCGACGAGCGCGATGCCGAAATCAAGGTGAAAGAGGCGATTCGTGAGCTGGTGAAGCTCGTACGCTCGAAGCTCGGCCTGGAGCTGCCAGAGGATGCGGCGTCGCCAAAGCTTCGATCCATCACGCTTCGTTACGTCCTGGCGGGTGAGTTCCGCAGCGACCTCGGTAGTGCCCCACCTTCGGCTCTTGACGCAATACCAGCTCCGAAGACGAAGGATGAGGAAGCGGCGGTTCGGGAACTCGCGCACCAGCTTCGCACCAAGTTCTCCGACGGCTATCCCGCGATGGCGGATCGCGTGGAAGCCGAGCTGGGGCTTCGCGACGTCGCCGTCCCAGCCGGGACTCTCGGGTCGATCGACACTTTCCGTTTTGAGGAGCGCGTGCTGCTGGCGCATTGCGGGGATCTGGTCGCGGCGAAGAAGTTCGACGAGGCCCTCGATGTCATCAGTGGGCGGGAGCATAGCTTTTGGCTTGATCGTGATGTGGGACGTAAGGCCCAGTGGGAGGCCTGCCGCCGCATGGCGGAGTTGGGAAGCCTCGGAATGGCTGTGCGAGCAGCGGTCGGGAAAGCCGGCGGCGACGCCAATGCTTGGATTGACGCCTACGCCACCAAAGATGGGTGGTTCCGATTGGACCAGGCTCAACGCCGTCTTGAGGCGTGGGTCGCCAACCTCGACGATGAACCAGAGGAGCGCCCGCTGGGCGTCGTTCGGGGCGTTTACGAAGACGCATGCCGCGCTATGGCTGATGGCTTTACCAAGGCCCTCGTCGCGGCCAAGTGGACCGTCTCTGCCTTCCTGCACCAGACGCGTATCTACAGCGAGGTCGTCTCAGAGCAGCCCAAGCCAGTGGCGTACTTCTTCGTTGACGCGATGCGTTTCGAGATGGGCGTCGAACTCACGGAGCGGCTTCCCAAGTCGGCCGAGGTGAGCGTGCGCCCTGCTGTCTGCGCGCTACCCAGCATCACTCCGATTGGCATGGCCGCGCTACAGCCCGGTGCATCTTCCAGCTTCAGCGTCACCGAACAGACAGGCACGCTCGGAGTACGAATCGACGATGCATTCCTTCCCGATTTGGCGGCACGGAAGAAATTTGCAGCCTCACGCGTGCCCAGATTGGCCGACGTCGCTCTGGATGAGCTGCTGAGTCTTCAGCCGTCGAAACTCGCCAAGAGGATCGAGGGCGCGCAGGTGATCATCGTGCGGTCCCAGGAGATCGACCATGCCGGTGAGCGCGGGTTTACATTCCAGGCTCGCCAAGTAATGGATACGGTTATCGACAATCTGGCCCGGGCTATCCGCAAGCTCGCCGCGGCCGGCGTCGAGCATTGCGTGCTAACCGCTGATCACGGGCATCTGTTCTTCCCATCGGACCGCGACGAGTCGATGCGGATCGAGGCACCGGGGGGCGACGAGATCGACCTTCATCGCAGGTGTTGGATCGGGCGCGGCGGAGCGACGCCGCCAGGTTGCGTCCGGGTCACCGCCTCGGCACTCGGGTATGAATCTGACTTGGACTTCGTATTTCCTTTCGGGAGCGGGGTCTTCAAAGCGGGCGGGGATCTCGCCTTTCACCACGGCGGCCCATCATTGCAAGAAATGATCATACCAGTGGTCACAGTCCGTATGAAGGCGCGAGAGGCAGAGAAATCGACTGCGGGGCCAGTGACAGCGACAGGTCTGCCCGACGCAGTGACGAACCGCATTTTCAGCGTGACGATCCAACTCGACGGGAGAAACCTCTCGCTCTTTTCGAACGAGCTGGTGGTTCGACCCCTGTTGGTTTCAGCCGGAAAGCAAGTTGGCGGTGTAGGCATGGCAGTCGATGGCGACTTTGATCGCGCGACAGGCTGCGTGAAGCTTCAGGCTGGGAAGCGCGTCACCGTCGCGTTCCTGTTGAGTGATGAGAGTTCACCGTCGCTGCGCGTAGTCATTCAAGATCCGACAACAGATGCCGAACTGTACCGCTCGCCCGTCGACATCCCGGTTCGCCTCGGAGTTTGAGCATGAGCAACGGATCACCGCCGACCCGCGACGCACTCGACAACAAGGCGAACCAACTCTTCGCTGGAAAGGTCGTCCGCAAGGATCTCGTCCGGAAGGTCAAGGTCGGAGCGAACGTTCCCGTGTTCGTCCTTGAGTTCCTGCTAGGAAAATACTGCGCTTCGTCAGATGAAATTGCGATTCAGATGGGATTGCAGGTTGTCAACGACACGTTGGCCAACAATTACATTCGACCAGATGAGTCTGCAAAGGCGCAAAGCAAGGTCAAAGAGAACGGAAAGTACTCCTTCATCGACAAGGTGAAGGTTCGCTTGGTGGATTCTGACTACTGGGGCGAGGGTGTTAATTTCAACAACAAGTTTCTTCATATCCCCAGTCAGTACGTGCGTGACTATGAACGCCTGCTAATGGGCGGTGTCTGGGCTCAAGTCGACATGCGGTTTGAATCCGACGAGGAGACGAGAGGGAAGAATCCGTTCTGGATCGATAAACTGGTCCCTATCCAGATCGCAACCTTCGACCTTGATGAGTACCGCAATGTCCGTAAGCAGTTTACGACAGACGAGTGGATCGATCTCATCGTCCGAAGCATGGGGTATGAGCCTGGCGAGATGTCTCGACGGCTGAAGCTGTTATTCTTAGTGCGGCTGATCCCCTTGGCGGAGCGAAACTACAATCTCGTGGAACTCGGACCCCGCGGCACCGGCAAGAGCTATGTCGTCCAGGAAGTTTCGCCTTACACCGCGCTTCTGACGGGTGGGACCACGGTCGCCAATCTGTTTGGTCACATGTCGGGCCGACAGAAGGGCATGGTGCAGATCTGGGACGTTGTGGGTTTCGACGAGGTTGCTGACCTCCAGAAGATGCCGAAAGAAGTCATCACGACGATGAAAACCTACTGCGAGTCCGGCACGTTTCAGCGGGGACAGGAGGCCGTCGCAGGGGACGCCAGTATTGCGATGTTCGGCAACACCAATCAGCCTATCGACGTCATGGTTCAGACCGGCCACCTTTTCGCGCCGATGCCCGACACCATTCGCGACGATATGGCGTTCATCGATCGACTACATTTTTATCTTCCGGGCTGGGAAATTCCGCAGATGCGGAACGAACTGTTCACAGACCACTATGGGTTTGTCGTTGATTATCTCGCTGAAGCACTGCGCGAGATGCGCAAACACAATTTCACGGAGATCATCGACAGATACTTCTCGATGGGCGCTCACCTCAACGCCCGCGATCGTAAAGCCGTCCGGAAGACAGTTTCGGGTCTGATGAAGATCCTATTCCCGCATGGCGACGTAACCCAGGAAGAACTCTCGGAAATCCTGGAACTGGCTCTTGAAGGACGCCGCCGCGTGAAGGAGCAGCTCAAGAAGATGGGCTCCTTTGAATATTATCAGACATCGTTCAGCTACACTCTCCAAGAGACTGGAGAGGAAAGGTTCGTAGGTGTACCCGAACAAGGGGGACGCGACCTAATCTCCGCGGATCCCCTTTCGCCGGGGACAGTATACACGGCAGGCGTAACGTCCGACGGAACAGTCGGCCTCTACCGCTTGGAGGTTTCAGTTTCGAACGGAGCTGGAAAGCTGAAGATGGCTGGTGGCGTTTCGGGAGCGATGAAGGAATCGGTCCAACGAGCTTTCAGCTATGTCCAAGCGAAAAAAACCGAGTTCGGAATCGGGCGCGAGTTGGATACCTCAGACATACATGTCGAGGTAATTGACCTGCTTGGCAACCGAGTCGAGGCTGAAGTTGGCGTCGCCTTCTTTGTGGCATGCTATTCCGCACTCAGGAAGGCGCCTGTCAGCCCGGCATTACTTGTGTTGGGAGACATGAGCGTCCAAGGAAACATCAAACCTCTACGATCCCTGACAGAGCCGCTTCAAATGGCGAAGGACAACGGTGCAAAGCGCGCGCTCATTCCGATCGAGAACAAGCGAAATTTCGTAGATGTGAGCGCTGATATCATGGAACAGGTCGACCCGATCTTCTACGGCGACCCCAAGACAGCCGCCTTGAAGGTGCTCGGAAGCCCGTAGGCATTCCCTATCGTACCGAAGGAGGATGATCAGCCATCAAGACCCAGCGGCGGATCCTCTTCCCAGAACGTCGGCAAATATGCGAGGAAAAGCTCGTCGAGCGCACGCGCCCGATAGCGGAACCATGTGCGGTTGCGATCCCCTCGCAGCCGATCCCAACCGTGCTTCGCGAAAAGCAGCTTCTCCAATCTGAGCAGGCTAATCCATAGATAGATCAACGAATGCGCAAGGGTAGCCTTAGAAATCTCCCCGACGTTGCCCAGCATCGCCAACCGTTGCCATTGGCCATCCGGATGCGACGGATGCGCCGCCACCACATGAGCGGCGTAATCGACATGAACGAACCTCGATAACCACGCATAGTTGTCCTTGCGTAGCTCCTCCGGCGTCATGTCAATCGGAATGGCAATGCGATCGTCGGCCTCAAACTTTGAGAGCGATGCCCGGATGACCCCCGGCGACAGATGCTTCTTCCAATGCTGGTAGCTGGCTTTGCCATCTTCGAACGATTTCACGTAAGCGCGGTAGGTGACCTCGTCAGCCAGAACCATGATCACTAGGTCGGCGATCTCGACCACACCGCGGAAAGCGGCCCGCGCCTGGCTTTCGAACCCATGCAGGATCAGCAGCCGAAACGCCTGCATGGCTTGGGCAAGATTAGACGTCAAAACGTAGAATACGTCATTCGGCCGCGGCCGCTTTGGGAGATGCACACCGGGCCAGATTATCCTTGCTCGACCTCCAGCGTGTTGGAAGCTGAAATGCGACATGTCGCAGACTTGCAGTAGCGCGACGTCGAACAGCAGCATGAGCGGCTGCAGCGCTTCGCCAGCAGACCGGTACATGCTCTCGCGATCCTTGAGCACCGCACCGAGGAACCCCGCCATCTCGGTCTCGATCGAGCGAGCGCTTTCCTCCGGCGACTCACCTTGATTTCGTTGCAATTCAGGATTGCCCGCTGCCATGGCCCGGCAAGCCGCGTGCAGCCGTTTTCGTTCCTTCGCTTTCACGCGTCCCCCAGTTGGTGGCTACTCGAACCCGATCCAGGCCTGCGCATGGTACTCGGCTTGTCCCACCCTCGTAACTCGGGATCCACCCCGACCCCGCGGAGCCGGGGCTTAAGGGAGGGGCTCACGAGAAGATGGTCCATCCGAAGCCCAGAACTCTCCGATCATTGACGCCGTTCACGCGACCTTTGGGCGGTCCTGGTTGCGTCCACGCGTTGTTCCGTATTGGCCATTTCGTCCTCCAAGAATTGCCGTTCCAGTCCCCAACAACGCGGCCGGACTCGTCCGGTTCGATCCTTCCACACAAAAGGTATGGAACCGAATCCCAGACAGGGTATTGATTCCGACCATGTATCCGAGTTCCGCATGTCGGCCGTAGAGGCTGCCCTCAGCAAAAGGCGCACACGGCGCAGAGACTCAGAATCTATCCCTACATATCCGCTGCCGGAGTTTCGTCCTTTTCAGCTCTGTACGCTGACGGACGACATACCGGCGGGTAGCAATTGGCTCTTCGAGATGAAGTTCGACGGCTATCGCGCCCAAGTCGCGATCTCCGGTTCGGAGGTCAGAGTCTACACCCGCAATGGCCACGACTGGACCCGCCAGTTCAAGGTCATCCTTGCGCCGCTTCAAGCGCTGACCAAGGGCTCGGCGCTGATCGACGGCGAGATTGTCGCCATCGACAGCCAAGGCCGCGCCAACTTCTCCATGCTGAAGACCGGCATTGCGGCAGGCATGCCGCTCAAGTTCTATGCGTTCGACCTGCTCGAGTTGAATGGCAACGATCTTTCGAACCAGTCACTCCTCGAGCGTAAGGAACGGCTTGCGGACCTTCTGGGCGAGCGGGATCCCGAAGACAGTCTGCAGTTCTCCAGCCATATCGCCGACCATGGCAAGAAGGTCTTCGATACCATGTGCGCCAGCGGCCACGAGGGCATCATCGCCAAGCGTGCAGACAGTCGGTATGTCGGCGACCGCACCGCCAACTGGCTCAAGATCAAGTGCACGAAACGACAGGAATTCGTAGTCGGCGGCTACCGCCCAAGCGACAGCGGCCGTGGTATGGCCTCGCTGATCCTTGGCACCTATGAGAATGGCAAGCTGATCTACCGGGGCCGCGTTGGCACCGGCTTCACCGAGGCGATGCGCAGGAACATTCTCGAGCAGCTCGAGAAGCGGCCCCTGGAGAAACCTCCCTTCGCCTCCGTCCCGAGAGACATCGCGCGCCGTGCCCGGTGGGTGAAGCCCGAGCTTGTTGCCGAGGTTACGTATGCCGAGGTGACACCGGACGGCAGCCTGCGGCATCCAAGTTTTGAGGGCATGCGCGAAGACAAGCGAGCCGACCAGGTCGTGATGGAAATGCCGAAGACGCCCGCGGCACCTGGCTCCGCCGATCTCGATCCGGGGATCGGCATGGAGATTGCCGCTGCTGTCGGCGTCAAGCTGACGCATCCGGACAAGATCATGTACCCCGGCACCAAGGTGACAAAGGCCACGCTCGCCGCTTATTACGCGGCGGTCGCCGAGAAGATGCTGCCCCACATCCAGGATCGGCCTCTTTCTCTAGTGCGGGACACCGATGGCGACCTACAGCAGACCTTCTTTCAGAAGCACAAGCTGCCAGGCATGCCCAAGGCCATCCATGACGGCCAGTTGGAGAAGATGTCCGGCAAGGAAAGTCGAATCTTGTGGGTCGACAACCTCGCGGGACTGATCAGCGGCGTCCAGATGAACGTGCTCGAGTTCCACGTCTGGGGCAGTTTGCGCCAGCAGCCGACCCTGCCGCACCGCATGATCTTCGACATCGATCCCGACGAGGGCCTGGGCTTCAGTGACGTGAAGCAGGCAGCGCTCGATATCCGGGATATTTTGGAAGCCCTCGGGCTGCAGTCCTGGCCGTTGCTATCCGGCGGCAAGGGCGTTCATGTGGTCGTGCCGCTCGTCCCTGCGGCAGACTGGGAAGAGGTCAAGAGCTTCTGCCAGGACTTTGCCGAACTATTGGCCCGCACCGATCCGTCGCGGTTCGTCGCCAACATGAGCAAGGCGAAGCGCAAGGGCCGGATGTTCCTCGACTATTTGCGCAACGGCCAGGGCTCTACTGCAATCTGTCCCTGGTCGACTCGAGCGCGCGCGGGTGCGTCGTGCGCCGTGCCCGTCACTTGGGACGAGTTGCCTACGCTCGAAAGCGCCAACGGTTTCGATGTTTTCGCGGCCGCAGCCCGGGCTCAGCGGCCCGACGCTTGGAAGGGCTATTTCGACGTCGAACAAACGCTCACTGACCGTATCCGCAAAGCAGTCCAGTAGAGACGCTGCCGTCCTAGATCGTCAGCGACATTTGCCGATCTGGCTCGGATCGCATTTCGCTCAAATTCGAGATTGTCACTCCGAGCAGGCGTATCCCCTTGGTGACGGGGAATACCTGATCGAGGAGCGCGCCGCTGACGGTCACCAGGTCCTCCTCGGCTTCTATGACGCCTTCGACCGTGCGGCTGCGCGTGATCTGCTGGAAGTCGGCGAATTTCACCTTGAGAGTCACGGTGCGGCCCCGGATCGAGCGTTCATCGCAATAGCGCCAGACCTTTTCGATCAGTGGCCGCAGTTCGCCGCGAGCGCTTTCGACGTCGAACAGATCGGTGGCGAAAGTGTCCTCGGCGCCGACCGACTTGCGTTCGCGGTCTGCCCGGACCGGGCGTTCGTCGATACCGCGGGCAATCCAGTAATAGTACGGGCCCGACTTGCCGAACTTCTCCTGCAGATAGGCCAGGCTCTGTGCGCGCAGGTCTGCCCCGGTCTCGATGCCGAGCCGGGCCATTTTCTCGGCCGTCGCGGGGCCGACGCCGTGAAACTTCCGCACGGGCAAAGCCTCGACAAAGGCTGGCCCCATCCTCGGGGTGATGACGAAAAGCCCATCAGGCTTGTTCTGGCCGGAGGCGAGCTTGGCGAGAAATTTGTTGTAGCTGATCCCGGCTGAAGCGGTCAGACTGGTCTCAGCCTTGATCTTCGCGCGGATCATCTCGGCGATCGTCGTGGCGATGGGGATGCCCTGCAGATTATCGGTGACGTCGAGATAGGCTTCGTCGAGCGCCAGCGGCTCGATCAAAGGCGTGTGCTCGGCGAAGATCGCGTGGATCTCCTGCGAGACGGCCCGATAGGCGTCGAAGCGCGGCGGCACGAAGATCAGTTCAGGGCATCTGCGTTTCGCGCTGATCGAGGGCATGGCCGATCGCACCCCGAATTTGCGGGCTTCATAGCTCGCAGCGGCCACAACGCCGCGCTCGCGCGCGCTACCAACGGCGACAGGCTTGCCACGCAAGTCGGGGTTATCGCGCTGCTCGACTGAAGCGTAGAACGCATCCATGTCGATATGAATGATCTTGCGCTGGCCGGTGGATTGCTCTGCGTTCTCCACGGCCGCCCTAACGCCACATGCCCGCACGCGTGCGCCAGTGTCGACGTTATTCAAGAGATTGGCGACTGACATCGGCTGCGAATCGGTTGGAGAAACGAAAGAGCGAATGAATCACTAGATGGCGTCTACGCCGCGAAAAGATTGAGCTGGCGGTCGTCAGGTTTATCGCACGGCCATTCGGCGCGGTGTCGAACGTATTCGCCCTCGAAGCGTTCGCGCTCGAAAAACCACACGCGCATCAAGGGATAAATGCGCTCGTCATAGAGCCGCCGCTGTTCTTCGGTTAGCCGATCAAAGTCCCAATCGTCGAGCAGGAAGGCCACCTTATCTTCGGGCCGGCCATCGTCGAAGTAGCCTTCCTCGCACATCTCTTCGAGAATGCCGGCATTAGCAGTTTGGAAAAGCCATTCACTGCGCTCTTTCTCCGATGTGAACCTAAACCGCTGTGGCTCCTGAACAAGTTCGAGTTCGGCCGAGTTAGGCACTTTGTCGGTGGCCCAGCCGGCACAACACGCTTGGACCGCCGCTTGGTCGGCTTCGTCCCAAACGGTGCAAATGGCAAGCTCTGCCTCCGGAACCTTACCGACGAAACCACGGATATCCCAGCCTTCGACAACGAAACGCGCCGTCGCCGCTTCGTCAGGCGTTACGCCGGCTTTGTCGAACACCTCCTGCGCGGCCAGCAAACCACGGATTATGTCTTCCGGCTGTGCTCCTTCCACTCGGATCGTAATCGTCATCTTCGTCTCCTTGCTTCGTGGTGCTCCGAGCCCATCAGGTCCTTTCCGCTACGGCACTCACATCATCCTGATTGACTCTTTGTCGCCATGAGAACAAATGTAGAACATATCACAGGCTNCGCTACGGCACTCACATCATCCTGATTGACTCTTTGTCGCCATGAGAACAAATGTAGAACATATCACAGGCTTTCAGTGTTTCAAGGGACAGATGAGTGCACCGGCGCCACCTGCTGTCATTTCCGATCTCCGAGAGCGCATTCAGCGTCTGGAAGGCTCAATCGCGCGCCGGCGCACGGTTTTGCCGTTCGGAATCCGAGAGATCGACCGGGTTTTGCCTGGAGGAGGACTGGCTGTTGGAAGCCTGCATGAGGTGGCCGGAGGCGGCAATGGAGCGATCGATGGCGCGGCCGCGGCGCTGTTCGCGGCTGGAATCGCTGCTCGAACACGCGGGAAGGTGCTCTGGTGTGTGACCAAGCCGGATCTTTTTGCGCCGGCAATCGCCCAAGCCGGGCTGCCGCCCGATCGGGTGATCTATGTCGAGGCCGGCGACGAGAAATCGATCCTTGCGTGTTTCGAGGAGGGGCTTCGGCATCCAGGGCTGGGTGCCGTTGTCGCCGAGGTCGCCCGGCTCTCCATGACGGCTTCGCGCCGTCTCCAGCTTGCCGCAGAAACCTCCGGATCGATCGGGATCGCCATCCGCCGCTGGCGAAGGCAGACAGAAGCCGTCGATTTCGGACAGCCGACGGCATCGGTCACCCGATGGCGCGTGTCGGTACTTCCCTCAACTCCCCTGCCAGTTCCGGGCATTGGACGCGCCCGGTGGCAGCTGGAACTGATCAGGTGCCGCGGGGCCGAAAGCGCCGATTTCGAAGTGGAGGGTTGCGATGACGAGGGTCGTCTCGCTCTTCCTTCCAATGTGGTCTACCGATCGTCTCAGAAGGAAATTGGGCGACGCCGCACCTCCGCTTGAGACCCCGCTCGTCCTGACTGGCCGAGACGGTAGGCGGCGTGTTGTGCGTGCCGCCGATACCGCAGCAATTGCTGCGGGCCTGCGCATCGGCATGCCGGCGACCAAGGCGCAGGCCCTGGTGAAGGATCTCATCGTCAACGACGCGGATCCACAAGGCGACGCCGAGGCACTCGATCGTCTCGCGCTATGGGCGCTCCGGCGCTATGCGCCGATCGTTGCCCCGGATCCGCCCGATGGTCTGGTCGTCGATACGACCGGCGCCGACCATTTGCATGGGGGTGAAAGCGCAATGCTTACCGATATGGTAAAGCGCCTTGCTGCGGCCGGCTTTGCCGCGCGTGCGGCAATCGCCGACAGTTGGGGCGCCGCCCATGCATTGGCACGTTTTGTCGCCGGGCCGGTGATTGTCGTTCCCCCTGCCGGAAACGCCAACGCGATCATGAGGCTGCCGATCGCAGCGCTCCGGCTGCCGGCCGACATGGTAGATAGCCTCCGCAAGCTGGGCCTGGACCGCATCTTAGACCTCGTCGCCAAGCCGCGCGCACCGCTCGCTTTGAGATTCGGACCCGAACTGGGTCGTCGTCTCGACCAGGCGATGGGCCGGCTCAGCGAACCGATCGATCCCATCCGCCCGCCGGACATCACCGAAGTGCGCCGTATGTTCGGCGAGCCGATCGGTGCTGCCGAGACGATCGCCCGCTACACCGGAAAACTCGTCGGCGAACTTTGCGACGTTCTTGAAACCCGAAGCCTCGGCGCCCGCCGCCTCGATCTTTTGCTCCACCGGGTCGACAATCGCATCGAGACAATCCGCATCGGCACAGCATTGCCGCTGCGGGACACGAAGCGGTTAACCCGCCTGCTCACCGACAAGATTGAAACCATCGATCCAGGCTTCGGCATCGAGTTGATGCGGCTCGCCGCCACCATCGCCGAACCGCTGGTAGCCAGGCAGACGATCTCATCGCTCATCGAAACCCCCGAGGCTGATGTCTCCGATCTCATCGACACGCTTTCCAACCGCGTCGGCGAGGAGCGTCTCTATCGCATGGCGCCGATGGCGAGCGACGTGCCTGAGCGATCCGTACGACGGGTAGCGCCGACCGCGCCAGAGAGTGGAGAAGGATGGCCTAGACACTGGCCGCGTCCGGCTCGTCTGCTGCCAGTTCCGGAGCCGATCGAGACCGTGGCGCTGTTGCCGGATCATCCACCTGTCACCTTCATCTGGCGCGGCATACGCCGGCGCGTCAAACGAGCTGATGGTCCTGAACGCATCTTCGGCGAATGGTGGCGGCGTGACGCTGAACTGATCGCCGTGAGGGATTATTTCCAGGTCGAGGACGAAGCCGGCGAGCGCTACTGGATCTATCGTGCCGGTGATGGCGAGGATCTCACGACTGGCTCGCATCGCTGGTTTCTGCACGGAATCTTCGGATGACGGCCCCGCGCTACGTCGAGTTGCAGGTGACCTCGCACTTCTCGTTTTTGCGCGGGGCAAGTTCGTGCGAAGAGCTGTTTGCACAGGCGGCTGCGCTCGGTATCGAGGCGCTCGCCATCGTCGACCGCAACAGCCTTGCCGGCATCGTGCGCGCCCACGAGGCGGCGAAGACCACGGGCGTCAGGCTGATTGTTGGCTGTCGTCTTGACCTCAGGGATGGCATGTCCGTCCTCGTCTATCCGACCGATCGGCCCGGTTATTCCAGACTCTGCCGGCTGCTGTCTCTCGGGAAAGGCCGCGGTGGCAAGGCCAAGTGCGTCTTGGACTGGTCCGATCTCGTCGCCTATCGCGAGGGGCTGATTGCCATCTTGGTCCCGGACGAACTCGATGAAACCTGTACGCAACACTTGCGCCGGCTGCACGACGCGTTCGAGGACCGAGCCTACATGGCGCTGACGTTGCGCCGGCGACCGAACGATCAACTCCGGCTGCACGAATTGGCGAACCTAGCCGCGCAAATGCGTGTGCCGACCGTCGTGACCAACGACGTTTTGTTTCATATTCCGGCACGCCGAATCCTGCAGGATGTTGTTACTTGCATCCGCCACAACGTCACCATCGATGATGCTGGCTTCAGACGCGAACGGCACGCCGATCGTTATCTCAAGCCGCCGGATGAAATGGGGCGCCTGTTCGGCCGATATCCCGAAGCGCTTGCCCGCACCGTCGACATCGCAGATCGCTGTCGCTTTTCGCTCGATGAACTCGCTTACCAGTATCCGGAAGAGCGGATGCTGCCCGACCTGACGCCGCAACAGGCTTTGGAGAAGCTCACATGGGAGGGTGCGATCGAGCGCTTTCCCGAAGGTGTGCCTGACAAGGTTACATCGATCCTGAAACACGAGCTTCAGCTGATCGAACGGCTGGAGTACGCCCCGTACTTTCTGACGGTGAACTCCATCGTCCGTTTCGCCCGCAGCCGGGACATATTGTGCCAGGGTCGTGGTTCGGCTGCCAACAGTGCGGTCTGTTATGTGCTCGGTATCACCTCCATAGATCCGGAGCGCAACGATCTGCTTTTCGAGCGCTTTGTTTCTGAGGAACGCCGCGAGCCGCCCGACATCGATGTCGATTTCGAGCACGAACGACGCGAGATCGTCATGCAGTGGGTGTTTGAAACCTATGGCCGCGATCACGCCGCACTTTGCTCGACTGTGATCCGCTATCGGTCGAAAGGCGCTTTGCGCGATGTCGGCAAGGCGCTTGGCCTTACCGAAGATCTGATCAAAATGCTGTCCGGTCAGGTCTGGGGCTGGTCGACAGAGGGGGTCGAACCGAAACATGCCGAGGAGTTGAACCTCAACCTCGGCGATCGCCGCCTGCGGCTGGTGCTCGAACTGGCCCGCGAGCTGATCGGGGCGCCGCGCCATCTCTCGCAACATCCCGGTGGCTTCGTGCTGACCCGCGACCGGCTGGACAATCTGGTGCCGATCGAACCGGCCGCAATGAAGGACCGCCAGGTCATCGAATGGGACAAGGACGACATCGACATCCTGAAATTCATGAAGGTCGATGTACTTGCGCTCGGCATGCTTTCCTGCATGAAGCGGGGTTTCGATCTGCTGGCCGAATACAAGGGGATCAATCTCGATCTCGCCTCGATCCCGGCCGAGGACCCGCGAACTTATGCAATGATCCGCAAGGCCGACACGCTCGGCACGTTCCAGATCGAAAGCCGTGCGCAGATGTCGATGCTGCCACGCATCAAGCCGCGGACCTTCTATGACCTGGTGATCGAGGTGGCCATTGTTCGGCCAGGTCCGATCCAGGGCGACATGGTGCATCCATATCTGCGCCGACGTGAAGGCAAGGAAAAAGTCGTCTATCCCAAGCCTGAGCTCGAAAAGGTTCTTGGCAAGACGCTCGGCGTGCCGCTGTTTCAGGAACAGGCGATGCGGGTGGCGATTGAATGCGCCGGCTTTACACCGGGCGAAGCCGACCAGCTCCGCCGCGCCATGGCGACGTTCAAGCATACCGGCGGCGTCTCGAAATTTGGCGTCAAGCTGATCGCCGGCATGGTCAAGAACGGGTACGAGCGGGAGTTCGCAGAGAAGACCTTCAAACAGCTTGAGGGTTTTGGCAGCTACGGTTTCCCGGAAAGTCATGCCGCAAGTTTCGCTTTGATCGCCTACGCTTCTTCCTGGATGAAATGCCACCATCCCGATGTCTTCTGTGCCGCGCTCCTCAATGCCCAGCCAATGGGCTTCTATGCGCCGGCACAGATCGTCCGTGATGCGCGCGATCACAGCGTTGAGGTCCGTCCTGTCTGCGTCAACGCCTCACGATGGGACTGCACGCTCGAGCCGACCGAACTGGACGATTGCTTCGCCGTTCGGCTCGGTCTGCGCATGGTGCGTGGGCTCGCCAATGTCGATGCTGCAACCATCGTCACCGCACGGGCTGATCAACCTTTCGTTTCGGTCGATGATCTCTGGCGCCGGGCCGGTGTTCCAGCTTCATCGCTCGTCGAACTCGCCGAGGCCGATGCGTTTCAACCCTCTCTCTCGCTGGCCAGGCGCGAGGCGCTCTGGGCCATCAAGGCGCTGCGCGACGAACCACTGCCGCTGTTTGCTGCAGCCTCCGCGCGTGAGCAGGAAACGGTGCCGGAGATCCAGGAGCCGATCGTGACATTGCGGCCCATGACGGCCGGCGGCGAGGTCGTCGAAGACTATGGCCATGTCGGCCTGACTCTGCGGGACCATCCCGTCACCTTCCTGCGCGCGGATCTGCGCCGCAAGCGCATCGTCACCTGCCAAGAGGCTATGCAGGCGCGTGACGGTCGATGGCTTGAGGCGGCCGGCCTCGTCCTCGTTCGGCAGCGTCCCGGCTCAGCCAAAGGCGTCATGTTCATCACGCTGGAAGATGAAACCGGCATCGCCAACCTCGTGGTCTGGGTAAAAGTCTTCGAGCAATATCGACGTGTCGTTCTCTCGGCCGGCATGATCGGCGTCTACGGCCGCATCCAGCGCGAGGGCGAGGTGGTGCATCTCGTGGCCCATCGATTGAGCGACCTATCCACAGATCTCGCAAGTGTCGGTGATCGTGACGTTGCGTTCCCGCTGCCACATGGGCGTGGCGACGAATTTCATCATGGCAGCCCGACACCGGATCCGCGTGGGTTGCTGAAGGGGCCACAGCCGCGCAATATCGTAGACCCCTATGGTCACATCGACCAGATCAAGGTGAGGACACGAGATTTCCGGTAGCAACGCCAGGCGAATGCGCTACTGCTCGAGCATTCTTTCATCCTCGATGATTAGCAACGTCAGCGTCTGATTTATTCCGATCCGCACGGTCTGTTCCTGAAGTTCGAACCAACTCGCATCGTGACGGTCAAACCAGGCGTCCGCGTTGATCTTTTGCGGAAGCAGGGTGTCACTTCTGCTCCCGAAAAGAACGTCGAATGCCGGGCTGTCCCGGTCCAAGGATCGTTGAGGGAACCATTTGTCGGAGACCAGTGGCGAACGGCGAAACCACTGTCGGCCGTTGATGCCATGACAGACCAGAAGTGCCGGAGTACTGCGACTCTCGACGACCCTGATCGCCGCTGCTGTGAGGCTCACGTCGAACTTTTCCGCAAGACCTCGGATTGCGGAAAAGTTGAGCTTGCGGATCGTCCTAAGCGCTGCATCAAATAGATAGCGCGGCATTAGAAGATCGGCGGAATAGCCATCAGCAATACGCTCTGGGTTGAGAACATGAGCCGAGTGGTTGTCTATGTCTTGGGCCTGGCAGATTAAGGTCTTGCCCTGATCGAAGTGCCAATGTCCGAGTTCGTGCCCTAGCGAGAAGCGCTGCCGACCACGGGAGCTTGTGCTATTGATCGTCACTATAGCCTTTGTGTCGGCCCCTACGATCCGAGCATCGCAGAGTTCAAGCGGCTCGTATCGAACCTTGACACCCAACGTCCAAGCAATTGCTTCGAGATCGATTTCGTTGGGAGCTTCCACGCCCAAGCTAACCAGCAGGCGCTCAGCAGGTGACAAAGACATCACGTGTCGTTCTCGTCATCTATGCCGAGATCATGAAAGTTCGTCAGTAGTCCCAGAACATCGGAATCAGACAGCCCGACTCCATTTCGGGCTGCAAGAGTGAGTTTAGTAGCTGCCTCTGGGAAACGCCGCAGCAAACGTTGCAGCCGAGCCCGAGCGGTAGCGCCGTCAATGGCGATGACTGTTGGCGGATGCGCAGCATCTGTGTCAACCGCGTTGCGCGCTTGAAGGAGGCTAGCTTTTCGCTTCGCCGTCACCGCTCTCTCGAACACTGCTCGCGCCTTTGCTGCCACCGCAACAGGGTCTTCGCCGCGTTCACGAATCTCTATCGCGATCTCGGCGTCAGTCATATCGAGGAAATCCTGCACGAGGTTCTCGATGAGAAAACCAAGCGGGTCCATCTTATCCTTGTTCATGGCTTCCATCCATCTGGGAATGCCTTGTCGATCCGACGCCGGACCAGTCGGCGCTTGCTTGCGAACGCTTTCGGTTCGAGGTCAAGTAGCGCCCGCAGTTCTTCGCCGTCGAGTTCGACCATCATAAGATCTGCCAAGTCACGCGCAACTTCATCATCGTTGAAGAGTCCGAGAATGGCAGTTCTAAGCCGAGCCGCAGCTTGGTTCTCAGCCAAAGTTGACTCGGGATCGAGCCGCTCGTCGGCAGGGTCGAAGGCAACACTATTTCCATCTTTCGTTTTGAGTTTGACGTCATCCATTCCGATCGTCCGAAAGCCGGCTTTGCGGAGCTCACCCGCTATGCTCTTCATCGTCAGAATAAGGAATGCGACGGGGTCCACGTCGTAGGGGCAATTTCTCTTGCCATCCAAGGTCCTGCCAATCGCTTCGCTCTGGAGGTCATCGCCTGACGTTGAGCAATACCTGGCATACCGTCGGGCAACCTCGCCCACGCGGATCCAGTCTTCGTTTGTCAGCGCGCGAAGCGCTGACACGAATTCGTCGACGCTGAGCGTCTCCGATACGGCTGCAGTCGGCAGCATATCCTCTTCCCTTTCCCCCTCCCACTAACATGCAGTGCGCAAGAGAAGCCCGGGCTCGGACATCGAGAAGACATGTCCGAGCGGAGTCGACTCACGCGCACATTGGATCAGGTTCCACTAACGCCTGAAAGGCCCCGACCATGACCACCTCCGAAACCACGGGCGCGAGCCCAGCCGACAGCACTGTGATCCTCGAACTTGCGGGTATCGATTTGACCTTCCGTCAGGTCCCGATCGCGGACCATACTCCCACGGGCGGCCAGATCGCGGCCGCCGCTGGCCTGGTCCCAGCCGAAGATCCCTATGTTCTCCAGTTTCTCACCAATGGCGAGTTGGTCGAGATCCTCGCCTCGCAGCCAGCCGATCTTAAGCTCAACGGTAACCGCTTCCTCGTGACGTCTAGCGACCGTGCCTACCGTCTGATCGTCGATGGTGAGCAGTACGATTGGCCGACACGTGTCATTTCCGGAGCGACCATTCGCAAGCTCGCCGCTATCTCGCCTAACGTTCAGCTTTTGTTGGATCGCGAAGGTGAGCCGGATCGTCTCATCGGTGACAATGATCTCATCGATCTCGGCAAGGCCGGCGTCGAGCGCTTCCACACCCGCAAGGAGTCCTGGAAGCTCAAGGTCCAGGACGTCACGGTCGAGTCCGACACGCCGACGATCGTTGTGTCGGACGCAATGCAGCGCGCGGGCTTCGATATCAGTCAGCCTTGGCACATCTACCTGAAAGTGCATGGCCAGCCTAAGCAACCCGTCGGAATCAATCAGGTGATCGATCTTCGGACTCCCGGCATCGAAAAGATCCGCTTGACTCCCAAGGATGTCAACAACGGCGAGGCTGCCCAGCCTCGCCGTACCTTCGCCATTCTTGAGACGGACGAACTCCATCTCGATGCCATGGGCAGGAAGTGGGAGACAATCGCTGACGGCGGCCGGCGCTGGCTGCTCATCGAGGACTACCCGCTTCCCACAGGCTACGCGATGCCCACGATCGTGCTTGCTCTTGAGATTCCATCCTCATATCCAGGGGCTCAGATCGACATGTTTTACGTCTATCCGCCGCTGCGCACGTCTGTGGGCGGGGTCATCCCGGCCACCCAGACGATCGAGACCATTCTCGGCCGTGGTTTCCAGCGCTGGTCCCGGCATCGTGGGCCCCAGTCGCCATGGAATCCCAGGACCGACAATGTGATCACCCATCTGGCACTTGTCGAGGGGGCTATCGCGAAGGAGGTCAACCAGTGAACACCACTTCGCTCGTCGTCTCCGCTGGTATCAACGCGGCGCTGCAGACCCACCTCTTTCCGGGCGACGGCAACGAAGCGGCGGGGATCCTACTTTGCTCCTCCGCACCTGGCGAACGCCTTAAGCTGTTGGCGAAGAAGTGGATCCCCGTCCCTCACGCTGCCTGTCAGGTTCGCGAGCCCGATCGCATCTCGTGGCCCGGAAGCAGTATCGAAGAGGCGATTGACCACGGCGAGGCCGAGAATCTCTGCGTTGTATTGATCCATTCCCATCCTGGTGGCTACTTCGACTTTTCGTTGGTCGACGATGAGAGCGACCGTGTGACCATACGGGCGTTGCTCGCAGCGTACGGGGATCGGCATGGATCAGCGATAATGACGCCCGATGGGGCGATTAAGGCGCGGATCTACAACCATGCGCTCGAAGCCAGTGTTGTTGACCTGGTGATGGTTCCAGGCGCGGATATCGCTCTTTGGTGGAGCGATGGAGACAAGCGCCGACCAATGGCGTTTACGAGCGAGATGACCACGTGGAACAGTCGACTGGCGGCTGCCGTCATTGGGGCCTCGGGGACAGGCTCTATCGTCATCGAGCAGCTAGCCCGGCTAGGTTTCGGCCGTATTGTCGCCGTTGAGTTCGATATCGTGGAACTGAGGAATCTCAACCGGATTCTCAACACGACCCGAGCCGATGCCGAAATTAGATTGCCCAAAGTCGAGGTGATGGCTCGAGCCGTCGCTCTTCACCGTGGTGCAGGCGTGCTCATCCCGGTCGCGTCCTCCATCATGAACCGCGATGCGATCATTGCCGCTGCGGGCTGCGACTTCCTTTTCTGCTGCGTCGACACGCTTGAGGCGCGATATGTAGCCGATCTGATGACGATCGCCTTTCTAATGCCAGCTATCGATATGGGCGTTGTCATCCCGGTCCGCCGACAAAACAATCGTGCCTTCATCGCCGATGTGGTCGGTCGGATCGACTATGTCTATCCCGGTGGGTCCAGCCTTGAAGACAGGGGGGTTTACAGCCCAGAAACGCTAAGAGCGGAATATCTGCGGTTCAACGCACCGGCAGCGCATCAGGATCTTCTCCAAGAAGGCTACATCAAAGGCATGGTGGAGCAGGCCCCGTCCGTGATCACCCTGAATATGCGGGCAGCATCTGCGGCTGTCGGCGAGTTAATTGCCCGCCTCTATCACTTCCGGCACGAGCCCAATCGCCGTTATGCCAGGACGCTATTCAGCCTCGCGGCCGGCGACGAGGACTTTACCGCAGAGGACGAGTTCCAGTCATCGCCGTCGCCGGACCTAGCAAGAGGCAATGCCGAACCATTGCTTGGCTTGCCCGCCCTTGCGTCGAGGAGGAAGGGATGATGCAACGCTTGCGCCGGCGGGTGGCTGCCCTTGTTGCCGAATGGCGTCGTGGGTTCGAGTATGTCCGCGAAAGATTTGGGCCGGCTCGACGCCTGGTCATCGTACATGGTGACAGCCTTCCGGAGCGCATGCCGAGCCGTGATCTTGTTTTGGCTCGCGATGGTAGTGAGGACTGGTGCATGGGGATGAAATGCCCTTGCGGTTGCGGCCGTACCATCGAATTGCTGGTCTTTCCGGAGGCGAAGCCACGCTGGTCGCTCAAGGTGGATCGGCGGCGGAGGCCCAGTTTGACCCCGTCAGTGTGGCTACAGACCGGCTGCCGCTCGCACTTCTGGGTGCGGAACGGCCGGGTTCACTGGTCCCGATGAAAGCAGGCCTCGCCCAGCTTGAGGTGTTCTCGGCTGCTTCCAATGGCCTATGTCTCCGGTCTGGTTTCCGGCAACCTCTGGAAGGGCGCCCAATTCTTCGGTCAGACGCGCGCAGGCGGTGGAATCGTTAACGGGCTCGTCGCAACGGGAGTCCTTCAGTCGCTTTGTATATTGTCGGACGGACTCTTGACGGAGAGTCAGTTGGCGATTCTAATGCAGGTGGTCGACTTGGAGGAGAGCAGATGCTAGCGGCGACGTCGACGGATCGCGATGAGAGTCCCGCTCCATTTCACGTCGCTTTGCGAATTCTAAGTAGTGAGCGATCTATACCGGAGAAGCTCGCTGTCTATCTCCGCGATGTGATGACCCAAGCCCTGCAGATCGCGTCGGATCCGGATACGATAGACGGCGAGACATTGCCCGAGGCAATTCGACTTGCTCTGGACCTCCGCGAGTCAGAAGCCCTGAGAGCTGCCGTTGGCATGGTTGGAGCCGGCACGATCTCGGCGGAACTAGCGAGGGAAATCCTTTCGGCGGAGCACAAGTTTGCGGTCACGCGTTGATCTGCATCTCGTCGCAAACACGCTCAAACAGCTAAACGATTCTGCCTATTTTGAGCAGCGACTGCACGAATTCACCCGACATTTGATTGGGGCGATCGAGCATGTTCTCGACAATCCAGGCAAATACGACGCGGCGGTCGAAGAGACCTTCGCCAAAGTTGCGCGGAGCGTGCAGTCCTATCTCTCCGGGAGCACGAACAATGAGGTGCCGTACGAGGTGGTCTACTGCCTCACCGATGCACTTAAGCGGTGGAAGCTAAGCGAAGCGGTTATCGTCACGTTCCTGACAGAGGACCGCAACGCACATCACGACTTCCACCTGCGGAACTCCGATCCTTGGCTATTCATCGAGGCCTTCATCACAGACTATGATCCGCAGGGATTTAAGCTGCCTTTGGTGATGATCGGTGTACCTCGAATTTACGCCCACAAGCCCGTCTTCTGCGTTCCGCTGTTCCACGAACTAGGTCACTTCGTCGACCACCAGCACAGTGTTAGCGCGGTTTCGATGATTCAGAATTCAAACCTGATCGGCCCGCAAAACGGTAACGAACTGAGCCATCGCCGAGAGTATTTCGCAGATCTGTTTGCGGCGTGCTTTGTTGGACGATCAAGCATCGCGGCCCTCGAGGCTATCGCGCCGAACGTTTCCTCTTCGCTCACCCACCCGGCGACGGCCGACCGAGCGGCTCTCGTGGATGCTTTTCTGGCTGGCGGATCACATCCCATAATAGACCTAGTGCAGAATGCATTGCAGGCTCTTCAACTCCCAACCTTGACCCCGATCTTTCAGCGTGTCGAGGTCGGTGCCGACTACGACGACATTCGTACTTTTGTGCCTGCATCAATGGAGCAGGTCTATGGGCTCTTCGACAGCGCCTGGAACTACCTGTTCGACGCTATCGACAATAACCGAAATCCATGGAATTTCTCATCAGCGAAAGACGGCGATATCGAGGTACTCACGAACGACCTTACCGAGAAATCGATCCGAAACTTCGCCATAAGGCAGGCATGGGATGTCGCTTCTACAGGCTCCTGAAATCCATCGCCGAATCGGCCTGACCGACAGCACCAGGCTGTACATCGATCCGCTCCTTGAACCGGGCCAAGTTGGCGAGGTGAGCATCGATCTCCGACTGGGACCCGACTTTCTCGTCTCCCTGCTGACGCGCAAGGCTGCGGTTGAGTTGGCAACCCTGCCTCGGCGCGGAGTGTCGTCCTATTTCCGCATGACCCGTCGGGAAGTCGGTGATAAGTTCGTCCTCTATTCCGGCCAGATCGTATTGGCGACTTCGCTAGAGTACGTCGGCATGCCCAACGATGTGTACGCCGACATCATTAGCCGGAGTAGTTACAGCAGGCTCGGAATTCACCTGAACACCATGATCCAACCGGGGTTCCGAGGCTGTATCCCACTCGAACTTGTTAATCACGGCAACAACCCAGTGGAGCTGGTGGTAGGCAGTCGGCTCGTCCAGGCGCGGCTATTCTCCGTGGGTACAGCAAGCGGCTACCAGTCTGGTTCCAGCAATCGGAAGTATCTAGGTAACGTGCGACCAATCGTATCGCGGGCGCAAGACGACAAAGATCTCGCAACCCTGTCCAAAATGCGCTGACGAGATCAGCGGCCAATGCGCGTCGTATGGCGCTCTCTCCCCAAAATCTTCAGATCGGCCTCCGAGGATGACGCGGAGGATCAGTCGGAACCCGCACGCACTGTCTCGACATGGAGCGATCCCTCGGGAAGCGGCCGCAGCAGTTCCGCCTCGGGTTTCGTCAGATAAATCCACGCACCCCAATCCGCTGGCTGCAGCACGACAATTTGACGATCGTGAATGGGCGCGACCTCTGGGCCGGGTTCGGTCGTCAGCATCGTGAAGGCGGGCGGATGATTGCCTTGGCCCTCACGCCAAAGGCCCGCGATCGCCATAAATGGCGCACTCTTCAGAGTGAACCGGTGCTTGGCTTTTGGGTATTTCTTGCCGGTGAATTCGAAGAAAGCGCTCGCCGGAATCAGGCAGCGATTGCTGTTGGCGAAGCTTCGCCCGTCTGACCGGAAGTTGAATATCGGCCCGCCTTTGCCCGAGGGCGGAAAGCTGAAAATCATTTGAACCAGCTCGATCAGATTGCCGGTCGCGCGCATGACCGGCCCCATGTCGTTGATCTTGACGTCGTCCGACTGCGGCAGGTCGAGTTCTGTCTGTTGCGTCGGGATGCCGAGTTCCAGGTCCTGCATCATCTTGCAGTATTCGGCCCAGCGGATGTGTTGCTCGTAGTCGTTGCACATGACCTTCAACCTAGCGACTTTTCGTCATTTTTCGAGGGCCGATCGGGCGTCCCCTGACGGGGCCGGGCTGTCGGCAAAGCTGAAGCCCCGCCTGCGACGGGTCTTCACCCATACGGGGCTTCCATCCCTGACGCGAACCCTGTCATGCCCGCGCCTCGTCCTGCCGCCGGTGGGTATCGAGACGGGTCGATAAGAGTGAGAGTGCGGACCGGGTTTGCCGTGACGGGTTGAAGGTCGGGAGAGAGGCTCCTGGCGCCCGTCGCGGAGAACCGCGATGCCCAGAGACGCCGCCAGCGCCCGTTCCGGCAACGACCGGCCAGGCCTCTATCAGGAAATCACCGACAAGATCATCGCCGAGTTGGAAGCCGGACGCATCCCATGGGTGCAGCCCTGGGGTACGGCGGCGGCAAAGGCGCCGCTCGCCATGCCGGAAAACGCGTCAGCCCGCCGGCGCTACTCCGGCATCAACATCCTGATCCTGTGGGGCGCGGTCATCGAACACGGATTCACCGGCCAGAGCTGGCTTACATTCCGCCAAGCGCTTGGCCTCGGCGGAAATGTCAGGAAGGGAGAGCATGGTACGACCGTCGTCTACGCCGACCGCTTCGTACCCGAGGATGAGCGCAAGCGAGCCCGTGAGGTCGGGGACGAAGCACAGGCGATTCCATTCCTCAAACGCTTCACAGTCTTCAACGCCGATCAATGCGAGAACCTGCCGGAGGACATTGCCGCCGTCGCACCACCACCTCCGCCGGGCATGATCGAACCGCAAGCGGAGGCGCTGATCCGGGCCACCGGCGCGGATTTCCGGATCGGAGGCAGCCGCGCCTTTTACAGCCCGCCGCACGACTTCGTGCAGGTCCCGCCGCCAGCCGCCTATTTCGAACCGATCAATTGGCACCGGACCGCATTCCATGAACTGGGGCACTGGTCGGGTCATCCTTCCCGTCTCGGCCGTGACATGGCCGGTTCCTTCGGCTCCAGATCCTATGCGCGCGAGGAACTGGTGGCGGAGATGGCCGGGGCCTTTGTCTGTGCTTCGCTCTCCATCGCGCCGACGGTGCGCCATGCCGACTACATCGGTTCATGGCTGGAGGTGCTGCGTGAGGACAACCGCGCCATTGTCCGCGCCGCCTCCGCCGCGTCGAAAGCCGCCGAATTCATCCTCGGCTTCGAGACGAACATCAACCGGCCGGCTACGGCAGCTTCTGGAGAGGACGAGCGGGAGGCAGCGTGATGCTGGCTACGCCGAACCGTGGAGCCGGGAATACGCTTCTCCCGCTTCCCGGTTCGGTGGCCGGAAGAGTGAGAGGAGTGCCGGTTTTTCATGACGGGTTTTGGGTCGAGAGAGAGGCTCTCGGCGCCCGTCGCGGAGACTACCGACATGGCTAACGCCGTTCAGAAAATCACCCTCAACGCCTCGCGCGACATTCCGTTCAACAAGCTGGTGCTCAGCCAGTCGAACGTCCGGCGGGTCAAGGCCGGCATTTCGATCGAAGACCTGTCCGAGGACATCGCCCGGCGCGGCCTACTTCAGAGCCTCAGCGTTCGGCCGGTGCTCGATGCCGATGGCGCCGAGACCGGCATGTTCGAGGTTCCGGCCGGCGGCCGCCGCTACCGAGCGCTCGAACTCCTGGTCAAGCAGAAGCGTCTCGCCAAGGTCGCGCCGGTGCCGTGCATCCCGAAGGCCGCCAACGCCGCTACCTCGGCCGAAGAGGATTCCCTGGCGGAAAATGTCCAACATGTCGGCCTGCATCCTCTCGACCAGTTCCGCGCCTTTCAGGCACTGCGCGAGAAGGGGCAGTCCGAGGAGGACATCGCAGCCGCCTTCTTCGTCTCGGTCAACGTGGTGAAGCAGCGTCTGCGCCTCGCGGCCGTGTCGAACGCTTTGCTCGACCTCTACGCCCAGGACGGCATCACGCTGGAGCAACTCATGGCCTTCACCGTGACTGACGATCATGCCCGTCAGGAGCAGGTTTGGGAGGCCATCCAGCGCTCCTACAGCAAGGAACCGTATCAGATCCGCCGCATGCTGACAGAGACGACGGTGCGGACTTCCGACAAGCGCGCGCAGTTCGTCGGTCTTGACGCCTATGCCGATGCCGGCGGCGTCGTCATGCGCGATCTGTTCCAGAGCGACGATGGCGGCTGGCTGGAGGACGCCGCCCTGCTCGACCGTCTGGTTGGCGAAAAGCTGAAGGCCGAGGCCGAGACCATCGCCGCCGAGGGATGGAAGTGGATCTCCGTCACGGTCGAGACGCCTTACGGACACACCCACGGACTGCGCGAGTTGGCGGGAACCTCTCCCGATCTGACGGCCGAGGAACAGGCAACGATCGACGCGCTGAACGCCGAATGCGCCAAGCTCGAAGCCGAATACGAGGAAGCCGACGAATTGCCGGACGAGGTGGACGAACGGCTCGGCGAGATCGAGACGGCGCTTGCCGCCTTCGATGACCGTCCCGTCATCTACGATCCAGCCGGGATCGCCCGCGCCGGCGTCTTCATCAGCATTGACAGCAACGGCAACCTCTCGGTCGGCCGCGGCTATGTTCGCCCTGAGGACGAGGCGCCGGTCACCGTGGATGGCGAGGGTGACACAGGAGCCGAGGGCGCGACGCCCGAAGCATCCGACCCGACTGCCCCGGTCATCCAGCGCGCCGTCATCACCATCGGCGGCCAGGCCGAGCCGGAGGATGACGAGGATGACGTCATCAAGCCGCTTCCGGATCGCCTGATCAGCGAGCTGACCGCGCATCGGACGCTGGCATTGCGCGATGCCCTCGCCAACGAGCCCTCCGTGGCCTTCCTTGCCGTGCTGCACAAGTTCTGCCTCGACGTTTTTTCGCGGTACTCCTCGCACGCTGTCTGCATGGATATCTCCGTCAGGAATGTCGGCTTTGCCCAGCAGGGGCCCGGGCTCAAGGAAAGCGCCTCGGCCCACGCCGTCGATGCCCGGCATAGGGCCTGGGAGGAACGCCTGCCCAGCGATCAGGCTGACCTTTGGGATGCGCTAGCCGCGCTCGAAGGCACGGAACAGGCGGCGTTGTTTGCTCACTGCGCGTCGTTCGGCGTAAGCGCACTCTACGAGAAGGCCGACCGCAACGGCGCCGGCCCGTCGGCGAGTGGTATCCAGCGCCGGCTTCACCAGGCCGACGTGCTGGCTCGAGCCGTAGGCCTCGATATGGTCGCGGCGGGCTGGAAGCCAACCGTCGACAACTACCTCTCCCGCGTGACCAAGCCCCGCATTCTTGAGGCCGTGCGCGAAGCGAAGGGCGAGCAGTCGGCCCAGCTGATCGACCATCTGAAGAAGGGTGACATGGCGAAGGAGGCCGAACGGCTGCTCGACGGCACCGGCTGGCTGCCGGAGCCGCTGCGTCTCGTCGAGATCGAGCCGGTTACCGAACTGACGACTGACGGCGACGCCGAGGCGCTGCCCAGTTTTCTCGCTGGCGATGGCGACGAGGTCGCAGCCGACACAGATGAGGAACGTCAACGCATGATCGCGGCTGAATAGTCCTCCGATCGCGGAGCGGCACCCGGTCGCCCCGCATATCGCACCCCAACCAATCCCATCCGAAGCCCGGCACCCCGCGAACAGGGGCCAGCCGGGCTTTTCTCGTTTCAGGCGATCAGCATGCCCCTCTTCACGATCGAAACGGCTTACTCCCTGCCTGCATACCGGCACTGCATCTATGAGGCTGACACGATCGATCAGGCGTGTCGCCTTGCCGTCGAGGACGACGACTGGTCGGACCAAAAGCTCGACTACGAAACTGCCGGCGAAACCTATGTGTCCGGCATCTGGCGAGGCAAAGGGGCGCCCTATGAAGCCCCCGCACTGGCGATACCATCGCAGTTCGGCGAAACGCTCCGCCGCAAGGCGGATCACTTCGAGACGCTCCTCGGCATCCTGAAGGTACTCGCGCATGTGCCGGACTTGTCAGCACCGAAGCTTCCGTTCTGGGTACCGCGAGCGCAGTCGGCGATCGCCAAGGCCGAGGCCATCCTCGCGGGCGCACCCGATCCCCAGGGGGCGAACCCACTCTGACAGGAAGGCTGGCGTCGATGCGCGGGAAAGGACGTGGGTGATGACCATCCCAGACCACGCCCGCGCGAATTTCCAGACACTGCTGCGCGCAGCAGCAGACGGCAATCTTGCGCTGATGGAATGCAAGGACGCTGCGACGGACGAGCTTCGCTACGTCATCTGTGCGGCCGGCCGCGACGGCGCGGACTTCGTGTTCATGCCCTTCGGCCATCTCGCTGACGGCAACCCCTACGACGCCTATTTGCCGCCATCCGACACTCTTCCATCCTCATCACAGATCTGATCCCGAGACGGCTCGTCCTGTCTGCGCGCGGCGTCGCGCCGGTCAACGGGCGAGCCGTTCCCGCATCGTCCTTCGGCCTCGCGTGACCCGCGCCGCCTGACCGCGCCCGGCCACAAACCGCCGCAACGGGATCAGGAGGTGAGTGCGATGTGCAGGGTGCTGAACAAGCATAGAGCGGGCGTGCCATTGGGCGCCGTTTATATCGGGCGCGGCAGCAAATGGGGCAATCCGTTCCGGATCGGCCCCGACGGCGAGCGTGCAGCCGTCATCGCGAAGCACGAGCCCTGGCTGGCAGACCAGCATCATCTCCTGCGGGTGCTCGACGAGTTGCGCGGCCGCGATCTCGTCTGCTTCTGCGCGCCACTCGCCTGCCACGGCGATTTGCTGCGTCGGCTCGCCAATGCCAGCCGCGACGAGCGGATCGCGTGGTGGCGCAGCGTCATGGCCGCGGCCTGAGAGGAAGAGGAAGGCCGGGACGGGTTGAGCCGGTGCGGTCGAGGAGAGCGCCGGCCGGCTCGATCCCTCCCGCTCTCCCGAGGTCTCCTCCATGACGAATGCCAACGCTTCCGCGGCCGCCCTTGCGCCTGCGTCCTTCCCGCACGCCCCTGTTGCCGATCCGGCCACAGCCATCGCCGAAGCCGCGCGGCTTCTCCTTCCCCATCTCGAACGCGGCCAGCGTGTCGACGCGACAGTTCTCCGCACCACAATGGAGACGGCCTTTGGAGCGTCCGACGCCTCCGGCGCCTGGGACTGGAAAACCGCCTATGACGCCACCGAAGTGGCGACGGTGCTCTTTCTGCGCAAGTACGGAAAGTCGCTGTTCCGTAAAGCCGGGTCTCCGTCCGCCGCGCTGCCGATGCTGGCCAGGATCGCGGGCCTTCTCCCCACCCATACGCGCCGCTCCGAAGAGAGCCAGGCGTTCCAGCAGTTCTCAACCCCAATCCCACTCGGACTTGCCGCCAGCACGGCTGCCGCGATCACATCCGCCGACCGCGTGCTGGAGCCTTCGGCCGGGACCGGCCTGCTCGCCATTCTGGCGGAGCTTGCCGGCGGATCGCTCGTGCTCAACGAACTGGCCGAGACCCGCGCGGGGCTGCTCCGTCACCTGTTCCCGAAGATCGCTGTCACTCGTTTCGACGCAGCGCAGATCGACGATCACCTCGACGAGGGCGTCGTTCCGAGTGTCGTGCTGATGAACCCGCCGTTCTCGGCGATGGTCAATGTCGACGGTCGCATGGCGGACACGGCGCTCCGCCATATCGCGTCGAGCCTGTCGCGCCTTGTCGATGGCGGCCGCCTCGTCGCAATCACCGGGGCGAGCTTTTCGTCCGACAACCCTTCCTGGCGTGACGCCTTCATTCGGCTGCAGGAGTGCGGGCGCGTGGTATTCTCGGCCGCGATCGATGGCGCGGTCTACGCCAAACACGGCACCACCATCGACACCCGCCTGACCGTGATCGACAAGGCTCCGGCCGACAATCCGAGTGTGTTCCCGACTTCACCGGGCGTCGCACCCGACGTCGTCACGCTTCTCGGCTGGGTCACCGATCATGTCCCGCCAAGGCTGCCTTTCGCCGCCACCGTGGCGCCGGTTGTCGGCTTGGCCATCCCCCGAACCGTGCGCGCCTACGCGATGCGCCCGTCCTCTGGTACGGCGGGAACGGCGGAGCCAGAAGGCGTCGAACTCGTCTATGAGGCCGTCGACTGGAAGCCGGCTGAGGGCGACCGGATCACCGAGGCGCTTTATGAGGAATACGGATTGCAGGCGATCCGTATTCCCGGCTCTCAGGTCCATCCGACCAAGCTGGTGCAGTCGGCGGCCATGGCCTCGGTCGCGCCGCCGACGCCGACCTATCGGCCACACCTGCCACCCGTCGTCATCAGCGCCGGCCTGCTGTCCGACGCCCAGCTCGAAAGCGTCATCTACGCCGGCGAGTCCCATGCCGGCCATCTCGTCGGATCATGGACGGTGGATGAGACGTTCGACCTCGTCTCGGCCGCGCGCGACGACGCCGAGAACGCCGTCCGCTTCCGTCGCGGCTGGTTCCTGGGCGATGGCACCGGCGCCGGCAAGGGCCGCCAGGTCGCCGGCATCCTGCTCGACAACTGGTTGAAAGGCCGCCGACGCGCCGTCTGGGTGTCGAAGTCCGACAAGCTGATCGAGGACGCACAGCGCGACTGGTCGGCGCTGGGGATGGAGCGTCTGCTGGTCACGCCGCTCTCGCGTTTTCGCCAGGGCACACCGATCCGGCTGGCGGAAGGTGTCCTATTCACCACCTACGCCACGCTGCGCTCCGACGCGCGCGACGAGAAGGTTTCGCGCGTCCGGCAGATCGTCGAATGGTTGGGCTCCGACTTTGATGGAGTGATCATTTTCGACGAGAGCCACGCCATGCAGAACGCCGCCGGCGGCAAGGGCGAGTGCGGCGACCAGGCCGCCTCGCAACAGGGCCGTGCCGGACTTCGACTTCAGCACGCACTCCCGAACGCGCGCATCGTCTACGTCTCGGCGACCGGCGCCACCACGGTCCACAATCTCGCCTACGCCCAGCGCCTCGGGCTCTGGGGTGGCGAGGATTTTCCGTTCGCCACGCGTGCCGAATTCGTCGAGGCGATCGAGGCCGGCGGCGTCGCGGCGATGGAGGTGCTCGCGCGCGATCTTCGGGCGCTCGGTCTCTATGCGGCCCGCTCGCTCTCCTACGAAGGTGTCGAATACGAGTTGCTCGAGCACACGCTGACGGACGAACAGATCCGCATCTATGACGCCTATGCCGGGGCGTTCGGCATCATCCACAACAACCTCGATGCAGCGATGCAGGCGGCCAACATCATCGGCTCGACCGGCACGCTCAATGCGCAAGCCAAGTCCGCCGCGCGTTCGGCCTTCGAAAGCGCCAAGCAGCGGTTTTTCTCCCACCTGATCACCAGCATGAAGACACCGTCGCTGATCCGGTCCATCGAGCGTGATCTGGAAGAGGGCCACGCCGCCGTCATCCAGATCGTTTCCACCGGCGAGGCGCTGATGGAAAGGCGCCTGGCCGAGATCCCGACCGAAGATTGGGGCGACGTCCAGGTCGACATCACACCGCGAGAGTATCTCCTCGACTATCTCGCCCATTCGTTTCCGGTGCAGCTCTACGAGCCTTTCACCGACAGCGAGGGCAAGCTGTCATCGCGGCCGGTCTATCGCGACGGCCAACCGGTCGAGAGCCGCGAAGCTGTTGCCCGGCGTGACCGATTGATCGAACGGTTGGCGTCGCTGACCCCGGTTCCCGGCGCGCTCGACCAGATCGTCCAGCGCTTCGGCACCGACCTGGTGGCCGAGGTGACAGGCCGCTCGCGGCGCATCATCCGCAAGACCGGCGCCGGTGGCGTCGACCGCCTGATGGTAGAGACGCGCGCCGGCTCCGCCAATCTCGCCGAGACGCAGGCGTTCATGGATGATGCCAAGCGCATCCTTGTGTTTTCGGAGGCAGGTGGCACCGGGCGCAGTTATCACGCCGAGCTGTCGGGGAAGAATCGCCGGCTGCGGGTTCACTATCTGCTCGAGGCGGGGTGGAAGGCGGACACCGCCATCCAGGGTCTCGGTCGCACCAATCGCACGAACCAGCAGCAACCGCCGCTGTTTCGGCCGATCGCGACCAACGTCAAGGCCGAGAAGCGCTTCCTCTCGACCATCGCCCGTCGGCTCGACACCCTCGGCGCCATCACCAAGGGCCAGCGCCAGACCGGCGGCCAGGGCCTGTTCCGGCCCGAGGACAATCTGGAGAGCCACTATGCCCGCGACGCTCTGCGCCAGCTCTACCTGTTGCTGGTCCGAGGCAAGGTCGAGGGTTGCTCACTGCAGATGTTCGAGGATGCGACCGGCCTGTCACTGATGGATTCGGGCGGCATCAAGGATGAGCTACCGCCGATCACGACCTTCCTCAACCGGTTGCTGGCGCTCACTATTCGATTGCAGAACATCCTGTTCACGGCGTTCGAGCAATTGCTGTCCGCTCGCATCGAGGGGGCTATCGCGTCGGGCGTCTATGATGTCGGGCTGGAGACCCTGACCGCCGAGAGCTTCGTCGTCACCGACCGTCAGGCGATCTACACCCATCCGGGCACCTCCGCCGATACCCGGCTTATCACGATAGCCCAGCGCGAGCGCAACCGGCCGGTCACGCTCGACCAAGCGCTGAACCACCTCACCGACCCCCGAGCGATGCTGCTCATCAATGGGCAGTCGGGCCGCGCCGCCGTGCAGGTCCCGACCAGCAGCCTGATGCTCGACGACGGCGAGGTCGAACGCCGCGTCCGGCTCATCCGACCGATGGAGCACCCCGCCATGCCGCTGGCGATGATGCCGCAGACCCATTGGGTCGAAGCCGACCGCCAGGCGTTCGCACGCGCCTGGGAGGTGGAGCTGACCGAGGTGCCGACGTTTACCGACAGCATCATCCACGTCGTCTCCGGACTGCTGCTGCCAATCTGGAAGCGCCTGCCGAATGAATCGACACGCGTCTATCGACTCCAGACCGACACCGGCGAACGCATCGTCGGCCGGCGCGTCTCATCCGCGTGGGTAACGGGTGCGACGGCATCGGGCAGCAGCACCTTGAGCCCCGAGGACGCTTTCACGGGGCTGATGAATGGCAAGACGATCCTCGATCTCGCCGAGGGGCTCCAGCTTCGCCGGGTCCGTGTCATGGGCGTGAACCGGATCGAGCTGTCCGGCTTCACTGACACGATGCGCGATCGCCTGCGCACCTACGGACTGTTCCACGAGATCATCTCCTGGAAGCTGCGCATGTTCGTGCCGACTGACGCCGCTGGCCCCGCCATTCTTGCGAAAGTGCTCGAACGCTATCCGCTCGCGCGGATCGCCGAACGGGAGGCGGCATGATGGCCCGCGACGCTTCCGATCTCGCGCAACGTCTCGGCCGCAACGCCGAGGCCGTCTGCCGCGAGTATCTCTCCAATGGTCGGCGTGACGGCCGCTACTGGCTGGTCGGCGACGTCCAGAACAATCCGGGCCGGTCGATGTTCGTCCGGCTGAAGGGAGCCGAGTCCGGCAAGGGCGCGGCGGGCAAATGGACCGATGCCGCCACCGGCGAGCATGGCGATCTGCTCGACGTCATCCGCGAGAGTTGCGGACTGGTCGACTTCAAGGATGTCGCTGACGAGGCCCGACGTTTCCTCAGCCTGCCCCGACACGAACCCGACCCTCAGCCGCGGCCCCGACCGTCAACCACACCGGCGGGATCGCCGGAATCAGCACGGCGGCTGTTTTCCATGTCGCAGCCGATTACGGGCACCATCGTGGAGACGTATCTACGCAAACGCGGCATTACAGCTTTGCACGGAACCGGAGCCCTGCGCTTCCATCCACGCTGCTACTATCGCCCGGACAGCGTCAGCCAAACCGAGACCTGGCCGGCGATGATCGCTTCCGTCACCGATCTCGACGGCAAGATCACCGGGGCGCACCGCACCTGGCTTGCACCAGATGGTAGCGGCAAGGCGCCGGTCGATACGCCGAGGCGGGCGATGGGCGACCTCCTCGGCAACGGGGTCCGTTTCGGTGTTGCCCACGATGTCATGTCGGCTGGCGAAGGCATCGAGACCATGCTGTCGCTACGAATGGTGCTGCCCCAGATGCCGACGGTAGCGGCGCTTTCGGCTGCACATCTCGGCCAGCTCCTGTTCCCGGCAACACTGCGCCGTCTCTACATCGCGCGCGACGACGATCCGGCCGGTGATGGGGCGGTGCAAAGCCTGATCGAACGGGCGCGGGCGGTCGGGATCGAGGCGATCACCCTGTCGCCACGGGTCGGGGACTGCAACGAGGATCTCCGCGCGTTCGGCATCGATGCACTTCGGGCGGCCTTGCGGGTACAGATCGCGACGGAAGATGTCGCCCGCTTCATGGGAGTGCAGGCACTGGCCGGCATGGGGATATGAGTCCGTGCCTCGGGGGTCGGTGTCCTGCATCGGCTACGGGATTGCTCCACGACATCGGAGAGAGCCGCGACCACGGCCTTCTGAGAGGGCGATCGGGACGGCAAACGGCCCGGTCCGGCAATGGCTGCGCCCGGCTATTTTCCGCCGGCGGGCAAGCCGCCTTTGCATCGCGAGGCAAAATAGCAGGCCTTCGCCATCCAGCGCCAAGGCTCGGCCCTCTCGCTTCGCTCGGGGTGCAGGTCCGGCCCGCCCGCCTTCCTTCGTCGCCATGAAGGCCGCGACGGTCGCGGCTGATCCGACGAAGGAGCATCCCATGACCATCGACCAGGACGACACCGGCTTCGAGCCCCATCACGCCTCATCGTCCACCGACCATTTCCTCTCTGAACTCCAGCTCTATGGCTACCGGCCCTTCCAGGACGAAGCCGACCCGCGACGACTCCCCGAAGGCAACATCGTCGCCGGCGCCATCGCCGACATCTTCGACGCCCTGATCGTGAGCATGAGCGACACGCGCCTCGAGCCCGACCTCGACGACCTGCTGTGGTCGACCGTCAATCTCTTCCACCGCGCCACCAGCCGGATCGAGCGCGAGTTGGACGACAACGAGCAGGCGCAGCGCCGTAGCCAGCGTGAACAGGACGGCAGCGAGGTGAAGTCGGTCGACCTGGAACGCCTGACCGCCGAGGGGCAGACCATGATCGAGCGCCGAAACGTCTTCGAGTTGATGCGCGACCAAGCCGCCGAACACTTCGAGCGTCACACCGGATCATCGTGGCGGCCGCGCAGTGGATCAATGGTCAATCATCGCACACTGACTTCGGCGATGATCGACAGCCGCGACTTCCTCGCCGCCAAACGACGGGCAGAAACCGAGGTGATGCTCCCGGCCGGACCCAAGATCGCCTTCACCGGCGGCCTGGACTTCAACGATCACCGACTGATCTGGGATACGCTCGACAAGGTCCACGCCAAGCACCCCGACATGGTGCTGTTGCATGGTGGATCGCCCAAAGGAGCCGAACTGATCGCGGCCAAGTGGGCCGACAACCGCAACGTGCCGCAGGTCGCCTTCAAGCCCGATTGGACTAGGCACGCCAAGGCCGCACCTTTCAAACGCAATGACCAGATGCTTGACGTCCTCCCAATCGGTGTGATTGTCTTTCCGGGGACCGGCATCCAGGACAACCTCGCCGACAAGGCGCGCAAGCTCGGGATCAAGCCCTACGACTTCCGCAAGACGGGCGGCGCGTGAGCGCCGCCGCATTTCCGTAAAGCCGTATCGCTATTTTCACTGAAAACCGGCTTTCAGTCAGTTTTTCCCGTCACCGCGATTCGGGCAGCGCGTGCATAGTGCTCCAGTTCCACATCGCCATGGATCATCCGATCCAGCAGCGCTTTCATGTCGCTTTGATCCGATGTTGACTGAAACGGCCCCGGCTGTCGATCGATCGCCAGCACTGCGATGGCCAACGCCTTCTTCACTAAATGCAGATCGCGATCCTTGAATTCTGCCATGACACAAATCCTCCAGAACGATCGGACCGGCCACACCCGCGCCGATTGCAGAAGGGGCAGTGGGCCTTTTTGGGGCTCGTGACAAAGGCTCCTGAGCAAGCGAACACCACCCCCGCTTCCAAATAGCGCTGATCCTTGGTCCGGCCCATGGCCTGATGCCATCAACCCGTAAAGGGTCCGCTACGCGAGCGTGCGGCCTTGAGGCTTCGCCCCCGCGGTGATTGCGGCCACGGGCCGGACACATCGGGCGCCTGTCGCGCGGGGGATGGTCTCCCGCCTCCAAGGACAGGAGCCGGAACAATGTCACTCAACGACGCTCACGCCTTCGCCTTCAGCCTCGCCGCAACCCTCATGGTCACCATCATCATTTTTCAGGCCGGCGACGGCAGCCTCGGCGTCATGCCCGCCAGCGAATACGACGGCGATACCAGCGCCATCGTCCACGAGATCGATCCTTTCGCCGCCTGACGGGGCCAGCCTCGCCGCAGGAGCGGAAGTCCTGCCGGATTTCCGCCCCCGTCGCCGCTCATCTTCGGCTATACTTCAAACTGCGCCGTGGTGGTGGTGGAGGCGCGACCGTCAGACCTTTTAGATCGGAAGAGCGTCGTGTAGGGAANTTCCCTACACGACGCTCTTCCGATCTACGGGCGTGTGGGCCTACGGCACCGGAGCCGGTCCGATCGGCGCTTTGATCGTCGGCATCGCCGCCACCGGCGCGACACTCACGGTCGGCCAATTCACCTTCACATTCGTTCGCCCGGTCTGGGCTCGTCTTGCGGTCGCGCTCCTCTTTGCCGCACCAGCATCGGTCGCCGGCTATCACGCGACACATGGTCTTGCGACGCTCGCTGTGCCGTCCGTGGGCTGGCAAATCGCTTTCTCGATCGTCGGCGCGATCGCCGTCGGCATTGCCGCTTGGCTTCGGTTGCTGGCTATGGCACCGCCCGAGCCAGCAATGCGAGGCGTCGCTCGCGGCTAGGCGCCACCCGGAGCTTTGAGAGCCAGGACAGCGAGGATCACTACCAAGCCGCTCCTCGCTGCGTCAGGGGTCACGGACAGAGCGTTCAACCAAGGGGTTCCCACCCGCACGGCTCAGATCCGAGCAGTACCCCGTCTGGCATTGACCGCTATGACGACCTTGAGCGGCCGTCGATCGCAGATGCAACGGTGGTCTCCTCCCTGGGAGGCTCCGGTGACATTGCGGATATGGTCGAAAGGCGGGCTGAGCGCGGTGGAGCAACGCCGGCTATTCAAAGTGAACGTCGGTCGCCATGTTCTCGCTTGAGGTCCTCTTGCAGGTCGACCGCTCCAAAACGGCCTCATCAATGGCCTGATCTGACCGAAGGTCGGCTATGCCTCGACCGCCTATGCGGCAATGGCGCAGATCGACTTTCTTCCCCTGCCGGCTGCGCCGTCATTCCTCGCGAAACAACAAAGTCGCCTGGCTGCCATCCTCCGCTGACGCTGCGGTCGCAAGCGATGCCGCGTCGATCGCCTCCGGCCTGCCGATCGCCATCGAGGCCGCAATGGTGCGGGCTCGAAGCAAAGATCAAGGAGAACTACCATGGCGACCATCGGCACCTTCAAAAAGTCCGGCAACGAATTCACCGGCGAAATCGTCACCCTGAGCCTTCAGACCAAGAACGTCCGCATCGTCCCCGAGAGCCGCCAGGTCGGCGAGAACGCCCCAAGCCACCGCGTCTTCGTCGGCCGCGCCGAGATCGGCGCCGCTTGGTCCAAAACCTCCAACGAGGGCCGCGACTACCTCGGCCTCAAGCTCGATGACCCGAGCTTCAACGCTCCGATCTACGCCAACCTCTTCGACGACGAGGAAGGCGAAGGCTTCAGCCTCATCTGGTCCCGCCCCAGCCGCCGCAACGGGGAATAACGCCCGAGCAAGGCCTCGCCCGGACACACCGGGCGGGGCCTTATCCATTTTCAGGCACCTGATCGGTTCAACGCTGGTTCGCGAACAGCTGGCCAATCAAGCCGGACTTGTGGAAAGCTGCAAGTGGAAAACGGATGCATCGTGCGTCGCGCCGTGACTGGGCCGACAATCGCTCGCTTGTCACCATCGTGGGCAGTTGCAGAGACACCATTGCGAATGGTGCCGATATGTTGGTTGAGCGGACCGGGAGCGTGCGGAAACACTCTGAATCAGAGATCCACAAATCGGTGGGACAGTATGACATTCAATCTCGTTGATGGGTTCAAGTCCGTCCTGCCAATCTCAGGTTGCGCCCAGCTTCGTCCACTCCCCATTCTTCTTCGAAGACTTCACGCAGGCCTCGATGAAGGCCATGCCCTCGACGCCGTCCTGGATGGTCGGGAAGACGACATCTTTTGCCGGCTTGCCACCCTTGCGCCGCGCCGCACGAATCGCCCGCGCCGCTTCCTGGTAGATGTTGGCGAAGCCTTCGAGATAGCCCTCCGGATGGCCGGACGGCACGCGGCTGACGCGGCCCGCGACCGGCAGCGCGCCGGCGCCATTGCGGGTCAGCAGCTGCTTAGGCTGGCCGAACGGCGTGTACCAGAGATAGTTCGGGTCTGCCTGTACCCACTCCAGCCCGCCCTTGGAGCCATAGATGCGCAGCTTCAGCCCGTTCTCGTGGCCGGGCGCCACCTGGCTGGCCCAGATCATGCCCTTGGCCGGATGCGTCTTGCCGACCGGCTTGAAGCGCAGCATGACGTTGACATTGTCGTCGAGCAGTCGCCCCGGCACGAAGGCGTCGAGATCGGCCGACAGCGTATCGAGCTCCAGCCCGGAGACGAAGCGCGCCAGATTGTAGGCATGCGTGCCGATGTCGCCCAGCGCGCCGCCCGCGCCTGCCTGCTTCGGATCGGCCCGCCACGACGCCTGTTTCTGGCCGGTCGCGGCAAGGTCCTCGGTCAGCCAGTCCTGTGGGTACTCGGACTGCACGATGCGGATATCGCCAAGCACGCCCTTGGCCACCATCTCGCGCGCCTGCCGGATCATCGGATAGGCGGTGTAGTTGTGGGTCAGCACGAACACCTTGCCNCTTGGCCACCATCTCGCGCGCCTGCCGGATCATCGGATAGGCGGTGTAGTTGTGGGTCAGCACGAACACCTTGCCAGTCTTCTCGACTATCGCCGCCAGCTTCTTGGCTTCGGCAAGCGTCGTTGCCAGCGGCTTGTCGCAGATGACGTGGATGCCGGCTTCGAGAAATGCCTTGGCCGCCGGCACATGCACATTGTTGGGTGTGACGATGGCGACCGCCTCGATGCCGTCCGGGCGTTTCGCCTCGGCCTTGGCCATGTCTGCGTAGGATTGATAGCTGCGATCCGGATCGAGCCCGAGTTCGGCGGCCGATGCTTTCGCACGTGCCGGATCGGATGACAGCGCACCGGCAACCAGCACGAAGTCGTTGTCCATGCGCGCCGCGATCCGGTGCACCGCACCGATGAAAGCGCCTTGCCCGCCGCCGACCATGCCGTAGCGGATGGGTTCGAAACGATCGCTCATGGATTCACATGCCAATAGGGTTTATTTCGCCATCTGGCTCAGCATGACGAAACGGCGGACATCGACCGGCCGCGCGACGAGGTCGTCGAGGCGGCCGAACAGCGGCTGCAGATGCGGCATTGCCAGATGCCGGTCGAGATCGTCCTTCGAGCGCCAGTTTTCATAGAATATGAACACGCAAGGATCGGCCGGATCGACATGGAAGTCGTAGTTGATGCAGCCCTCCTCGGCGCGCGTCGGCTCGACAAAGCCAGAGAGGATATTCTGCAGTTCCGCGCGGGTTTCGGGTTTGGCGACGACAGTGCCGATCACCGTGTAGGGAACTGTCATGTCATTTCCTTCCCTGGCTGAGCGCGACAGCAAGGATGATGATGGCGCCCCGCGCGATCAGCTGCTGGCTGAATTCCAGTCCCATCAGGATCAGGCCGTTGTTGATGAGGCCGATCATCAGCGCGCCGACAATCGTCCCGATCACGGTGCCGGAACCGCCGAACAGGCTGGTGCCGCCAAGCACTGCCGCGGCGATGACCGACAGTTCGTCGCCCTGGCCAAGCTGGAACCGCCCGGACTGCAGTCGACCGGCATAGAGCATGCCGGCCAGTGCCGCCGCCATGGCGGAGATGATAAGGACGCGGAACTTGATCGACTTGGTGTCGATGCCGGAGTAACGCGCGGCGATCTCGCCGCCACCGGTGGCCAGCACGCGACGGCCGAAGCTCGTCCGCCTCAGTACGACATGACCGATGGCACCCAGCACCAGCATCCAGATCAGGAGCACCGGCACTGGCCCGATGTTGCCGCCACCAAAGATCCAGGAATAGATCTTCGAGATGATCGGCACCGCCGCCGTATCGCTGATCCACATCGCGGTGCCGGTGGCTATGCCCATCGTGGCAAGCGTGGTGAGGAAGGATGGAATTCCGATCCGCGTCGTGAGCAGCCCGTTAAAGGATCCCACGATGACGCCGGTGGCGAGACCAGCAACAATGCCGGTGAGTGGTCCTCCGGCGTCGATCGCCATTGCCGTGGTCACCGAGGCCAGTCCCGCCACCGCCCCAACGGACAGGTCGATCTCACCAGCCGACAGCACATAAGTCATGGCTATCGCCATCACGGCGATCATCGCCGTCTGGCGTACGATGTTGAGCAAATTGTTGGGGTTGAGGAAGCCCTTGTCGTGCAGCGTGATCGCAAAAATGATGAAGATCACGACGAAGCCGATATAGATGATGTTCTGCCGCCAGTTGGTGAGACCCAGCCGCGCCGTCAGCGAGGCCCTGGGCGCGGCTGCCTGGCTAGTGGACATGTGTTCCTCCCTGGCTCTTGGTCAGAGCTTTCTGGATGACGATCTGCAGCTTGCGCTCGGCCGCCTGCAGCTGCGCGACCGGATCGTCCTTTGGCGCTGAAGGATCGTCGAGATCGGCGCGACTGATATCATCCACGACGCGCCCATCCGAGATGACGACGATGCGGTCGCAGGCCGACAGCATCTCGGACAGTTCCGAGGAGATCATGACGATCGCCTTGCCGGCCTTGGCGAGCTCGCGCACCAGCATGATGATTTCCGACTTCGAGCCGATGTCGATGCCGGAGGTCGGCTCGTCGAGGACGAGGATTTCCGGCTCGGTCGAAAGCCATTTGCCGATAACGACCTTCTGCTGGTTGCCGCCCGAAAGCGTGCGCACTGCACTGTTACGAGAAGCGGTCTTGACCCGTAACCGTGCGATCTGTCCATCGGTCAGGTCGCGCACTTTTTTCGTCGACACGAAGGTTTTGTTGCTCAGCCGGTCAAGCACGGCGAGCGTCATGTTGGACGCGACTGAATGCTCTGGTATGACGCCCTGTCGCAGACGATCTTCCGGCACCAGCGCCACACCGGCTTCGATGGCGTCGCTCGGCCTCGCGATCAGCACTGGTCGGCCGGCGATGCGGATCTCGCCTTCGACGATCGGGTCGATGCCGGCGATGACGCGCGCGATCGCCGAACGGCCGGAGCCGAGCAAGCCGGCAAGGCCGACCACTTCGCCGCTATGGACGACGAAGCTGACATTTCTGGGCTTCACCGCCCCTGAAACATTGTCGAGTTCGAGCAGCGGTTTGCCGAGACTCGGTTCGCCGCGCACCACGTCGGACAGGCCACGTGAACGCTTACCGACAATATGCTCGATCATCGTCTCGATCGGCAGTTCAGACAAAGGCGCGGTGATGACGTGGCGGCCATCGCGCAGGATGGTGGCGCGGTCGGCGATGCGGGCGATCTCGTCCATGCGGTGCGAGACATAGATGATGGCGACGCCTTCCGACCTCAGCTTGCGCAGGAAGGCAAACAGCCGTTCGACATCAGACACCGCCAGCGCCGTCGACGGCTCGTCGAGCACCAGGACCTTGGCGTTCTGCGAGATCGCCTTGACGATCTCCGTCAGCTGCCGCTGGCCGGCGCCCAGATTGCCGACCGTCGCCTTCGGATCGACCTCCACCTTAAGCATGTCGAACAGGTCCTTGGCGCGCTTTTCGGCAATGCGGTCGTCGATCAGGCCGAACGCGCCTTTGGCTTCGCGGGTCAGGAACACATTCTGTGCCACGGTCAGCGTCGGGATCAGGCTCATTTCCTGGAAGATCATCGCGATGCCTGCCCGGCGCGAGGCCTCAGGCGAGATCTCCGTCAATGGCTTGCCGTCGACGAGAATGGCGCCGCTGTCCGGCACATGCACGCCGTTCAGCACTTTCAGGATGGTCGACTTGCCGGCGCCATTGCCGCCGAGTAGGGCGTGGATCTCGCCTTTCTCCACTTGCAGGTCGACATCGACCAGCGCCTTGACGCCGCCGAAGGATTTGGTGACGCCCTTCATTTCCACTGCATGAACAGGCGTCCCGGCAGTCACGGCCGTACCTTTGTCCACAGGCCGCTTGCGCCAGACTCGATCAATGCGTCGGCGACGCGCTCGGTCTTGTAACCGTCATCGAAGTTGGGTGAAGGCTGCTTGCCCGAGGCGATGGCCGAGAAGAAATCGAAACACTCGACGATCTTGGTTTCGGAATAGCCGATGCCGAGCGCCGGGATTGGCCACAGGCTCGATCCATAGGGATGCGCGGGACCGGAATAGACGGTCCTGAAGCCGCGAGCATCGGCGGGATCATCGGCGAACATCACCTGCAATTCGTCGCGCCGTTCGTAGTTGAAAGCAATGGAGCCCTTCGTGCCGTGGATTTCAAAGGTGATGAAATTGTTGCGGCCGTAGGCGTTGCGGGTCGCCTCAAGCGAACCGATGGCGCCGTCGGCGAACTTGAGCAGCGTCACCACCTCGTCGTCGACATCGACTTCGGCCCGCTCGGCGCCTGTGTTCTTCTCGGCGGCGCCCAGCCTGTCGAGATTGCCGCGCTGGATCGGTCGCGTCTTGTTGTAGGTGCGCACCAGCGCGCTGACCTCGGCGATTTCGCCGACCAGATAGCGTGCGAGATCGACGACATGGGTGCCGATGTCGCCGATCGAACCCGAACCGGCGATCTTCTTCTGGAAGCGCCAGGACAAGGGCGAATCCGGATCGGCCGACCAGTCCTGCAGATAGGTGCCGCGGAAGTTGAGGATATTGCCGATACGGCCTTCCTCTATGTACTGGCGAGCCAGCGCCACTGCCGGCGTGCGCCGGTAGTTGAAGGCGACCATGTGAATGACGCCGGCCTTGTTCACCGCATCGAGCATGGTCTTTGCCTCGTCGCCGCCGCGGGCCAGCGGCTTTTCGCAGATGATGTGTTTTCCCGCTTCTGCCGCCGCAATTGCAATCGCCGCATGGCTGTCGTTCGGGGTGACGATGTCAATCACGTCGATGTCGGGCCGCTTCACCACCGCGCGCCAGTCAGAAGACGATTCCTCGAAGCCGTAGCGGCGGCGGCCTTCGTCGGCCAGCGCCTCGGTGATGTCGACCACAACCTTGCGCACGGGAATGGCGGGCGCCGGCCAGAAGAACATCGGCATCGCCGCATAGGCAAGCGCATGGGCCTTGCCCATGAAGCCGCCGCCGATCATCGCCACGTTGAGCGTCTTGGTCATGATGGTCTCCTAATCGAACTGAAAAAAGGTGCGGCCGGCGGGGAGTGCGCCGGCCGCAGGGCGCGTTACATGCTGCCCTTGATCTTGTCGGTCGCCTCGGCGTGATAGACGGCCTTCCAACCCTCGAGCAGGTTGTCCTTGGTGACGGGGAGCGCCGGCAAGGCAACGAAGGCGGGAGCCTCCTTGCCGAGCAGGCCGTAGCCGGCGAGCAAGGCTTCGGTGACGCCCTGGTCGAACGGACGCTGGGCGCCCAGGCCCTTCACGAACCCGCCGCTTGCCATGTTGATGGCGACGTTCTCGCCGAGGTCGCAGGTGGTGATGACGAGGTCGTCGCGACCAGCGGTGCGGGCCGCCGAGATGACGCCTTCGGCCGGCACGTCCCACACCGCCCAGATGCCATTGATGGTGGGGTTGGAGGTGAGGATCGCCGAGGCCGCCTTGTCGGCATCGCCGGTAAAGTCGGGCCCGCCTATACCTTGCTCGGCGACGATCTTGATGTCGGGATAATTGTCGGCGATCGTCTTCTTGAAGCCGTCATAGCGCTGCTTGGTGACAAAGAAGTCGGCGGCGTGGAAGACCAGGCCGATGTTGCCCTTGCCGCCCAGCGCCTTGGCCATCAGATGCGCCGCCGCGACGCCATTGCCGTAATTGTCGGCGGAGACGACGGACACGTAGTCCTTGCCGGCGACGAAGCCGGCCGGCACATTGTCCATGAACACCAGCTTCACACCCTTGTCGGCGATAGCCTTGTAGGCGGAGGCCGTTGCCGACGGATCGGTGGGGATCGAAACGATGATCTTGGGATTCTGCGCCATCACCGTTTCAAGGTCGGCGACCTGCTTTTCCGGCTTGAAACCGGCATCGGTGGTGGCGATCACCTCGATGCCCATCTTGCCGAACTGATCCTTCAAGCCGGCGATCTGCGCGCGCGACCAGTCATTGCCGCCATAGTGCATGACGATCGCCGCTGTCGCTTTCATGCTCTTGATCTTGGCAAGCTCCTCGTCGCTCAGTTTGACGGATGCCGCCGACGCTGGGGCTTCGCCGTTCGGGCCCTTGGAGAGCACCGTCTTCTGCAGTTCGGCAAGTGCAGAATCCGGGTCGGCGAAGGCGGGGGCAGCAGTGTAGAGGCTGGTGGCCAGCAATGCCGCCGTGAAAGCTCCGGCTATTGTCGTGAAACGTGTCATTTAGGTCTCCTCCCTGATGACAGGCGCGATGCCCGTTGGTTCAATTCGGCCCTATGGCCTTTTTCAGATAGTTCATGCTGAGTTCCGCCCCTTGCCTGGGATCGGGCCAGGCATCGAGCTCGGTGGCGATCCAGCCGGAAAATCCGGTGTCCTTGAGCGCCTGGACGATCGGCGCCATGTCGAGGTCGCCGCGATCGAGCGGCGTGAAGGCGAAGGGGTCGCGCTGCCAGCCCTTCAGGTGCACGTAGCTGATGCGGTTGCTGAATTCGCGGATCTGCTCGGCCGGGTCACCGCCGGCGGCTGCCAGATGCGCGGTGTCCGGACAGAAATCGATCGCGGTATGCTTGAAAATCTCGCGGACGTCGTCGGGGGCCTCGACGATGGTCGACAGATGCGGGTGATAGTGCGCGCGCAAGCCCGCTTTGGCCGCGACGTCGATGACCTTGTCGAGTGCCGCGCCGAGGCGCTTGAAATCATCGGGCTGGCGGCCCTTGGCGCGCTTGGCGCCACCGCCGACGACCAGATGCTCGGCACCGAGTTCGGCCGCGGCACCGGCCGCGCGTTCGATCCGCGCCAGCTCCTCGCCAAGGATATCGTCAAAGATGAAGTTGGCGCCGGAATAACCGGCAACAAGCGCGACACCGGACTGCTTCAGTGCGCTGCGCAGCACACCGTAGCGGCCTTCATAGTCGAGGATATTGCCGTCGAAGAGTTCGGTGCCGGCATATCCGGCCGCGCCGATGTCGCGGATCGCCTGCTCCATGTCGCCGAAGGTGCGATAGGTCAACTGGGTGATCGAGGTGACGCCGACGGCATTGCCGCCGAGCGCGCCCCAGCAATTGGCATGATAGGCCAGCTTCACCTGCATGTCGTCTCCTCCGGGCATAGCCAGATGTAACCGCGCTGCGCGTGGATCCCGGCATTGTTGGCTTGAGGAGACCCTGCGATCGCCGGTGCGGCGATCTCTGTCCTTGCTGCCGGCGGCGTGCCGGCCTTGGGGCGTAGGCTCTCCTCCGAACCTTGGCGCGAACTTATGCGTGGTTCACAAGGTACGTCAACGTTTAAAATGCAGAAGTCGGCCATCTTTTGCCGATAAACAACAAAAGTTACCACTTGATCCGTAAATGGGGTCACGTTACCCATGGCAAGACGCGGCCTGACGACAACCATTGGGACGATCGCTTCTCGCCCGACGGACGTGGCGGCACGCCGGGAACGAGACGCGGCAAGGATAAGGACGTGCGCAGCAACGCAGACGGAGAGACCGCCCAGCCGCGTCGCGCCGCCGGCAGGCCTCGCGCCAGCGAATCCGCGCATGGCAGCCTGGCCGCGCTTCTCAATCTTGTGCGGACCGGGGAGGCGACGACCCGCCAGGAGCTGGAGAACCAGTCCGAGCTTGGACGCGCCGTCGTCACCGACCGCCTTGCGACCCTGCTTCGGCTCGGGTTGATCGAGGAAGGCGAACTCGGGCCGGCGATTGGCGGACGGGCGCCGCGCCATGTTCGCTTCCGGCCGCGCATGGGCATGATCCTGGCCGCCGTGCTCGATCATTCCTCGCTGGCGGTCGGCATTTCGGATCTTTCCGGGCGTCTGCTCGCGGAGCATCACGAGGCCGTGGAACTGGCCGCGGGACCCGAGCCGGTGGTCCAGCGGCTGGCGACGCTGTTTGCCTGGATGCTGGAGGAACACGGTAGCGAAGGGGGGATCTGGGGCATCGGTCTGGCGGTGCCTGGACCAGTCGAGAAGCCCGATGGCCAGAAGCTGTTCGCGCCGGCGCTGAGCGCATTCCAGAACTGGGATGGATTTCCCTTTGTCGAGCAGTTGGCCGCGCTTGTTGGCGCGCCGGTCTGGGCGCGAAGCGGCGTCCAGACGATGACGATGGGCGAGCTGAAATCGGGCAGCGGCGTCGGCTTGACCGATATGATCTTCGTCAAGCTCGGCCGCTCGATCAGCGCTGGCGTGATCTCCGAAGGCGCACTGCACCGGGGCGCCCAGGGCGCTGCCGGCATGATCGGCTACACCTTCATCGAGGGCGGAAATCTCGAGGCTGTCGCCGGCAGCGAGGCCTTGGGACGCGAGGCCCGCCAAGCGGCCGAGAGCGGGCGCAGCCCCTATCTGGCCGAGGCGCTGGCGCGCGCCGGCGAGGTCACTGTCACCGATGCCGGCCACGGCGCCCAGTTGGGCGATCCGTTCTGCATCGACCTTCTCGGGCGCTGCGGCCGCGCCGTCGGCGAAGTCCTGGCGCCGCTGGCCAATCTGCTCAACCCGTCGCTGATCGTGCTCGGCGGCAATGTTGCCGAGACCGGCGATATATTGTTGGCGGCCGTGCGCGAAGCGGTCTACCGGCAGTCGCATCCGGTGGTCACGCGCGACCTACGCATCGTGCGCTCGCAGATGGGCGGCTCGGCCGGACTGGTCGGCGCCGCGCAGGTCGTGGCTGAAGCGTTGTTCGAGGCGCGATTTCTGCAGGGGTGGATTACGCTGGGCTCGCCACGCGAACATCCGGAATTCAAGGATTTTCTGGCACGGGCTGCGTTCGACACCAGTGCTCGGCCGGCCAAGCCCCGGCCACCGGGAGGACCGTTTGCATAATATCTGCGAAATCGAGCGAGTGGCGCGGATGTCTGGGGAGGATTGAGCAATGGCGATCACCGGCCTTGGGCCGCATGGCGAACGCGCGGTTCCGGCCAACCAGGTCGGGCTGTCGGATGCCGATGCCGACGCCGCTCGCAACCGGCATTTCTCGGTCGCCGTGGTTCTGCACACCACGATGAGCGATTGGGCCAAGGAGGAGCTGGCCGGGATCGTCGCCACGCTCGGTCGCTACGGTGCGGCCGTGGTCGAGGTGATCGACTGCGCTTTCGACATCGACAGGCAGATTTCCGAATTGCGGCGGCTGGCCGGCGAACCGGTCGATGCCGTCGTTTCCATCCCTATCGGCAGCAGCCGGGCTGCCGATGCCCATCGTGCGATATCGACGGCCGGAAAGAAACTTCTGCTGCTCGACAATGCTCCGACCGGCATGCTGCCCGGCAAGGACTATGTCAGCGTCATCTCCACCGACAATTTCGGCCTGGGGCAGATCGGGGCGGAACTGTTGGCACCGCATGTGGCCCAGGGTGGCAAGATCGGCGTCCTGGCCTATGGCGTGGATTTCTTCGCCACGCACGAACGCGAGATTGCCTTCCGCAAGTGGATGGCAGCCCACCGGCCAGACCTTTCGCTGGTGCGCGGCAAGTTTGCTGATGTGTCGCAGGCGAGGTCCGCAACCGCTGATCTGTTGCACACCAACCCTGATCTTGCTGGCCTGTTCGCTGTCTGGGACGTGCCGGCGACCGGCGCGGCCGCCGCTATCCTCGATGCGGGAAAGACGATCCCAATCACCACCGTCGACCTCGGCAACGATGTCGCTGCCGACCTTGCCGGCGGTGGTCTTATCAAGGGCATTGCCGCGCAACTACCTTACGACCAGGGTGTTGCCGCCGGCATTGCCACCATTCTCGGCCTGCTCGAGCGCCAGCCCCCGCCCTGGATCGCGCTTCCGGGCCTCGGCGTCACCGCCAGCAACGTCGTGGAAGCCTATCAGGTCGTCTGGCGCGCGCCGGCTCCCACCGCCTTGCTCAAGGCGCGCAAGCCGCGAAAGAATACGGCTTAGTCGCCAGGCCGCCGCCATGAAAACGCGCGGAAACGTGCCAAAACGCGTAGTCGTATGCTGACATCGCGGGCGCCGAATACACATCTCCTGGAAGGGTGATGGGTGCTCGGCATCCGCTCTGTTCCGCTCGCTAGAAGCGGTTGTTGGCTGACAGCGCCCTCTGGGATAACAGCCCGAACTTCTGCTTCGTGAATGTCGCGCCGCGACTCGACCGACAATCACTCTTCATCGTCGTGATGACGATCGCGGGCAGTGGCAGAGTGGCAACATGTGCACCCTTCCTCAAGCGTTGTAAAATAGGCAACCACGCGCGGTCACGCCACGCGTCTGGTCACCGAGCTCTACGCGCAATTTCACTTACGTGGTTTTCAAACGACGAATACCTAGTATATTGGGTGGCAGTATATTAGGTAGCCGGCGACTCCTCCCGAATGATCTTGCGGGAGAGAATTGCGAAGAACTTACGCCGGTTGAGACATGCCACTGGCTTGTCGCAGGAGGAGCTTGCGGATCGTGCCGACGTCAATCGCAACTATGTTGGCATGCTTGAGCGCGAGGAACATGCCGCCACAATCGACATGCTCGAAAAGCTCGCCGCAGTTCTGGAAGTCGATCCCATCGAGTTTTTCCGCAAAGACGACTGATCGAACTGGGCGCGGCGATGCGCCGCGCGCATCACCTGATGCCTTCGTGCACTCGCGCATTCACCTTCCGGCCTATACTGCTGACAATGATGCAGACGCTGAGATGACTGGCTGCGGGAGATCGGCGTGACACAAGAAGCGTTTCTGGACCAGCCACCAGAGAGCCAAGAGCTCACCAGGTACGATCGCGAGCACATGACGCTGTATATCCGCCTGCTTGACGCGGCGGCGGACGGTGCCGACTGGCACGAGGCGGTTTCGATCCTCTTTGGTTTAGATGCTAACCTCGAACCCGAACGAGCCCGCCGCGTCTACGACACCCATCTTGCCCGCGCACGCTGGATGACAGCGCACGGCTACCGCAAGCTTGTTCGCGAGAGCGGTCACTAACTCGACCGCGATGCGGCGCCCGCATCGCGCGTTGTCCACGCAAGGACTTCCCGAGGCCTTTCCATCCGGCAATCGTGTTGCTCCGAGCATGCACGAGAGGTGCAAGCCTGGAGGACACTGATGCGGCCTGACACATCACAGTGGCGATCCTCGTCGATGTACGACTATCTCGACGACCTCGTCGCCGCGGATCTCGCCTGGGAATGGTTGCGCCGCAACGCCGACTATCAGCGCGACTACGCTGAAGTCGAACGTCCCGACGCGGACCGTGAGCGCCTGACGAACCTGGCGCGAATGCGCTGGGGGCTGCGATTTCCCTGTCCACCCAACATTCAGTGCCATCAAGACAACGGTGTTCTGGGCGCCGGAAGCCGATCCGGGCACAGTCATGCTCACAGCGATCCCGCGGTGGCCATTGCCGGACTTGGAAGGCGTTGCGCCACCTGATCTCGATCCCCGCAACGCGCAGTTAGGTCCGGAGGGGTTGAGCATTGTGCACGGCGAGGGTGCCGCCGCCATCCGCCTTCTGGTGCTTGGCGATGCGCGGCCCGATCAGCCGCTGGCGGCCCTTGTTCCGCTTGACGCCGACGGCTTCGATCGCATCGAGGCCGTCACGCGGCTCTGGCGCGCACTGCATGGCCGTCGCGTTCTCCCCGATACCCGCCTGACGGTACAGCAACGCCGAAGGCTGCGCCACATGCTGCAGGCCGTCGACGGCAGCATGAACGGCGCGAGCTACCGCGAGATCGCAAACGTCATCTACGGCGCGCCGCGCGTCGCAGCAGATTCCTGGAAGACCTCGGCGCTTCGAGACAGCACCATAGACCTCGTCAAGGACGGCCGCGCCATGATCGCCGGCGGCTATCGCAAGCTTCTGCGCCATCGCCGCAAGTCCTGATACGCTTCGCGCCCCGGGGGGTGCGAATTTAGCTTGCCCCTCTTCGCCATCCCCCTCGCGGCGCCTCTCCGCCACCGTGGCCTTCGTCCGCCGCTGATCGCCAGCGGCTTCAACGAACCTCTCGGAGGCCCGATCATGTCCGCCAACCTCACCGGCTTGCCGCCGCGCTTTCTGCGTACTCCCGAAGCTGCTCGATTCCTGGGTCTGTCCGGCCGCACCCTGGAGAAACACAGGACCTACGGGACCGGCCCGTCCTATCGCAAACTCGGAGGTCGCGTCGTCTACGCGATCGACGACCTGCAGGCCTGGGCGGACCGGGGCGCAGTTACTTCGACCTCCGATCCCCGCGGCACTGTTCTTCCCGCAAAGCGCCATGAGGCCGTGACGCCTGTCGTTGCCGGCCGTCACGCCCGCTGACCGTCGCGCAGGTTTCCTCAATGCCGGTGCGCCGTCGCCCCCTGTCGGAACGCGGACAACTCGAACTGTTCCGTGCGCGTGGCAGCGATCTCGCACCCCGAGACACGCAGGATCTCATGGCCTATCCGTTCTTCAGCCTCTCCAAATCCCATCGGATACAGCCCATCGACTTCTCCGCCGGGGACGTCGTCATCCGCGTCGAAGCCGTACCCGAACATGGTATGGCGACCATCTGGGACGCGGATATCCTGATCTGGGCCGCAAGCCAGATCGTCGAGGCTCGCGACGCCGGGCTGCGTACGTCGCGCCTCATGGCGGCGACGCCCTACGAAATTCTCACTTTTATCGGACGCGGCGTCGGCGCGCGCGACTACCAGCGCCTGAAGGCGGCGCTCGATCGCCTGCAATCGACAACGGTGGCGACGACGATCCGCCAGCCCGCGCAGGGTCGTCGGCGCCGCTTCTCCTGGATCAACGAGTGGGTCGAGCGCACGGATCGGCGCGGGCGTCCCGCCGGCATCGAGCTGATCGTCCCCGACTGGTTCTACCAGGCGGTCCTCGACGATGCGCTCGTGCTCACCATCGACCGCGACTACTTTTCGCTGACGGGCGGGCTTGACCGCTGGCTCTATCGGCTCGTGCGCAAGCATGGCGGCCGACAGCGCGCCGGCTGGCGCTTCGACTTCCGCCATCTCTACCTGAAGTCCGGTAGCCTCTCACCCTTCAAGCGGTTGCCTTCGAGCTGCGCGACATCGTCAGACGCCAGCCGCTGCCCGGGTACACCCTGTTCATCGAGGTCGAAATCAGCGGCCGGGTGCTGCTCTCCTTTGAGCCATCTCCTAAAAGGAGACCTGTGGACGGCCTCGTGCTATCGGGAACCCGCACTATCGTGCCATCGGGAACCCGAGGCTCGTGCTATCGGGAACCCAAACCGGGGTTAACCGACTGCACGGCAAGCGAAAATCGCGCCCTTAACTTAGAATCTAACACAGAATCTAACTCTCTTAGCGCGCCTGGCATCGTTGAAAGCTCTGCCGACGGCGGCAATCGCAACGAAACACAGACGCTTCAGCTCCCGATCTTCCCGTATACGTCTTTCAGTAAATCCGGCGTTCCGACACCTGAACTTCCCCTCGAACCTAAGCCGCGAGGGGCAAAATGATCGTAGCGCTCCTCAATCAGAAAGGCGGCGTCGGCAAGACGACGCTGGCGCTGCATCTCGCCGGGCAATGGGCCAGGACGGGAAAGCGCATCACTCTGATCGATGCCGACCCGCAGGGCTCGGCTCTCGATTGGTCGCAGCAGCGCGCCCGGGAAGGTCTGCCACGGCTGTTCGGGGTTGTCGGCCTGGCGCGCGATACACTGCATCGCGAGGCGCCCGAACTGGCCCGTGGTGCCGATCATATCGTCATCGATGGGCCGCCCCGTGTCGCCGCGCTGATGCGCTCGGCGCTGCTCGCGGCCGATCTTGCGCTTGTCCCGGTTCAGCCGTCTCCCTTCGATGGCTGGGCGGCGGCCGAGATGCTGGCACTAATCCGAGAGGCGCGGATCTACCGCCCCCAGCTTGTCGCTCGCTTCGTGCTCAATCGTTGCGCCTCGCGTACCGTCATCGCCCGCGAAACGGCCGAGACCCTGGCCGATCACGATCCGCCGGTGCTCGCCGCGACCATCGGCCAGCGCGTCGCCTATGCCGAATCCGCACAATCGGGTCGCCTCGTCTTTGAGACAGACGAGGATAGCCGGGCTTCACGCGAGATTGCGGCCTTCGCTGCCGAAGTTGGAAGGATCGCGCCATGAATGGGCGATCCCCGAAGCGCGGCTTCATCGCCCGTCCCGGCACCGCCGAGGACTGGATCAAGGAATCCGGGATAGCGCCGGGTCGAAGCAATGACGGCTCCGCTTTCAGCGCCCGGCTGACGATCGACGTCACACCCGAGCTGCGCGGTCGCATCAAGATCGTCGCCTTCAAACGCGGCCAGACCGTCGCCGACATGCTGCGCGACCTGCTCGCCCGCGAATTTCCCGAGAGCCAAGGAGACACTCCGTGACCCGAAACCAGACGCCACGTGTGCGCGGCGGCCGACAGTCCGGCGTTGCCACACCATCCACAACCCTCGTTGAGCTGACCTGGATCGAGAAGCGGATCGAGCACTGGATCAGGTTCGGTCAAAAGGTTCACGAGCAGGTTCTCGACCAGCGCCACCGCGTCGTCGGGTTCGCACCCAACACGACCTTCGCCTTCGTCCGCTGGGCCGCGAATGACTTCGGCACGATCATCTCGCGCATCGACATCCTGCGCGCGGTTCGTGACAGCGAACCGTTCCAGACGCTGCCCTTCGTCAGACCAGGCGGCGACATCCTGCTGAAAGTCGACCGCTGGCCGAAGGTCGAGCGCGTGCTGCAGGCCATCGACGCCATCGAGGCGCTCGGCATCGATCCCGTCGATGTCGCGCCCGACCATTGGCGCCATGTCCACAACCGTCTGAAGGCCGACCAAGAGCCACGCCCCTACGCCCGCGAGCAGCACCGCGCCTGGCTTCTTCGCCGGAGGACCGAGCCATGACCCGCTTCGGCTACGTCATGACGACATACTTCGCCGTGCTGGCGATCGGCGGACTGTCCTTCATCCATGTCGCGCCGAGGCTGATCTGGAACGCATCGGCGAGCACCCCGATCGGTCTCTACCGCATCCGCCCGGCCGAGCGGCTTGCTGTAGGCGATCTTGTCGCTGTCGATGCTCCGGAACCACTGGCGAGCCTCCTTGCCGACAACGGCTACCTGCCGCGCGGTGTGCCGCTGATGAAGCGCATCGTCGGCCTTCCCGGACAGGAAGTCTGTCGCAGTGGCCTCGCCATCACCGTCGATGGAATCGAGATTGGCAAGGCGCTCGAACGGGATCACCTCGGCCGCCCACTGCCGGTCTGGCAGGGCTGCCGGAGCATCGTCAGCGGCGAAGTCTTCCTCATGAATGCGCAGGTCCACGACAGTCTCGATGGTCGCTACTTCGGGCCGATTGCGACCAGCTTGATCATCGGCCGCGCCACCCCGCTGTGGACCGAGCAGGGCGGGACCGGCGGCTACGACTGGCGCGCACCAAACCACTGATCGCGCCCGAACCTTCAAACGCCCATCGCAGAAAGGAGCAAAGAAATGTCACAGATCGGAGAATTCACCCGCACGAAGTCCGGATATTCCGGCCGCGTCCGCACGCTCACCCTCGACGTGCAACTGGCTCTCATTCCAGCCGAGCCCTCGGACTCCGAAAAGGCGCCGGATTATCGCATCCAGATGGGCGGGGATGGTGACGGACCAGAGGTCGGTGCAGGCTGGAAGCGAACCGGAGACAAGGCCGGCGAATACGTCTCGCTGCTGATCGACGATCCCGTCTTCGCGCAGCCGATTCGGGCAAACCTCTTCCGGTCCGATGCCGACAATGGGTCATGGTCGCTGCACTGGAACCGTTCGCCTAAACGCAGCGAACGGGAGTGAGGCCATGCCGATCTCCCGCCACCGCTTTTCCACCGGACGTCCGAAGATCCTCGTCCGCGGCGCATTCATTGTCCTTTCCGGCCTTATCTCGATCGTCGCTTTGTCGCCGGCCACGGTCGCGCAGAATGCACCGATCGAGCGAAAGGCTCCCGGCGATCCCTACGCCGCAATTGTTGCCGAGGCCTCGCAGCGCTTCGGCATTCCGAAGAGCTGGATACGCGCCGTCATGCGCGCCGAAAGCTGGGGCGACGCTCGGGCGATCTCATCTGTGGGCGCCATGGGGCTGATGCAGATCATGCCCGAGACGTGGGCCGATCTTCGTCTTCGCCACCATCTCGGCGGCGATCCCTTCAGCCCACGTGACAACATCCTGGCAGGCGCAGCCTACCTGCGCGAGATGCATGACCGGTATGGTTCTCCGGGCTTCCTCGCCGCCTACAATGCAGGCCCTGGCCGCTACGAGGAATACCTCGCGGGCAGACGTGCGCTACCAGCAGAAACGCGCGCCTACGTCGCTGCCCTCGCTCCAATTGTCGGAGGCGGAAAGTTTGATCGCCCTTTCGTAGCCGGGGGCGTCGAGCGCGGTAACTGGACGCTCGCGCCGCTGTTCTCCGCGCGATCCGAGCATGCGCCGGCTGTCGATCCTGCGCAGCGCGATAGCCGGCCCGATGACGCCCCGGCGGCAACTCCCGTGCACGATCTCTCCGCCATCTCGCCCATTTCCGATGGCCTGTTCATCGCCCGTCCCGGCTCTGGCGGCCCACGATGACGAGTTTCGCGGGATCGCGCTGCCCGGCGTGGAATGGCGGAGGGTGGAGGGAATTGCAGGAGTGGCGAGGAAACACGAGCTTAGGACGGCAAGATAAAAGAGGCTCACCGGTCGTCCTCCAAGCCATTGATATGGCTTGTTTTCCGGCGTGCCTATCGGTCGGGACGCGTGCCGCGTTCGAGGGTTTTTCCAAGGATTTCAACGTGGTTTCCAGCACTGCGCGGGTGACGCCGCTGTTGGCAGAGCTGCCATGACCGAGGGCGACAGCGACTTTCGCGTCAGGCCAGGACGCATCCGCAGCACCCGCGCACCGAAGCCAAAAAACTTCATCAACCGGGTGCTCCGCGCCGCCAAGCGCGCCGGCCATACCGATGGCGCGTTCAGTTCAATGCCGAGGAGCGGCCGTTCGCCCGTTCTGGGCCGCTCCAGCTTCGGGCGCGGCCGGATCAGCTTCAGCCGGAACCGGCTCTTCTCCTCTAGCCGACGTGTCGTCGTCGCTGCGCGGATTGCCCGGCATTCGGGCAAGGCGTTTCGCTCCGCTCCGCTCGCCGCACACCTGTCCTATCTCAAGCGCGACGGCGTCACACGTGGCGGCGAGAAGGCGGTAATGTTCGACGCCGGCAGCGACCGCGCCGATGACGTGGCCTTTGCTGAACGCTCGAAGGACGACCGCCACCATTTCCGTTTCATCGTCTCGCCCGAGGACGCCGGCGAGATGACGGACCTGCGCGCCTTCACGCGCGACCTTGCGAAGCAGATGGAAGCCGATCTCGGATCCCGGCTCGACTGGGTCGCCGTAGATCACTGGAACACCGACAACCCCCACGTCCATCTGCTGGTGCGTGGGGTCGACGACACCGGCGCGGACCTCGTGATCTCGCGCGACTATATCAGCCGTGGCCTGCGCTCGCGCGCCGCGGAGCTGGTATCTATCGAATTGGGTCCCCGACCTAAGCACGAAATCCGCAACGCGCTGGAGAAGGAGATCACCGCCGAGCGCTGGACGCGGCTCGATGTGGAAATCCGCATCGCAGCCGACGAGACCGGGTACATCGACCTGCGCCCGCAAGCGACCGGCGCCGCCGATCCCGAAAGCCGTCGCCTGATGATCGGCCGGGTCCAGCATCTGGAGAAGATGGGCCTCGCCACCCCGGCCGGTCCCGGCGAATGGATGGTTGGCCTTGAGGCCGAACGCTCGCTCCGGGATATCGGCATGCGCGGCGATATCATCGAGACGATGCACCGCGCCTTCACCGAGCGCGGGCAGGATCGCGGCATCGCCGACTATGTGATCGACGCTGGCGCGACAGGCGCGCTCATCATCGGTCGGCTGGTGGACAAGGGTTTTCAGAACGAGTTGACCGGCGAGGCCTACGCCGTAGTCGACGGCACCGACGGCCGCGCGCACCACGTCCGCTTCCGCGGCATCGAGGCGTTCGAGCATGCGCCGCCAATCGGCGGCATCGTCGAGGTCCGTCGCTTCGGCGGATCGGGAGACGAGCAGCCGACGCTCGTGCTTGCCAATCGCTCGGACTTCGATTTGAACCGCCAGATCACCGCGCCGGGCGCGACCTGGCTCGATCATCGGCTGGTCGAACGCGAACCGATGCCGCTCGCGATGGGCGGCTTCGGCCGCGAGGTTCGCGATGCCACGGCGGCCCGCGCAGACCATCTCGCCGAGGAAGGGTTCGCCCGCCGACAAGGCCAGCGCGTCATCCTGCAGCGCGACCTCCTCAACACCCTGACCCGCCGTGAGTTGGACGCCGCCGCCGCGCGGCTCTTGGCCGAAACCGGCCGGCCGCACATGAAGGCGGCCGCTGGCGAGCATGTCGCCGGTGTCTACCGTCAGCGCCTCACGCTCACGTCGGGCCGCTTCGCCATGATCGACAACGGTCGCGGCTTCCATCTCGTCCCGTGGTCTCCTCTGATCGAGAAGAGACTCAGCCAACACATCACCGGTGTAGCCAGGGTTGGCGGCAGCATCGAATGGGGCTTCGGCCGGAAACGGGGGCTTGGGCTGTAAGCCTCCAATATCGTAGACACGATTTGGGGTTGCTCGGCGGGGTCAATCTCTGCGGACGCAAGATAGCGCGATCACCGGACCCTCTTGGGCTAGAGCAGCCTCAGAGCATGCTGGCGAGAAATCTGACAACTCCATTCTTGCCTGAGGTCGTTAAAAACTCTGGGATTGTGGGCCTGTCTCGCCTGAACCGAAAGTTTCTCGCCATAACTTCCCGAATTTGTAAGGAGGGCAAATCCGTGCTCCTTTGATGCTGCCAACGCAAAGGAGACAAACCATGGCTCTCGCTAGAAAAAGCACCGCCGCCGACGTGTTCCGCGACAAGTTCCGCCTGACTGGCAGCCCCTTCCGGGTCGCTGAAATCTATAACCCGGACAACCCCGGCGTTTACGTTCGGGAGATGTATGGCAAACAGCTCGACGAGTTCCACCGCAAGTTCTTTCTCGACCCGCTTGAGCGCGATGTCCGCCAGACCATCGGCGCCGTCTGGTCCAGCCACGCGGGGGAAAGCGAAGGCCGCGGGTTTGGCAAGTCCATGATGATGAGCGAGGAGAGCAAGATCGCGAACCGCGATTTCGGCGCTTCCATCCTTTCTCAATTCGATGTCACGGACGAAGCAATCGTCGATAACCCTTTCCTTGCCGCCTACTGCACGTTCGAGCAGAGCAAGGGCATCCAGACATTCCCGGCCGCACTCCTCGAAGGGGTCGCATTCGCGCTCCGGTGCGATTTCGGTGCGGAGAGCAACGTGCACCAGGAGCTTCGGAGACGAATCGCCGAAAGCCTCGACGCAAACCCGTCCTACGAGGCAGAGGCGATCAGGCGCGCCCTCATGCAGAAACTCGGCACTTACAAGAACCTCTCCATCCAACTATCCCACAGACAGGTGGCAGGCTTCATAGACGCTTTGTGCTCCGACGACACGGAAACGCTCGCGATATTCATTCGGGAGAAGATCGGGCCGCGCATCAGGGCGGCCCAAGGCTTCCATTTCGTGCACATATTTAACGCGTTTGCGAGCCTCGCGGGGATCGCACACGTCGTCTATTTCGTCGACCAGATCGAAAATTTCGCAAAGCACGCCCGGCACCAGGACCGCGACGTCCGCATCTTGCGAGAATCGATGTGCCAGACGTCGCCAACCGCTGACATGGCATCGTTCGTTTTCCAGATGCACATCAACGCGCTGCGCGTGCTGGAACCGATCTGGAACGCGGAACATCTGCCGTCCATCGACTACTCGCTCGCCCGCAACAAGGGCCGCATCGTCGACCTGCAGGGGCTTCGGTCTGTCAGTGAGGCGGCCAAAGTCACCGAGAAACTTCTCGCTGGCAAGCGACCGAAGGGCACCAAGGTCCCCAGCCCGCTACATCCGTTCGACAAGGACGGTATCGAACTCGTCCTGCAGGCGAGCGACGGAAATCCGCGCCGCTTCCTGGAGATGCTGGACACCCTCCTGAGCGCGGCCCGGTCATCAGCAAACGGCGCAATTGATAAGACTGGAGTGCTTGAACTGACGTTCGTGCGTTCGCTCGTTGATGACAGCGCTAGCCAATACTCAGCTCCCGCAGAGGAGGACGAAGATGACCTCAGCAACCCTATCCAGTGACGTGCCCGTCGGAGGGCAACCACTCGCTACCGCAGGCGCTGTGGTTGTCGAAACGGACAGCATTCCGCGGATCAAGATCCGCGACATCATGTCGGCGGTGCAGTTCACCAACCGAGCCCAGGCGACAAGCCTCGAAGCTCTACGCGTCAAGGTCAACACCGACAGAAGGGAGTCGAGTGCTGGTACGAGAGGCTACTCGATTGCTCGGGATGTCGCTTCGGAGCTTGCGAAGCTCGGGCTTGCCGACGTTGGGCCGCTGCCGAAGGATGCTAAGGGCTTCGAGAAGAAGCGCGACATGAAGATCCGTATCACGGAGGCCGGTGAGGAGTTGGCCCGCGTCATTAAGCATGATCGCGCGCAAGCCTACTCGCACGTGCTCAAGAGCATGTTCGAGGTTCATCCTTATGTCAGGCGTTTTCTGCTTGCCGCGTCAAAGGGCGCGCTCTTGGCGCCAGTCGTGACTTCGGCCAAGCAGCACATCTCGCCGAAGTACATTTCCGCGAAGACGCTGGCCGAGGATGTCGCGCAGGGCAGGTTTGACTTAGATGGGCTGCTGCGGACGACGACCGACCGCCTTGAGCGGACGCTGAGCGCCGAGGAGGTGGCCGAGATCGAGGCCGGAATGCAGGAACTGGTCTCGCGCCTTATGACCGCTGCGGCTGCGGAGCCGCAGTCAGACTTTGCGCGCAAGATGCTGATGGCCATAAACGAGGTGGTCGTCCCAGCCGTGCTGCGCCGCGCTGGGCTAGGCTTCGATTACAACACCCTCCGCCGTCTATCGCAAATGGGAAGGGAGTTTCAGGTCAGTTGGGGAACATCAGCGCACCCTCGCCACGACGGCTGGCTGATCTTCGCGACCGCGTCTCTGGCCTTCTCTGACGATGAGCAACGCCTGGCGGAGGTGCGGTTCGACAACGGAGTTCGTCGCATGGCTCATGGCTTCCTCGACCGGCTGTACGAGACATATTCGTTAACGCAGGAGTGGGGTCTCGGAACCGTGATCACGGCGTGGGAAATGCGGGCCACGTTCTGTTTTCAGAATCGCTGTGCTCCGGGCGTATTCGACCATCTCTTCAGTGAGAACTACGGCGGGTCCGAAACGTACCGAATCGACAAGGACTTCCCCCCTCGGAACAAGCCCACGCACGAGGAGCCCCTAGTCATCGGCGGCCGTGAGATCGGCCTTATCCGAATTTCGAAGAGGTGAGCCGTGTTGGATTTCTTTGTTACCCGTAGCAGCGGTCGACTTCACCCGGCGCTCTATGATGTCATCTCAGGCAGTTTTGCGCTCACCCGCCTATGGGATTGCGAAACGTTGAGTGGGCCTGAACGGGGGCGAGCATTCGAGGGGGCATTTTACGGCTTTTGCGAGGGTCGCGGATTGCGCCTGACGGAGCGCGCCGGGTCACGCACACTTTGTGGTTCGGTGAGTGCTTCGGGTCTGCGCCATGAGAGCGACGCCGTCATCGTGTTGCCGGACATCATCATTCACGTCGAGACCAAACATCTCGGTCATGAAGTCTCAAAGAACGACCTGATGATCTTCAACCAAAAGGGACTAGACTTCATGATGAGCGGAGCAACCCCGCTCACCGCACGCCCGCTCTATCGTGTTTTCCTGAGCGGTGGCCCTCTTTCACCAGAAGCACGACGTTTTGCGCTTCTCTGGGGCATCGTTGCCGTGGAACCAGACGTGCTGCCGCTGCCGGTCCTCCATTGGCTAGCAGGCTCCAGCTTCGCCGAACATCCGGGCTTTCGCCACAGCGCCGAACGCATCTGGCGTGACGTGCCGGTGCTTGTGGCCTCGCTTCAGGAGCGAATCCGGCGGCTGCCATCCTGCCTCGAAGGTCACCTTGAAACGCTCTCCCGTTCACGCATCGAGCGGTACCTAGAAGACGTCCAGATGGCCTGCGGTGACCGGTGCTGGAGAGAACTTGATTACATCGACCCGTTCTGGCTCGAAAACATCTACAGCGAATTCAGCCGTCATTTGCCAAGGCTGACCAAGATGAATTGGTCGTCCGCCCTGGTCGAGTAGCTGGCCCGCAGTGCGTACGACACCCTGTCGGTCAGAATCCCACGCGCTTCCGTTGGTCGAGACTCACTGGATTTGTGAGGCGGAAGGCCGAGACGGTCGGCAAGCGCTGCTCCCGATTCTACGCTTTCCCCTGTTTTTGTCCTCTTACGTCGCCAAGTCTACGGCCGGCATGGGCCACGGCTTGTGGTCCTCAGCGCTGGCCCCCAACCTTGATGGCATCCGCCGTCCGAGAACCAAAATATGTCCGCCACGAAAATCCTCTGGGGCCAAATTACCATCGTCTTCCTGATCGTGCTCGCCACGACCTGGGCGGCGACGCAGTGGACGGCGTGGAAGCTCGGCTTCCAGCCGCACCTCGGCGCACCGTGGTTCGAACTGGCGGGCGTTCCATTCTATTATCCGCCGGCTTTCTTCTGGTGGTGGTATTTCTACGACGCCTATGCGCCGCCGATCTTCGTCGAGGGTGCGTTCATCGCGGCCTCCGGCGGCTTCATCTCGATCGCCGTGGCGATCGGCATGTCAGTCTGGCGGGCGCGCGAGGCGAAGAATGTCGAGACCTACGGCTCGGCGCGCTGGGCGAAACCGAACGAGATCAAGTCCGCCGGGCTCCTTGGCCCTGACGGCGTCGTGCTCGGCAAGCTTGATCGCGACTATCTCCGTCACGACGGGCCGGAGCATGTGCTGTGCTTCGCGCCGACGAGGAGCGGCAAAGGCGTTGGCCTGGTCGTGCCATCGCTTCTCACCTGGCCCGGCTCGGCCATCGTCCATGATATCAAGGGCGAAAACTGGCAGCTCACTGCAGGCTTTCGCGCCAGGCATGGGCGGGTGCTGCTGTTCGATCCCACGAACAAGAGGTCTGCCGCTTACAACCCACTTCTCGAAGTGCGCCGCGGCGAGTGGGAAGTGCGTGATGTCCAGAATGTCGCCGACGTGCTGGTCGATCCCGAGGGCTCGCTCGAAAAGCGCAACCATTGGGAGAAGACCAGCCATTCCCTGCTCGTCGGGGCGATCCTGCATGTTCTCTACGCCGAGCCCGACAAGACGCTGGCCGGCGTCGCCGGGTTTCTGTCGGACCCGAAGCGGCCGATCGAGACCACGCTGGCGGTGATGATGACGACGCCGCATCTCGGAGAGGTCGGCCCGCATCCAGTCGTCGCCTCGACGGCGCGCGAGCTGCTGAACAAATCCGACAACGAGCGGTCCGGCGTTCTCTCGACAGCCATGTCGTTTCTCGGCCTCTATCGCGATCCCGTCGTTGCCGAGGTGACGAGCCGCTGCGACTGGCGGATCGCCGACATTGTCGCCAACCCAAGGCCCGCGACCCTCTACCTTGTCGTGCCACCCTCCGACATCTCGCGCACCAAGCCGCTCATCCGCCTGGTGCTCAACCAGATCGGCCGGCGCCTGACCGAAGAACTTCACGCGAAGGATCACCGGCATCGTGTCCTGATGATGCTCGACGAGTTTCCGGCGCTCGGCCGACTCGATTTCTTCGAGAGCGCCTTGGCGTTCATGGCGGGTTACGGCCTGAAAGCCTTCCTCATCGCGCAATCGCTCAACCAGATCGAGAAGGCCTACGGCGCCAACAACTCGATCCTCGACAATTGCCATGTCCGGGTGAGCTTCGCGACCAATGACGAGAGGACGGCCAAACGCGTTTCGGACGCGCTAGGCACCGCCACCGAGATGAAAGCGATGAAGAACTATGCCGGGCACCGTCTGTCTCCTTGGCTCGGCCATCTGATGGTCTCGCGCTCAGAGACGGCGCGGCCCCTGCTCACTCCTGGTGAGGTAATGCAACTCCCGCCCAGCGACGAAATCGTCATGCTGGCAGGCACGCCGCCTATCCGCGCGAAAAAGGCTCGCTACTACGAGGACGGGCGGTTCAAGGAGCGCGTCCTGCCGCCCCCCGACCCGGCAAAGAATGTCCGGTCAGAACGCAAGGACAACTGGTCGGCGCTTGCCCCGCAGAAGCCTTCGCTCATGCCTCTCGCCGAAGTGGACAAGGCTGAACAGGACGCGGCCAATGGCGGCCTGCGCCGCGAACCCGAGCTGCCGGATCACGTCGCCATCGCGAAGGAGACCGACGGTCTGAGGCCACAGGAAGAGTTCGCCATCATCGAAGACGACGATCCGGAAGACACCACGCGACAGGGCCGCATCCTGCGCCAGCAGATGCGCGGGATCGCCCGTCAGGTCGCGCTCGATCGGGACGATGGCATCGAAATGTGAGGTTGTATTATGCGCGACCGGATGAACGTCTATTTCCCGCCTCAAATGTTGAGACAGATCGCCGAGCTTGCCGATCGCAAGAAACTCTCTCGCTCGGCGATCGTGGAAGCAGCCGTCGCCTCATTTCTGTCGGCGGACGGTGCCGACCGGCGAGAGGCAGCTTTCACCCGTCGGCTTGACCGGCTCTCGCGACAGGCTCAGCGCATGGAACGCGATCTTGGTATCACCGCGGAAACCCTGGCGCTGTTCGTCCGCTTCTGGCTGACGATTACACCGCCGCTGCCTCCCGATGCACAGGCGGCCGCCCAAACCAAGGGGCGCGAGCGGTTCGAGGGGTTCATCGAAGCGCTGGGCCGGCGCCTGCAGAAGGGACAGAGTTTTCTCAGGGAAATTCCCGACGACATCGGCGGTGTTACGTCGGCCGAAGATGCCATCGAATCGAACAAAGACGGCTGAATGCTCGTCGCGGAGGCGATACCAAGCAATCGGACGTCCCGCCGTCTCCCTGTCTCTGTACGCTAGGCTTCGACGCCACATTGTTGTTGTTGCCAGGTCCTCGTTCCTGCCTCTTCTAATCATCCCCGAGCCGGAGCCGCCTTGACGGTCCTTGGCGAGAAGGGGACGATATGGCGATTTCCTACCAGCAGTCGGAGGCGTTCAGCCGTGGCGCGCGCATGCTGCGCACTGCGCTTGGCCCGGCAATTGCGGGATTTCTGGAAGACCCCGAAATCGTCGAGGTGATGCTCAACCCCGATGGGCGGCTCTGGGTCGACCGTCTCTCGCAGGGGCTCGCCTTCACAGGCGAGCAGCTGTCGTTTGCCGACGCCGAGCGCATCGTGCGTCTCGTCGCACATCATGTCGGTGCCGAGGTCCATTCCGATCGCCCACGCGTCTCGGCGGAGCTGCCCGAAACGGGGGAGCGGTTCGAGGGGCTTCTGCCGCCTGTCGTCGCAGCCCCGACCTTCGCGATCCGCAAACCGGCGGTCGCCGTCTTCACCCTTGGCGATTATGTGGCGGCCGGCATCATGACGGTCGAGCAAGCAGAAGTGCTGCGCGCAGCCGTCATGGCTCGCAAGAATATCCTCGTCGCCGGCGGCACCTCGACCGGCAAGACCACGCTCACCAACGCGCTACTCGCCGAGGTCGCCAGGACCGGGGACCGCGTCGTGCTCATCGATGACACCCGCGAGTTGCAATGCGCTGCGCCGAACCTTGTGGCGCTTCGGACCAAGGACGGCGTCGCCTCGCTTTCAGACCTTGTGCGCTCTTCGCTTCGCCTTCGCCCCGACCGCATTCCGATCGGCGAGGTCCGCGGCGCCGAGGCGCTGGATCTCCTCAAGGCGTGGGGCACGGGACATCCTGGCGGCATCGGCACCATTCACGCCGGCAGCGCCCTCGGTGCACTTCGCCGCATGGATCAGCTCATCCAAGAAGCTGTCGTGACCGTGCCGCGCGCGCTGATCGCCGAGACCATCGATCTGGTGGCCGTGCTTTCCGGCCGCGGCTCGCACCGACGTCTTGCCGAACTCGCCTGCGTCGAAGGGCTGGACCGGACCGGCGACTACGCCATCACCCCCGCATCGCTCGATATCCAAGGAGACCGCCCATGATCCGCCCTGCACTCAATATCCGCCGTCACATCGTGACCGCAGCCTTCGTAAGCTACACCACGCTGATGCTACCCCATTCCGCCCAAGCGGCTGGCTCCTCGATGCCCTGGGAAGCACCGCTCCAGTCGATCCTCGAATCCGTCGAAGGGCCTGTCGCCAAGATCATGGCGGTGATCATCATCATCGTCACCGGCCTGACGCTGGCCTTCGGCGACACTTCGGGCGGTTTTCGCCGCCTGATCCAGATCGTGTTCGGCTTGAGCATCGCCTTCGCGGCCAGCTCCTTCTTCCTGTCGTTCTTCTCGTTCGGCGGTGGGGCGCTCATCTGATGGCGGGCATTCTTGACACCGGCGGCGACGTTCCGGGCTTCTCCGCCCCCGTCCATCGCGCGCTGACCGACCATATCCTGCTCGGCGGCGCGCCGCGCTCGGTCGCTATCCTCAACGGGACGCTGGCCGCAGCCCTCGGCCTTGGCCTGCGGCTCTGGCTGGTCGGCCTGGTGCTCTGGGCGATTGGCCATTCCGCGGCCGTGTGGGCGGCGAAGCGCGACCCGCTGTTCGTCGATGTGGTGCGACGGCATCTGCGCATCCCCGGCCACCTGAACTTCTGAGGCCAAGGGTCAGGAGATAGGTCATGATGAACCTTGCCGAATATCGCCGCGCGTCTTCTCACCTGTCCGACTTCCTGCCTTGGGCAGCCATCGTCGGCGAAGGCGTTGTCCTGAACAAGGACGGCTCGTTCCAAAGGACCGCGCGCTTCCGCGGGCCCGATCTTGAATCGTCGGTGCCGGCCGAGTTGGTCGCCGTCGCCGGACGCCTCAACAATGCATTTCGCCGGCTCGGCTCCGGTTGGGCAATCTTCGTCGAGGCCGCCAGGCTGACGGCACAGCGTTATCCCGAGAGCCAATTTCCTGACACCGCATCCGCCCTCGTCGACGCCGAACGCAAGGCCGAATTCGAGGAAGAGGGAGCCCACTACGAGTCCAGCTATTATTTGACCTTCCTCTATCTGCCGCCTCCCGAGGACGCCGCACGCGCCGAGGGCTGGCTTTATGAGGGCAAGGCACAGAGTGGCGTCGATGCTCGCGCGATCGTGCGCGGCTTCGTCGACCGCACAGACCGGGTGCTGCAACTCGTCGAAGGCTTCATGCCCGAATGCGCATGGCTCGATGACGCCGACACGCTGACCTACCTGCACTCGACGGTTTCGACGAAGCGCCATCAGGTGCGCGTTCCGGAGACCCCGATGTATCTCGACGCGCTGCTTGCGGATGAACCGCTGACCGGCGGTCTCGAGCCACGGCTCGGCAAGGCACACCTGCGCGTACTCACCATCGTCGGTTTTCCGACCTCGACGACACCTGGCATCCTCGACGAGTTGAACCGGCTCGCTTTTCCGTATCGCTGGTCGACCCGCGCAATCCTGCTCGACAAGACCGATGCCACGAAGCTGCTGACGAAAATTCGCCGGCAATGGTTCGCCAAGCGCAAGTCGATTGCAGCAATTCTCAAGGAAGTCATGACCAACGAGGCGTCGACATTGGTCGACAGCGATGCGGCCAACAAGGCAGCTGACGCCGACCTCGCGCTGCAGGAACTTGGCTCTGACCTGATCGGACAAGCCTATGTCACGGCAACCGTCACCGTCTGGGACGACGATCCCCGCATCGCCGAAGAGAAGCTGCGCCTTGTCGAGAAGGTCGTCCAGGGTCGCGACTTCACCGCGATGGCCGAGACCATCAACGCGGTCGACGCCTGGCTCGGCAGCTTGCCCGGCCAGGTCTACGCCAATGTCCGGCAGCCGCCGATCTCAACACTCAATCTCGCCCACATGATCCCGCTATCGGCGGTGTGGGCGGGGCCGGAACGGGACGAGCATTTTGCAGCGCCTCCCCTGCTCTTCGGCAGGACCGAAGGCTCGACCCCGTTCCGGTTTTCTCTTCATGTCGGTGACGTCGGTCACACCCTTGTCGTCGGCCCGACCGGCGCCGGCAAGTCGGTGCTTCTGGCGCTGATGGCCCTACAGTTCCGGCGCTACGAAGGCGCTCAGGTCTTTGCTTTCGACCTCGGCGGTTCGATCCGGGCCGCCGCGCTGGCAATGGGCGGCGACTGGCATGACCTTGGCGGCGACCTGACCGATGGTGCTGCGGCCTCAGTCTCGCTCCAGCCGCTGGCGCGCATCCATCACACGCCCGAGCGCGCGTGGGCTGCTGACTGGATCGTGGCGATCCTTCTGCGTGAGCGCGTGGCTATTACGCCCGAGGTGAAAGAGCATCTCTGGTCGGCGCTGACCTCACTGGCGTCGGCCCCGGTGGCAGAGCGAACGCTGACAGGCCTCTCGGTGCTGTTGCAATCATCGGCCCTGAAGCAGGCCCTTCGATCTTATTGCGTCGGCGGACCATACGGTCGGCTGCTCGACGCCGAGACGGAGCGGCTCGGCGGGGCGTCCGTGCAGGCCTTCGAGACCGAAGGGCTGATCGGCACGGGTGCTGCGGCGGCCGTGCTCTCCTATCTGTTTCACCGCATCGAGGACCGACTCGACGGCCGGCCGACGCTGCTGATCGTCGATGAGGGCTGGCTCGCTCTCGACGACGAGGGATTTGCTGGCCAGCTCCGCGAATGGCTGAAGACGCTGCGCAAGAAGAACGCCAGCGTCGTCTTCGCCACGCAGTCGCTCTCCGACATCGACCGCAGCGCGATTGCGCCCGCCATCATCGAGAGCTGCCAGACGCGCCTGCTGTTGCCGAACGAGCGCGCGATCGAGCCGCAGATCACGGCGATCTATCGGCGCTTCGGGTTGAACGACCGCCAGATCGAGATTCTCGCGCGGGCAACCCCGAAGCGCGACTACTACTGCCAGAGCCGCCGCGGCAACCGCCTGTTCGAGTTGGGTCTCGGCGAAGTGGCCCTCGCCCTCACCGCCACCTCGTCCAAGACGGACCAGGCGGCGATCGAGCGCGTCCTCGCCGAGCACGGCCGCGACGGCTTCGTGCCCGCATGGCTCCGGGCGCACGGTGTTGCGTGGGCGGCCGACCTCATCCCCGATCTTGTCAACCTCATTTCCCAAACCCAGAAGGAGGCCCAATCATGACTACCCGTTCCCGTTCGCTCGTCGCCCGCCTTGCGGTGGCTCTTCTCACCGCGCCTATTTCGCTGTCGCCGATGATCACGACATCGGCCCACGCCTTCATCGTTTTCGATCCGACGAACTATGGGCAGAACGTCCTTCAGGCCGCCCGCGCACTGGAGCAGATCACCAACCAGGTCACCTCGCTCCAGAACGAGGCACAGATGCTGATCAACCAGGCCCGCAACCTCGCGAGCCTGCCTTACTCCTCGCTCCAGCAGCTGCAGCAGTCTGTCCAAAAGACGCAGCAACTCCTCTCCGAGGCGCAGAACATCGCCTTCGACGTCCAGCAGATCGACCAGGCGTTCCAGACGACCTACGGCAATGCCTCCCTCTCCGCCTCGGACCAGCAGTTGATCGCTGGCGCCCGCGAACGTTGGCAGAACACCGCAGGCGGCCTTCAGGACGCCATGCGTGTCCAAGCCGGCGTCGTCGGCAACATCGACACCAATCGAACCCAGATGTCTGCCCTCATCGGGCAGAGCCAGGGTGCCACCGGCGCGCTGCAAGCGGCGCAGGCCGGCAACCAACTCCTCGGTCTCCAGGCACAGCAACTCGCCGACCTGACTGCCGTGGTCGCCGCGAACGGCCGGGCGCAAGCGCTTGAATCCGCCGAGCAGGCGGCGGCCGCCGAACAAGGCCGCGAGCAGCGCCGCCGCTTCCTGACGCCGGGCGCCGGCTACCAGCCGGGCAACGCCCGCATGTTCCAGAACGGCAACTGAGGGCAACGTCATGGACGGAAAAATGCTTGCCCGGCTTGGCGCGGTCGTGTTCGTCGCGGTCGCTGTCACGGCGACCGCAATCGAATTGACCCGTAAGGAGGATCGCCCCTCGGCCTCGTCGGTCGGCCGAACGGGGACTGCCAACGCCGATCCGCTGCGTGGCGAGCTGATCCGCTGCCGGGAGCTTGGCGAGGCAGGCGCGCGCGATCCGACATGCCTACGCACTTGGGCCGAGAACCGCCGCCGCTTCCTCACGCCCGCGACGCCCGCGATCGATCGAGTGGAAGGCCGATAGCATCATGGGTGGCACCGGCGTCATCGATCATTTTCTCGAGGTCTTCACCCGCTACATCGATTCAGGCTTCGGCCTGCTCGGTGGCGAGGTCGCCTTCATTGCCACGACGCTGATCGTGATCGACGTGACGCTGGCCGCGCTATTCTGGTCCTGGGGCGCCGACGACGACATCATCGCGCGCCTGGTCAAGAAGACCCTCTTCATCGGGGTGTTCGCTTACATCATCGGCAACTGGAACAATCTCGCCCGCATCGTCTTCGAGAGCTTCGCCGGCCTCGGCCTCAAGGCTTCCGGAACGGGATTTACGACGGCCGACCTTCTGCGTCCCGGCAAGGTTGCCCAGACAGGACTGGACGCCGGCCGGCCGTTGCTCGACTCCATCTCCGGCTTGATGGGCTATTGGTCGTTCTTCGAGAATTTCATCCAGATCGCTTGCATGTTTCTGGCCTGGGCCTTGGTGCTGTTCGCCTTCTTCATTCTGGCGGTCCAGCTCTTCGTCACCCTCATCGAGTTCAAGCTGACCACGCTTGCCGGCTTCGTGCTGATCCCCTTCGGCCTCTTCGGCAAGTCCGCCTTCATGGCCGAGCGCGTTCTCGGCAATGTCATTTCCTCCGGTATCAAGGTGCTGGTGCTCGCCGTCATCATCGGCATCGGCTCGACGCTCTTTTCTGAATTTACCGCCGGTTTCGGAGGTGCTGCGCCCACCATCGACGACGCCATGGCGATCGTGCTTGCCGCGCTCGCGCTGCTGGGCCTTGGCATCTTTGGTCCCGGCATTGCCAACGGCCTCGTCTCCGGTGGACCGCAGCTCGGCGCCGGCGCCGCAGTCGGCGCGGGTCTTGCTGCTGGCGGCATTGTGATGGCCGGCGGTGCCGCCCTTGGCGCCGCCACAGGCGGCATCAACGCTGTTTCAGGCGGTGCCTCAGCTGCGGCGCGCGGTAGCGCCGCACTCGCTGGCGGCGCCGCGACC
>NZ_AYWO01000012.1 GCF_000502955.1 Mesorhizobium sp. LNHC252B00 | reverse complement strand
CCAGAGGTCCTTTCAGAATCGATTTCCGCACACCACACAAGAGTCCCTTTGTACTCATGTGCGATTCCCCTGCCCTCAAGGGGGGAGATCACGCCCTTCGCGCCCTTGCCCTCGCCCGACCCAACACCAATTCATCCCCATCCGCGTCAAGCAACTGGAGCCAGACGCCCATGACCAAGACAACAATTCCCGTCCATCTCGATATCAACGGCCACCATCACGAGTTGCAACTCGAGCCGCGAGTCACGTTGCTCGACGCCTTGCGCGACCGGCTCGGCCTGACCGGCACCAAGAAAGGCTGCGACCACGGCCAGTGCGGCGCCTGCACCGTGCATGTCGACGGCGAGCGCGTGCTGGCCTGCCTGACGCTGGCCGCGCAAGTCGAGGGTCGCACCGTCACCACCATAGAGGGGCTTGCACGTGAGGGCGAACCGCATCCCGTGCAGGCTGCCTTCCTCGAACAGGATGCCTTCCAGTGCGGCTATTGCACGCCAGGCCAGATCATGTCGGCGGTGGCCTGCATCCGCGAGGGCCATGCCGGCTCCGATGACGAGATCCGCGAATACATGGCCGGCAATCTCTGCCGCTGCGGCGCTTATCCGCACATTGTCGCCGCCGTTCGCCAGGCTGCATTGGAGGTCGCATCATGAGGGATTTTTCCTATCTGCGCGCCGGCTCGGTCGATGCGGCAAGACAGGCGGCCGCCCTACCCGGCGCCATGCTGTTCGCGGGCGGCACCACGCTCATCGACCTCGCCAAATGCGGCGTCGCCGAGCCCGAGACACTGGTCGACATCACCCATCTCAAGGGGCTGAACGGCATCGAGCTCAGCGAGAGCGGAGCCACCATCGGCGCGCTCGCCAAGATGAGCCACGTCGCCGACCACGACGGCATCAAGAGCCGCTTCCCAGCCGTCTCGGAAGCGCTGTGGCAGGCGGCTTCCGCACAGATCCGCAACATGGCGACTATCGGCGGCAATCTGATGCAGCGCACGCGCTGTCCTTACTTCCGCGATCCGGCGAATTTCCCCGCCTGCAACAAGCGGGAACCCGGGAGCGGCTGTTCGGCCATCGGCGGTGTCACACGGGGCCATGCGGTGCTCGGCACCAGCGAAGCCTGCATCGCCATGTATCCGGGTGACCTCGCCGTGGCGCTGGTCGCCTTCGATGCGATCGTGCATCTCGGCGATCGCCAGGTCCCGGTGGACGATTTTTTCCTCTTGCCCGGAACGACGCCGGACAAGGAACACGCGATCGAACCGGGCGAGATGATCACCGCCATCGAGATCCCCGGCTCGGCCTCTGCGCGGCGTTCGACCTATCTCAAGATCCGCGATCGGCAATCCTATGAGTTCGCCGCGGCGAGTGCCGCCATCGGCATCGAGTTCGAAGCCGATGGGCGCACCATCCGTGACCTGCGCGTCGCGCTAGGCGGCGTCGCGACCAAACCTTGTCGGGCGCGAGCCGTGGAGGATGCGCTGAAGGGCAAGATGCTGGAACCAGATGCGGTTCGCGCTGCCAGCCTGCTCGCGATCGAAGGCGCCGTCGACCATGGCGCCAACCATTACAAGCTTGAACTGGCGCCGCGCGTTGTCGCGCGCGCCATCCTCAAAATGGGAGAGACGGCATGACCGTTCACAACATCAGACATGGTGATGCATCCGACGGCGCGCTGGCGGAAGTCGTCGGCGGCCGTCTGTCGCGCGTCGACGGCCCGGCCAAGATCACCGGCACAGCCAAATACGCCGTCGAGCGGCAGCTCGAAGGCCTCGCCTACGCCGTGTTGGTCGAAAGCACGATTGCCTCGGGCAAGGTGCGCGAGATCAACGCCAATGCGGCTGAAGCAGCACCCGGCGTGCTGCAAGTGCTGACGCCGGACACCATCATCAGCCTGAGGACCGCCTCGGACTGGTTCGGCACGCCGCCGCCCGACAAGCCCTATTGCCCGCTGGCGCGCGACATCACCTTTTCGGGCCAGCATGTCGCCGCTGTCGTCGCCGAAACCTTCGAGCAGGCGGTCGCCGCGGCAGCCCTCATCAAGGTCAGCTATGACGAGACGCACGCCATCGTCGACCTTAGCGACGCCAAGGCCGGCGACGGCATCCCGATCGACGCCATGACCAAGGAATGGGGCGACGCGCAAGCCGCTTTCGCCTCGGCCCCAGTGCGCATCTGCGCCGCCTACAACACGCCGCGCGAATACCAGGCGCCGATGGAGCCGCATGGCCTGATCGCCCGCTGGGAGAGCGACCGCCTCACCGTATGGGAGCCGAGCCAGTGGCTGGACGGTATGGCGCGCACCTATGCCGAATGGTTCGGCGTGCCGTTCGAGAATGTGCGCTTGGTCTCGCCCTATATTGGCGGCGGCTTCGGCTCCAAGGCACTGGCGCTCAGCCATGGCGCGGTGGCGGCATGTGCCGCCAAAATGCTCGGCCGGCCGGTGCGGCTGGTGATGACGCGGCCGCAGACCTTCACCGGTTACGGCGGCCGCGCCGCGACGCGCCAGACGGTAACGATCGGCGCCGACCGGCAAGGAAAAATCCAGTCGATCGTGCATCGCGGCGTCAATGAAACATCCATCGACGGCATGTGGGTCGAGCCGCTCGGATCGGTCACCTCGATCATGTACGCGACGCCGAATTTCTCGTCCAAGCAGAATGTCGTGCGGGTGAATTCTGTAGTGCCTGGCCCCATGCGCGCGCCGGGCGAAAACCCCTCTGCCTTCGGCATCGAAAGCGCCATAGACGAGCTCGCTTACGAGGTCGGCATCGATCCGCTGGAGATCCGGCTTAGGAACTATGCCGAACAGGATCCGGAAGCGAAAAAAGCCTGGTCGACCAGGCAGTTGCGCGAGGCCTTTGCCGCTGGCGCGGAACGCTTCGGCTGGTCCAGGCGCACGCCCGAACCGCGCTCCATGCGCGACGGCAATCAGCTGATCGGCTGGGGCGTTGCGGCGGGCACCTATCCCGTGCGGCGCGCCTATGGCGAGGCGATCGTGCGCATCCTGGCCGACGGCTCGGTCGAGGTCGAAAGCTCCTCGATCGACATGGGCCAGGGCACCTACACCATCTTGGTGCAGACCGCCGCCGAGACGGTCGGGGTGCCGGCCGACCATGTCGTGGTGAAGCTCGGCGATTCGCGCTTGCCCCGCGCCGGCGTCGCCGGCGGCTCGCGGCTGGCCGGCGTGATGACCGGTGCGGTCCATAAGGCGGCGACCTCGGCGCTCGACCAGTTGATCGGGCTGGCGATCAGCGATCCACGCTCACCCTTCCACACGCTGCAGGCCAACACTTTGGTTGTCGCCAACGGCCGTATGTCGTCGCCACGCGGCGACGGGCCTGATGTCTCGATCTCCGAGCTGCTCAAAAGCGTCGGCCGCGACCACATCGAGGCCACCGGCGACACCATGCCGGCCAATTCGACGCCAGAGGATCGCTACAAGAACTACACCACCATCGCCATGGCGTTGCCGCACACCGAAGGCGACTATTCCCGCCACTCCTGGTGCGCGCATTTCATCGAGGTGCGCGTCGATGAGGATTTCGGCACGGTGCGGGTGTCACGCGTGGTGTCGGCGCTGGATTCCGGCCGGCTCTACAACCCGAAGCTCGCCGAAAGCCAGTGGAAGGGCGGCATCATCATGGGCATCGGCCAGGCGCTGCTCGAAGAAGGCATCGTCGACCGCCGCCATGGCCGCATCGTAAACAACAACCTCGCCGATTATCTGGTGCCGACCAATGCCGACATTCCCGACATCGAGGTAATCTCGGTCGGCATCCCCGACCTGCATTCCTCGGTGCTCGGCGGCAAGGGTGTCGGTGAACTGGCCATCGTCGGCGTCGCCCCCGCGATCGCCAACGCGGTGTTTCATGCGACGGGCAAGCGGGTTCGGGATTTGCCGATCACGCTGGAGAAGCTGATCTGAGGGTGAGAGCGTGATCTCCCCCCTTGAGGGGGAGATGGCCGGCAGGCCAGAGAGGGTCGGTTCGACTGGGCTCGGCCCAATGCAGCAGATCAGGTTGGCGCTTCACGCGAGACGACCCCCTCTGTCGCCTTCGGCGACATCTCCCCCTCGAGGGGGGAGATTATCCGCTTCACCACCACTCCAACCCGAACACCAGCTTGCCGAAGTGCAAGCCGCCGGCGGCCATGTGGGCGTAGGCTTCGGCCGCTTCATTCTGTGAAAACACCTTGTCGACGACCGGGTCGATCCTGGCCGCACCGATGGCGCGGACGGCGTCGCGTAGGTCGGACACCGATCCGGTGTTGTTGCCGACCACTTTCAGCGCCTTGATGATGATCGGCAGCAGATTGATCGTGGCCTCGGCGCCGGTGACGAAGCCGATGGTGAACAGCGTGCCGCCGGGCGCGGTGGCGTTGATGGCGCGGGCAAAGGTTGCCGTGCCGCCGGTCTCGACGACGAGGTCGGCGCCGAGGCCGCCCGTCAGTTCCAGCACCTTGCCGTCCCAGTCAGGCGTCGCGCGGTAGTTGATGAGATGATCTGCGCCCAGTGCCTTCGCCCGCTCCAGCTTCTCGTCCGACGACGAGGTGATGATGACGGTGGCGCCGGCAGCTTTCGCAAGCTGCTGGGTGAAGATCGAGACGCCGCCGGTGCCGAGCAGCACGACGACCGAGCCCGGCCCGACATCGGCGGCGCGGATCGCGTTCCAGGCGGTGGTGCCGGCGATCGGCAGCGTCGACGCCGCCTCGAAGGAGAGATGCGCCGGCACCGGCACGACCGAATTTGCAGGCAGCGCGACATATTCGGCCAGCGACCCCGGCAGCGAGATGCCGCGCATCTGCCTCATCTCGTAGGGCCGCGGCCGGCCGCCGATCCAGCGGGGCTTGGCATGGGCGACGACGCGATCGCCGGCTGCGAATCCCGTAACCCCCTCGCCCAGCGCGACGATCTCGCCGGCGCCGTCGGCGACCGGGATGAGCGGAAAGCTCGGTCCGGGATAGTTGCCGCTCGCGACCGCGACATCGACGAAATTGAGGCTCGCCGCACGCTGGCGGATCAGCACCTCGCCGCGCTGCGGTTCGGGGGTGGCAATGGTGGCGGCGCGGAAGGCGTCCAGCCTGGGTTGGCTCAGCTCGATGGCTTTCATGGTTTCACTCCTGTGGGACGATTGATGGCTTGAGTGCATCTAGCTGCTGCGGTATTTCTGGATAATCCCTGCTTTTTACATTTGAGTACTGTAATCTATGCAGCAATCTCGCGAACCGTTGACCCTTGCCGAAATGGCTGCTTTCGCGGCCATCGCGGAGGCCCGTTCCTTCACCAGGGCGGCGGCGCGTGTCGGGCGCGACTCGACCATCCTGTCACGGCGCCTGCAGTCGCTGGAGGAGCGGCTCGGCGTCAGGCTGCTCCATCGCACGACGCGCAGCGTGTCGCTGACCGAGGCGGGTGCCGAATTCATGGTGCGGGTGCGCGCCATCCTCGCCTCCGTGGACGAGGCCGAGGCTGCCGCGTCGGCGCATGCCGGCGGAGGCCCACGCGGCCTGCTCAGGCTGGCGCTGCCCGGCACGTTCGGGCGCATGTGGATCGGGCCGCTGCTGCCGCAATTCCTTGCCGAGTTTCCCGATGTCCGCATCGAGGCCGAATTCTCCAACCGCTTCGCCGATCTGGTCGCCGAGAATTTTGATGTCGCCGTGCGGCTCGGCGCTCTGGAGGATTCCCGCCTGGTGGCCCGCAAGGTGGCGACACGGCGGCGACTGCTCTGCGCCGCCCCCTCCTATCTCGCCCGAAGGGGCAGGCCGGAGACCCCGCAGGGGTTGCTCGAACATTCCTGCCTGGGCTTCAGCGGTTTTCAGACCTTTCCAGCCTGGGAGATGACCAACCGCGAGGGCCGAAGCGTGCGCGTCGAGGTGTCCGGCCCGTTGGTCACCGATGATGCCGAGGTGTTGGTCGATGCCGCCGTGCAAGGCGTCGGCCTGATGATGAGCACGGACTGGCTGGTCGGCCGCGAACTCGCCGACGGACGGCTGGTGCCAATCCTGGAGGATTGGACGCTGGCCGACGAAGGCGCGATCTATGTCGTCACGCCCTCAGCCAAGGGACAAGCCGCCAAGACCCGCGCCTTTGCCGACTGGATCGGCAAGCGCTTCGCGCCGGAACCGCCCTGGCGGCGGTGAGAGTTGGCAAAGTGATTGGCCGGCAGGCAGAAGGGGGCGCCGTCCGGTGCAGGCGCAGTACCCTTGCCGCATTGCGCAACGTCGAGCAGATCGGCAGGTACGGGTGGCGTTCGAGCGCGACCAGTTCTATCCGGTCTCCTGTCCGGATCGCACCATTTGGCTAACCGGCGCCGATATGGGCGCCATCACTGAGGTGCAAGCGGCGTGCCTATGTCCGAAACGAGCTTGACGAGATCGGCTTGGCGTCTCGTGCTGGTTTTGGCGAAGATTCGGTTGAGGTGGGTCTTCAAGGTGTTTTCGCCGATGCCGAGCGCCAGCGCGCTCTTCGACGCGGACAATCCGCTGCCGATGCGCAGCAGAACCCGCGCCTCCGCGGGCGTCAGGTCGAACAGCGCGGTGAGAACGGCTTCCGGAAGTGGAGAAGAAGACGTCGTGGTCGAAACGAAGACAGCGGCACATGCCGGCCGGAAAGCCGCGCGCGCGGTTCCCTCGGTCAGCGGCAATACATAGGCGACGGCGGGCGGCTGACCGGGAGCCGAAATGGGCAGGCCTATGCCGCGGGAGCCGAGCGAAGCGTCCTCGCTCGCGGCACTGGCGATTGCCTCCAGCAGGGCGCGGGCTGTCACCAGGTTCTGCGCCTGGAGCAGGCCGTTCCTGGAAAGAATGGGGCCTTGCGCCGAAAACATTCGATCGGCCGCCCCATTGGCATGGAGGATTTTTCCGTTGGCGCCGGTAAGAACGACGGGCACAGCGAGATGGTCGAGCGCTTGGCGATAAAGGTTGGCGGTAACGCGGGCCTGATCGAGCAGGTCTCCAATCATCGAAGCGCGGCGCAGATGCGGCGAGAGCAATGCCAGGAAACGCTGTTCCTCGATTGAGATGACCTCCCTGCTGGCCCGCGTGGTGCAACCCATGAGCCCGATCCGGTCCGGCGTATGAACGAATTTGGTGATGCAGGCCTCGCGCAATCCCTGCGGTTTGGCCCAATTCTGGAAAAATGGCGTCTCCTGGAGTTCGGCTTCGCTCATATGCGACAGCGTCGCAACAGGCGTGTCGATGTCGCCGACGATCGCGGCCTTCAGTCCGGGAATTGCGTCAAAATCATAGTCCTCCTGGAGCACGCGCATTTGCACGGGATCCCAGGGCGATTGAGCCGCGAAGCGGCCACGATTGCCGGCAGTGCTGGCAAGCGCGATGGTGGTGTAGGCCGCGTCGACCGCCTCTGTGATCCGGGTCATTACCCCGGCCCACCCGTCGGGGTTCAAAACGCAATCGTAGATATCGCCGATAATCGAGGAAAGGACGTCGCTGCTCAGCCTCTCCATCATGCCTCCTGCACGCCCCGATCTCGCTTCGGAGGATTTCGCGAAGTCACACTTTTGGGTGACGCCACGCGTGGTTGAACTCGATTAAGGATATAAATTCGATCAGTTGACACCAGGCGGCCATTGTCGCTGGTTATTCTTGAAATGGAAAGCATCGCGCTCGCTATATTAGAGAACGCAAATATATCGGGTACACAATTGCCACAAAAGACGGTGTTTTCATCGGCTCAATTGCCCTCGCATCTCAGTGATCGCGATCGATTTTCCCTCTGGCAAGACATCCACCTCGCGGAGATATGGTCGGTCGAATACGGCATGTCGGACAACCTGCCTTTCGAAGCCGCGATCGAAGCCACGGCTGTCGGGTCACTGGTTCTTGGCCAGATGTCCGGAACGATCAAGCATGCAACGAGGAAGGCAAGCAATATCGCCGATGACGGCAACGACGGTTATCTCCTGCTGATCAACAAATCCGACACGCTGCTGACCGGCGCACAGGTCGGCCGCGACTATGGTGTCGGACAGGGTGAAGCGGTCCTGGTGACGGCATCGGAAGCGCTGAAAATGCACGGTTCCGACAGCAATGTGTGGACAAACGTGGTGGTCCCCCGTGCAGTCCTCACCCAGGCCTTCCCGCAGATCGACGACAGGCTGGCGTTGAAGATCGGCGCCGAGAACGAAGCTCTCGATTTTCTCAAGCGTTATTGCCAACTTCTTGAAACCGGCCGCCCTCTCGTCTCGCCCGATTTGATAGCGCACGCGACGCAGACAATCGTCGATCTGATCGGCCTGGTGACAGGCGCCAAGGGTGAGCCCGCCGAACTGGCCGGCTTGCGCGGGCTGCCAGCAGCCAGGCTGCAGGCGGTGCTGGCAAAGATTGCCGAGAATTTTTCCAACCCCGGCATCTCGGCGCAGGGCGTCGCGCAAGAACTCGGCCTGTCCGCGCGCTATGTTCAAGATCTCCTGCAGGAGACCGGCATCAGCTTTTCCGAGCGCATTCTCGAACTTCGCCTGCAGCGCGCTCATAAGCTGCTTTCGCAGAGACAGAATAGCGAGATGCGCGTCAGCGAAATCGCCATGATCAGTGGCTTCAGCGATGTGTCGTATTTCAACCGCTGCTTTCGCCGCCGCTTCGGCTACACGCCAACGAGCGCCAGGTAGAATCCGGATACCGGAAACACGACGCGATTTCCGAATCCCTCTCCGTCAAAAGCCGAGATCCCGCGGCGATCGATGGCGCCAAACTGCCACAGTGCGCGGAAAAAGCACGGCACTTCGCTCCAGTCCAATTCCATTGCGGTCCTGCCCAAGACAACAGCTGGGCTCCAATGACATGTCAGCCTCAGGGTGAAACGACTATCATGTCAGGGGTTTGGATGCCGCAGAACACATTTGGAGGCCGCAAGGCAAAGGCGTTGAAGTATCTGGCGCTGACGTCGACCGCTCTGGTCGGTCTTGGCCAGCCAATCGCCGCCACCGCCGCCGATATCTGGTTCGGCACCACCTCCACGGATTGGTTTACGGCCGGAAACTGGAGCGCTGGGTCGGTGCCGACGGCGGCCGATATTGTATATATCAGCACAACGACACCGAATCCGACTGCTATCAACGCTGGCAGCGCTTTTGCGGACGATATTTACCTTGGCTTTACAGGTTCTTCGGACGGCAGCCTTGTCATTTCGAACGGTACGTTGACGAGCGGCCGAGCATTCTTATCCTGGGGGGATAACTCGACTTCTGACGTCACCGTAAATGCGGGTTCCTCGTGGACCAGCAGCAGCAGTCTGGTGGTTGGTAGTTTCGGGCTGGCTACGCTCGATATCCTCAATGGCGGTGTCGTGACGGATGTTGTTGGTATTGTTGCCGGCGGCAGCAACGCTCAAGGAGTCGTAAAGATCGACGGCGCCGGCTCGATGTGGCTTAACAGTGATAGCCTCACGGTCGGCGGTTCCGGCGTTGGCGCGGTAACGGTTTCCAACGGCGGCAAGGTCAGCAGCGACAGCGCCTATATTGGCCGATATTCAGGTTCGACCGGCTCGGTGACGATCGATGATGCGACCTGGACAAACAATGGAGCGCTCTATGTCGGCCATGATGGCGACGGCGAGCTGGTAATCAAGAACGGCGGTGTGGTTAGCAATGCTGATGGCATAATGGGCTACAGCACCGATTCAAACAGCCAGGTGATAGTCGCTGGCGCCGGCTCGACCTGGGCCAATAGCGGGTCCTTGACCGTCGGCGATTCCGGCAAAGGCTTTCTTGTGATCGACCAAGGCGGCGCGGTCAGCGATGACTTGGCCCATGTCGGCAACGCGGTGGGCTCGACCGGCATTGTGTTCGTCGACGGTGCCGGCTCGACCTGGACCAACAGTTCCGCCCTGTTCGTCGGCGAGCAGGGCACCGGCGCTCTGGCGATCACCAATGGCGGCGCGGTCAACAGTGATCTGGGCTTCGTTGGCTATGGTGTGGATTCCGTCGGCACGGTGGCGGTCGATGGCGCGGGTTCGAAGTGGACGAACAGTTCGGATCTGTTCGTAGGCGGTGGTGGCACGGGCAAGCTGACGATTTCGAATGGCGGTGCGGTCAGCAGCGCCAAGGGCTATGTGGGCTACAACTCGACCGGCACGGTGACGGTCGATGGTGCCGGATCGAAGTGGACGAACAGTTCGGATCTGTTCATTGGCGGTTTCGATACAGGTAGCCTGACGATCTCGAACGGCGGCACGGCCAGCAATGGCGGGGGCTATCTTGGCTACGCTGCCGACTCGGCCGGCACGGTGGCGGTCGGCGGTGCGGGATCGAAGTGGACGAACAGCGGCGACCTCTATGTCGGAGGTTTTGGCACGGGCGCGCTGACGATCTCGAACGGCGGCGCGGTCAGCAATGGCTCGGGTTTCGTTGGCTACACGGCGGACTCGGCCGGCACGGTGTTCGTCGACGGTGCCGGCTCGACCTGGACCAATAGCGGCGATCTGTATATTGGTAAGGGCGGCGCCGGCACGCTCCATGTCTCAAACGGCGGTGCTGTGTCTGACGTCAATGGACTTGTTGCGGTTGATACAGATTCCTCAGGCGCGGTAACTGTGGATGGCCCGGGATCGACCTGGACCAACAGCGGCTATCTTGAGGTAGACGGCAATGGCACCCTCGCCATTACCCAAGGCGGCACGGTCACCAGCAGCAGCGGCAGTGTCGGCAGTGGTCCGGGAACGACCGGCACGGCCACCATTGATGGCGTCGGCTCGAATTGGACCGTCGCCAGCAGTTTGATCTTGGGAGTGGCCGGAGACGGTGTCCTTGCCATCAGCAATGGCGGCCTGGTGTCCGATGTCAACGGGCTTGTCGGATACTACGGTGGGTCCAGCGCATTGGCAACAGTCGACGGTTCTGGGTCCAAGTGGTTAAACAGCGGCGATTTATCGGTTTTAAGCGTCGGCACGGTGTCCGTCACCAATGGCGGCGAGATCACCGACACCAATGGCAAGATTGGGACAAATGGCGGTGATATCGGGACTGTCAAGGTTGATGGCACGGGGTCGAAGTGGACGAACGGTGCGGACCTTTACGTCGGCATCGACGGCGCTGGCACCCTGACCGTCGCCAATGATGGTGCGGTTACGGTTGCCGGAAACTTGCTCATCGCTGATCAGGCCGGGTCCACCGGCACAGTGAACATTGGCGGCGCGGCAGGCGCCGCGGCGACGGGCGCCGGTGTCCTCGGCTCGGCCACGTTCCAGTTCGGCCTCGGCACCGGTGCGCTCAATTTCAACCATACCAATACAAATTATGCGTTCGATGCCGGCATCAGCGGGCTGGGGACGATCAACCAGATCGCCGGCAATACCAACCTGACAGGCAATTCGAGCGGCTTCACCGGCGCCACCAATGTGAGCGGCGGACGGCTGGCCGTGAACGGATCGCTGGCGAGTTCGCTTGTGACCATCACCGGCGGCATGCTGGGCGGCAACGGCACGGTGGGCGGCATCGTGGCACAGTCGGGCGGCATCATCGCACCGGGCAATTCGATCGGCACGCTCAATGTCGCGGGCAATGTCGACCAGGCGGCGGGCTCGATCTACCTGGTCGAACTGACCTCGACCGGCACGTCCGACTTCCTCCATGCGGCGGGCGCCGCAACGATCGACAGCGGCGCGCTGATCGACGTGGTCAAACTCGACGGCGCACCCTATGTGGGGGGCACGCATTACACGGTGCTGCAAGCCGATGGCGGCGTCACCGGGACATATACGTTTGGCGGCAACACCGGGACGGCTTTCCTCGGCCTGGTCGACAGCTACGACGCCAACCACGTCTACCTCGATGTCGTCCAGAAGACCTTCGCCTCGGTCGGCCTGACGCCCAACCAGATCGCCACCGGCACCGGCGCCGAAAGCCTTGGCAGCGGCAATCCGCTGTTTGATGCTATCTTTGCCTTGCCGAGCGAAGCCGCCGCGCAAGATGCCTTCGACCAGCTCTCCGGCGAGATCCATGCCTCGGCCAAGGGCATGTTGCTGGAGGACAGCCGTTTCATCCGCGACGCCGCCACCAGCCGCATCAGCGCCGCCTTCGGCGATGCCGGCAGCACTCCTGCCCTGCCCGTCATGGCCTATGGCGAAGGCGGGCCTGAAATGGTCGCCGCCGACACCGACCGTTTCGCCGTCTGGGGCCAGGCTTTTGGTTCCTGGGGCAATACCGACAGCGACGGCAACGCCGCCGCCTTCGACCGCTCGACGGGCGGCCTGCTGGCCGGCGCCGACACCCAGCTCGGCACCTGGCGCGTCGGCCTGCTCGGCGGCTACAGCCATTCGTCCTTCGACGCCGATGACCGCAATTCATCGGGCAAGAACGACAGCTATCATCTCGGCCTCTATGGCGGCACCGATTTGGGCGCCATCGCCTTCCGCACCGGTGCGGCCTACAGCTGGAACAGCCTCTCGACAAAACGCGCCGTCGCTTTCAATGGTTTCGCGGACGGGCTGTCGGCCGACTACGATGCCGGCACGGCGCAAGCGTTCGGCGAACTCGCCTACAAGGCCGATGCCGGGCACTTCAAGTTCGAACCTTTCGCCAACCTCGCCTATGTCAGCGTGCACACCGACGGCTTTACCGAAACCGGCGGTGCGGCGGCGCTGACCAGTGCCGGCTCAACCACCGATGCAACCTTCACAACGCTCGGCCTGCGTGCTTCCACCGATTTGGGCCTCGGCGAGATCAAGGCCACGGCGCGCGGCATGCTCGGCTGGCGCCATGCCTTTGGTGATGACATCCCGACCTCAAGCTTCGCCTTCGCCGGCGGCGATCTCTTCACCATCGCCGGCGTGCCTGTCGCCAGGGACGCAGCAGTGGTCGAGGCTGGCCTCGACCTGAACATGTCGGCCAATGCCACGCTGAAGCTCTCCTACACCGGACAGTTCGGCGGCGGCACGGTCGATCAGGGTGCGAAGGTCAATCTCGGCTTGAGGTTCTGACCGACGCGAAGGATGGGGGCAATTCTCGAACGGCGGAGGCGCCGGAGAAGCACTCGCGGCATGAGCCTTTACGGTCCGTCGCCCCTACTCCGGCGACGGCACCGGCGGCTGCGATGTAAGCGCAGTACCGAAAGCCGCGGCAATGACGGCTGCGATCCCGGCGCATTGCGTGGTGGTCAGGCTCTCGTGCAGGAACAGGAAGCCGGCCAGCGCGCCCAGCCCCGGCTCCAGGCAGGTCAGCGTGCCATAGATGCGGGCCGGCATTCGAGTCAGCGCCACCATTTCCAGAAAGAACGGCAATGCGCTGGAAAACAGGCCGACGAGCAAGGCACTGCCCAGGATCGATGGCGCGAGCAGCGCGGTTCCCGCTTGCGCCGCGCCGAAGGGCAGCACAAGCACGGCGGCGATCGCCATTCCGTAGGCCGTGGTGCGGGTGCCGAGCTCCGCGCCCGCCTTCTGGGCGAGCACGATATAGAGGGCCCAGAATCCGCCCGCCGCCAGCGCCAGCATCACTCCGGTCGGGTCGAGCGGTGCGAGTGAATGAACGAACGGCGACAACAGCACGATGCCGGCCACCGCCAGCACGATCCAGGCAAAGTCGCTGGCGCGCCGCGACGCCAGCGTGGCCACCAGCAGCGGTCCGGAAAATTCCAGCGCTACCGCTATGCCGAGCGGGATGGTGGCGAGCGCGGCATAGAACAGAAGGTTGAGCGCACACAGCGTCACGCCATAGGCGACCAACCACGGCATGGTGGCGCGCGAGGGCCACATTTGCCAGGGCCGCAGCACCGCGATCAGCATCAGCGCGCCCACGACGAGCCGCAGCGTCGTCGTGCCCTGCGCGCCGATCAGCGGGAACAAGCCCTTGGCGAAGGTGGCGCCAATCTGGATCGACACCATGGCGCCCATCAGCGCCGCGATGGGCAGGGACGCCGCCTCGCGACGGGCAATTGACGTCGATGTCATTTGGTTCGTCCTCCCTGCCGCCCGTCGCAAACTCGCCTAACGGAACAGGAAATACGGGGAACCGGCCCGCCTGTCGTGAGGCAGCGCCGGCGGCTTGATGGGGCAGGACAGCGGATCGTTCGGGCTGGAGCAGACGGTGGTGTTTGAGGGGGTGTGAGATAGGGCCGCAATTGCCAAGGCGCGGCCCGCTTCACACAGGCAGGCGAGCCATCGTCGCTGAAATACGGCGGACGGGCCGTGCAACCAACCGATTAAAATGGCAACCATGCTGCAGCGCGCAAGCCGCGCAAGCAAGCTGAATTGCTGGAAAAAGTCGCCGAAACGTGGGTATCTGGCCGTTTTGTCGATGATCTGGCGCCTACTCACCGAAGTGTTTCAGCTGGGTAAATTTTTTGTGTTGCGCTGCACAATGGCATAGCCGATCCATCTCCTGGGGGACTTTTTGCGACTGGACACAGGCCGTGGAGGAACCGCCAGCTTGGCCAACTTGAGTTGTCCCTACCTCGATTTCGAGCCCGGCCGGGCCGGAGTTGCAAAGCGTGGGATCGGCGATGCCGGCACCCTGCCGATCGAGCCGACCAGCAGTCGGCTTCATCGCGGACATCGCGCCGGCGGAAGCCGCCGATGAGAAACGCCCGCGACATCCAGCTCGATGCACTCAGGGCCGTCGCCGTGACGATGGTCATGTATTCCCATTTCTTCGCGGCGGGAGGATCTTCATTTTGGGGCCATATCGGCGTGCGGCTGTTCTTCGTGCTGAGCGGCTTCCTGATCACGCGCCTGCTCCTGGAAGCGCGTTCGGCCGCCGAATTCGAGACCGGCCCCGCGCTGCGCTCCTTCTACATCAGGCGCGCGCTGCGGATATTCCCGCCCTATTTTGCAGTCCTGGGTTTCGTCTGGCTGGTCGACCTGGACCAGTCCAGAGGATCGCTGGTCTGGCACGCGCTTTATCTGTCGAATTTCTGGTATGCGCTGCGCAATGACTGGACACCCTGGGTGCTGTGCCATTTTTGGAGCCTGAGCATCGAGGAGCAGTTCTACCTTGCCTGGCCACTGGTCGTCCTGCTCGCCCCACGCAGGCGCTTCGAGACGATCTGTATCGGCGTCATCGCGCTGTCGCTGGCCTATCGCTTCTACTGGCCGGTCACCGCCACTCCAGCGCTGGCACGCGACCTGCTGCCGCCGGCATCCATGGATGCGCTGGCGTCGGGGGCGCTGCTTGCCTGCTGGCGGTCCAGGGGCGCCGGCCTGCCGCAATGGATGCGACTGGGCTGGCCTGCCTTCGCGGCGGCATTCCTGATGATCGAGTGGTTTGTCCCGGCGCCTGCCGATCCGATGCTGGAATGGGCCCATTGGCTGGTGCGGCAAGTCCTGCCCCTGGTGCCACTGATGGCCATTGTCGCCGCCTGTTCGCGCGGCCTTGGCGGCCGCCTCGGCAAGCTTGCCGAATTGCCGCCGCTGCTCGGCCTAGGCCGTATCAGCTACGGCGTCTATCTCTATCACCCGATCTTGCTGTCGCTCGCCGTCAAGTCGCAGCCCTGGATTCCGCTCAATGTCTCGGAGCACGGGCCAGGGCGCTTCGTGGTAGCGAGTGCCGCCACGATCGTCGTGGCCTGGATTTCCTGGGTGGTTTTCGAAAGGCCGCTCAACAGCCTGAAGCACCACTTCCCCTACGTCGCGCGCGCTCGTGCCGCGCAGGCCGGCCATACCGGCTGGCTCGCGATCGCGCCCGGCGGATCGCCCGATGGCCGCCAATCGCTCGACATCCAGCGAACGGATGTGACGCGATGACCGCCGCGCCGCTCGTCTCCGTGCTGCTGCCGGTCTACAATGCCGGGCCCTATCTCGCCGCCGCGCTGGGAAGCATCCTGCGGCAGGATTACGGCCGCCTGGAGATCGTCACGATCGATGACGGGTCGACCGACAATTCCCTCGAGATCCTCGAGCGATACCAGAAGGCCGACAGCCGCATCTCGATCATCTCGCGCGAAAACCGTGGCCTCGTCGCGACGCTCAACGAAGGGCTGGCGCTCGCCCGGGGCGAATTGGTCGCGCGGATGGACGCCGACGATGTCGCCTATCCCTGGCGCTTGTCGCGCCAGGTGGCGCTGTTTGAGCGGCGGCCCGAACTCGGCTTCTGCGGCGCCGGCGTCGACATGTTGATCCGCGGCCGCATCGCCAGGGGCAAGCCCGATCCGGTGTTCCAGCTCGGCCGCATCCCTATACTGGCAAAGTTCTTCACGATCTTCATGCATCCGACGGTCGTCTACAACAGGGAGGTCATCGACGACGATGATCTCCACTACGACCAGGCCTACAGGCACGCCGAGGATTTCGATCTTTTCAGGCGGCTGGCCGGCCGTTACCCAGCGGCCATGATGCCCGAGAACCTGCTCATCTACCGCGTCCATCAGGAAAGCGTGACCAGCCGGCACATCAATGAGATGCGCAGGACGCATTTGCGGATCGTCGCCGAGAACCTGGAGCGCGAGGGCCTCGCGGAAGCAACGCAGGACTTGCGCGACATCGGCGATGCCGTCAGCCACGATACGGTTGCCCGTGCGGCCAACTTCATCCTCCAGCTGGAGGAGGAGATTTGCTCCCTGCCCGCCGCGACCCGGCCAAGCTTCGAGGCCGGCGCGCTCAACCTGTTCTATTTTCTCTACCAGCTCGTCGCCGACGAAAAGCAGCCCCCGCTGACGCACGAATTGCTGACGCGGACCGCGAAGTGGAACGTCATCCGGCGCCGCGAGCAATATGCGCTGCGTCCCGGCACCTGGGCGCCCTGGCTCAGCCTTGCTTCGCTGTCGGCCAGCAGGCAGGCAGACGCCTTGGCATACTTCTTCAAATCCGCTCCTGCTGCTGCGGTTTTGGCACCTTATCGGTTGAGTTAGAGGAATGACCGTCAAAGCCAACCAGCCCCTGCAGCGCGATCGTTCGTCGGCTGCGCTTGGCGTCGCTCCGGCCGTTCCCCGCCCGGAACGCTCGCCGCCGCAGGTCAGCTTCATCATCTGTACGCGCAACCGTGTCGCAGTGCTCGAGGCCTGCATCAAGTCGGTGCAGGCCGCGTGCCGCGCCTATGCCAGCTTCGCGGCTGAACTCGTGGTTGTCGACAACGGTTCGAGCGACCGCACGGCCGAACACCTGGCCAGCATCGCCGAACTGTCGGATGTTCCCTTCACGGCCATTTGCGAGCCGCGCCCCGGATTGGCGGCTGCCCGCAACGCCGGGCTGAGGCGCGCGCGCGGCCGCGTGCTGGTCTTCGTCGACGATGATTGCGCGGTCGATTGCGACTATTTGCGCGATCTGGAGCGACATTATGCGTCCGGGGAAAAATGGCTCATCCGGGGAGGCCGAGTCGAGCTTGGCGATCCCAGGGATCTGCCGTTCACGATCAAGCGGTCGCGTGTGCGCGAGCGGCTGACGCCGGATGTTCATCCCGGCGGTTTTGTACTGGGCTGCAACATGACGATGCACCGCGATGTCGCGGCCCGTATCGGCGATTTCGATGAACGCTTCGGCGCGGGCGCGCCATTGCGGGCGGCGGAGGATACCGATTACCTTGTGCGAGCGGTGTTGCTCGGTTTCGCGGTCGAGTATGTCCCTGATATGACGATATTCCATCATCACGGCCGGCGGGATCGCGGATCCATCGAAAAGCTTCACCGCGACTACAGTCTCGGCAATGGCGGGCTCTGCCTGAAACATGTTCTCCATGCGCCCTGGCTGCTTCGTCATTTCTACTGGGCGGCGAGAGGCGCATTGCGGGAACTGGCGGGCGGGCCTGTCTTCGATCGTGAACTCAATCTGCCGCACTGGCCGATCGTCGCCATGAATTTGCTCGGAGCGGCCAAATTCGCGGTTCTTCTGCTGGCAAGACGGCCGCAGGCCGAGCCGCTGCGGCAAGACCAGCAAGCCAATGCCCAGGCGAGGTGAAACGCTATAATGCCGTTGCTACCGCCAAGCCTGCCGATGCTGTTCCGGGCGTTCGGAAAGCGGCAACTGCGCCTGCTTCCGGCCGTGGTGGGTCTCGGCCTGGTCAGCGCCGTCCTCGAAGGCTTCGGCATCGGTCTGATCATCCCGTTGCTGGGTATCATCATGGGACACGGGGAGGCGCCGGGAATGGGTGGGTTCTCGGCGGTCCTCCAGCACGTCGGATCGGGCTTGAGCGAGCGCGACCGGCTTGTTGTCATTTCGATCGCCATCCTCGGCTCGATCATCCTGAAGAACGTTTTCGCCTTCGCCAACACGCTGCTCACGACCTTCATCTATGGCAAGGCGAGCCATTCGATCCGCAGCGCGTTGTCGGAGCAGCTCTTGCGGGTCGGCTATCCATTCTTCCTGCGGCAGAGTCCCGGACGGCTGCTCAACATCATCTCCAACGAATCCTGGCGGGCGTCGGATGCGATCCAGATCATGCTGTCGGCCATCGTCAGCGCATCGGCCGCCATCATCCTGTTGGCTTTTCTGCTGCTTCTTTCGTGGCGCATGACGCTGTTGGTCACGATCGGACTGGCGCTCGTCCAGATCGCGCACGCCATCCTCTCGGCCAATCTGAAAGAGCCCAGCCGCAGCGTCGCCTCGCGCAACAGCCACCTCGCCTCGCAGATGCTCCACCTGGTGCATGCCGGACGCCTGATCCGCATTTTCGGACAGGAGAGCCGGGAAAAGGCGATATTCGATACGGCGTCCGATGCGGTTCGCCGCGCCTCTTTCGCACTGCTAGTGCGCCAGGGGGCGTTGCCGCCGCTGACGGAGGTTCTCCACGCCATTCTGTTCCTGGCGGTGGTGATCGGCGCCTGGCTGGCGCAGGTGAGTTTTCCGCTGATCATCGCGTTCGTCATACTGCTCTACAGGCTGCAGCCGCACATGCGGGCCCTGCAAGGGTCGTGGAGCCAGCTGCAGGGCCTGAGCGGATCGCTCGAGGAGGTGGCGTGGATGCTGGATCCCGCCGGCAAGCCCGGGCCGCCGCAAGGCGACGGGCCGTTCCACGGGTTGCACCAAGGCATCAAGTTCGATGATGTGACGTTCACCTATTCCGGCACGGACCGGCGTGAAGTGGTGCTGCATTCGGCGACGTTCGAAATCCGCAGTGGCCGCTCGACGGCGCTGATCGGCCGCTCGGGCGCCGGCAAGACGACGATCGTCAATCTCCTCTGCCGCTTCGTGGAACCGGACACCGGCAGGATTCTCGTCGATGGATCACACCTCGACCGGATCGACGCCAGCCAGTGGCGCCGGCACATCGCCCTCGCCAGCCAGGAGCTGGAACTGGTCGATGGCAGCATTTTTGAAAACATAATCTACGGCCAGGAGGCAGCCACGGCTGGCGACGCCGAGCGCGCCGCAAGACTGGCCGAAGCACATGAATTCATCGAACGGCTTCCTGAGGGTTACGATACGCTCGTTGGCTACAGGGGCATCAACCTCTCGGCGGGACAGAGGCAGCGGATCGCGCTCGCCAGGGCGCTGGTGCGCGATCCCGATCTCCTCATCCTGGACGAAGCCACCAATGCGGTGGACGGACTGTCGGAAGCGGCCATCGTCGAGACCCTGAAGTCGAGAGCCGGCCGCCGCACGACTATCGTCATCAGCCACCATCACAGCACCATCTCGTTCTGCGACGACGTGGTGATCCTGAGCGCCGGCCGTGTGAAAAAGCAGGCGCCTTTCGGCGCCCTCGCATCGCTCAGCATGGACGAGCTTTACCAGCACGGACCGCTCGACTGATGCATGTCACCCCAAAGTGCCGAGCGGTTTGGGCCAATGACATGCATCAAAACAAGAGCTTGAAGCGCGTCGCGTGCATCCGTTTCAACCCGGCGCGCTTTGAATTGCGCTACGTCGAGGCGCGGAGATTTCTGCGGATGCGCCGCCTGCCCGCTGCACGTGCCTTCTCCGCCACGACGCCGCCAATCTCGACCACCTCGGCCTCGCGCGGCCTGGCGCTCGTCGCCTTGTGGAGCCGCTCGTAAGGCAGCAATTCCTTGATCCGCGCATTGAGCGAGGCGATTTCGGCCTTGAGGTCCTCGCATTCCTGCCTCTGGACGTCGAACTGTATCTGTTCAGATGCCTGTTGCAGCGCAAGCTGTGAAAGATTGGCGTTCACTTTCGAAAGGCTCTGCTTGTCGTTTTCGTTCTCATGGTTGAGAGCGGACAACCTTTCATCGGCGATTTTCTTTTCGGCCAGGGTGTCGTTCAATTCGCTCTTGAGCCTGGCGATCTCGCTGGCGGCCTCGCTGTTCTCGTTCGAGGTTTGCTCCAGTCGCGACTGCAGGTTCTGGATCTCCGAACCCAAGCCGCGTATTTCCGCCTGGCTGCGAGCCAGCTCGGCTTCCTTGTCGCCTTCCATCAGGCGCGCCGCTTCGGTGGTTTCCGACAGCTTCGCCTGCGCGGCCTCAAGCGACTTCTGGAGCCGCATCTCCTCTTTCTCGCTCTTGCCGAGCGCGGCCAGCAACTCGGCAAGCCGCGCTGCTTCGCTGGCATGGATCGTCGAGAGTTCGTCGAGCCTGTGGCGCGCCTGGGATTCCCGCTTCAGCGCCTTGTCGAGCTCGATCGACAGCTTGACATGCTTTTCCCGCAGCATCTTGCTCTCGCGCAAGCGCCTGTTGGCCTCGACCGTTCTGCCGGTCAGCCGCTTGGCGATGTCGCCGAACTCCGCCTCGCGTTTTGCGTTCGCATTGGCTGTCTCCACGAGTTCCAGCCTTGTCGCGGCAAGCGCCGCACGAAGCGCCTCCCTGTCCTGAACCAGGCTTGTCTCGCGCTGTTGCAGCACTTCGAAGGCGCCCTCACGCTCGCGCAGCTTTCTCACCGTGTCGTGCAGCTTTTCCGCCAGCGTTCTTTGTTCGGCGGCCAGGCTGGCATTTGTAAGCTCCAGCTCGTTGGCGCGAAGAATGTCGTTGTGGAGGATGTTGAGGAATTCGCGCGTCAGATGGTGTGAGGTCCCGATCTCCGACAGCTTGTCGTTGATCTCCTCCAGATAATCCCTGGCGTCATGGAAGAGCCCTTCAAAGGCACTCAATGCGGCAAGTCGGGTCTGGGTATGAGGCGTCAGTCGTGGCCCGTTTTCGGCACTGTCCGTATCGTCGGAACTGTCCGCGTTTGCAGCATTGGCCTCGGGTGGCGGGTCGTCAGTGTCCGCGGTAGGGACATCTTGGCTTTTTGGCGGTGCCAGCTCTTCGGCATCCAGACTTGCGTCCAGCGCGTCCGCCAATTCGATCTGCAGGTCCTGATCCGCCAATGCGACCTGCAGGTCCTGAACTGCTTTGTCTACCTCTTCAGCACGCTTGATCAGGCCTCTGAAGTTCATGGCCGAACTCCCCTTACGCACACCTCGACTGGAAACTTAACAAATTCCTAATATATCCTTACATCCGCCGATTGCGTAGGGGAAGCCCCCGTCGCAACGAAGGTTAATGCAGGACATTTTGGGCTTGGGCGCCGCGAGCGACAATGCGCGGGTGTCGGCGCTGGCCTTGCAGAACTTGGGTTCCTCGCCCCCCGGAGTGGGGGGTCCGAAGGACGGGCGAGACCCGTGGCTCGCCCCGGCAAGGTGGCTCGGGCGAAGCCCGAGACGGAGCGGGGGGATGGCTCGACTTCAATGAATTCAGAGGGAACCTGCCAGCGTCGCGCTGCCCCCTCTCCGCCTCGCTGCGCGAGGCACCTCTCCCCCGCTTTGCGGGGGCGAGGAACCCAAGTCTTGCTAAGTCACCCCGCCATGGCCAGCGCCACGGCGCTCTTGTTGGGGATCTGGATGTCGATTTCCAGCGTCGACATGGTCTCGCCGCGGTCCATCGAGACCTGGATGTAATCCTGGTCGATCTGCACGTGCTTGGCGATGACGGCCATGATCTCCTCGCGCAGGATGGAGACGAGGTCGGGCTGGCTGCGGTTGCGGCGCTCGTAGGCGAGCAGCACTTGCAGCCGCTCGCGCGCCACCGGCGCGCTGGAGCGCCGCTTGAAGATGTCGAGCAGGTTCATGCCGCCCTCCTTCCCAAAAGACGATCGAGGAAACCCTTGCGTTCGAAGGGCACGATAACAGGCAATTCCTCGCCCTCGAGCCGCCTGGCGGCGTCGAGATAGGCGCGGGCCGCGGTGTTGAGCGGCTCCGAAAGCGTCACCGGCGAACCGAGGTTGGAGGCGCGCAGCACGTCCTGGCTCTCGGGAATGATGCCGAGCAGCGGCACCGACAGGATTTCCAGCACGTCGTCGATGGACAGCATTTCGCCACGCGAAGCGCGTGCCGCGTCATAGCGCGTGACCAGCACGTGCTTGGCGATCTGCTCGCCCTGCTCGGCCTTCATGGTGCGGGCGTCGAGCAGGCCGATGATGCGATCGGAATCGCGCACGGACGACACTTCCGGGTTGGTGACGATGACCGCCTCGTCGGCAAAGCGCATGGCGAGTTGCGCGCCGCGCTCGATACCGGCCGGGCTGTCGCAGAACACGTAGTCGAACACCGAGCGCAGCTTGTCGATGACTTCGCCGACGCCCTGCTCGGTCAGCGCATCCTTGTCGCGCGTCTGCGAGGCCGGCAGCAGGAACAGGGTATCCACCCTCTTGTCGCGGATCAGCGCCTGCGAGAGTTTCGCCGTGCCCTGGATGACGTTGACGAGGTCGAACACCACGCGCCGCTCTGCGCCCATGATCAGGTCGAGATTGCGCAGGCCGACGTCGAAATCGACAAGCGCCACCTTCTTGCCGGTCTTGGCCACGGCCGCCCCGAGGGCCGCCGTCGAGGTCGTCTTGCCGACGCCCCCCTTGCCCGAGGTGACCACCACTACCTTGCCCATGAAAAAGCCTCCGTTGTTGTGTGTTCTTGCCGGGCGGCCAACGGCCGCCCCATTGTCGAATGTCAGCACGGCCAACGGCCGTCCCATTATCGAATGTCAGCTCAGCGTCGCGACGCGCAGGCCCTCTCCGTCGAGAAACGCCTGCACCGGCTTGCCGCGCGAAATGCCTTCCATCTCCTCGGCGGTGACGTACCAGCCGTCGATCGCCAGCAGCTCCGCCTCGTTCTTGCGGCAGAAGATGCGCGCGCCCTTGTTGCCCAGCGCACCAGCCGAAGCGCGCCCGCGCAGCGTGCCGTAGACATGGATCGAGCCCGCCGCGATGATCTCAGAGCCGGACGCGACCGATCCCAGCACGATGACATCGCCATGCGGATGCACGATCGCCTGGCCGGAGCGGATCGGCGCCTTGATCATCAGCGTGCCCGAAACTTCCTGCGCAAGCTGAGGCTCGCTTTCGTCCACCTTGCTTGCGCCAGCCTTGCCGGCCTTGTCGTTGTCCGGGCCGGCTTCAGGCGCCCTGCCCTCGGCCTTGCCCTCCGATCTGCCGGAAACATCCTCCCGCGCCTTGCGGCCGGGCAGCAGGCCATCCGTCGTCGCCTCCTTGGCGCCGACCAGCACCGGCGGCAATTCGGCGCCCAGCGAAGCCCCTTCGAGCTCGATGGCATAGATGCGGATGCCGCGCGTACCAAGCTCCGCCACCAGCCCCGCGATATCGCTGGGCTGCGGCTTCAGCGTGTTCAAATCCAGCAGCACCGGCCGCCCGGAAAAATAGCCCGGCGAGTTGCCGATCCAGTGATCCAGCCCCTCCAGCCAGGCCGCCAAGGGATCTTCCGGAGTCAGCGTGAAAGCGACGAAGGAACGGGCACGAAAGCGAATGGATTTGGCCTCGAGGGGAGCGGCAAAAGTCACGGCTGGCGAATCCTTACTGAGAGGTAAACGCTAGCGAGGGAATGGTTAACGAATGGTTAATGCGGAGGGGTGGTTGAGCGGCGAAACGGTGGTTCCTGACAGCTCGGGCCGGGCGCTCGCGGCAAGCATGCGCGGCCGCTCGGGCAGCCACACAAGGTACGCCTTAACGCGATCATCGCCCTGTCACAAGCAACGCCATTTACAATCCCAACGGCCGTTCAGAGCGACGGATATCAGCGCAGGTTGTCAAAAATAGTCGTGTATGACGCTTCGCCGAATACTTGTGCAATGTCACGCGCCGCGCAATGTTGTCGGCGGATAGGTTTTATTGAAAAGTGGGGGAATTGTGAAACGTACTGTATTGATAATATCGGTGCTGGCCAGTCTCGCGGGATGCGCCACACCGCCAGACAGGGATTCCAAATTCCGGCCCCTGCACCGAGGCCGAAAGGCAGCGCCTTGCCCTCATATCAAGCCAGCAGAACGAGGCTGCCACGGGTGATGCGTTGAGTGTCTTTCTGGTGTGCCAGTCGCGTCCATGTCGGGAGGCAATCGAGATCGCTGTTCTCAAGGGACGCTGCGGGGCGCCGAAAACCTAAATCGTGTGCCGCTGCTAAATTCAACCCCCCGAGAGGCTGAGGGAATATGACCGAAATTCGACTCGCAACTGTGTTGCTTGGAGCGTCTCCTTTCAAAGAAGGCAACATCAACGAGACGTATCGTGGCCAAGTCCTAGTTGACGGCGGAGAAGTGAGGCAGGCCGTTATAAAGGACCTCCATTTGGTAGAATTGTGCAACGAGTTGCTCGCCTTCTGCCTCGCAAAACACGTTGGCATACCGATTCCCGACGCCTTTATCGGACTTGTCCGCCCAGGTATACTTTCAGTGACCAAGGCTCCGGAACTGCCAAACGGATCTCGCCTAGTTTTTGTCAGCACAAATGTAAAAGTGCCCAACCTGACCTTTCGGTTAACCGGGGCAGATACGATTGGACGTATGACGCTTCTGGCCGAAGTGGCGAAGTGGGCTAACCTTGGGAAGCTCTACGCATTCGACACCTGGATCGCCAACGTTGATCGCCACTGCGGAAATCTCTTGTTTGGCAGTTCTGGTGATGCGTGGATCATCGATCACGGCCACGGATTCTCAGGCCCAGCGTGGAGTGAAGGCGATCTTGACCCCGCAAAGGACTTCAAGAGTCGGCTGGAGGACTGGATGACGCCGATGTTGTCAGCAGCTCAGCGCGGCTCAAGAAAGCAAGAGGCGACCGCGATGGAAGCGTCCATTTCTGGGTTCGATGCGACCGAAGTGTCAAAAATAAGCCGGATAGTGGATTTATTGCCACCAGAGAAAGTGACGGTCGTGAAAGCCTTTATTGAGGGGCGCGTGGCTAGGATTACTCCCGGGGCAAGCAAGGCTCTTGGTCTGCCGGTGATCGTATGACCCATTTCGAAATAGCCCATTTCCCTTCCTTAGAGCGGAGCGTCCAAGCGTATTGGGCACCTATCCTGCTAGAGCCTATTTCAGGCTCTCTGGAGCGCTTGGTTGTGGGCGTGGCAGTTGCAAACGCTGACGGCTTCCATTTGGAAGTTGCTAACGCCCTACATAGGCTTAACTGCCTTTATGGCGCCGACGCTGGCGCCGCAGCGAACGCCGTTATGCTAGCTGCCACCTATTTGCGGCGTGACCTTTCAATGCGATCCGTCGAAGCGTTGTTGAAACCCGATCCGCCGTTGTCGGGAATAGTGTTCGGCCCCAGCCAAGAAGGCGAAGGCATAAGCTTGGAAGCGCTCGCGCAAAGTTGGATGGCGGCCCTTTCATCGCTCTATATAGCGCCAGGGACAGCCTTGGTTCATTCTGTGGACGAGCCCATCGACCTCGTTGCGGCCTCAGCAAGTGGTGGTGGCGGCGATCGGCTGCCATTTCTAGTTTGCGACTATGTGAAGGAGCACCGGGCGGGATACGGTGGATATTTCAGCGCAGATCTTCGCCAAGGCCGAGCACGACGGATGAAAGGCGGTAGCCATCAGATCGTAGTAGATTTTGCAGGGCCCAAATTAGTCGCAAATTTTGGAACCCTGCGAGCTCACGCCATCACTCAATCAGTCTATCTGATTAAGCGACGGCTGTGGGATTTGAAAGTTGACAGAGATCGCGAGCCCACTCCGACATTTGCTCGGGCGCACGAGATGATCCTTCATCGCCCTCCACAAGATGACCCTCAGGTTACTCAGCAGCAACAACATACTATCGCGGAAGCGTTAAACGCTCTGGAAACTCAAGCTGACCAAGAGGAACTTCGACTTCTCGCAATGGATAGTGTCTCAGCAATCGGCGAGCGAATAATTTCTTACAATATGGCTGCCTAAGCATTTGGCCATGCGCAACGGTAGCCAGGTGAACGCATTAGCCCCGACCAACTCCCGTCACGATCTTCGACGCATCCACGCGGCACCATCTGCAGTCGGAAAAATCAACAATGCCAATTTTAGAAGATGATCAGATACGGGCGCTCCTTGCGGCTGAACAAATTGAAGCCCTCACGATTGATACAAGTATATTCGATCAAAAGCGCTTACAGCTTAACTCCCCACCGCTCCAAGCACTTGCTGCCCTGAAAGAGCGGCCACTTTCTTTCATTTTGTCCAGCACTGTCGTGAAAGAAGTAACCGGGCATCTTGAAAAGGCGCTTGAGGAAGCGATTCGGGCTGCGAAAAAAGGTATCGGTGAAGCGCTCTTCGCGTTCGGAACCGAGAAACCGACGCGAGATGAATTAATCGAGCAGATTTCCGGTGGACAGCCCCCTGCTGAAGCTATGAATGAGCGCTTTAACACCTTCTTAAAAGATACAAGCTGCGAAGTACTCGATGATACAAAATTGGTCGATATGGCAGCCTTGTTCGGGAAGTATTTTTCGAATAGACCGCCATTTGGACCAGGCAGGAAGAAAAGTGAATTTCCCGATGCATTGGCTTTGCTTGCGTTGGAGCGCGCCGCGACTGACCGTGACATCGGCATTATGGTCGTATCTAAAGACGGAGACTGGCGAGCCTTCTGCGCAAACTCAGAACGGCTTTATCTTGTGCCTGAAATCGAAAAAGCGCTTGACCTCGTGAACAACACGCCTTCCGGCCTACGGAAGGCTGTTGTGTCTTGGATGACGGAGGGTGGTGCCGGCCATGAAGAGGTTCGAGAGCATATTGCAAAAAACGTTGAGCTGATCGAATTCACGGTACTCGGCTATCCGACCTGGGGTGAGTTGGAGGCATCGACCTGGGGCGCTGAGCTCAAAGCTCTTGAATGGCCAGACTCTTCCGACGTTGACATCATCGAGACCGAACTCGTCAGCGATGACGGCACAATAAAAGTCGTAGTCAGCTTACCACTCCAATTGATTGCGCGAGTTTCTATCGAACTTAGTTTTTCGATTTGGGATGGCGTAGATAAAGAATCTATTAATATTGCAGCGCGCTCCGTTGAGGTTGATGAAAATCTAAACGGCCGACTTACCATGACGGTATCAGTGTACGAGCAAGGTACAGAACGCGAAGAAATCATCTACGAAGATAGCGACTTAGATATCCGGGATCACGAAGTCGACCTTGGCGAAGTAGATGTGTTCGAGGATGACGAGAGTTGGGAAGGAACCGAGAATTAATTGACGGCGCCTTTGGTGGTTTGGGTAAGTAACTGTCGAGTGCGCGAGGGGTAACTCTTCAATTCTTGACTGCTTTAGCCCCGCCGTGCCCGCCACCCCCTCAATGCCCGCTTAAAATACTGCACCTCCCGCTCATGCTTCTCAGCCGCCTCGCGGATATCGGACGCCTCCAGGTTGCGACGCTTGCCGATCTTTTCGTCCTTCTTGCGCGAATAGAGGCGGTATTTTCCGCCTTTCAGTTTTCGGATCATTCGCTTGTCCCTCATCAGGGCTTCGCTGCCTTTTGCCCTTGAGGCTGAGCGCGGCTTGCTCGACTGCCGCGGCTGCCCACCCGGTCGATCAGCGCCAGCGCCTCGTCGCCCGATATGCCGGTGCGCATCGCCAGCGCCTCGACCTCCAGCACATCGGAACGCGCCACCGGCGATCCCGGCGGCGCAACTTAGGCGCCTCCGCCCTCGTGCGCCCCACCGAAGCCCCCGGCCGGCCTGTTGCGATCTGAGCGGCAACGATCCTGGCACGAAAATCGGTCTGCCACAAAATTGTCATGTCCCGTCCAGGTTGTGGACACGTCCTTTTCAAAGGCGCACTCTTGGATTGCGAAACGCATGCCAGTGTCTCGCCCAACACATGCTTGAGGTGCGTCGGTGATTGTCTGACCTGTCCGGATACTTCCGGCTGGGCATGACTTTCATTGTGCCGCCTATCCGTGATCAGGCTACGGCCTATCGCACGTTGCAGCCTGTTCCGGATCAACTGGGAGGTAAACAACATGCATAGCATTCAACGCAGAGAACTTCTTATTCAAGGAAGCGCGGCTCTTGTCGCAATCGCTGCTCTCTCGCGTCGCGCCTACGCTTTTCCAGCACAGGCGGGCGAGGAAGTTGTTCCGTGGCTGGATCAGCCGACCGAGAACCCCAATCCGGAAGGTATCAAGACGCAGCTTGTCTGGGAGGATCTGGATAGCTGGATAACGCCAAACGACAAGTTCTTCAGCATCTCGCATTTCAATCGACCGACGATCGACGAGAAGACATGGTCCATGGAGATCGAGGGCCTGGTCAAGAAGCCTCTGAAGCTGTCGCTCGCCGACATCAAGGCGCGGCCGCGCAAGGAGGTGGTTTTCACGGTGGAATGCTCGGGCAACCACGGTTTTCCCTTTTTCACCGGCGGCATCGGCAATGCCCGCTGGGCAGGGACGCCGCTGGCGCCGATCCTCGAGGAAGCCGGCGTGCTGGAGAAGGGCATCGAGGTCGTCTTTTTCGGTACTGACGAAAGCGAGGTCGCAATACGCGACGTGAAGATGAAGCAGAATTTCGCGCGCAGCATGTCGCTCGCCGACGCGATGAGCCCGGACAATCTTCTCTGCTACGAAATGAACGGCGCCGCCTTGCCGGCGGCCAACGGTTCCCCGCTGCGGCTCATTGCTCCGGGCTGGTACGGGATCGCCAACGTCAAGTGGCTGAAGCGCATCGAGGTTCGCGACACAAGGTTCATGAGCCTTCTGATGGCCCGTGACTATGTCACCATCCGCGAGGAAGACCACAATGGCGAGACCGTATGGGCCGAGACCTCGGTGGGCCGAGCGCTGCTAAAGTCGGCACCCGCGAAGGTCACCAAGAAAGGCTCGGACTACGCCATCGTCGGCGCGGCCTGGGGGGCACCGATCGACAGGGTCGAAGTGCAAATCGATCAAGCGCCTTGGACGCCAGCGACCATCGACCACAGCGAGGAGGCCGAACACGCCTGGAAAATCTGGTCCCTGCCCTGGGCAAACCCCTCGCCGGGAGAACACACGGTGACCTCGCGCGCGATCAGCACCACGGGACAAATTCAACCAGCAATGGACGATCCCTTGATTGCCAAGAAGCACACATACTGGGAGAGCAATGGCCAAGTCACGCGGCGCGTCAAGATCGTTTGAGGAGAGTCGGGAGGCCTGCAGGAGAGTCGGGAAGAGGCGAAATTGTCATGCCGAGCCGGCCGCGCGTGATCGGTGGGAAAATCTCGCGCCTTTCCTCTCCCCCGTCGATCGGGGGAGAGGAAGAGAGCAGCGCAAGAATCCGGGCTAGGGGTCAGGGTGCCGCCGCGTTGATTGATGAAGCAAAAACGCAAAAACCCGTCCTGGCGAGCGGGCGCAGATCGATACCATGGACGAATATGTAGCATAGCTGCCCTCACGGTGTCAAGAATAAATTCCTATCGAAAGGCTACCAGAAAGGTCGCCGCCTGATGTTCCTCGACATTCGCACCGCGGCCGGGGCCTGGCTTGGTGTCGGAGCAGGTTTGTCGTGCTAGGATCGCCGGTCGGCATCCCTCAGCGCATCGCGGTTGCAAGTGCCGGTTCGCAAGCATGCTGTCAGGCTGGCGGCGGAAGATTTTCTTGCCGCATATTTTCGCAAGAGCAAGGAGGCGTTGATGAGCGCAAGAGGTCGATTTTTCCGTGGCCTTGTGGCTGGCCTGTTTATCGGTGTCTTCTGGATGGATGCCGCCCTGGCGCAGGACGCAGGGTGTACGTTCAGGCCGGTGGCCGGCTCGTCCCGGCAGATTCTGAGATGTCGGGAAGGAATTACCATCATTGTGGAAGGTGGCGCTCGTTTTACGCTGGTGGACCGCGATCGAAACGGCAGGGCCGATGTGCTCAGGTTGCGGCGCAAGGCGCTGCTGCTCGATGCTCCGGCCGGCTCGGTCCCGGGTGGCTTCGCGGTTGTCACCCCGCAGGCGATCGCCGCGGCGCGCGGCACCAAATGGGCGGTCGACGTTGGCCAGGGCAAGACGTCTGTTTTCGTCCTCAGGGGTCGCGTCGCCGTAAACCGGCCGGCGTCCAGTGCCGGCGTGGTGCTGGCGCCGGGCGAAGGCGTCGACGTCGCGGCCGGAACAGGACCACTGACCGTCAAGCGCTGGCCCGCCAAGCGCGTTTCCGCATTGCTGGCCCGTTTCGGCCAGTGAACTGCTGTGAGCAGGCGAGCGCTTCCGACGCTGATCGCGCTCATCCTGGCGGGTCTTTGGGGCGCCGGCCTGGGCTTCGCGCACTGGCGCGGCAATTTGTGGTTTCTCGATCGCGTCGAAGCAACGATGACCGATCTTCGAACGCTTGTTCGAGGAACGGCAAAGCCACCGGAGCTGATGACCATTGTCGCGATAGACGACGACGCGGTGCGGCACGAGGGTACATATCCCCTCAACCGCGCCACGCTTGCCCGGCTTGTCGATACGATAGCGCGGCTTGGACCGAAAGCCATTGCGCTCGACCTGCTGCTGGTCGATCCCGGGGCAAAAGACAATGATGAGGCGCTCGCGCGTTCGCTGAGCGGGGGTGCAAGCGTAATCGCAGCCGCGGCGGTCTACCCCGGAGGCAAACAATGGACGGTGGGCGAAGGACCCATCGCCGGCGTGCCGAATGCCGAGCGGTTCCTGTGGCCCCTGAAAGCGTTCTCGGATGTCGCGGCTGTCGGCGTCGTGAACGTGGCCACCGACAAGACGGGAACGCCCCGGTTCGTGCCGTTGCTGTTTCGGGCCGGAGATCGGCTGGAAGTGTCTTTCCCCTTGCGTGTTGCCGCCATGGCAGCAGGAGAGGATCCAGAAATCGCAGCCGATCATCTATCCCTAAGCGGACGGTCTATTCGGACGGACATTGGTCACATCCTGCCCCTGACATTCTATGGTCCCCGCGGCACGATCCGCACGATCAGCGCGGCGACCGTGCTGGACGGCCAATTCGATCCCGGCACGATCCGGGATCGAATTGTTGTGATCGGAGCAACGGCAACCGGCACCGGCGATGTTTTCCCGACACCGTTCGATCCCATACTCCCGGGCGTCGAAGTCATATCGACGGCGATTGCTCATCTGATGGCCGGCGACGGAATAGTGCGAGACCAGCATGTTCGGCTTGTGGATGCCGGCTTTGCAGTGGTGCTGCCAATGATTCTTGTCGGGCTGTTGGCATGGCGGCGAAACGCCGGCGGCCTCGCGGCGATCGCCGGCGTGGTCCTGATCTGGTTCGTGGTCAACATGACCGCTTTCTCGCACCACATCTGGCTGAGCGCCGCGCTGCCGATAACCGCCGCCGTTCCGCCGGTCATCCTGTTCGGGGCCGCGCAGCTTTGGCTGGGCAGGCGCCGAGCCCAATTTTTCGCAACGCAGAGCCAATTGCTTCAACGCGTTGAAGCCCCAGGCATGGGGGAGTGGCTGGCCAAGCATGGCGACTTCCTCTCGGAGCCCGTCCGGCGAGACGCCGCCATCCTGTTCATCGATCTGTCCGGCTTCACGGGACTGAGTGAATCCTTGGGACCGGTCGCCACACGCGAGCTCCTGAACGGTTTTCATGCGTTGGTCGGCGAAGAAGTGACGAGCTGCGGTGGCGTCGTCACGAATTTCATGGGTGATGGAGCCATGATCCTGTTCGGTCTGCCGGAACCAGCGCCGAATGACGCCTTCAATGCCGCCCGCTGTTGTGTGGGGCTCTCCAAGCGCACCAACGATTGGCTCGCCTCGTTGCCTGCATCGACTGCATCCCGGCTCGGCTTCAAGATTGGAGCCCACCACGGAACAATCGTAGCCTCTCGGCTCGGCAGCGAAGGCCGTCAGCACATCGCAGCCATAGGTGACACAGTCAACGTTGCCAGTCGCTTGATGGAGATCGCGGCCGACCAGAATGCTGAAGTCGCGGTGAGTGACATAATGCTTGATGTCGCCGGCCGCGAGTGCGTGTTGTTCAAATCCGGTACCCTGAAAGGACCTGTGGAAACACAGATCCGTGGGCGATCCGGCTCGCTCGCAATCTGGCTTTGGCAGAGTGCACGGACGCTACAGTAGAGGGTTGCCAGCAGGCCTGCGGCTTGCCTGTCCTGCGAACAGCGGCGCCCTCAATGCCGCTTGAAATACTGCACCTCCTTCTCATGCTTCTCCGCCGCCTCGCGCGTGTCGAACGTGCCCAGGTTCCGCCGCTTGCCGGTCTTTTCGTCCTTCTTGCGTGAATAGAGGCGGTATTTTCCGTCTTTGAGCTTCCGGATCATTTCGCCTGCCCCTCACCAGGATTTCGTCCCCTTTTGGCGCTCAGGATGCGCGCGGCTTGTTCGACGGCGGCGCGGTCGTGGCCAAGCCTGTCGATCAGTTCCTGTGCCTCGTCGCCCGATATGCCGGTGCGCACCGCCAGCGCCTCGACTTCCAGCACGTCGGTGCTGGCGATCTCGCCGGGCGCGGCATCGCCCGCGGTCAGCGGCAGCGCTGCCTCGCGGTCGATCTCGGCCTCGGCCTGGAGCCAGTGCCGCTCGGGATCACCCTGCATCCTGCCTTCTCGTTCCCAGATCTGGTATGCGCGCTCACGTATCCTGTCGTTCCGGTCGTGGTCCATGTCTCAGGTCCTCCTTGGGTCAGGGATAAACGTTGTGCCGATCCGAACGATCCGAAAATTGCATAATGGGATCGAGCAATGGCCTTTGGCGCGCGGGCCCGCGATCCCACTGGCCACGCCTACTGGCATTGCCGCCTCGGTCCGCCGGAGTATGGCTGGTAGCTGTTGTCTTCCGGCCGGTAGGAGCGGTAGCGGCTGAAGCAATAGTCGACATGGTCGGCGGAAAGCTCGGCGCCGCCGTCATCGGTTGCGTAGACGCCCAATCCTGTGCCGTTTTCGCCGCCATAGCCCTCGCCTGGCTGGGCGGTGCGATCGGCCACGACGAGATAGGGCGAGATGCAGGGGCGTTGCTGCCCGCTATAGGACATGTAGCTGTTGTCGTCGGCCCGGTACGAACGGTAGCGGCTGGAGCACCAGGCGAGATGCGGCGGCGGCAGTTCGGCCGCGTCGGGCGCGACGGGCGCGACGGTGCCAGTCATGGTCGGATCGGGTTTCGCTTCCTGCGGCTGCGGCTTGGCGGGGACGTCCGCCGGTGCGGACTGTTCGGCCGGCAGACGCTCGAGGCTCTGGTCCGCCTTGTTCACCGGCCGCGCTTTTTTGGTCCACAGTTCCGCCACGCTGACGGTGGCCGATGCCTGGCGCGGCGACTTCGCGGCTAGCAGCCAGGCTGCGAACCCCAGCCCGCTGCCGAAGACCGCAAGCGTCAACACGAAACCGCAGACCAGTCCCAACACCGCTTTCACGCCAAGCTCCTTGAGCCGCTGCTAATAAAATGCAGCGCCTCAAGGCTGGTTCCAGAAAAACGCTCGGGCGACGCCGGCGCCCGACGGACAAGATCGCGCAGCGGCCGATAGTCCCCAGCAAGCGCAGACACACTCCAGAAACAAATTTCAACAGTTCGGAAAAACTGGCGAAAAAATCGGATGGCATAAGCCTGCCGCGGCGGCCGGAAAATGGCCGCGCCGGGCGTTTGCCGACCAGGACGAGAAAGCATGGACATGGATTACGGTGCCGATATCGCCGGACTGGACGTAGCAAGACCGGGCAGCCCGCCCGAAGCTGAACTGACAAGCGTCGATGCACACGCCAGAACGGCCCCCGCGACAGTCTCGCGCGGGCAGATCCTGACGGGCGCCGACTTTGCCCGGCAGGGCCTGCCCGGGGAGCGGCTCGACACGGTCTTCGAACAGCTCGCGCAGACATTCGCCGCCTTGCCGGCGGTGATTTCCGACGGGCGGGCCTGGACCTATCAGGAACTGGACAGGCGGGCCAACCAGTTCGCCCGCCTGCTGGTCAAACGCGGCGTACGGCCGGGCGACCGGGTCGGGCTCATCCTTGACCGCTCGGCGGAGACCTATGTCGCACTTCTCGCGGTGGTGAAGGCGGGTGCCGCCTTCGTGCCGCTGGCCACGGCATTTCCCGAAGAGCGCATGACGCTCATCATCGAAGACGCCAACGTGAGCCTGATCGTCACCATCGCCGCCTATGCGTCGCGCGCCGGCCAATTGCCGGTTCCGCATCTGCTGATCGACAGCGCGGCTGCCGAAATCTCCAAACAGTCCGACGCGCCGCTGAAGCCGCATGCCAAGACCTCGGACGACACCTGCTACATCCTCTACACGTCCGGCACCACCGGCCGGCCCAAGGGCGTCGTTATCAAGCACCAGAGCTTCGTCAATTTCATCCGCGTCGCCGCCGCCTCCTACGGCTACCGGCCGGGCGATCGCATCTATCAGGGCATGACCATCGCCTTCGACTTTTCTTCCGAAGAGATCTGGGTGCCGTTCGTCGCCGGCGCGACGGTCGTGCCGGCACCTGGCCAGATGCCCCTGGTGGGCGAGGAACTCGCCGATTTCCTGCGCCACCACGACATCACCTGCATGGCCTGCAGCCCGACGCTTCTGTCGTCGATGACATCGGACGTGCCCAGCCTGCGCACGCTGCTGGTCGGCGGCGAGGCCTGCCCGCACAATCTGGTGGTGCGCTGGTCGAAGCCGGGACGGCAGATCCTCAACACCTATGGCCCCACCGAGGCGACCGTCACCGCAACCATGGGTGCGCTGACGCCGGACAGCCCCGTCACCATAGGCGCGCCGCTGCCGACCTATTCGATCGTCATTCTTGACGCTTCGCTGCCGCAGCTCGCCGAGCCCGGCGAACTGGGCGAGATCGGGATCGCCGGCATCGGGCTCGCGGTCGGCTATCTCAACAGGCCGGACCTTACCGAACAAAAATTCATCGCCGATTTCGTCGGCCTGCCGAACAACCCGTCGAAGCGCATCTACCGGACGGGCGATCTTGGCCGGATCAACGATAGCGGCGAAATCGAATATGCCGGGCGCATCGACACCCAGGTGAAGATCCGTGGCTACCGCATCGAGCTTGGCGAGATCGAGGCGGTGCTGCTCGACCAGCCCGAGATCGCGCAGGCCGCCGTCACCACCTGGGAGATCGAGCCCGGCCGCGTCGAACTCGTCGCCTATTACGCGCCAAAGGCCGGCGTAGCGGCGATTTCCCGCTCGGATCTCGCCCAGACGATGAAGCGGCGGCTGCCGGATTACATGGTGCCGTCCTACCTGGAGGAGCTGCCTGCGATCCCGATGACGGTCTCCAACAAGGTGGACCTGCGCCAGCTGCCAAAACCGACAAGCATCCGGCTTTCGGCCGATCGCGCGATGGTGGCGCCCGGCAATGACGACGAGCGTTTCCTGGCCGACGCGCTGGCCGCGGTGCTTAAATTCGACGCGGTGTCCGTCGAGGACAATTTCTTCGACGATCTCGGCGCCAACTCGCTGCTGATGGCCCATTTCTGCGCGCGCGTGCGCACCAGGAAGGAATGGGCGACGGCCTCGATGCGCGACATCTATCTCTATCCGACCGTGGCGCGCCTGGCGCGGCATCTCCGCGTTGCGGAGGAAATGACCACGGCCACCAATGAGCCGGTCCTCACCCGCCGGGCATCGAATTTTGCCTACTGGACCTGCGGCGCCGCACAGCTGCTGTTCTACGGGCTCTACAGCTATGTCGCCCTGTGGGCGATCAATGGCGGCCTCACCTGGATGTACGACGCGCTCGACGATCCGCTGCAGCTGTACCTGCGCTGCGTGGCGCTCTCGGCCGGTGTGTTCTTCGGCATGTCGGGCTTTGCCGTCGTCGCCAAATGGGTTCTCATCGGCCGCTGGAAGGCCGAGGCGTTTCCGATCTGGGGCGTGCGCTACTTCCGCTTCTGGGTCGTCAAGACATTGATCCGCACCGCACCCGTCGTGCTGTTCCGGGGCAGCCCGCTCTACAGCTTCTATCTGCAGCTTCTCGGCACCAAACTCGGGAAAAACGCCGTCATCGAATCGAAATCCGTGCCCGTCTGCACCGATCTCGTTTCCATCGGCGCCAACACCATTCTGCGCAAGGAATCCATGGTCCTCGGCTATCGAGCCCAGTCCGGCTATATCCATACCGGGCCGCTGACCATCGGTCGCGATGCCTTCGTGGGCGTCGGCTCCACGCTCGACATCGACACCAGGATCGGGGATGGCGCCCAGCTCGGCCATTCATCCTCGCTGCACCGCGGGCAGAGCATACCGGACGGCGAACGCTGGCATGGATCGCCGGCCGTGCCGACCACGGCGGACTATTGCAAGGTGCGCAATGTCGATCCTTCTAACATCCGGCGCTTCCTCTTCGAAGCGGTTCAGCTGATCGGGCTGTTTGCTATCGTCACCCCTTTGCCGCTGCTGTTCCACAGCTACTGGGAGAATGTCGGCGACGACTATCAGGAGACGATCGGCATCGTCGCGATCGGCACCACGGTCACGCTGTTCGGCTACATCGCCGTGGCTTTTCTGACAGCGACGCTGGTGCCGCGCCTGACGAACCTGATCCTGAAGCCAGGCCAAACCTACACGCTGTATGGCTTCCGCTACTGGCTGCAGACCGTCGCCGAATTCTCGAGCAATTCCCGCGTGCTTGGCCTGCTGTTCGGCGACAGCTCGGCAATCGTGCACTATATCAGGGCCATCGGCTGGAATCTCAACAAGGTGGTGCAGACCGGCTCCAACTTCGGCAGCAACCAGCAGCACGAAAACCCGCTTCTGTGCGAGATCGGCACCGAGACCATGGTGTCGGACGGGCTGTTCATGATCAACATGCACAAGTCCGCCTCGGCTTTCCGGCTCGAGCAGACGCGGATCGGCGAACGCAACTACCTCGGCAACAACATCTACTACCCGCCGGACGGACGCACGGGCGACAATGTGCTGCTCGGCACCAAAGTGATGATCCCCATCGACGGACCGTTGCGCGAGAATGTCGGGCTTCTCGGTTCGCCTGCGTTTGAGATCCCGCGCATGGTGAACCGCGACAAGGAACTCATCGCCGGCGTCGACGAGGCCGACCGGCGCCAGCGCATCCCCCTGAAGAACCGCCACAATCTGGTGACGATCCTTCTATTCGTGGCAACGCAGTGGGTCATGCTGTTCGCCACGCTGGCGATCTGGGATCGAGCCCTGAACTACTACACTGAATGGGCGGAGGTCGCGCTCTTCGCCGCCGTGCTTTTGACCTCGGCGATCACTATTCCGTTCTACATCCTGGTCGAGCGGGCGAGCCTTGGTTTTGGCAGGCTGAAGCCGCAGATGACGACGATCTACGACGTCGCGTTCTGGCGCCACGAACGCCACTGGAAGCTCGCGGATTCGCCGATAGTGCGCCTGTTCGCCGGCACGCCGTTCCGGCCGGTCATCCTGCGCCTGCTGGGCGTCAAGGTCGGCAGCCGTGTCTATGACGGCGGCAGCAATTTGACCGAGCGCTCGCTGGTGGAGATCGGCGACGACGCCACCCTCAACGAGGGCTGCGTCATCCAGGCCCATTCGCTGGAAGAAGGCGCGTTCAAGTCCGACTTCATCCGCATCGGCAAGGGCTGCACGCTCGGTCCTTCCGCTTTTGTCCACTATGGCGTGGTGATGGGCGAAGGCTCGGTGGTCGACGTCGATTCCTTCGTGATGAAGGGCGAAGAGCTGGAGCCCAATTCCATTTGGCGCGGCAACCCGGCCAAGCTGCATCGCTTCGTCGAGCCGGTCACCGACGATGGCTCCAAGGCATCGGCTTGAAAAAGGCATCGGCTTGAAGAGCGCAGACATCCGTCTCGTTTCCGTGACCGGGGCCAACCGGGCCCTGGTCGCGGCCCTGGAACTCGCCCCGGAGCAGATCGACTTCGTCGCCAGCAATGCGGACTCGCTCGACGAAGCCGAAGCGGACGAAGACGCGCAGCCACGCGTCATAATGGCCGGCGATCGTGTCGTCGGTTTCCTCATGTACGATGCACCGCGGAATGACGACGAGGCGCGCATCTACCGCTTCATGATCGACCGCGCCTCTCAGGGCAGAGGCTATGGCAAGGCCGCGTTGCGCGAAGTGCTGGACGAAATCATTGGGCTCGGCCACATCAGCCACGTTTCGATCTGCTACGAACCGGACAATGAAGCTGCACGAAACCTTTATCGCAGCGCCGGCTTCGTCGAAGAAGGGCTCGACGAGGACGGCGAAATGATCGCCGATCTGGTCCTGTCGGGCACAGACGAACGATCGTGACGCGGTCCTCTGAAATCGCGCTGGCGCAAACATCACTGCTGCAGGCGATGATCGCCCTTGCCCTTGCGCCCATCGGCGTCCGGGTCGGATGCCGAGTGATACGCGACGGCGACGAGGGCCATCTGCTGCCCGAAGAGGCGCGCTCTATCCCGGCGCGCCAGCCGGCCATGCGGCGGGCCAGCGGTGCGGCGCGCTGGATTGCGCACGGACTGCTGGCGGAGCTTGGCATGAACGGCGTCGCCATCCCGCGCGCGCCAACCGGCGCGCCGGTCTGGCCCGACGGGATCACCGGCTCGCTGGCCCATGACGACGACATGGCCGTGGCGGCGGTTGCGCCCATTGGCCATATCGCCTCGCTGGGCATCGACGTCGAGCCCGCGCAACCGCTCCCGGACGAGATCTTCGCACTTGTTACAATCCCTGCCGATAGGACGGACGCAGCGGACCGGCATCTTGCCGGTCGCATCCTCTTTTGCGCCAAGGAAGCCGTCTACAAGGCCGTCTATCCCCTCGATCGCGAGGTGCTGGGCTATGAGGATATCACTGTGGATCTCAACGCAGGCCAAGCGACGACGAAGACGGGCCGCAAGGTCAGCCTCGCATACTGCGTTGCCCCGCGCGTGGTCGTGCTGGCGTTTGTCGAGACGCGTTAGCGCTACTCGCCAACCACCTCCGTGTACCCCCTCACCTCGCCATCGAGCCCACGCAACCGCCAGCTCTCCCCGTCCCGCCCCTCGACATAACAAGGCCCGATCGGCACCTTGCCGCCGCCTTCCGGCAGGTCGAGCACATAGACGGGGTTGCAGATGCCCGACAGCCGCGCGCGCAATGCCGCGGCCAGCGCCTGGCCCTGCGCAATCATCGTGCGCCTGTGCGCCATGCCGCGCGCGAGGTCGCCGTGGTGCAGGTAATAGGGTTTGACGCCGAGCCGATACATCAGCTCGCGGCAGAGCTCTTCCAGCACCTCGATCGTGTCGTTGACGCCCTTGAGCAGAACGCTCTGGTTGAGCAGCACGAAACCCGCGTGGCGCATCGTCCGGCAGGCTGTCTCGGTCGCGGGCGTGATCTCACGCGCGTGGTTGAAATGGGTGACGATTGTGACCATCAGCCGGCCCTGCAGGGCGGCAACCAGCCCCGGCGTGATGCGCGATGGCAGTGCCACCGGCACGCGCGTGTGGATGCGCAACAGCCGCACATGCGGGATCGCCTCGATGCGCGCGAAGATTTCGGCCAGCGCCTTGTCCGGCAGCGAGAGCGGATCGCCGCCAGTCAGGATCACCTCGCGGATTTCGGGATGGTCTGATATATAGGCCAGCGCCGGCTCCAACGCCTCGCGCGTATAACCCCTGCCGATCGCGGTCAGCGATTCCTTGCGGAAGCAGAACCGGCAATAGACCGCGCATTGATAGGTCGGGAACAACAGCACCCGATCGGCATGGCGATGCGTCAGCCGCGGCACCGGGCTGAATTCATGGTCGGCGATCGGATCGTCGAGCTCGCCGTCCTGCTCCATCAATTCGTCGGGCGAGGGGATGACCTGCGCCCGGATCGGATCGGCGGGATCGTTCCAGTCGATCAGGTCGAGATAGGCTTTGGGAACGCGCACCTTGTGGTTCGCCGCAGCCGCTTGAGCCGCCGCACGCTCGGCCGACGACAGCGGCAGGGAGGCGAGATCGCGGACGTGGCGGACACCGGCGCGGACGTCCGCCTGCCAGGCGGCGTCGGCGGCGGCGGGCGCGGGGTGGAGTTTAGTGTCTGACGGCATCGGGGTTTCTCGGGTGGTATGCTTGGAGCGGACCTATCGGGCGGATGGCTGGTGAGGTCAACCACATGCTTTGCCGCAGATTGTCAGCGCCGCGATCCTTCACACCCCCCTCTGTCCTGCCGGACATCATCTCCCCCGCAAGGGGGGAGATCGGATGTCGCCTCGGCTTTCGNCGATCCTTCACACCCCCCTCTGTCCTGCCGGACATCTCCCCCGCAAGGGGGGAGATTGGATGCCACCATCGCTTTCGCCAACCGTCAACGTCGCAAGACAAGCGCCGTGATTGAAGCGCCGATCTCCCTCCTTGCGGGGGAGATGCCCGGCAGGGCAGAGGGGGGGTGTTCAAGCGCCAACCTACCCATCCCCAACTTTCGCCGCATCGACCACGCCTGCAATTTCAGGCAAGCTCACAGGCGATAGCGCCGCAAGGGGAGATGCGGCGCCTCGGGAGGAGGACTGCCATGGGCCGAACAACACCGGCGCTGCAGGGGCACGGGTGGCTCTGGATCGGTCGAGCACCAGAATCTTGACGGCGCGGGCACGGCAGTCTCTTGTTCCAGCATATTCGGCCGACAAGGGAGGTGCCACCATCCTGATCGGTCCTCAAGCCATCCCTTCAATGCGCCACGCCATCCGAAGCGTGGAGCAGCCTCCAGGTCAAACCAACGCGACCATGGAACTGTGAAACAAAATGTTCGGCCGCCATAGTCTCGAGGCCGTCATCGACGAGCGCCTCGATGCTTCGCCGCATCAAGACAAGCAGCATCTGCCTGGCGTGTTCCAGGTCTGCCTCTCGCATGATTGCCGTGACGTGGTAGGCGACGACGGGCTGGCCGAGGCAAGATAGCAGCGCGTTGGCCTCGGCTGTCACCGCCATCACTGCGTCTTCGATCTTCATTCTGGCGCTCCTCATCCAAAAATGATGCTGACGCCTCCCCGCAAGGCGACGGTGGTCCGTCGCTTCTTTTTTGAGTACCCCGCGCGGCCGAAAGCGGCACGCTACGCTGATGATTGCTGTCTTTCCAGGTCCCTCGAGCAGCCTCGTTCGGCCCAAAAAACAGTATCCGCCAAATTTGATTCAAAGGCGACCTGATAGTTAATCGATGGTTAATGGGCCGATTGCCTCCCCGATGGACCAGGATGTTTGGCTTCCACGGTCGCTGCCGCGCAATTGCCGCAAAGCTGCTCGATGGCTCCCGGCCTGTGGATCGCCTATGGGGGGTTATGTCATGCGGCTGGTCTGGACTATCATCTTTGCGCTCGCAACCGGCACGGTTCTCGCGGCCTCGCCGGAGGACGACTATATCGCCGCACGTGACAAGGCGATTTCCACCATCGCGGCACTGGCAAGCGCGAACGAATCCGTTGAAACGCTCGATGCCGCCGGAACGAAGGCGTTGGCCGATCTCGAAGGGCGTCTGTCCACCATCCTCGGCCCCTTGGCGGTTGCCGATTTCCCGGCAAACGGCACGATCAATCTCGGAAGCCTGAGCGATGCCGATATCGGATTCGGCATGCTCGATGGTTTGCGATACGCCAAAAGCGATGACGGCCCGAGCCTCGTGGCAACGACGCGGGGGCTGCTCGAGCGCTGGCTCCAGTCCAGGGCGGCCGAGTTGGACGAAAGCTTCAGACTGCCCGCCAGCATCGATGCGGCGCTGAAGCTCGATGCTTTCTACACCCAGGCGATCAACAGCGACGCTGTGTTCACGGGGACTCTCGACTTGTCCCTGAAGAAGCCAGAAGGCGCAGACATCGCCTTCGCGCGGCTCGGCGGCTGGGCGCAGGACATAGGACCGAACCCCGACCAGCAGGTCATCGTCACGCTCGTCAAGGGCAATAGCGTCATGATCGCCTCGGCGCCCGCGGCAGCGCCTATACCCAAGATCGCGGCCTGCGACGCCGTGTGGACGTCGGCGGACGCCGCCGCCCAGAAATTCCAGGAGGCTTACCAGGCCTCGGACCTCAAGGACGAAACGGCGTACGATGCCGCCAATGTCGCCTGGGAAAAGGGGGACGCCGACTATCGCGCCTGCCTGGGCGAGCACCTGCCGAGCGAGCCGGTCTTCCCCGCACTTCTCGCCCAGGCACAGGAGTTTGCCGATCACATGGCCGGCAAGTAGGCCACTTCCCGGCGCGTCGGCGCCGAGCCTGCTCAGCCCTGCCGCTGTTGGCCCTTTGCGCCCGCCATCGCCACATACGCGCTCTCGATCGTCTCGAAAGTCAGCTCCGGATAGAGCGCCCCGGCTTCCGGCGTGGCCGTTTCAAGCGCTGTCTCGCCGCGTATCCAGAACGCCCGCAGCAAGCCGAGGCCGGGAGCTACCGCGATCATCGCCTCCAGTTCGTCGGCGCTCTGCTGCAAGATGCGCGGCGACCGTCCACTCACGCGGCGCCACAGATCGATCATCTCGTTCTGGGTGATCTTGTTCTGGGCGATCCGGATTTCGCTGCGGATGGCACCGGGGTCGTTCAACGCGCGCAAGGTGACGGCGGCAATGTCCTTCTCGCTGACGAATGTCGCCGGCACATTGCCGTTGCCATAAAGCGTCACCTTTTCGGGAGGCAAAGGCGACGAGCCGAAGCGCATCAAGTCGCCCAGCGTTGCCACCCAGGTCGAAAAGAAGCCGTTGGTGTAGATCACCGTATAGGGCAGATCGGCCTCCTTGATCGCCGAGAAGACGTCCCGCTTGAGGTCGAGTGGCGGGATCGAACCCGGGGCGGCGGCGGCAAAGTCGAGGCCGAAGCCGGCGGAAGGCACATAGCGGGACACGCCGGCATCCCTAAGCGCGCGCACCAGCGTCATCTCGCTGGCCGAATCCACATGCACCGAGGAGATGACGCGATCCACCTTGCCGGCGGCCCGGACAAGGCTGCCATGGTCGTCGAGGTCGCCGACATGGACCGTGGCGCCGAGGTCGCGGAGCGGGCGCAGCCGCTCTTCATTGCGCGCCGTCGAAGGCCGGACCAGGACATGAAGGCGATCGCCATTGCGCGCACTGGCCTTCGCCATCTCGCTGCCGAGAAGCCCCGTCGCGCCGATGATAAGGGTGCTGGTCATATCGCCCTCCCATTGCGCAGGATGGAACCGTCCCAGTCGCGCTCGAAACCGATGTCACGCAGGCGATGGTCCGAGAAGCGCGCCACCCGGCGCAGCGAACCGCGGCGCTCGACGGCCGCCGAGATTCTGATGGCAAGACCGCTCATCGCGGCGCTGATGGAGTTGAAGGTCGGGTTCATTGTCCGTCTCCTGTGTTTGCCTGGGCCCAAGCGTGCCGGCGCCGTCCGCGGGGGACGAGCATGACGATCGCTCACATTGTTTCTGGTCGTTCAGCGCAGCGGCGAGATGGAAAACCCGATCTGGATGCGCTGCTACGTCGATAGATTGGACATTTCCGGGCTGGACGACAAACGACTCTTTGTGCAGGATTTGTGAGCAACGCTCACAGGTGGATCATGCCGCGCAGACTGCCGCCCCTCACCGCCTTGCCAGCCTTCGAGGCCGCCGCGAGGCATCTGAGTTTCTCGAAGGCGGCGGGCGAGCTCAACGTGACCCACGGCGCGGTCAGCCGCGCCATCCGCAACATCGAGGACCGGCTGGGCATCCAGCTTTTCGATCGGGGGACGCGGTCCGTGCGCCTGACCCCTGTCGGCGCGGCCTACGCATTGGAAGTCAGGAAAGCGCTGGACCAGATCGCTGCCGCCACCATCGCCGCCACGCCCGACCGCACCGCGGGCATCCTGAACGTCAGCACATCGGACGGTTTTGCGGGCCGCTGGCTGGTGCCGAGGCTGCATCGCTTCCACCGCGCCAATGCCGACATCGACGTGCGGCTCTCCACGTCTGGCGTGCTTTCCGATTTCGTCAGCGACGGCATCGACATCGCCATCCGCTATGGCAAGGGCGGCTATACCGGAGTGACCGCGGAATTTCTCGCCGACGAAGAGGTCTTCCCGGTCTGCAGCCCGGAACTGCTGCAAGGTGAACATCCGCTGCGCCTGCCCGGGGATCTCAGGCATCACAAATTGATTCATGACGCTTTTCGCATCGACTGGGCGACATGGCTCGAACATGCCGGCGTTGGCGATGTCGACCCCAAGCGCGGCGTGCGCTTCGATTCCGCCACCTTCGCCGTCGAGGCCGCGGTGCACGGTGAAGGCGTGCTGCTCGGCCGAAGCGCGCTGGTCTCGGCCGATCTGGCGGCGGGGCGGCTGGTCCGGCCTTTCGACCTCGCGCTGAAATCCGCCTCACGCTATTACGTCGTCTATCCTGACGGCACGCTGCGCCAGAAGAAGATCAGAGCGTTTCGCGACTGGCTGTTCGCCGAAGTGGCAGCCGACTGGATCGGGATGACCAAAAGCGATTGAGGCAGAAGGCTTGCGCCTGCGAGACCCAAGCAGCGCCGCGCCGACCCCCACCCCGCTGCTTCGCAGCGACCCTCCCCACAAGGGGGAGGGTGAGGAAGCGCGTATACGCCAGTGGGTCAGCGCCTTACGACGATGCGGAAAAGCTGGGCTCCCCACCTCCCCCTTGTGTGGAGGTCGGACCGAAGGTCCGGGTGGGGGTGCTGGCGCAGATCTTGAAGAACCTGGTTCCTCGTCCCAGTTTTGCGAGAATTGAAGCCGTCGCTTGCCCCCGCGCTACTCCTTGGCGCGATAGGCGTCCGGCACGACGAACACTTCGTCGGCCCGGCCATAGCCGCCGTCGGCGACCTCCTCCACCAGCACCATCGTGTAGGGGCGAACGCCCTCGCCGAAAATGTCGACGAACATCTGGGTGGTTCGATGGACGAGGTCTTCCTTCTGCGCCTTGGAAAGGGCCGCTTGCGGCATCTTGAAGTTGGCGAATGGCATGATCGTTTTCCTTGGTCTTTCGAGGGTGGACTCAAGCTGTGGATAGAGCCAAGCCGGCTGATTGCCGCCTCAGACCACGCCGCCATTGGCGCGGATGATTTGCCCGTTGACCCAGCCGCTGTCCGGCCCGGCCAGGAACGAGACCAGCCCGGCAATGTCGTCGGGCTGGCCAAGCCGGCCGAGCGGGATCATCTTGCCGATGGCCTCTATCTGCGCCTTGCTCTTGCCGTCCGTGAACAGGGCGGTTTCGATCGGTCCGGGCGCCACCGCGTTGACCGTGACACGACGCGCGCCAAGTTCCTTGGCCAGGATGTGGGTCATTGCCTCGACGCCCGCCTTGGTGGCGGCGTAGACGCCGTAGCCCGGCTGGTAGAGGCCGACGACGCTGCTTGAGAAATTGACGATTCGGCCGCCGTCGCGAAGCCGGCGCGCGCCTTCCCGCATGCCGCGAAACACGCCGCCGAGATTGATCGCGATCTGCGTGTCGAACGAAGCATCGTCGGTCTGCGCGATCGGCGACGTCTTCATGATGCCGGCATTGTTGACGAGGATGTCGATGCCGCCGAACGCCTTCTCGCCGGCGTCGAACAGCGCCGCGATGCCGTTCGGATCGGCGATATCGGCCTGTACGGCAATCGCCTTGCCGTCGCCAGCCTTGATGGTGCGGACAAGCTCTTCAGCCTCCGCGCGGCCCCGTGAATAGTTGATGACGACGGCGATGCCGTCGCGGGCGAGCCGCTGTGCGATCGCGGCACCGATGCCCTTGGAGCCGCCCGTCACGATCGCCGTTCTGGGTTGATCAGATGCCATGGAAGTGTCTCCGCGTTGTTGGTGACACAGACATAGGCCACGCCAACTTCCGGATAATCACCCGCCTATTGACATCACTATTCGGAAACTGCGAACAAAAGCCATGGATCGGCTGGACACGATGCGGCTCTTCATTCGCGTTCTGGAGCGGCGCAGCTTCACCGCTGCCGCGGCCGATCTCGGCCTGCCGCGTTCAACCGCGACGGAAGCGATCAGGCGGCTGGAAGAGCATCTCGGCGCACGCCTGCTGGAGCGAACGACGCGGCAGGTGAACGCCACGCAGGATGGCGAGGCCTACTATCGGCGCTGCCTGTCGATCCTGGCCGAGATCGAGGATGCCGAGGCCGCCTTCCGCAATGCCGAGCCCTTCGGGCTGCTGCGCATCGACGCCAGCACACTGCTCACCCGCACATTCCTGTTGCCGCGCCTGCCGGAGTTCCTTGCCCGCTATGTCAGGATCGACCTGCAGATCGGCCAGAGCGACCGGCTGGTCGATCTCGTGCGCGAGGGGGTGGATTGCGTGATCCGCGTCGGCGAGCCGCCAGACAGCGGCATGATCATGCGGCGCCTGGCTGTCATACGCGAGATCACCTGCGCCAGCCCCGCCTATCTCGAACGCCACGGCACACCCGCCTCCCCCGACGCGCTCGACGGTCACCAGGCGGTGGGCTTCATCTCGTCGCGCACCGGAGAGACCCTTCCGTTCGAATTCACCGTCGGCGGCAAGACCCTTGAGGTTCGGATGCCGGGCCGCGTCGCCGCCAATAATTCCGACACCGCCGCCGATCTGGCGCGGCTTGGGTTCGGCCTCATCCAGGCGCCGCGCTATCGCTTCGAGAAGGATCTCGCCGACGGAATGCTCGTCGAGGTGCTGGCCGACTACCCGCCTTCGCCGACGCCGCTGTCGGCGCTTTACCCACAGAACAGGCAACTCTCGCCACGCCTTCGCGTCTTCCTCGACTGGGCCTCGCGCATCTTCGCCGAAGCGGATCTGTAGGGGTAAGATCAAAGGGTTGGCGTTGCCGAGCGTCCGCTCATTCCCTGAAGGCGCGGCTGATCTGGTCCTGCAGCGGCTTGACGAGGTAGGAGATCACGGTCCGGTCCGCAGTCTTGATGAAGGATTCGACCGGCATGCCGGGGACGAGCTTGACCTCGCCGAGCCGCGCGACTTCGGAGCTCGTGGTCGCGATGCGAACGGTGTAGTAGCTGATGCCGCTGCGCTGGTCGGTGGTCGTATCCGGCGAGGTCCGTTCGACCGTGCCGTTGATTTGCGGCGTGGTGCGCTGGTTGAAGGCCGAGAAGCGCAGCGCCGCCGGCTGGCCGACCCAGAGCTGGTCGATGTCGCTCGGCGCTATCTTGGCTTCGACAGTCAAGCTGTCGCTGTCGGGCACGATCTGCATGATCGTCTGCCCAGGGGTAATGACGCCGCCGATCGTATGGGCGATGGACTGCTGCACGACGCCGTCCTGCGGCGCGCGGATGTCGATGCGCCTGAGCTGGTCCTCGGCGGCGATCTTGCGCTCCGTCAGTTCGCCGACCTTGCCGTCAATCTCGCGCAAATCCTTGTTGACGTCGGTGCTGAGCTCGAGATCGATCTGGATGATCTGCAGATTGATCTCGGCGATCTTGCCCTGGGCTTGCGCCAGGGCGGCCGTCAATTGGCCGCGCTCGCCGTCGAGCCGTGCCGACTCGCGCTCCATGGCGGTCAGGCGATCGATCGAAATCAGCCGCTTTTTCCACAGCGCGCGTATGCTGGCCAGTTCCTCCTCGACGAGCGCGATTTCTTGCGATTTGGCATCCGCCTGGGCGGTGTCCCCACCAATCTCCTTCTGCAATTGGAGGACCCGCTCCTGCAGCTGGCTCTTCTGGCCGGAACGGGCCGCCCGCCGCGTCTCGAAGACCTGTTCCTCGCCGGCAATGATCTCGGCGATTACCGGATCATTGCCGCGATTGAGAAGATCCTGCGGAAAGGCGATAGTGTCGGCGCCCTTGCGTTCGGCTTCGAGGCGCGCCTCGCGCGCCGACAACTGATCAAGCGCCTTGGTGACAACGGCGAGATTGGCCGCCGGCATGGTGGGATCGAGGCGCACAAGCAGCGCGCCGCGCTTGACGCGGTCGCCGTCATGCGCGGCGATCTCGCCAACGATGCCGCCTGTCGAATGCTGCACGTCCTTGACGTGGGAATCGACGACGAGGACCCCCGACGCGATGACCGCTCCCGAAATCCGCGTCAGCGAAGCCCAACCGCCGACGCCGCCGACCAGCAGCGCGACCGCGATGAGGCCAAAACGCATGTAGCGCCGAATGGAGTGCTGGGAGGGGCTGAGCATCGTTCCTCCCCTCACTCGCCTGCCGCCGCCGCGCCAAGCGGCGGCGCCGGCTCTTCAGTGGCGAGCCTGAGCCTCGGCATGGCGGCCACCGCGGGTTGCGGCCGTGGAAACAGCTTGGCCAAAACCTCGTCCTTGAGGCCGAACGCCTGGACGCGGCCCTGATTCATGGCAAGGATGAAATCCACCGTCCCGAGCGCGCTTGGCCGATGCGCCACGAGCGCGACGATGCCGCCGCGTTGACGCACCGAAACGATCGCCTGGAACAGCGCCTGTTCGCCTTCGGCGTCGAGGTTGGAATTGGGTTCGTCGAGCACCACCAGGAACGGATCGCGATAGAGCGCGCGGGCCAGCGCGATGCGCTGGCGCTGGCCGGCCGAAACGGCCTCGCCGAGTTCGCCGATCTGTGTCTCGTAGCCGTCGCGGAAGCCGACGATGAGATCATGCGCGCCGGCCGTCTTGGCGGCGGCAATGACCAATGCGGGATCGGCGTCGGGCTCGAAACGGGCGATGTTTTCGGCGACCGTGCCGGCAAACAGCTCGACGTCCTGCGGCAGATAACCGACAAAGCGGCCGCGATCCTCCGGCGACCACTGGTCGAGATCGGCGCCGTCGAGCCGGACCCTGCCGGCGGCGGGCAGCCAGGCACCGACGAGCGCCCTGACCAGCGTCGACTTGCCCGAACCGCTCTGGCCGATGATGCCGACGGCATGTCCCGCTTCAAGCGCAAAGCTGGCGTCCTGCACCAGGAGCCGCTGGGTGCCGGGGGCCGCGATGCTGACACCCTGCATGAAAATGTGGCGGCTCGGCGCCGGCATCGCCATCGGCTCGGCGTCGGCGGGTACCACGGTGAGAACCTTGGTCAGCCGCTGCCAGCCTTGCCGGGCTGTCAGGAAACCCTTCCAGTTGGCTATAACCAGATCGACGGGGGCCAGCGCTCGGCCACTGAGAATCGACGCGGTGATGATGATGCCTGCGGTCGCCTGCTGCTCGATCACCAGCCAGGCGCCGACGCCGAGCATGGCCGATTGCAGCAGCATGCGCAGCACCTTGGATACGGCGCCGAAGCCGCCGGCGATATCGCTGACGCTGCGCTGCTCGGCGAGATAGTCGCGGTTGGCCTCTTCCCATCGCTTGGCCATCCTGCCGCCCATGCCAAGAGCCGCGATGACTTCGGCGTTGCGGTTGCCGGTCGTGGTCAGGCCGTTGCGGACGATGCCGGCCTGGGTGCCGGAGGTGACCGGCTTGCGCGTCAGCCGCTCGGCATAGACGGTCAACAGCACCAGCACGATCGCCCCGACCAGGGCGGTCAGCCCGAGAAGCACATGGAACATGAAGATGATGGCCAGATAGAGCGGCAGCCACGGCAGGTCGAACAGCGCGGTCGGGCCGGTGCCCGACAGGAAGGCGCGCACGCTGTCGAGGTCGCGCACCGGCTGCATGCTGTCGCCGTTGCGCCCGACCTTGAGCGGCAGCTTGAGGACGCTGGAATAGACACGGGCGCCGAGCGCTTCGTCGAGAGCCCCGCCTATGCGCACCAGGATGCGGCCGCGGATGAAATCGAGCACGCCCTGGCCGGCATAAAGGATGGCGACGAGCACGCTGAGGCCGATGAGCGTCGGCACGCTGCGGCTCGGCAGCACGCGATCGTAGACCTCGAGCATGTAGAGCGAGCCGGCGAGCATCAGCACATTGAGCACGCCGCTAAACAGGGCGACCGACGCGAAGGCTGAACGGCACGCGGCCAATGCGGCCGCGAGCTCGGAGGGTCGCGCGCCTTGCCGCTTTGCCCTCCCCGACTGTGGCTTGCCGTCGGACATTCGAGCCGGGTGCGGATCGTCAGCGGTCCCGCGCCGAGGAGAGCTCCATACATGGAGCAAAAGCAGCACGCCGAGCGTTCCCCCAAGAACCGCCCAGCGTGTGCTGGTTTCCGGCTGTGTCAGCTCCACCCCGCCAAATACGAGCACAAACACGCCGGTGCCGAGGATGAGCCTGAGAAATCTGATCAGCAGTGTCATGCCGAGCGCTTCCTGGCGTCAGCCGCCATCATTGGCGTAGATGTGCAATATCGCCCCTTCGAACGTCATGCCGGTGTTGTTGTAGAAATCGAGTTCCTGGTGGATGAGGTTCCCAGCAAGTTCGGATCCGTTGGTGATGGATTCAGCATCCAGCCCGACGTTCCAGGCCGCGCTGCTCGCCTTCACCGCGCTTCCGCTGCCCCAATCCTCGAAGTGAGAGGAAGAGTTCCCGCCATTCGTCACCTGCAGCCAGTCGATCGCCTGGTCGAGATATTTTTGAGGGCTGTTGGGATCGTTAGAAGCGTCGCCGATAGGATTCCCGGCAAGGAAGTTGAGCCAGGTGGCCACCGCGTCGCGGGCAAGAACAAAGCGCGTATCTTGCAAATCCTTGGAGGATGCATCGATCACCTTGAGGGCGTCGGCATAGGAGATGAAGAAAGTGTCTTCCCCGGCACCAGTCAGTCCGTTCTTGTCGTAATCACCGATCAGAAGGCCTGACTTGTCGGAGCCATTCTTGTTTCCATCATTGTTGGAATCGACCTGATACCGAAGTTCGTGGTCGGCAAAGTTCGGACCGGTTTTGCCGACGCCGTCAATCCCGTCCCAGAACGACTTGCCGAGATTGCTCCAAAACCCTGGCGTGCGCACCCCGGGGCCGGCGAACGACGATACGGTTGCGGTATCCTGGGCTGTGACCTCGTTCAGACTGTCATCGTCATGAGCGGCGACTTCGACGGTGTTGGTCCTAAAATCCGCATTTGGAAGCAGGTTGAAGGCGCTGGTCGCGGTGAAGAGCCAGGTCTCGCCGGTGTCGACTAGATAGTCGCCATTAGTATCGCCGGATACATAGTGGGTGCCGTGCGAGCTGTTGGCCACGAAGCCATTGAGCAGATCGATGTCGTCGCCGGTATTCGCCGTGCCGTTGTCATCGACGAGCGAGGTCAGCGTCAACGGATCGAGAGCACCGGCCGGGCTCGTGTTGGTGATTGCGTAATGATAAGTGGCGTTCTGCGCCCCTGACTGAACGGTCTCGGAAGAATTGAAGATGCCATCATGATTGGCATCGACGGTCTTATCTATGGCGATCGACGGCGCGACATCTTTCACCGTCACGATCGCGGTGTCGGTGGCGGTCACGTCGGTGAGGCTGTCGTCGTCATGGCCATGCACCACGACCGTATTGACGATGCTGCCGGCATTGTGCGCGGCAATTCCGACTGTTGCTTTGAAAACCCATTTCTCGTCGCTGTCGACGAGAAAGTCGCCGTCGGTATCGCCGGATTCATAGTACGTGCCGTACTCGCTGCCCTGCACGAAGCCATCCAACAGATCGATGTCGTCGCTGGTATCGCCGGGCGTGGCGTTGTCATCGACCAGCGCGGTCAATGTCAGCGGATCGACGGCACCGGCCGCACTCGTGTTCGTCACTTCATAGGTGTAGGTGACGTCGGCGGCAGAGCCCTCGTTGATCGAGATCGGGTCGGCCGTCTTTTCGATAGCGATCGACGGCGCCACATCTTTCACTGTCACCGTCGCCGTGTCAGTGGCGGTCACGTCGGTGAGGCTGTCGTCGTCATGGCCATGCACCACGACCGTGTTGACAATGCTGCNCGTCACGATCGCGGTGTCGGTGGCGGTCACGTCGGTGAGGCTGTCGTCGTCATGGCCATGCACCACGACCGTGTTGACAATGCTGCCGGCATTGTGCGCGTCGATGCTGACCGTCGCGTTGAATGTCCAGATTTCGTCGCTGTCGACCCGATAGTCGCCGTCGGTGTCGCCGGACACATAGTGCGTGCCGTGCGTGCTGCCGGTTACGAAGCCGTTGAGCAGGTCGATGTCGTCGCCCGGATTTCCCGGCGTGGCATTGTCGTCGACCAGCGAAGTCAGCGTCAGCGGGTCGGCCGGTCCGGCCAGGCTCGTGTTCGTCACCGCATAGGTGTAGGTGATCTGGGTGGCCACACCCTCATTGATCGAGGTCGGATCGGCCGTTTTTTCGATAGCAATCGTTGGCGCCTGGTTGTCGCCGGTGATAACCCCCCACTCCTCAAAACCACCGTCCGAACCACTGGGAGTGCCGAAGGCCGAATACAGATAGATGTAGTTATCGGCGCCGGTGAAGAAACTGGTTGGGATATAGACGAACAGATCACCCTGTCCGCTGCCTGCCGGCGCGTCCTTGCCGGCATTCAACTGAACGGTCACATTGCCGTTCCCGTCCATGTCATAGAGCGGCGGCTGGCTCTGAAGCACCGATAGGTCGGTGATATTTGGATCCGTCGCCGAATAGATCTTCAACGAGTCAAGGGACAGTAGCGACCCCGTCGCGCTGTTCGGCTCGTTGGCGTCGAGCTTGAACACGTAATAATCGTGGCCGCCTACGGTCACCACCTGCATGCTGCTCAGCAGAAGTGCGTTCGTATGCTCCTGCTGCTTGTCATCCAGCGGCAGCGGAGAGCCATCGGTGTTGAAGCCACTTTCCGTGTCCTGTGCGCCAAGCACAAGGAACGTGTCATAGTTGCCTGTACCGGCATCACCTTGTGGTGCGGCCGTAAAAATGGTGCCGTCGGTCAATGTCGCGGAGGTGGTTCCGCCGGACAGATCAATCACAATGTCGGTCATGTTCTCAACTCCCCTGCGCCGTCAGGCGCGTTCCCTTGCTGGCCGCGCAAGGCGGCCGACTACCCAAACCTCTTGCGTCGCCGGGCGTCCTGCTGACCGCGGAACGCGACCCTCGCCGGCGAGTAGTCGTTCGTGACAAAAGCGGCTTTGAATGGAGATTTTAACAGCGAAACGGCCGGCGGGGAGACCGCCTCCCGCTCACCGGACACAGCTATTCCCGTATGGCGGAACTGGCCCACCGTCGGACTGACAGCTACACTCACCCCAAAACCCCAAAACCCCCAAACGATCCTAGCGATCACCTGGACGTTAATATTCCCTAAACCATATCTCGCAGGTCGCAATGCGTTCGTCTATATAACCCCGGTTATAGGGCAGAGGGTAAAGTTAATTACGGAAAAGTTCGTCGAGATGCCAACAATAACGTCGCGATTCCGGTTGAATTATTTTCCATATTTGGGTTTCACAATAGGAATTACAAAAATTTCCTGATGATGCCGATGGGTCTTTTTAAGATGAAGACCAACATCGGCATCCCGGAGTAGCGTCTTCTTTCAGTCCGCCGTTGCACGTCTTGCTGAAAGTGCCGCGTCAGAATTAACTAAGCAGTTGCTAATGTTTTGCACAGTCGCGCCGCTTCTGTCAGCATGGCCTCACGCTTTGGGGGATGCGGGCCGTGTCGGTGCTCGCTTTCGTCAAGAAGCAGTCACTCGCGAGTCGTAAAGACACGCAAAGGGGGAAGAAGCATGACCGAACAAGCGCTTTGGCCGCCATCCATCGGTGGCAGCGTTGCACCATGGGGCCGTGACACCAAAGGCCGGCTGCTGGCGAGCTGAACATGGTCACCACGGTTTTCATCGCGGACGACCACCCGCTGCTGCTGCACGGCCTGACCGACCTGATTGCCCGCGATCCCGGTTTCCGGGTGGTCGGTTCGGCGCAGGACGGCACCGTCGCCATGGCCATGATCCGGCGCGACGTGCCTGATGTCGCCGTGCTCGACATCAGCATGCCGGGACTGAGCGGTCTCGATATCGCCGCCGAAATCGGCAGGCAGGGCCTTGCCACGCTTTGCGTGCTTTTGACGGTCGGTGCCTCGCAAGCGCAGCTCTACGACGCGGTTGCGGTTGGCGTTGCCGGAATCGTGTTCAAGGAGACCGCCGTCGAGGCGCTGCTCAGATGTATCCACGAGGTCGCCGCGGGCGGCCGCTGGCTGCCGGCCGAGATTGTCGGCGAGGCCCTGCACAACGAAGCATTCCGTCGGGTCAAATGGCAGAAACTGTCGTCGCGGCTGACCAGGCGGGAGATGGAGATCACCCGACTGGTTGCCGCGGACAAGCCGTACGAACGCATCGCGATCGATATCGGTATCTCCAAAGGCACACTGAAAATCCATATGAACAACATCTATCGCAAATTGGAGGTTGCCTCACGCGTGCAGCTTTTGCAGCTGGCCGCCGACCAGATCGGACTGGCTGTTGCGAGCGGCTTTCGCGACCAATCCAGTCTCGAAAGCCCCGCCAGCGACGACATGTAATCGCGCCACCATAAGCACAGGTTCAGCCAGCGACCCAATGCCGGCGCAGGCTGTTGATGCTGAAATTTGCCGCCAGCCTGGAAGGGCAAATTTAAGCGTTTGCTACTAGGATCAGTTCGGGGGCTGTTGTTCAGGAAGGGTGTTCGGGTCGAATTGGCCACAACGGCATTCAGTCTAGGCCACGTAAGACGGGCCATTTTTTCGTCCGCCAACCTGCCGGCGGCGATCGCTTTTGTCGTGCTCCTGGTCTGCGCCGTCGTTGCCGACCAGCAGAACAGAAGGGTTTCCGATCAGCTGGCGCGCGCTGATGTATTGGCCAAGGTCAGCATCATCCGCGCCAAGCTCGAAGGCAACATAAACGGCAATCTTCAGCTTGTTCAGGGGCTCGTCTCGACCATCGTTACGGAGCCCTATATGGGCCAGCAGAGATTTGCCTCGCTCGCGCGCAACCTGTTCGAGCAGAAATCGCAGTTGCACAACATCGCCGGCGCGCCCGACCTCGTCATCTCGCTGATGTATCCTATGGAAGGCAACGAGAAGGCTATCGGGCTCGATTACCGCAAGAACGAGGCGCAACGCATGGCGGCGCTGCGGGCGCGCGACCAGCGCGTGCTGGTGCTCGCCGGCCCGGTCAGACTTGCGCAGGGCGGGAACGCCTTCATCGGCCGCATCCCGGTCTTCGTGCCGACTGCGGGCGGCGGCACCCGCTTCTGGGGCATCGTGTCGGCAGTGGTCGATGTCGACCGGCTCTACGCTGCGAGCGGACTGACTGACGCGGATCTCGACATCGACATCGCACTCATCGGCAAGGATGCACTGGGCGGCGGCGGCGAGCGATTCTTCGGCGGCGACAATGTCGTCGCCGGCAACCCCGTGTCCGCCGATGTGCAACTGCCTTCAGGTTCCTGGCGAATTTCGGCCATCCCAAAGGGTGGCTGGCCGGCAGCTCCGAAGAACGAGTGGACCTTGCGATCGCTGATGTTGCTCGCCGGCGCGCTGGTGGTGTTGCCGATCCTCATTGCCGGACGGCTGTTCGGCGAAAGGCAGAAAAACGACGCCGAGCTGAGGCGCCTGTCCGGTCGCCTGGAACTGGCGCTGGAAGCCTCGGGCATCGGCGTGTGGGAGCACGACCTCACCACCAACGAGCTGGTGTGGGACGATCGTGTGAACGAGATCTATGGCAAGTCCGCCGACGGAGGGTCGCGCGGCTATACAGACTGGGCACAGGCCATCCATCCCGAAGATATCGAGCGGGCAAAGCGCGATTTCGATTCAGCTGCGGCGAAAAAAGGCCTCTACTCCTCGCAATACCGGCTGCTGCGCCCCGATGGCACCGTCCGCCATGTGCGCACGCGCGCAAGCTACTCCCAAGGCATTGGCGGCACGCCCAAGATGATCGGCGCCGAATGGGACGTGACCAGCGACGTGCTGCTCACCGAGACCCTCATCCGCGAGCGCCAGCTGTCGGAATCCAAGAACGACGAGCTGGAGCTGGCCAAGGCGCGCATCGAGCATGTGGCGCTGCACGATTCGCTCACCGGCCTACCCAATCGCCGCTATCTCGACGAGATGCTGGCCGATACCGGCGAATCCGACCGCCGCACAGCGATGCTGCATCTGGACCTCGACCGCTTCAAGCAGATCAACGACACGCTCGGCCACGCAGCCGGCGATGCCATGCTGGTGCAGGCCTCGAAGGTCATCAAGGCAAATGCCGGCTCCGGCGATTTCGTTGCGCGCATCGGCGGCGACGAGTTCGTCGTCGTGACCTATGAGCGCGACGACGACGAGCTCTCGGCGCTCGCCGACCGCATCATCGAGGAGATGCGCCAGCCCGTCGATTATCAGGGCCATCCTTGCCGCTTCGGGGTCAGCATCGGCATTGCCGCCGACAGCGGCGTCGACACGAAGCAGTTGCTCGTCAACGCCGATCTCGCGCTTTACCGGGCGAAAAGCCGTGGGCGCAACCGCCACGAATTCTTCAATGAGGAACTGCAGAGCGAGATCGTGCGGACCAAGCAGACCGCCGATGAGATCCTGAGCGGACTGGAGCGGAACGAATTCATCGCCTACTACCAGCCGCAGTTCGATGCCAAGTCGCTCGAGATCGTCGGCGTCGAGGCGTTGTCGCGCTGGAAACATCCGCAACGCGGCATCCTGGCCCCCGACGCCTATCTGAAGGTGGCTGAAGAGCTCAATGTCGTGGCGCTGATCGACCGCATCGTCCTCAAGCACGCACTGGAGAATTTCGAGCGTTGGTCGCGCGGCCATCTCAATATCCCGCGTGTGTCGGTCAACGTCTCGGCCACGCGCCTGGAGGACAAGGACCTGATCGAGGGCCTGCGCACGCTCGCCATCAAGCCGGGAACCGTATCGTTCGAGCTGGTGGAATCCATCTTCCTCGACGAGAACGATGATCTGGTCACCTGGAACATCGAACACATCAAGGATCTCGGCATCGACATCGAGATCGACGATTTCGGCACCGGCCATGCCTCGATCGTATCGCTGCTCAAGTTGCAGCCGCGCCGCCTCAAGGTCGATCGCCAGTTGATCACACCCATCACCGGCTCGACGGCGCAGCGTCACCTGGTGGCGTCGATCATCGAGATCGGCAAATCGCTCGGCATCGAAGTGGTTGCCGAAGGCGTCGAGACGATGGAGCACGCGCGCATCCTGAAAGAGCTCGGCTGCGATATCCTGCAGGGCTATTTTTTCGGCCGCCCGATGGAGGCCAAGGCGTTCAAGACCTTCGCCCAGTCTCGCAAATGGCTGGCCGCAGGGTGACGGCCACTACCCGGTGGCATGGGTCAGCGATGGCGCATCCTCGACAACGCTGTCCAAGCCGCCTCGCGATCGAACCCGTACAGCGGTTGAATCTGCCGACGAAACCGAACCGGCCTTCGACTCCGCGATCTCAGGGAACTGTTGACCATGATTTCGGTTGTTTTCTGTGCGAACAGTCGTTCCACGAACCCTTGGTGAGCGAAAATGAGACATGGACTCTGCAGACAAGCAGCACGGTTCCTTTCGAAGGTTGATGACTGGCATCGTCACGGCAATCTTCACCGCCCCTGATCGGACATCCGAGCGAGGTACCGGCCCGTCATTGGTTGCCGAGTGGACGCTGCCGCCATCGGCAACGCTTGGCTCATCCCTACGCTTGAAAGGGATCGAACGTGAAACTCGAGCCCGTCTGCCGTGGGTGGTGAGGACGTTTGTCAAGGCTGAGACGGGCCGCATTGTGTTGCGTATGGTGCAAACCGACACGGATGCGTTCGATGCCGCCTCGGCAATCATCTCCAGGACCCTGGAAGGGATAGAAGCACTGCCCGTGCTTCCGCGGGAGGCTGAAGACATTCTCACAATCTCCTCCCGCGAACGTCACAAGTGGCTTAGGGATGGCCGCCTGAAAAGCGTCGGCACGCGCACCGTCAAGATGCGCGGGCGATCCAACGCCGTCACCTTCCATGTCTTCGATTTACGGCACATCGAGGACATTCTCGATCGTGACCTGGCGGCGGCCTGGAGGGAGGACGATGCGCGAGAAGCCTCCGAGAACAGGCGGCGCGGGGCCGGCAAGGCCGCTCTGACGCGAGCAGGAAAACGGAAGGGCAAGGCCCGCGGTACCAGAAACTCGGGAAAGGATGATGCTTCACGGCCAAAGCTGGAAGGCTGGGACACGTTCGAAGCGGAAGGGCTGCTGCGCTAGAATCCAAAGGACGCATTCAGCCAGTTCGAACTTCGAAATTCCGTGCGGTGCCGACGATGGCACATTCAGCGCCGGCGACCCTCTGACGGGACTGCGCAGGTTAAACCGATCGTCCGACCTACAGACGTGCCTTTGACGCGCAATTGGCGGTTAACACTGCCGCATCGACCGGCTGATTAAGGCCGTTCCGGGTCCAAAGAGCGCACTTGATCCATAGCCGAAGTTTCCCGAAAATCACCTCAAAGCCGGTTCCGGCCACCCAGGCCGCATGCCAGTTCGGTCTATTTGCGCCCTCTGGCCCAATCGCCGCAGATGAGGAGCCGGATAGCCATTATGAGGAGACCGTTTATAACGGTCGCTGAGATTGCGATAACCAAGGGGAGACGATGCGCTACATACGTCCGCTTTCAATCGAAGATGCCGTTGGCCAATTGGCCGGTTCGGCAGGCACGGCCGCCATCCTCGCGGGAGGCAGCGACCTCCTGGTCAGGATGAAGGGCGGTTTTGTCGAACCCGACCTGATCGTCGACATCAAGGCGATCGACGGCCTGAGCGAGATCCGCGAAACGGCTGAAGGCTTCAGCATCGGTGCCGCGGTCCCCTGCGCCGTCCTGGGAGAGAGCGCTGCCCTGAAGAAGGCGTGGCCCGGCGTCGTCGAAGCGGCCAAGCTGATCGGCTCGAAACAGGTACAGGGACGCTGCACGATCACTGGCAATCTCTGCAACGCCTCGCCGGCTGCCGACAGCGTGCCGGCGCTAGTTGCGGCAGGCGCCAGGGCATCGGTCGTCGGGCCGGCGGGCAGGCGCACGATTCCCGTGCAGAGCGTGCCGACCGCGCCGGGCAAGACCTCCCTGGCCAAAGGCGAGATCATCGAGGCGATCCTGCTCGACAAACGCGCGCCGCATTCGGGCGATGCGTATCTGCGTTTCATTCCACGCACCGAGATGGATATCGCGGTGGTCAGCGCCGGCGTGAATTTGACGCTCGATGAGCACGGTGTCGTCAAATCGGCTCGCGTTGCGCTGGGCGCCGTGGCGGCGACGGTGCTTCTGGTCGAAGAGGCCGCAGAGGTCCTCATCGGCTCCAAGCTGGACGAAGCGACGCTGGAGCGGCTCGCCAAGGTCTGCTCGGGCGCCTGCCGTCCGATCGACGACAAGCGCGGCACCATCGAATTCAGAAGAAAAGTTGCGGGCGTGCTGGCCAAGCGGGCCGCCACGACCGCCTACGTACGCGCAGGAGGCAAATGATGGCTGGAGTTGCGGTTTCAACGACGATCAACGGCGACAGCGTCGAGTACCTTTGCCAGCCGGACGAGACGCTGCTCGACGTCCTGCGCGATCGCCTGGGGCTGACGGGCGCCAAGGAAGGCTGCGGCACCGGCGACTGCGGCGCCTGCAGCATCATCCTTGACAACAGGCTGGTGTGTTCATGCCTGGTGCTCGGCGCGGAGGCTGAAGGCCGGCGCGTCGAGACCATCGAGGGGATGGCGCATGGCGACAAACTGCATCCGCTGCAGCAGAAGTTCCTCGAGCACGCGGCGCTGCAATGCGGCATCTGCACGCCGGGCTTCCTGATTGCGGCGAAGGACCTTCTGGCCAAGAACCCCGACCCGACCGAGGAGGAAATCCGCTTCGGCCTCGCCGGGAACCTGTGCCGCTGCACCGGCTACGACAAGATCGTGCGCGCCGTCCAGGACGCCGCCAGCGTGATGAAGGGAGCCTGACCATGAATTTCGATCCGCGTTACTCCGGTCGCAATTTTACCTCTGTCGGTACACGCCCCATCCGTCCCGACGGCGTCGACAAGGTGACGGGTCGCGCCCGCTACGGTGCGGACTTCAACATGGCCGGCCAGTTGGTCGGGCGTGTCCTGAGGAGCCCGCATGCGCACGCCACGATCAGGAAGATCGACACGTCCAAGGCAGAGAAGCTTCCCGGCGTGAAAGCGGTGATCACCGCGGCCGACCTGCCCGACCTCACCAATGGCGATGCCGCCATGTACGACATCCTCGACAACTGCATGGCGCGCAAGAAGGCGCTCTATGACGGCCATGCGGTGGCCGCGGTCGCAGCCGTGGATGCCCGCACGGCCAGGCAGGCGCTGAAGCTGATCGAGGTCGACTACGAGATTCTGCCGCATGTAACCGATGTCGACGAGGCAATGAAGCACTCCGCTCCCCTCATCAACGACGCCATCTTCACCGAGGGCCTGGAGGAAAAGCCGGTAAAGCCGTCCAACGTCGCCAAGCGAAGCCAGTTTGGCCACGGCGATGTCCATCAAGGGTTCGGCCACGCCGATTTCATCGTCGAGCGCTCGTTCAAGACCGAGCAGACGCACCAGGGCTATATCGAGCCGCATGCCTGTGTGGCGAGCGTCAGCTCCGACGGCACTGCAGATCTTTGGGTTTGCACGCAAGGCCATTTCGTCTACCGCCAGCACTGCGCGCAGCTCCTTGGCATGGAAGCTTCCAAGCTGCGCGTCACCTCCTCGGAGATCGGCGGCGGCTTCGGCGGCAAGACCCATGTCTGGGCCGAGCCGGTCGCCTTGGCGCTGTCGCGCAAGGCCGGCCGCCCGGTCAAGCTGGTGATGACCCGCGACGAGGTGTTCCGCGCCTCGGGTCCGACCAGCGCCACCTCGATCGACGTCAAGATCGGCGCCCGCAAGGATGGCACGATCACTGCCGCCGAGGCGACACTGCGCTATTCCTGCGGCCCCTATTCGGGCATGTGGGCCGAGATCGGTGCCATGACCGCGTTTGCCTGCTACAAGCTCGAGAACGTCAACACGGTCGGCTACGAGGTGCTGGTCAACCGGCCAAAGACCGCAGCCTATCGCGCGCCGTCGGCGCCCATGGCGGCGTTTGCGGTGGAAAGCGCGATCGACGAGCTGGCCAAGGAGGTCGGCATGGACCCGGTCGAGTTCCGGATCAGGAACGCCGCACAGGAAGGCACGAGGTCGTCCTACGGCCCGGTCTACGGCCCGATCGGCATCGGCCCGACGCTCGAGGCGGTGAAGAGCCACCCGCACATGAAGGCGCCGCTGGGCAGGAACCAGGGCCGCGGCATGGCTTGCGGCTTCTGGTTCAACTTCGGCGGCCAGACCTGCACGGACCTCAACATCGGCATGGACGGCTCGGTATCGCTCGCCGTCGGAACGGTCGATGTGGGTGGTTCCCGTGCGTCGCTGTCGCTGGTCGCGGCGGAAGAGCTCGGCATCGACTATAGTCAAGTCAAGGCGATCGTCGCCGATACGTCCAGCCTCGGTTATAACGACATGACCGATGGCAGCCGGGGCACCTTCTCGTCGTCCATGGCGACGATTTCGGCCGCCCGCAATGCAATCAAGATCCTGCGGGAACGCGCCGCGCAGATGTGGGACATTTCCGTCGACGACGTGGTCTGGGAAAAGGGCCACGCGGTTGCCAAGGGCGAGAAGCATGGCAATCTCGGCAAGCTGTCGCTGAAGGAGATCGCGGTCGAGTCGGGCAAGACCGGCGGACCGATCGCCGGCCACAGCGAGCTCGTCGCCGATGGCGCGGGCGTTTCCTTCGCCACCCATATCTGCGNATATCTGCGATATCGAGGTCGATCCAGAGACCGGCGCCACACGGGTTCTGCGCTACACGGTCGTGCAAGATGCCGGCAAGGCGGTGCACCCGACCTATGTCGAGGGACAGTATCAGGGCGGTGCCGCGCAAGGCATCGGCTGGGCGCTCAACGAGGAGTATATCTACGGCAAGGACGGGCGGCTCCAGAATCCCGGCTTCCTCGACTATCGCATCCCGGTCTGCTCGGACCTGCCAATGATCGACACGCAAATCCTCGAAATCCCCAACCCCAACCACCCTTACGGGGTGCGCGGTGTCGGCGAGACATCGATCGTGCCGCCCCTGGCTGCGATCGCCAATGCGGTGTCGAATGCGGTCGGGGTGCGGATGACGCATATCCCGATGTCGCCGCCGCGCATTCTGGCGGCGCTGGAGGAACGGGCAGGCTGATGGTCGAAGTGACGCTCTGGGGATCGCTAGGTGCTATCGCCGGAGGCAAGAGCAAGGTCGAGATCGAGGCCAAGGACATAAGGGAGCTGTTCAGGAAGCTGGCTGAACAGTATCCCGGCATCGAGCCCTTGATCGACAAAGGCATCGCCGTCGCCATCGACGGTACGATCTATCGCGATACGTGGTCGAAGGAATTGCCAAAAGGCTCCGAAATTTTCCTGCTGCCGCGTCTTGCCGGGGGATAATCGGACAATCGCCTCGCTGTCGTCGACGACCAGGACCTGGCCTGTCGGTCGTGGCTACGGATATTTTGTCTGAGCACTCGCGGGGCTAAGATCGCCCTGCAACTCCTTCGGCAGCGGGAGGCTTGAGCATTGCAGGTGCACCTCGCGGGCGAACAGTCTTCGTTGCTTTTGCTCGTGCTCCTTGATGGCTGCAACGAGCCCCATTGAATACGGGCCCAGCAAAACGCCGAAGCCCCATCCCGGATGCTCTTTCTCGCGAACCTCGTAGTCCGACGCCGCCAGGCGGGCTTGCTGGCATTCGGGCGATGCCCATTTCTGGTCTTGCTGCGAAAGCGACGCGCCATAGTCGACCGGAGAGGTCGCGCACCCCGCCATGGTCACGGCCAATGCGACGGACATTGCAATTCTCATTCCGGAGCCTTTCCCAAGCATCGTGAAGAGTACACAGAGCCCTTCTTTCCACAAATAGCCGCTGTCGCCCTAGCCTCGCAGCCCAGGAGCCTCCTGCCCCGTCCTCTCGACATATTCCGTATAGCCGCCGCCATAGGTGTGGATGCCTTCAGGCGTCAGCTCCAGCACGCGGTTGGAAAGGGCTGCCAGAAAATGCCGGTCGTGCGAGACGAACAGCATGGTGCCTTCATACTGCGACAGCGCGGTGATCAGCATCTCCTTGGTGGCGATGTCGAGATGGTTGGTCGGCTCGTCCAGCACCAGAAGGTTGGGCGGATCGAACAGCATCAGCGCCATCACCAGCCGCGCCTTTTCGCCGCCTGACAGCACGCGGCACTTCTTCTCGATCTCGTCGCCGGGAAAGCCGAAACAGCCGGCGAGCGCCCGAAGCGGCGCCTGGCCGGCTTGGGGGAACGCGTCCTCCAGCGTCTGGAACACGGTGCGCTCGCCTTCCAGCACTTCCATCGCATGCTGGGCGAAATAGCCCATTTTTACACTGGGCCCCCGCGCGACCGTGCCGTTGTCGGGCTCGGAAGCACCGGCGACCAGTTTCAGCAGCGTCGACTTGCCGGCGCCATTGACGCCCATGATGCACCAGCGCTCGCGGCGGCGGACCTGAAAGTCGAGCCCCTCATAGATGGAGCGGGTGCCATAACCCTTATGGACGTTCTTCAGCGTGACCACGTCCTCGCCGCAGCGCGGCGCCGGCAGAAAATCGAAGGACACGGTCTGGCGGCGCTTGGGCGGCTCGACGCGGTCGATCTTGTCCAGCTTCTTCACCCGGCTCTGCACCTGCGCGGCATGCGAGGCGCGCGCCTTGAAGCGCTCGATGAAGGCGATCTCCTTGGCCAGCATCGCCTGCTGGCGCTCGAACTGTGCCTGCTGCTGCTTGTCGGCGATGGCCCGCTGCTGCTGATAGAATTCGTAGTTTCCCGAATAGGCGGTCAGCGAGCCGCCATCGATCTCCACCACCTTGTTGACGATGCGGTTCATGAACTCGCGGTCGTGCGAGGTCATCAAGAGCGCGCCGTCATAGTTCTTCAGGAAGGATTCCAGCCAGATCAGGCTTTCCAGGTCGAGATGGTTGCTCGGCTCGTCGAGCAGCATCGCGTCGGGGCGCATCAGAAGAATGCGGGCCAGCGCCACGCGCATCTTCCAGCCGCCAGACAGCTTGCCGACATCGCCGTCCATCATCTCCTGGGAAAAGCCGAGACCATCGAGCACTTCCCGCGCGCGGCCGTCCAGCGCATAGCCGTCGAGTTCCTCGAAGCGGTGCTGTGCCTCTCCATATTTTTCGATGATCTCGTCCATCTGGTCGGCCTGGTCGGGATCGGCCATGGCGGCCTCGAGCGCGGCCATTTCTGCCGCGACTTCGCTCACCGGCCCTGCCCCGTTCATCACTTCGGCCACAGCGCTGTGGCCTTCCATGTCGCCGACATCCTGGCTGAAATAGCCGATGGTGACGCCTCGATCGACCTGCACCTGCCCCTCGTCGGGCTGCTCCTGCCCGGTAATCATGCGAAACAGCGTCGTCTTGCCGGCGCCGTTGGGGCCGACCAGGCCGACCTTCTCGCCCTTCTGCAGGGCCGCCGACGCCTCGATGAAGACGAGCTGACGGCCGTTCTGCTTGCTGATGCTTTCAAGTCTGATCATGCGGTTTCCGGGAGAATTGGAACTTGGGAGGATTTTCCCCGGGGCCATACGCGATGGCGAGCGTCAGAGGAAGAGGCGCAAGCGCCGCATACAGCCGATCTCCCCCCTCGTGGGGGAGATGGCCGGCAGGCCAGAGGGGGGCGCTGTCCCGCCGGCGTCTCAATCCATCGATCTACGCCGAAGCGTTTACACCTATCGCGATACTAACGAACTTGGTGATACTATCCGGCCTTCGTCGCATGGACCCGCCGCGTGCGCGACGCCATCGGTCCTGGCTATCCCGTGCATCCATACGGCATCGATCCGCACTCGGGCGCCTGAGGGGCTCACTTCCGCTGCGGATAGATCGTCTCGCCGCGCTTCAGCATTGCCACAAACGTCTCGATCTTCTTCTTGCGGCCGGCCTCGGTCTTCATGTTGTGGGTGCGGAAGGCGAGCGCGAAGCGGTTCTGCGCGCTGAGTTTCTCAAGCATCTCCTTGGCTGCCGGCTCGGCGTCGATCGCCGCTTGCAGGTCATCGGGGATTTTCATCTGCTTGCCGCTGCCATAGGCGCGCGCCCAGCGCCCGTCGGCCTTGGCCGCCTCGACCTGCCTCAGCCCATGCTCGGTCATGCGGCCCTCCGCGACCAGCCGCGCGACATTGTCGATGTTGATCTTGCTCCAGATGCTCTTCTTGCCGCGCGGCGTGTAGCGCTGCAGGAAGCTCTTCTCGTCCAGCCCCTTGCGCACCGCGTCGATCCAGCCGAAGCACAAAACGACGTCGATGGCTTCCTTGGGCGTGATCGACTTCAATCCCGATCCCACCTTGTGCATCTTGATCCACACTTCGGTTTCCGTGCCATGATGCTTGTCGAGCCAGGCGTAGAAGCTTTCCGGATCCGGAAACTCCCGGACCTTGTCGGGATCGACCTTCACCGGCGCCATCAGCCAGCCTGCCCGTTCGGTGCCGTCCGCGCCATCGCTTTCACTGTGGTCCGGCCTCCAGCATCGCGCCTATCGTCATTGGCCAGCATCGTGGCATGAATTGCTGTCAGTTTCCGTCAGCAAACTTGTCGGGGCGCGTACGGCGTTCCTTCGCGTCCCCCTCTGTCCCTGAACATCTTTGCGAAGCGCCTACTGCAACTGCGGCTTTTTCAGAAAACTGCCGCGGTCTGCCGACTTGACGCGCAGCCAGGTTTCGCGGCCGTCACGCAGCACCCGCATCGGGATCTCGGCGCCCGCCGAGCCGCTCTCCCACAGTTTGCGGTAGAAATCGGCCAGCCCGTCGACCGCGCCGTCGCGAATGTCGGAGATGATGTCGCCCTCGCGCAGGCCGGCCTTGGCCGCCGGTCCGCCTTCGGTCACGCTCATCACCACCACTCTGCCGTCGCTTTCGGCCGACAACGCGCCGAGCCACGGGCGCGGCGGCTTGGCCACCTGGCCGCGCGTCAGCAGATCGTCGAGAATCGGCGGCAACAGATCGATCGGCACGACCATGTTGATGTCGGCGACCTCGCCGTTGCGGCTCATCTGCAGGCGCAGCGAACCGATGCCGAGCAGCGAACCGTCGGAGCCGAACAGCCCTGCCCCTCCCCAGGACGGGTGCGCCGGCGCAATAAAGATCGCCTCGTCAAGCAGATACTCCCAATAGCCGGCGAATTCCTGCTTAGTGACGATCCTTGCCTGCACCGACTGACCGATGCCGTCCGTCAGCACGACGGCGTCTCCGACCTTCGCCTTGCCGGCATCGCCCAGCGCCACCGCCGGCAGGCTGAGTGGTGCCAGTGCCTGCACCAGGCCGAACCCCGATTCCTGGTCATAGGCCAGCGCATGCGCGGGAACGACGCGGCCGTCATGGGTGGTCAGCCAGACTTCCTCCGCCTCGGTGATGAGATAGCCGATGGTCAACACGAGCCCGTCATTGCGAATGACGACGCCGCTGCCTTCCCTGAGCGTGCCGAGGGCCCCGGCCGTAAAGGCGTCTTCGGGAACGGTGGCCCGCAGGGTAACGACCGAGCGCGGATTGGGATTGATGGTCATGCTTTTGTCCTGCGATGCAATGCTCTGGCGTGGCGTTATTCCCTATACCTATGCCGCACCGGAGACGGTGCAAGGGGTGTAGTGCTGACCTCATCCCTTATGCAGGAGAAGCTCGGTGCGGCGTCATAAAACAATAGTTCAACGCAAGTTGAACTTCCCCATCCGCGGCCCTAGCTTTACATGGACCTGCAATCTTTCCACACGCCACCCGAACACGAGGCCACGAGATGACCGAATACACCCCGCCGAAAGTATGGACCTGGAACAAGCCCAGCGGCGGCGCCTTTGCCAGCATCAACCGGCCGATCGCCGGCCCCACGCATGACAAGGAACTGCCCGTCGGCAGGCATCCGCTGCAGCTCTATTCGCTGGCGACGCCGAACGGCGTCAAGGTGACGGTCATGCTGGAGGAGCTTCTGGCGCGCGGCCACAAGGGCGCTGAATATGACGCCTGGCTGATCAGGATCAACGACGGCGACCAGTTCGGCAGCGGCTTCGTCGAGATCAACCCCAACTCCAAGATTCCCGCCTTGATGGACCGCAGCGGCAAGACGCCGGTGCGCGTCTTCGAATCCGGTTCGATCCTGGTCTATCTCGCCGAAAAATTCGGCGAATTCCTTCCCAGCGAGCAGCCGGCCCGCGCCGAGGTGCTGTCCTGGCTGTTCTGGCAGATGGGCTCGGCGCCGTATCTGGGCGGCGGCTTCGGCCATTTCTATGCCTATGCACCGGAAAAGTTCGAATACGCCATCGACCGCTTCTCGATGGAGGTGAAGCGCCAGATGGATGTGCTCGACCGCCGGCTGGCAGAGACGGAATATCTCGGCGGCAAGGACTACTCTATCGCCGACATGGCGGTGTGGCCCTGGTATGGCGGGTTGGCGCTTGGCCGCATGTACAACGATTCCGCCGAGTTCCTGTCCGTGCACGAGTACAAGCATGTGCAGCGCTGGGCCCAGGCGATCGACACACGCCCGGCGGTCAAGCGCGGCCGCATGGTCAACCGCGCCTTCGGCGAGCCGGCCCTGCAGTTGCACGAGCGCCACGACGCCAGCGACTTCGAGACGAAGACGCAGGACAGGCTGGCGGCGGAATAAGCTGGGCTGACAACGGGCCGATCTCTCTCCCCCAATGGGACCCAATGGGGGAGGATGGCGGCTTCACCCCACCTCTGGACAGATTGGCCGTCAGGCAAGGCCGGTCTCAGAAACAGAGCCCGCCACGACTGCCAGGTCGCGGCGGACTTTTCCCAAGGCAAGGCGACTCGGACAACCTTTTGTCGGCACCATCATTCAGCGCAGGACCTCGACGATTTGACGTGTCTCGGGATCGACCAGAACCGTCTGGTGGTTGATCACGGCGACGCGATATCTGACGTCGGGTACCTCACGCAGTTCGACCGTGTCCGGCACCGACGAGCCGAGCTTGAGCTCGACGCCCAGAAGGTTCACCGACGCAAGCGGCTCCCTCTTGATGTATTCGCGAACGACCGTCTCCTGCTGCGGCTGGACGATGACGACATTTTCCGCCAGCGCCGCACCGATGCCGCCCATCAGGACGACTGCGGCCGCTGCGCTCGAAAGATAAAGTCTCATGACCATCTCCTATTGGTAACTGAAACTCCGCCCTGGATGGAAACTCCACCGCGGGCCAGGGGTTCCATTCCAAATTCCAGAATTGAAGGCATCATGACGTTGGCCAGAATATTCAATGGCTGTTGGAACGATGCTCGTAATTGGCTCAGAATAGCTCTCAATCTTGGTGGATAAATTGCGTATCCGAGGCGGATATTAATGCGAATCAGCTTGTTGTTTGTCGGCATCCCCGAGTTTCGCCTCCAGTCATTTCAAGGTGGAATGCGCGGTGAACGGAGCATCGAAGATGAGGCACCGCAGGCCGATGGCCGACCATCGAGCAGCGGATTGGGCGGCGCCGCCACTCAGCCGATCGGTCGGCTCCACAAGCGCATCCCGATGCCTCGGAGATAGCTCAAGGCGTCTTCCAGCCTCATGAGAGGCATCTTGCCAAAACCACACTTTCCATGCCCGAATTATTGGCGAAAGACCCTTGTCCGGCTAAGTTTTTAGCCCAGCCATCATATCAGTTTTGACTAAAATAATAGAACGTCCAATGCACATTGCCGGAACCGAACAGGCCCCCTTGGACCTTTGCGTCCGGCAGCCAAGACCTTCGTCCTACAGGAAAACGCAGAAGCCTGATGTGACCGTTTCAAGCCCGGACAAGGGAACATCGGGCGCCGCTTGCACACCCAGGGCGCATCCCAGGAAGAACCTTGGCAATGGCGGCCTGGAGCGCACTGATCGTCACACTGATGTCGATCGCAGCCGGTGCAATTGACTTCTGACGCTCGACCGCCTTTTCCACCGGTCTGACATGGCTTGCATTAATATTAGAGACAGCGAATATAGAGGTCGGCCGGCGACCGCCAGAAGTCGGCTGGGCCCGGCGTGCCTCCCTTTGCACCTGGCCGCCGGGCCACTTTTTCTTCTGCTTGTCATTTTTCCTCCAGGCGGCACAAAGCAGCGCGAGCACCTTCCCGTCCCTCGCAACCGCGCTGCCTCGACGCCGGACTGTTCTTCAGGCGCGCCTGGATTTGGGCACTGAATCCGCGCTTTAGCTCCGCCTATTCCGCTTTCGCGGAAGTTTCGGCCGCCGTGCAATATGCAATGCTGCTAATGCGGCGGTACGAGCCGCCCTGGTTGACGCGGGCGCCCCAGCATCCCAACAATGCGCCCCCCCGTCCGCGTCGACCACGGCAGGCGCTTGGCGCTCTCGTCCGATCCGCGAAGTCTTGCGCCGGCGGTGCCGGGGCAACACAGTTGCGCGACAGGTCTCACGAGACATTCGTTGCCGCCTCAGCCGCCGGCCAACGCCTTCGTCGTCACCAGATTGGACGCCGGCCCCCGGTAAGAGGGACACCGCCGCAACAGGCTTGGACCCAATCGCCTACTTCAATTCCACCCACACCGGCGCGTGGTCGCTGGCGCCATCCTCACCGCGCACGTCGCGGTCGATGCCGGCAGCCGTCAGGCGCCGCGCCAGTTTCTTCGACAGCAGGATGTGGTCAAGCCTCAAGCCCGCATCGCGCGGCCAGCGGTTCCGGCGATAGTCCCAGAAGGTGTAGAGCGTCTCCTTCGGGTGTTTCTTGCGCAGGGCGTCCGTCCAGCCCTGCTCGAGCAACGCGGCGAACGAAGCCCGGCTCTCCGGCTGCACCAGCGCGTTGTCGTCATAGGAGTGGGTGGCGTAGATGTCGCGCGGCTCGGGCACGATGTTGTAGTCGCCAGCCAGCACCACTGGCAGGCCGGTGTCGAGCAACTGTTCGGCATGCGCCTCCAGTCGCGCGTGCCAGGCCAGCTTGTAGGCGAATTTCGGGCCGGGCTGCGGATTGCCGTTCGGCGCATAGAGGCAAGCGATGATGATGCCATTCACCGCCGCCTCGATGTAGCGGCTCTGTCTGTCGGCATCATCACCGGGCAGGACATCGCGAGTCAGCACCGGTTCCGACCCCCGCGCCAGGATCGCGACGCCGTTCCAGGTCGCCTCGCCCTTCCACACCGCGCCATAGCCGGCCGCGGCAAGAGCAGAGCGCGGAAACTGGGTGTCGCGCGCCTTCAGCTCCTGCAGGCAGACGACATCGGGTTTTGCGGCAGCCAGCCACGCCAGTAGGTTCTCGAGTCGGCTGTTGATGTTGTTGACGTTGAACGAGGCTATCTTCATCGAAGGTCAGGCAACGATCCGGCCCGACCACGCCTTCACCGTCTCCGCCAGCGTTTTCAAATGATCGGCGGCGGAGAAGCCCGAGATGCTCTTTCGCGGCTTGAGGTCGTGGTCGCCGTCCTCCAGCCAGACAACCTCGATGCTGTCGGAGAGCGCATAAGTCGCAACCTCATCCTTCGTGCCGAATTCGTCGCGCGTGCCCTGGAAGATCAGCGTTGGCGTCTTCAGATCGGCGAGGTGTTTTGTTCGCAGCTGCGTTGGCTTACCAGGCGGGTGGAAGGGATAGCCGAGACACAGCAGGCCCGAGATCTCACCCTTTGCAAGCATCTCGTCCGCGACCATCGAGGCGACGCGCCCACCCATCGACTTGCCGCCGATGATCAGCGGGCCGGCCACGCCCTTGGCCCTGAGGTCGGCGATCGCCTTGATATATTCCGGGTTCACCGTCTCGGCTCGCGGCGGTGGTTTGCGATGCCCATAGCGGCGCGCGGCCATATAGTGAAACTCGAAGCGCGCAACCTGGAAGCCGACTGCAGCCAGCGCTTTGGCGGTGGCGGTCATCGACGGCGAATCCATCGACGCGCCCGCGCCATGCGCGAGCAGGATGGTGATGGAGGCGGTGTCGTGGCCGTCGAAGAGGAAGGTGGTCATGAGGCAGCCTTCCGACAAAGGCCGAATTCCTTCGCACCCCCCTCTGGCCTGCCGGCCATCTCCCCCGGGGGAGATNTTTATGCTGGCGCTTGAACACCCCCCTCTGGCCTGCCGGCCATCTCCCCCGGGGGAGATGGCCGGCAGGCCAGAGGGGGGTGTTCAAGCGCCAGCATAAATTCCACTCACCCCGCCGTCCGCGCCAGCTGCATATCCACGAACTGCACGCCTTTGGCCGCCACCCCAGCCCATTCCGAATCTGCATCGAGGTCGAGATATCGCACCCACAGCCTACGCGCCTCCAGCAAATTGCCGGCGTCGAATTCCAGCCTCGCCAGGTTGAACACCGGATCGGCATAGGTCTTGTCCAGTGCGATTGCCTTCTGCAAATGCCTTCGCGCCGAAGCCTCGCGGCCTTGCTCGCTCATCAGTCCGGCGAGGTTGAACCACGCCTCGACGAAAGCCGGATCAAGCTTTATCGCCCGGGCATAATCGTGTGCGGCGTCCGCCGCGTGGCCGCCGGCGCGCAGGCAGTTGGCGCGGTTGAAGGCTGCAATCGCGTCACTCGGATCGATGGTCAGGCAGCGCTGGTAGAGTGCGGCCGCCCCGTCATGGTCGCCCCCCTCCTCCGCCGCTTCGGCCTCGGCGAACAGCTCTTCCAGCGTGTCGTCGCCCTCCGCCCCGGCCGTCCCGAGATCGAACAGCAACTGCCCGTCGAGTTCGCTCTGGCCGTCCTCAAGGTAGATCGCATCCGCGCGCCCGTGCTGCGAGCCGACATTGAGCGACTTGGCGGTGAGCGAAGCGACCGGGCCGGAACGATGGACGGAGCGCGCGATCGCGCCCCATGTCGCACCACCGGCGATGAGCCCGGCATATTTGCGCGCCAGGATCAGGTCGCGGAAGGAGTACGGTTCTGCGTCATGCTCGAACGCATCGAACAGGCTGAGCAGGTCGAGGTCGGCGCCCGATAGCCGCGATTGCTCGATCAGCGATTGACGCGACAGCGAAGATGCTTCCGGCGCCTTCATCAGCCCGAGTAGCCGCAGGAAACCGTTCTCGCTGAGGAGTACGCGCCCGGCTGTGCGCTCGGCGGCGACGCGGCGCTCGATCTCGGAGTCGCCGTTCTTCGTCAATCCAGCCTTGGGGAGCAGCGTGCGGCCGAACACGACATGGGTCGTGCGCCGGGTAATACCACGCCGCAACTGGCCGTGCTGGCGTTCCACTTCGCGCGCGGCCAGCCTGAGCGGAAACGCCGCCAGCGCGCCGACAGTGCCGAAGACGGCCCTCGGGACGGCCGGTGCCGTCATTTCCTGCTCTTGCCGACCGCCTTCAGCAGATTGGCCTTCAGCGGATTTTCAGCAGCGCCGCCCGCTGCCGCCTTCCTGGCGGCGGGCTTGGCAACCTCGTCGGCCTTGCTCTTCGACTTGGCCGGCGGCTTCGATTGCGAAAGGCTCGCCTTCAGCGCATCCATCAGATTGATGACATTGCCGCGCTCGGGTGCCGCCGCGATGATCGGCTTGTGGCCCTTCAGCTTCTCGCGGATCATCGCCATCAGGGCGATCTCATAGCGGTCCTCGTAGTTCTTCGGATCGAAGGTGGTTTCCTTCTGCTTGATCAGGGCTTCGGCGAGCTGCAGCATTTCCGGATCGGGCTTGCCGGCCGGGATATTGCCAAAATATTCAGCCGTGCCACGCACTTCGTTCGGGTTCCTCAACGTGCACACGAACATGCCGTTCTCGCGCGCGCCGATCGTCACCACGCGTTCCCTGCTGGACAGCACAAGGCGGGCGATCGCCAGCTTGCCGGATTTGCGCATGGCTTCGCGCAGCACGGCGAAGGTCTCTTCCGCCATCGCGCCATCGGGCGCCAGATAGTACGGCGCGTCCTGATAGATGACGTCGACCTCGCCCTCGTCGACGAAAGCCTCGATGTTCATCGTGTGGTTGGATTCGATGCGCACCGCGTCGAGGTCGGCATCATCGATGATGATGTACTGCTTGTCCTCGTATTCGTAACCCTTGACCAGGTCAGAACGCTCGACGAGCCCGAGTTCGGGGTCGACCGGCTTCATATTGATGCGGTTATGGGTCGTCTTGTGCAGCTGGTTGAACGAGATGCGTTCGCTGGCACTGGTGGCGGGGTATAGTCGCACCGGACAGCTGACCAGACTGAGTTTGAGGTAACCTTTCCAACTTGCCCTGGGCGCCATGAAACACTCCTACGCGGTCATGCACTGACTTTTTAGCTTGAGCATGATCTTATCCGAAAACCGGTTCCCACTTTTCGGGATCATACTCTCTGCAGCGCTTTTCGTCCGAAGGACGAACGAGGCTGCGGAAATCCTACACCGACCCCGCACGATACAGGGAAATTCCTGACGAAATGTTCCGGTACGTCTTTGTGGTCGTGAGTGGAGAATAATTCAAATTGTCGGAAGCGTCGATGGACTCTGGGCTCGGCTTCGCCGGACCTGGGTTCCTCGCCCCCATGAAATGGGGGAGAGGTGGCTCGGCGAAGCCGAGACGGAGAGGGGGAATGGCGCAACCCTATCCCAAGCTGGATCAGAGAAGCCATCTTCAACCGCTGGCGCCGCCCCCTCTCCGTCCGCTTCGCGGACACCTCTCCCCCATTTCATGGGGGCGAGGAACTTAGTTCTTCAAGGTAGGCAAATCCCGCGCGAACTCGTCAATCTCCGCCCATGGATCCCCCGACGTCGCCAGCAGTCCCGGCAGCGAGGAATAATTCAGGTCCTGCGGCGCATCGATGGATTCGAGGTCGCTCCAGCTCACCGGTGTCGAGGCCGGCAGATTGGTGCGGGCGCGCAGCGAATAGGGCGCCGCCGAGGTGTGGCCGCGCGCGTTGCGGTGATAGTCGATGAAGATGCGCTTTTTGCGGTTGTCCTTGCCCATGGTGGTGGTGAAGGTGTCGGGCGCGGTGGCGGCCAGATGCGTGGCTATGGCGCTGGTCGCCTGGTGCAGCTTCTTCCAGTTCTGCTTGCCCGTCACCGGCACGGTGATGTGGATGCCGCTGCCGCCGGAGGTCTTGGCGAAGGGCACCAGCCCCAGCCCCTCCAGCTCGCCTTTGATGTGCACGGCGGCCTCGATCACCTCGCGCCACGAAATCCCCTCGCCGGGATCGAGGTCGAAAACGATCTGGTCGGGCCTGTCGAGGCTGGTGCGGTGGGTGCCCCAGGTGTGGAATTCGACGACGCCGAACTGCGCCAGCGCCAGATAGCCTTTTGCGCCTTCGACCGAGAGGTAGGATTTGGTCTCGCCCTCGGAGTTGGTCGCCTCGAACGTCACCACCGAGGGCGGCATGCCGGTAAAGGCATGACGCTGGAAGAAACAGTCCTTCGGCAGGCCGGTCGGGCAGCGCACCAGCGACACCGGCCGCCCGAGAATGTGCGGCAGCATGAAGTCGCCGACCAGCGCGTAATAGACGGCGATGTCGAGCTTTGTCGGGCCGGTCTTGCCGAACAGCCGCCGCGTCGGGTTGGTCACCCAGATGGTGGCGAGATCAGCTTCCGAGATCAATCGCTTGCGTGTTGACGACACCGGCGTCGACAGGCCGACATCGCGCAAGCCCCGAAAAACCGCGTGGCGCAACGCATTGTCCGAAGTGCGGTTGGCGTAGTGGATGCGGGCCGAGAGCAGCGGCTTCACCCAGTTCATCTCGCGCATGATTTCGCGCGGCGCCCCCTCCGGCGCCCTCGCTCCTGCCGTGAGCGGCTCCAGCCTGGCGAGCAATTCAGCGGCGGTGCCGGCATCGAAGCCGGTGCCGACCTTGCCGCGATAGTGCAATTCACCGTCCTCGAATTCGGCCAGGCCGAGGGCTGCAAGACCTTCGGCCGCATCCGATGTGGTGTAGCCGGCAATGACGAAGTCATCGCTTTGCAGCGCCTTGGTCTTGGTCCAGCTCTTGGTGCGGCCGCTCTGATAGGTTGCGCTGGCGCGCTTGGAGACGATGCCCTCCAGCCCGAGTTCCGACGCCTGGTCGTAGAGCCCCTGCCCGGAGCCCTCGACATGGTCGGAGAACTGGATGGCGGAATTGGCGCCGAGGCCGGACAGCAATTGCGCCAACAGTGCCTTGCGCCGGATCAGCGGCGCCTTGGTAAGGTCCCAGCCGTCGAGATGGAGAAAGTCGAAGGCGTAGAAGTGCAGCTTGCTGCCGGCGCCCTCGGCCAGCGCGTCCTGCAGCAGCGCGAAGCGGCTGATGCCCTTGGCGTCGAGCACGACGATCTCGCCGTCGATGATGGCGTCGCGGCATGGCAGCTTGGCGAAGGCACTGGCCAAGTCGCCATAGCGTTTCGTCCAGTCGATGCCGCCACGGGTGATCAGCCTGACCACACCCTCAGTGACATGCGCCATGGTGCGGTAGCCGTCGAATTTGATCTCGTGCAGCCAGGCCTCTTTGGTGCCCTCGCCATCTGGTGGTTTTGGCACCTGCGTCGCCAGTTGCGGTTCGATGCGGCTAAGTGCCGGGGCCTTGAACGCGCCCGGCAGCATGCCAGGCTTCAGCGAACCCTGCTTGGGTGCGGGTTTGGCGGCCGGTTTCGCTGGCGCCACGAGCTCCTCGATGCGTTTCCCGGATTTGACGCTTTCGGGCCGCGCTGTGAGAATGTCGAGCGCGGTGTCGGAAGCGAGATCACGCTCCTTGAACAGCAGCCAGTTTTTCTTGCTGGGGTCCTCGCCTGGCTTCGGCTTCAGCCGGGTCAGCATCCAGCCGCCATTGAGCTTCTCGCCGGCCAGCCGGAACTTGAAGGCACCGGTCTTGAAACTCTTTTCGACGTCGTCCATCGGCGCCCAGGTGCCGGTGTCCCAGACGATCATCGGCCCGCCGCCATACTCACCCTCGGGGATGACACCCTCGAAGTCGATATATTCGAGCGGATGATCCTCGGTCTCGACCGCCAGGCGCTTGTCGGCCGGATTGAGCGAAGGCCCGCGCGGCACCGCCCAGCTCTTCAGCACATCGCCGACCTGCAGGCGCAGATCGTAGTGATCTGCGGTGGCGTGATGCTTGTGGACGACGAAGCGGTTGCCTTCGCTGGCAATGAGCCCACCGGCAGGTTCCGGCGTCTTCGAGAATTCGCGCTTGGCGCGGTAGGTTTTGAGCTTGGGGGACGGCAAAGCTGCCGATCTCCCCCCTTGCGGGGGAGATGTCCGGCAGGACAGAGGGGGGTGCTGTCCCACCAGCATTTCGGATTTCCCGGCTCGGTGCGAACGGATGGAAGTCACGCTCTCAATCGTCGGTGGCCGGTACAAGTTCCAGTTCCGCCGGTGACAGCCCCTGCTGCAGCTGGCTCAACCGGAATTCATCGACCCAATAAGCCTCGCCGTCGACCAGAACGCGGGCCTGGTAGGTGCCGGCGGAGAAGCTCTGCGCGGTGATGTAGACCTTGTGGCGATCGAGCGCCTTGCGAACTGCTGCGCGCTTCGAGTTCTGGCCGATGACGGGACTGAACATGACGCTGCCCTCGGTCGCCCTGACACTTAACGCGGCCGCTTCCGCGGCCTGGCGACTGGGCTCAAGGATGACGGAGACGCGCAGTCCTGTCAATTTCAGGCGTTGGCGGGTAGTTGGTCAGTTTGAAATTGAGGAGAATGGCAGGTCCATCGAATGCGCGACTAGAGTCGCCTTGTAATGATTGACCAAAGCCCAAAGTGTTCCGCGGAGATCGTCTGCTTCCTCGAATGCGTCAGAGCCGATGCCAATTCCCGCGCAAATGAGGTCTGCTTGTTTCGCGAGCGAATGTAGGGTGTCGCCCTGAATCAAAACGCCGGGGAAGGCTCGCCCTGGATGCCGCATCACTGCTGCATTTGTTGCGTCTGAATAAATCTCAATGTTATCGATCCGCATCCGCTTCAACTCACCTTTTTGCACCAGGCCACGAACCACCGGCTTTTCGGCCTCTTTCGCCTCGATCAGCGCAACGATCCAATCTCCCGAAGCTTGCCAGCCACGCCAGCGGCCATCGCCGGGGTCATGCAGGATAGCCGCCCTCAGGACTTCAATCGGCGCAGGCCGCGCACCAGGCTTTGAACGGTCGTGAACAGCCGCGGATTGGATCGCACCGTGCGCTCGGCCCGTCCGCGAAGCGAAGCGACGGCTGCCACGCTCTTGCCGAGCAAAGTCGGCGTTTCGTCGATCTCGGCCAGAACGGAACCCTCGGCGCCGAACTGTTCCTTGTAGGACTGTCCACCCACCGAAAGGTCGAAATAGTCGAAGCCCTTCTGGCGCGCCCATACCATCAAACGACCCATGATCAAAACGCCGGCCGAGACGTTGCCCACCAGGTCTTGGTCTATCCCGATCACGAGCGTATGCAAGGTGCCTTGTCGGACCAGCGCGTACTGCGCGGCGACCCAATCCTCACCGGTACGCAATCCGAAGACCCGCACCGATCCGTCTGACAGGCCCTGAAGAGCGGCATCTCGATAGAAATCGACAACCGCCGGCTGCGCCAGCAGGTCGAAACGCCCCAATCGGCGAAAGCGCTTGAGCCGCATCTCGACAAGCGTCTCGAAGATAGTCGACACCAGGGCCGGCGTGTCGGCCTCGACCAGATCCGTCTGGCCGTGCCGCTCAAGCCGGCGCCAATCCTTGTTGAAGGTTTTGACAAAGGACGGCCTGCCATTGCGCTTGATCAGGGTTTCCGGATCGCCGTCCAGGACGAGGCCGGATGTGATCTGGTTGGAATCGCGAGAGGCCGCCAGCATCGCCAATGGATTGGCCACGCCGTACAACTGGCGCGGAATTCCCCTGATATGGATCCGATCCGCGGGCGGCAGGACGGACCGCACCGCCGCCCATGCCGCCTCGGCACCCCGGGTGGTCCACGGGCTCGCGTCCGCCAAAAGCGGCGCTGAATAGTCGCAGACATCGCAGCTCAGCCATTCTATCACCCGATGTCCGAACCTCGAACTCCGCATCAGCGGCATGAGCATTTTAAGGTCGCCAGTTCCGGCGTCAGCCACCTCGACGACCAGCAGTTCGGCGCCTGCGGGCATCAGCCGCTTGGCGACCTCCTCGACCCACGCGTAATGCTGATGGGCGGTGCAAACACCATCTGCCTGGCATTGAAGCCAGAGTGGTTTGACCGCTTCGAGGCTGGTGTGCAGCCGCGCCGAGTAGGCATCGTTGGCGACGGTTACGGGACTGGAAGCCTGCCCTTCGGACAAGCCGGTCGCCGCAGCACTTTGCGCTGCCTGGCCTGCCATATCTTCTCCTATCGTTTTGCCGTTGCGAACGGGACTGCCCGCCGCCACGAACCCAATCGGCTGTAACGCGCCTCATCTGGATGCTCGAGATTCCATATGCGGTGATGCGCAAAATACCATGATGCCGCGAGCACGAAGGTCTCGGAGACGGCTGAACCCACCAACGCCCATGGCGGAGACGCAATCGCCAGCAGGATCGCGATCAGTACTAGCCCGACGACCGCACCGCCCATCGTGGTGAACGCAACGATCCGGAAATCGCCGAGTATCTCAAGCACGATGCGGGGCATGATGTAGAGCATGATCGGGACAAAATTCGCGATCACGAAAAACCCGATGAAGCCGACCGAGGCATCCTGGAGGGCCTGGGATTTTATCGTCGGCAGGACGAACATGATCGCGCACCCATAAACCAGGCCGCCTAGCCCCATGACGATCGCCCAGATCTTTGCCTGCGCCCAAACACGGCCTGTTTCGTGGTTCCGCATCAGCCTCGCCAGTTCTGGCTGCGTCATGTTTACGAAAGCAAGACTGATGATGCGCAGCGGCGCAAACAGCACCAGGACCGCCGCCAGCGGTGCGTAGGCGGCAGGCCCGGCAATGCCCGCAACCAGCAGCGCCAGACATTGACCCTGGATGTTGGTTGTGGTCGCGCTGAATGCCGACCAGCGCAGCTGGTGCCAGAGCCTGATATAACGTCGCCGCGTCGGCATACGGAAGCTGACGCGAAGTGTGCGCCGAGCCAGCCGAACCAGGACGAAAATGCCGAACACATTTGCCACGGCAAGTGCATAGAACACCATCTGCAGCGGCTCTTGGGCCAGCCAGATCGTCAGCCCGGTCAGGAAGGTGCCGACCATCGTAAAAGCCGCATCGCTGATGGAAACGACCACCTGCTGGCGACGCGCGAAGAATGCCGTGCGCATATGGCTGCGCAGCGACCACGCGCCGACGAAGCAGCCTGCGGCAATTCCGCTTGGATCGCCGAGCAGATGCATCAAGATTGCCGTGCCGACGGCCATCAGCAACGCCACGATCAGCGCCGCCGTTCCGAAGGCCACGTCATGGGCGTCGACGCCGGCGCTGTTCGTGCTTTTGCTCATCCAGATGCTGGCGGGAACGGCGGTGAGCGACCTGATGTAGGACAAGCCGACGCCGCCCATCACCATGGCAATGGCGAAGAGGCCGTAGCCCTGCGCCGATAGCAAGTGCAAGAGCGCGATGTTGAGGGCAAAATGAAAGCCGCTCTGCATCGCCTCGCCGCCGATCATCAGCACGAGCCGTCGAACCAGATGGCTCGGGAACGCAACCGTCACGGCCTCGTCTCCGCTTCGCGGGCTGCCCGCGCCCGGTCCAGCCTCGCCATGGTCGTTCTCAGCTTGTCGGCGGCGATCGCGGCGATCGCGGCCGCGGCGACCGGCTCGCTGAAGATCGTCTCGTAGCGCGCGCGCCCGGCGGCGACAAACCTACGCCAGGCCTGCGGCCGCAGGATGATCTCCTGCAGTTTCACCGCAAGAGCTCCTGCGTCGCCGGGCGGAACGTGCCAGCCGGTCTCGCCGTCGCTGACCACTTCTACCAGCCCGCCGATCGCCGATACCAGCGGCGGGCGGCCATAGGCCATCGCCTCGATGGCGACGCGCCCCAGCGATTCCGGACGCCGCGACGGCACGGTGACGATATCGGCCCAACGGTAGTGCTCCGAAGGGTCAGGCACGAAAGGCAAGACGCTGACGCGCCCGGTGAGATCCATGGTCTCTACCAGTTCGGCCAACGCGCGCTCGCGCTCGGTGCTTTCAAAGGCTCCGCCGACCAGCCGCACTTCGATCCTCGCCTGCAGCGCCGGCGGCATCGAGGCAATCGCCTCCAGCAGCACCTCCTGCCCCTTGATCCTGTTGATGCGGCCGAGCAGCAGCACGCGCAACGGGCGCTTGCCATCATAGGTCGTCGGTTCGACCGCCGCCGGCCCGGCAACACCGTTGTAGATGACGTGCGTTCGCGCGGCCTTGGGTTTGCCGAACGCGGCGCGCGTTGCGCGCGAATTGAAGATCAGATCCGCATGGCTCCAGTGCATCAGGCCGACGAGTATCCTGCGCATTGCGCCTTCGGGGATTTCATGGATATGCAGGACGGCCTTGCGAGGGAGAAGGCGCGCGGCCAACGCATAGTCGGCTACGATCGAGGTGTTGACGTAAACCAGGTCGCAATCCCTGAGACGCCGCCACGCCCTGAACACGGCAACCGGCAATCGCGCCATCTCTACCGTCGCAAGGCGCGCAATGGCCTGGCGCCTCAGCACCCAGAGCGGTTCGAAGACGATCCGGCTGGCATGGGCTTCCAAAATCTGCACGATCGGCCCACCGCGCGGCAGAACCACCTCGATGTCGGCCGACGGAAACGCTGCGCGCAACGCAGCAACGCTCTCCGCGAAGCTGCGGTCCGAACCATAGAGTTCATAGCCCTGATGAACGCAGGCAATCCGCATCTTTGTTTCCCGCCAGGTGCTACAACCATCGCGCTGGCGATAATGTGCAGAGGCATTGCCGCAAGAATCATGCCGGGCTGAGTAGGCCGACTACCGGCTGCACGACCCTGGCACTGCTTCGTTTCGATACAGTTACGCACAGAAGGGTTGACCGAGAATGAAACGACCGGGTTCAACACGTTTTTTTTACAACCCCGCGCGATGATCGTTCCCCAAGAATGCTGAAACAGGGACACGGCAGGGAAGTTGCCGTCTGTTTCCAAAAAATTCAGCAATTACCAGTGTATAGAAGACGACCTGAAAGTGCCGCCGGCCATGAAACCAGAGACGCCTGCTATTCTGATCCTGGGGACCCGCGGCATACCCGCGGCCCATGGCGGCTTTGAAACCTTTGCCGAAAGACTGGCACTGTTTCTTGTCGCGCGAGGCTGGAAGGTCGCCGTCTATTGCCAGGACGAGGTCGAGCGGATCGACCAGCGGGTGCGCAGCGAAACCTGGCGCGGCATCGAGCTCATCCACATCCAGGTTGCCTCCAAAGGGCCGCGTGCGACCTTGGAATTCGACTGGCAATGCGTCCGCGACGCCGCCGGGCGGCAGGGCGTCTGCCTCGTACTCGGCTACAATGGCGCAATGTTCCTGACCTGGCTCAGGCTGAAGCGGCGCAAGATCTTCACCAATATGGACGGCATCGAGTGGCGGCGCCCCAAATGGGGCATGGCGGCACGCGCCTGGTTCTGGCTCAACGAGTGGATCGGCGCTTGGGCCTCGCATCGGCTGGTGGCCGATCATCCCGCCATCGCCGATCACTTGGCGACGCGCCGGCCACGCAGTGCCATCGCCACCATCGCCTATGGCGCCGATCCGGTAACATCGGCACCGGAAGCGCCGGTCCGTGCGCTCGGCCTGGAGCCCGGGCGCTATCTGGTCTCGATCGCGCGCATCGAGCCAGACAACAACATACTGCCGATCGTCGGAGCCTTTTGCTCCGCCAAGCGCGACATGAAGCTGGTGGTGCTGGGAACGCTGTCCGACGACATCCCCTATCATGTCGCCATCCGCAAGGCGGCGAACGGCTCGGTGGTTCTGCCGGGCGCCATTTACGACCAAGCGACCGTCAAGGCGCTGAGGTACCACGCACGCGCCTATCTGCACGGCCACACGGTAGGCGGCACCAACCCGTCGCTGGTCGAGGCGCTGGCTGCAGGCAACATGGTGATCGCGCACGACAATCCGTATAACAGGTGGACCGCGGGTGCCGCGGCAATCTACTTCACCGACAAGGACAGTTGCGCCGAACGGATGCAGCAGGCGCTGGACGATGACGATCTGGTCCGCAACTGCGGCAATGCAGCGAGGGCGCGCGCCCGCGAAGCCTTCCGCTGGGACGATGTCCTGACTGCTTATGAAAATGAAGCCTATCGGCTTCTCGGTGTCACGGCCCCAGACGCCATCGCGACCAATCGCGCATCAGCCGGCACCGCATGACAGGCTGGTCGCGCCGGCGGGTGCTGCGGACGGCGCTGTCCACGGCGGCCGCCCTTGGCTCGCTCCCGATCCTACCTACCGCTCGCGCCGCCGACGCGCCGCAGTTCCGGCGCGGCGTCAACGCCTGGCCGTGGTTCTCCCTGACGCGCGAATTTCCCGCACCGCGGACCGACTATGACTGGCCGCCCTTCCAGTCGCAGCGGCCGGTGCCGACCCCAGACGACCTTGGTCGGCTGCGCAGGACCGGGCTCGATTTCATCCGTTTGCCGGTCGATCCCGGTCCCTTCCTGGCCGCCGACACCGCCACGCGCGGTCAGTTGCTGGACATGCTCGACGCGGCCGTCACCGCCACGCTCGATGCCGATCTCGGCATCATCGTCAACGTCCAGGCCAATGGCGCCACCCATTACTGGAACCCCGACCGCATGATCTCCAGCACCGCGGCACCCGCCTTCGATCTCTATCGCGGGCTGGTGAGCGAGCTTGCTGGCAGGCTCGAGCGGCTCCAACCCGGCAGGATAGCGCTCGAGCCGGTCAACGAGCCGACGCAGGCCTGCGCGTCGAACGTCTGGTCGCAGATCCAACTCGCTCTTCTGACCGCGGCAAGGTCTTCGGCAGCGACCCTGCCGCTGGTCGTCACCGGCGGTTGCGGCTCGATGGTGAGCGGACTGACCGCTCTCGATCCGGCGCCGCTGTCACGGTTCGAGCCGATCCTGTTCACCTTCCACTTCTACGAGCCCTATCTGTTCAGCCATCAAGGCGCGCCGTGGATGCGCGAACCCGTCTACCGGTCGCTCAACAATGTGCCATGGCCGGCATCCGCCGGCTCGTTGGAACAGACGCTGGTGTCCGTCAGGGCGCGCATGGCGCAGGACACCGAAACCCCTGAAGACGCCAAGCAGGCCGCCTATGCCGAAACCGAGCGGGTACTGAAAGTCTATTTCGACGCCCGTCCCGACCGCTGGTTCGTCGACAAATATCTTGGCGAGGTTCGCGCCTGGGCCGACGGCCACGGTCTAGCGCCGGAACGCATCGTCATGGGCGAGTTCGGCGCGCTGCGCACCGACGCCCGCTATGTCGCCGCACCCAATCCGGACCGGGCACGCTACATCGCCGACGTCAGGCAGAGCGCCGAGGCGTTCGGTTTTGGCTGGGCGTTCTGGGATCTCTTCGACGGCATGGGGATGATGGATGACACCACGCGGGCGCTGGACCCTGATATCATCGCGGCGCTTGGCCTGGCCATGCCGGCGGACTGACCGGTCTCACCATCGCCTTTGCCGGCCGGTACAGCACCAAAGCCAGCACCACGAACTTCGTCAGCAGCGTCGTCTTCGAGGCGACGCTTTCCGAGGTGTTGATCAGGATGATCCAGCCCAGCATCGGCAGCCAGATGCCGGGATGGCAGCGCCGCGCCACCTCAAACAAGAACAGCACGAAGCCAAACGTCAGCAAAAGGGTGAAGAAGGCGCCCTGGTAGACGATCGTGCGGATGATCGGGTTCTCGATGCCCTGTTCGAGACCGTTGATGCGGCGCAGGCTGTCGACCAGTTCGACATCCGGCCCAACGATCAGGTCGCGCCATTCCAGATACTTGAAGAGCTCGAACATCTCGACGCGGGCATTGGCGCTGCCGCTGTCCGACACGAAGCGCTCCAGCAGCGCGTCGAAAAAGCCATAATATGCCGCCACGACGATGACGACCGGCAACAGCGCGGCAAGCATGAAGCCCAGTGCTGCACCCAGCAGGTTGACGCGGCCCCGGCGCAATTTGGTGATGCCCTGAAAAAACAGATAGAAGCCGCCGAGCACGATCGTCGTCACCATAGCCGTGCGGCCTCCGAAGGCGACGAGTGCCGCGCATTGGAGGCCGATCAACCCTATCCGCACAGGCATAGATAGGGATCTGGCGCCGGAGAGCAGCGCAAGCACGTAGATCGCTGTCACCATGGCATTGGCAAGCGGATGACCCTGCAGCGCGCTCGAGCGCAGATCGGTGGTAAACGCCACGCCGTCGAGGCGATAGGGGAAAAGCAGCGTCTTGGTCGCGAACTCGAAAAGGGCAAGCAACGCATTCGCCGTCATGACCACGTGAATGACGGTCTGCAGCCCGGCGAATGTTCGTTCGTCGTCCTCGCTGAGTATCAGCACCAGAAGTGCCGCGGCCACGAACGTATCGATCATGCCGGCCATGCCAGGACGCTGCCTGGCGATGACGACGAACAGCAGCAGGATCGAGATGGCGGCCATCAGCGCGCTGGCCGGCCGCCTGTCGGCGATATGGACGATATAGCCGACCGGATTGCCTGATGTGCAGGAGCGCCAGGCAAGCAAGAGCACGATGAGATAGGTGGACGGGTGGATCTTGGTCGCCGGGTTGCCGAACAGGCCGTCGTAATTGTAGCCCACCAGCCACAGCATGCCGCCCGAGACGCCAAACAGCACCGCCACCGCTGCGATCAGCCCGAAGCGCGTCAGCGCATCGACCGATGTGCCGGCGCGTCGCGCTGCAGCACCATGGTTCGAAGCGCTTCCGCTCCAACTGGTGGCCCAAGGGGTGGCCCAAGGGGTGGCCATGTCAGGCCGCCTCGTCGACCAGCAAGGCGGCCGTTGGCAACCGCCCCATGACGGAAACGGCCTGCGACGTCGCGGTAACGTCGCGCATCGGCGTGGCGTTCAGAGTGGCGACGAGCACGATCTCGTCGACCATGGCAACCAGCGGCGAGGCATTGAGATTGTCGGCCAGCGCGCCGCCGTCGATGACGACGAGCTCAAAGCTGCGGCTGGCGTGGGCCAGCATTTGCTGCGCGTAGTAGATGCCATGCGCTTCCTGGAAGGCCGCCTTTGAACGGCCCCTGCCGAGCACCGCAACGTTGCTGCCGGCCGCGTAGTGACTGACGGCCTCGAACGCATACTCGCCGCGCAGAACGTCGAGGACTCCCGGCTGCGGATCCTTCTGGCCGCCGCTGCCATTGGCATCGATGAACAGCACGCGGCTGCCCCTGGATGCCGCGACATTGGCCAGCAATCGCGCCACCCGGCTGCGCTGGGCGCCTTCGCCCGGCGACGATGTCACCAGGATGGATGGTACCAGCGGCCAGTCCGGCGGCCGCTGGCCCGAACTGAACATGCGTCTCAGCGCGAGGCCGACGACGGCATCGGTCTTCTGGCTGGAGACGGCCGCACTCCCGCCGAACGGCCACCTGCGACGGCCTGACTTTGCCGGCACCACGCCCAGCACCGGCGCCTCGATGGCCGACTGCATCTGGGCGCTGGAAAGCACCGTCGGAGAGGCATATTCGGCGATCAGCGCCAGACCGGTGCCGAGCCCTAGGCCGCCGAAGATCGCGCCGAACAACAGCAGCGAGAAAGGCGGCCAGCTCTTCTTCAGGGCCGGGATGGCATTGGAGATGATGCGCGCATTTGTGCTGTCGACATTGATCTGCTCGCGTGTCTCCTGCGCGCGCTGGAGATAGTTCGCATAGACGGACCGCACCGCCTCGAGATCGCGCTGCAGTTCGCGCAGCCGCACGGAGGCCTGGTCGGTGTCGAGCGACTTGCTCTTCATACCGGCGACCTTGGCTTCCAGCGCCTGCTGGTTGGCCAGCGCCCGTTCGTAGTCGGTCTCTGTGGCGGTGGCGATGCGGCCGAGTTCGCGCGCAATGAGCTGGCGCGTGTCGCGCAGCTGCTGCTGGGCTGCGATCAGCGAGGGATGACGCGGCCCCAGTTCGGTGCCGAGCTGCGAGACCTGGTCGACCAACGTCGCCTCTTGCGCCCGCAGGCTCGAGATCACCGCCGAGCGCATCGCTTCCGAGGTTGCGTCCGCCGTACCGCTCTTGCGGCGCATCTGGTCGACCTGCGCCTTCAGCGCCGCCGTGCGGCTCTGCGCCGCCGAAAGCTGCGTGTTGATCTCGGTCAGCTCCTGGTCGCTGACCAGATTGCCTGCCGCCATCACCATATTGTTGGCCGACTTGTAGGCCTCGACGGCGTTTTCGGCTTGCTGGACGCGTTTGCGCTGCTCGTCCAGCCGCGCGGTGATGGACACGGAAGCGTCCTTGGCCATTTGCGCTCGCGCGCTGGCCTTGTCGACCAGATAGGCCTGGGCGATGGCATTGGCCAGAAGGGCGGCCTTGTCGGCGCTCTTGGCGGTGACGATGACGTCGAGGACCAGCACCTTGTCGGCCCGCTTCACCGCCAGGCGTCGGCGTAGCGCGTCGAGCGTCTGCGCCGACCTGTCGCCTTCGGCCGATCCCGAACCGAGCAGGCCCGACAGCAAGCCCTGCCCGTTGAATTCGGGATCCTGCGTCAGGTTCGTCGCCGCGATCGCCCGCATCAGCACGCCTGTCGACTGGACCACGCTGACCTGGCTCTCGACCTGCGTGATGCCTCCGTCGGGTGAGATGCGGCTCGGATTGACGTCGTTGGTGATGACCTGCAGGTCCTGCGGATCGATGAGGATTTCCGCCGCCGAGCTATAAAGCGCTGGCGTGAGAAGGCCGTAGAGCAGAGCTACCAGCGTCAGCAGCGCGACGGTGCCGAAAATCCAGAACCGGCGGCGCACCAGGATGCGCTTCAGATCGCCGAGTTCGACAGTCGAAGCCGCATAAGATCCCGCGGACCGTCCCGCATCCGGAGAGCTTTGCTGAGGAACCATGGGCAGGGATGATTGCATGGCTGCCTCCGACAATACTCTATCAGTCCGCAAGCTCAGATTGCGGCGCTAAGCTAGCTATTCCTCCAACTGTTAAAAGATTGTTAATTATGTTGAGAGGTCATGTGAATTTTGGCACGCGGTTTGCTTAAAAATATACATACCTGGGTGTTGGCTACGCGGCGAGCGGAGATGTACTGGATGGGGCTACAGTTTGATCGGATCGGCAACCTTGTCGGGCCACCAACATGCAGGTAAGCCTGCGCCTGGACGGCGACTGCGTCCGCGCCTTTCACATCGCATTGCTGGAACGCCTCGCAGCGCTTGACGATGTCGAACTGTCCGTCGACGCCAAGCCTGCGGGCGGCGGCATCCCGCGCAGCGCCGCGGCGCTGTTTCAACTCGAAACGGCGATACACGGGCTGTCCCATGATGGGCTGGCGAAGCGTGTGCCGTTTTCGGCACTCGCTCCCTACCGGACGCAGGCGCCCGCTTCGCCCGATCTGGTTGTCGACCTCTGCGGCGATGTCGAGTTGGATGGCGTGCGGGTCTGGCGCGTCACCTATGATCGCGCCAGCGGCGAAGCGGCTTTGCTGGCCTTGATCCTCGCCGGCCGCACGCCGCTTGCCCGTATCGAAGAGAACGGCGTTGCAATTGCCGCCGGGCGCCTGGGAACCGAATATGGCGGCATCGCGCTCGCTTCCTTCCAGGACATGCTGGCGCGCACCGTCAGCCTGATCGTCGCTGCAATGACAGGCACGGCAAAATCCGTGCCTGATCTGCCCGAGCCGGCGCAACCCAATCCCCCGCCAATGCCCTCGGCCGGCAAGCTTGGCGTAAGAGCCGGCAAGGCGCTGGCGCGGCGCATCGTCCAGAAGATCTACCACCTTTGCTACAACGCGCCGCACTGGAAGGTCGGCTGGCGGCAAACCAACGGCCGCGATCTGTTCGATCTGCGCGCGCATCCGGCATCGGGCTGGCGAGAGCTGCCGGACGACGGCAGCCGCTTCTATGCCGACCCGTTCCCGATCCTCTACAAAGGCAAGCTGACCCTGTTCGTCGAGGACTATATCCACCGGCTGGGCCGCGCCATCATCTCCGCCGTGCCCTTCGGTCCGGCCGGCCCGATCGGACACCCTGAACCGGTGCTCGACCTGCCCTACCATCTCTCCTACCCCTTCGTCTTCGAACGTGACGGCGAGGTCTGGATGATCCCGGAAAGCTGCGCCAACGGCACGGTCGATCTTTACCGGGCCACCGCCTTTCCCGGCGGATGGGTCAAGGAGGCGACGCTTCTATCGGGTGTCGTCGCCAGCGACGCCACCCTGGTCGAGCATGGCGGCGCCTGGTGGATGTTCGCCACCGTCAGGGATAGCGGGGGCGCCTTCTCCGACGCGCTGCATCTATGGTCGGCGCCGGATTTTCGCGGTCCCTGGACGCCGCATCCGAACAATCCCGTGCTGATCGACATCGCCTCGGCGCGGCCGGCCGGCCGCATGGTCAAGCGGGGCAACGACCTGCTGCGCCCGGTTCAGGACTGCCGCAGGAGCTATGGCGCGGCTCTCGGCATCGCACGCGTTTCTCACCTTGATTTGATCGGCATGGAGCAGGTCGTTGAAACCATCTTAAATCCAGGTGCGCTATGGAGTGGGCGCAAACTTCACACACTCAACGAGGCGGGCGGGTTTGAATTCATCGATGGTTCGGCGATCGCACCACGCTGGAAACGACGGGTCCGCTATTAACCTAAACATTGGTTACTACCAGACACGCGCTTCGGTTGCTTGAGGTTGATTCGGGTCCGGAAGATATCTTTCTAACGTATTGTAATCTTGAAGTTGCTACCGGAAAGGGCAGCGAAATGAGTACCGCAGAGGCTGGCCAAACCGAAGTCGAAGTGGCGATCGTTGGCGCCGGGCTGGCCGGCGCCACTTTGGCAACCGTGCTGGGCAAGGCCGGGCGCAAGGTGGCGTTGATCGATCCGCACCGCGTCCATCACGACGAGTTCCGGGCCGAGAAAACCCGCTTGGTACAGATGCAATTATTCGACAAGATCGGCCTCGGTCCCGTCATCAGGCCCCTTGTCACTCCGACGACCGACATCCATGTCTTCCGGCTCGGACAGTTCTTCAATCGCAAGCAGGACTCGGAATTCGGGTTCTCCTACGGCCCACTGGTAAACGGCCTGCGCGAGGCCCTGCCGCCTGAAGTGCCGCTCACTGTGGGCAAGGTCGCCGAGGTCTCGACTGGGCCGGACCGGCAGCGCCTTGTGCTCACCAACGGCACCGTCATCGACGCCAGGCTGCTGGTTGTTGCCACCGGTTACAGCGAAGCGGTGCGCCGCGCCATCGGGGTGGAGCGCGTTGAGAATTCGAAGGCGCATTCGCTATCGATCGGATTCGATCTGGCGATCTCTCCGCAGGAATTCGGTTCTCGTTCCCTCACCTTCTATCCCAGGCGCATTGGGCATCGCATTGCCTTTCTTACCGTCTTCCGGATCGGCAACCGGATGCGGGCAAACATGTTTGTCTACCGGACCGTTGCCGAGGCGTGGACGCAAGCGTTTCGCGCGGATCCGCAACAAATGCTTCTGCAATTGATGCCCGAGATATCAGCGCAATGCGGCAACTTCGCCCTCGCCAGCCCGGTCGAATTGAGACAGGTCAGCCTGACGACCACCAGTGGCCACCGCCGGAGTGGCGTCGTCTTCATCGGCGACGCGTTCTCCACCACATGCCCGGCGCAAGGTGACGGCATCCGCCGGGTGGCTACCGATGTCGATCGCCTGTCGACCCACATCCCCGCTTGGCTGGAAACGCCCGGCATGGGCGTCGACAAGATCTGTACGTTCTACGACGACCCGATCAAGATAGCCGCCGACGCGACCGCCATGCGCTCCAGCCTCTACGCCAAGGCAATCTCCACCGAGGCCGGATTGGGATGGCGTATCCGCCGGCTGCGCAACAACACTGCCCGCCGACTGATGATAGTTGGCCGCAAGATCAGACATTTATCGCCGAAGCGGGCACTTGAGGCTATTCCGGAGGAGCCTAGATTGGACGTCCTGCCTCCGCTCGACAACATCTAGAGTACCCGTGAGCGCCAGGCTGAAACAGCTCGACAGCATCCAGCGGTTAGTCAGCGCCAGGCGGCCTCATTCTTTTGTTCGTAGTCACTGAAGGCCTTTTTCAGGCCGCCGAGGACTTCTGCCGCGGTTTCGAACATCGCCTTGAATTTGGGCTCGTCGACCTTGCCGATGTCCTCGCGAAGGTGATCTATGGTGTCCTGCAGGCGTGCCTGCATCTTCTGGGTATGATGCAGTGGATCGCGGTCGGCTTCGCTGACCATGGCTCTCTCCTTCGTTCTGCTGACTCGAATTGCCACTTCAACGAACAAGACTGAAGTCCGTTCCCGACATCGAAACCCGGCCGCGCGGCCCCGCTCAGGTCGGTTTTGGCTGTGACAAGCTTGGCGAGCCAACGGATTCCCGCATCAAGACCTTGCAAGGTTCGAGCCGCGCGATCGGCGGCTCCTCCCCGCCCGCGATCCTGGCAAACAGCGCCTCCATGGCGTGGCCGGCGATCTGGCGCACCGGCTGCACCACGGCGGCGATAGCCGGCCATGTCACCTGCATCCATTCGGCGTCGTCGAAGCCGACCAGCGAAATGTCGTCGGGGCAGTGCCAGCCGCGGCGGCGAAATTCGGACAGCGCCACCAGCGTGCCCTTGAGGAACAGCGAATAGACCGCCGTCGGCCGTTCGCCTTTTGCAAAATAGTCGCGCAATTGCGCCCGCAGTGTTTCGACATCGGCTTCGGCAAGCACGACGTCGATGCGAACATCCGGCGCCAGTGCCCGTGCAGCGGCGCGAAAGCCCTCTAGGCGGGCGCGCCCCGTCGCCGCCTGTTCGCTCAGACCGACGACCAGGATGTGGCGATGGTCCTTGCCGATCAGCTCGCGCGCGACCTCAGCGCTAGCGGACGCACTGTCGGCCGACACGGTGTCAAAGGCGTCGTCGGACAGCACGCGGTCGATCAGCACGCCGGTCATGCCGTTGGCCTTCATGAATGCGGCAGCCGGACCATGTTCGTTGCGCACCGGCGCCAGCACCACGCCGGCCACCCGCCAGTCATGCATGCGGGCCAGGATCTCGGTTTCGCGCGCCTCGGATTCGCGGCTCGATGCCGCCACCAGCGTATAGCCGCGCTGCTCGGCGAAGCTCTCGAGCTGCGTGACCATCTGGCCGAAGAACTCGCTTTCGAACTCTGGCATGATCGCGCCAATGATGCGGCGCTTGGCCCGGCGCAGGTCGGAGGCAAGCGGATCGATGCGGTAGCCCAACAGCTCGACGGCATCGATGACGCGCTGCGCATTCTCTGGCTTCACCGTGGTGACGCCGGCCATGACCTTGGAGACGGTGGCGGCCGACACGCCGGCGCGGCTTGCCACGTCGTGGATCGACGGACGCCGCTGCTGGGCCTGCCTATGCGCCATTGGTTCTTTTCCCGAGGCGGGGGCAAACGCATTTCTCGCCCGCTGCAATAGGAGTAAATCGATTTTTCGTGGTTGTAAATCGTTTAATCCAAGGTAACACTCCCCCCGAGAGAGGCGCGATCCAGATCATCGCCGGGAGGAATCGTCATGTCAAACAATACCTTGCCGCTGGTCATCAGCGCGCCGGAACCACGAACGCTCGAACTCATCTTCACGCAGCCGCAACTCGCGCGCTTGAAGAGGCGCTACCGCATCGTCGAAACGACGGCTGAAGGCGTCGCGAAGCTGCCAGCCAATGTGCTCGGCGAGGCCCGCTACATCATCGGCCAGCCGCCGATCTCGCCGAAGACGCTGGAACAGATGAAGGCGCTGCGCTGCGTCTTCAATGTCGAGACCAATTTGATCAACAACATGCCCTACGAGACGCTGTTCCAACGCGGTATCCATGTTGTCACCACTGGCCTTGTGTTCGCCGAGCCCGTGGCCGAGCTTGGCCTTGCCATGGCGCTCAACCTCGCCCGCAACATCGTCGATGCCGACCTCGCCTTCCGCCAGGGTCGGGAACTTTGGGGTGGCGACGGCAACCTGACGGCGCGGCTGTTGTCGGGCGCCGATGTCGGCATCATTGGATTCGGCGATCTCGGCCGCGCGCTGAACCGGCTGCTGTCGGGCTTCCGCACCCGCACCAAAGTCTTCGATCCCTGGCTGCCACCCTCGATCCTGATCGACAATGGCGTCGAGCCGGCCTCGCTCGACGACGTGCTGTCGACCAGCGACTTCGTCTTCGTCGTGGCGTCGGTGACCAGCGAGAACCAGGGCTTTTTGGGCGCCGAGGCCTTTGCCAGCATGCGCAAGGGCGCCGCCTTCATCCTGCTCAGCCGCGCCGGCGTGGTGGAATTTCCGGCGCTGATAGCGGCGGTGAGGAGCGGCCATATTGTCGCCGCCAGCGACGTCTTCCCAGAAGAGCCGCTGGCGCTGGACCATCCGGTGCGCGCCCTGCCCGGCTTCCTGCGCTCGGCCCACCGCGCCGGCGCGCTCGACATCGCCTTCAAGCGCATGGGCGACATGGTGCTGGAGGACATGGACCTGATCGACCGCGGCCTGCCGCCGCTGCGCTCCAAGCGCGCCGAGCGTGAGACGGTTTCGCGCATGCGCTCCAAGCCGGCCGACAGGAATTGAAAGGGATTCAGTCACTTTCCGGTCGGCCGCGTTAGCGTTCGGCAACCGGATCGCCTGCCATCGCTCAGGAACTCCTCCAATCGAATTCCAGGCGCCCCTAACAATGGCCGACGCAAGCGGACAGCTCGCGGAACCTCTGTCGAGACAGCTGGTTCAGATGGCGCTGGAGCATTGCGCGTCCCTTGAGCAAATGTGGCGGATCCCTCCGCCAATCGTCGCCCACCCCTCCTGAGAATACATGCAGCGTTTCTAATGACTCGCTAACCCATTGTCGAAAGCGTACAATGGTGTTGTCGCCAGCTACTAAACGGGCACTGGCGCTTGAGAGTGTCGATCGCGCTCCCGCCCCTGCGGGAGCTGCACATTGAACTACGAACTTCCAAAAACAACTGCCACCGGCCAGGCGCTGGTTAGCGAGATCTCCTCAAGATTCCGAAATGAACTGTTGCGGAGGATGACCGCCGAAGACCTTGCGCTGCTTGAGCCGAGTTTGCGCCGGGTAGTCCTGCCGCTGAGAATGTCTCTCGTGGTGCCCGACGTGCCTATTGAAGCCGTTTATTTCATCGAGCGCGGAATTGCGTCGGTTATCGCGCGCACGTCCACAGGATACGAGGCCGAGATCGGTTTCATCGGCTATGAGGGGATGGCTGGATATTCCCTGGTGATGGCCGACGACCGCGCACCGCAAGCCTGCTTCATGCAACTCGAAGGCGAAGCAATGCGCATCGACGCAGGCAGCTTCAATGCGGCTTTAACGACCAGTCCCACGTTGCGACTGTTCCTGTTGCGGTACGTAAATTGCTTACAGATCCAAACCGGATGTACTGCGCTTGTCAATGCGCGGCTGAAGTTGACGGGTCGCCTGGCTCGGTGGTTGCTGATGTGCGATGACCGCGTGGTGGGAGGGCAGTTTTCCATCACCCACGAATTCCTCGCCACGATGCTGGGCGTAAGGCGGCCAGGCGTGACCATCGCCCTCCAAGAATTGGAAGGTCTTGCTCTGATCCGGTCGCGCCGGGGAGAGGTCGTCATACTGGACCGTCCTGGACTGATCGCGCTGGCCAGTGGCGGATATGGCGAGCCAGAAGCTGAATATGTCAGGCTTTTGGGAGGTTCGGAGGATTGAAGATCGAGACAGAGCCTGTTGCCCTTGATCGCGCAATGATATTTTTTTCTTACTAAGCGACTTGTCGCTGGAACATTTCCTCTCGGCCCGCATTTTGAGTGCCACCGAAGGAGGAGAGCTTCCTTGACCCGACTGCCTCAGGACAAAGAACGGATTGAACGTGCAACCCGCGAGGCGCAATCGATCATCGCCATCGAACGCCAGGCGCGTCAGGCAAAGACGGCCCGGCTGCGAGAACTGCGGCTTTCGTCGCAGGCTTTGACCGGGGCGGCAAAGCGCAAGCCGGGCATCCGAAAGGCGACAAGCAAAGCTATCGATGCGAGGTGAGCTTGTGCTCGACGCTGTTTCGAACACGCTGCCCTTTGCAAAGATCGCGGTGTCGTAAGGCTCGCTTTCAAATCCGGGCATCGAGGACGTGACCCTGGTCATCGGCGCGGGTCATTGGCGTGTTCGCCTGAAACTGTCGAGCAATTCGGTTTCAATCCTGCAGCCATTCTCGAAAAGAACAAAAACCGTGGCTGCCAGCTCCTGCACGTCCGGCTCCAGTGACATCCGGTCAAGTTTGCGTTCGAAGCAGACCTGATCGAAGACGCGTTGGCACAGCTGCAGGTCGGAAGGATGAAAGCAGGAATGGCGCTTGTTAAGGCTCGACATGAGAACCCCGCTCCGGGCAGCACCCCACCGCCAGACGTTGTGGGTCAAAAAGTTAATTTGGCTGCGGGGAGAGTCAATATTGGCGTGGTCACTGTATGGATCGTACAATTCTTCGGCCGGAAGACTGTGTCGTAGACCGACTTCTGAGGGTTCGCCAGGGGCGCCTTTGTCGTTAGCCGACGATTTTTATCGGCCTGCCCGTGATCCGCGCTGTCCGCCAATATGTCGGTTTCGTACCAAGCGGCGCTTGGTACGTTTCCGACACTAACGTTTGGGTCGATCTTTTCGTATGCGAGCGGCGTTAGGGGGCGCCGTGCACCGAATTCGTAGCCTTTTTTGTCCAGAGCCAGTACGCGATCGTCCGCACGTTTTTACAGGCGCGGAAGGTTGCGAGATCGGATGGCTCTTGCCCTGCATTGGGCTGCGCCATGACTAATTCCGATAGGCCGGACCTCGGCAAGAACCAGCAATACCGAAATGAGCTGTTGAGGCGGATGAGCGCGGATGACCTCGCGCTGCTCCAGCCGCATATGCAGCGCTGCGATTTGCCTTTGCGCAAGATGCTGGCGACTCCCAACGTTCCGATCGAGGCCGTCTACTTCATCGAACAGGGCATTGGCTCGGTGGTCGCCAGGACGACGAGCGGCCAGGAGGCCGAAGTGGGCTTCATCGGCTTCGAAGGCATGACAGGCACTTCACTGGTGATGGGCGATGACCGCTCCGCGCATGCCTGCTTCGTGCAGCTCGAAGGAGAAGCGATCCGCATCGAAGCCGGCCCTTTCAATGCGGCATTGACGGCAAGTGCGACCTTGCGCATGTTCCTGCTACGCTTCGTCAACACGCTCCAAACCCAGACCGGCTGCACGGCGCTCGTCAATGCACGGCTGAAGCTGGAGGAGCGGCTGGCGCGGTGGCTGCTCATGTGCGATGACCGGGTTCGCGGCGAACACCTTGTTATCACGCACGAATTCCTGGCCATCATGCTTGGCGTCAGGCGGCCAGGCGTAACCGTCGCCCTCCAGCTGCTCGAAGGTCGCGCGCTGATCCGGGCGCGCCGGGGCGAGATCATCATTCGCGACCGCGCCGGGCTGATCGAGCTCGCCAATGGCAGTTACGGCGACCCCGAGGCCGAATATGTCAGGCTGATCGGCGAGACCGGCGCAGCTTGACATATCAAGCTTCGTTGTCGGACTTTGGCGCCTGCAGTCTCTCGATAGGCGCCGCGCTACTGGTGCCGCGGTCGATATCGTCCGTCACCTGGATGACCAGCCGCAGCGACGGGTAAGATGGCATGCTGATCTGCTGCCAAAGCCCTTCGACGTCGTCTCTGTGCCCGGATGCTCGAAGATGAAGTGCTTGTCGAGAACGCCGCCTGGAACATCAGCCAGTCTCCATGCTGCTGGATGTCCTCAGGATCAGCACCCCTCTTTTCACCATGTTGCGCTGCGTTAGATTTGTTGCATTGCGATATCAGCCCGACCGACCGACACTGCCAAGGACTCGGGGCTGGGCTTGCACGAAGGATTTATCGTGGCGGCAGCGTTCCGGCCGGACATACAAGGATTGCGCGCGCTCGCCGTCGGCGGCGTCGTCGCCTATCATTTCGGCCTCACCGCGCTGCCCGGCGGCTTTGCCGGCGTCGATATCTTCTTCGTGATTTCCGGCTGGCTGATATCAACCCACCTCATGCGGGAGATCGCCGAGAGCGGCCGGCTCGACCTCTGGCGCTTCTATGCCAGGCGCGCGCGGCGGCTCCTGCCGGCAGCCCTGTTCGTCATCCTGGCCACGCTTGCCGCCGGCTACTTCATCCTGGCGCCGCAAGAGCAGACGCTCTACTCGCGCGGCGCAATGTTTGCCTCCGCCTACACCATCAATTTGTGGCTGCTGCGCTGGTCGTTCGATTATTTCGCCGCCGATGCCGCCAGCAATCCGTTCATTCACTTCTGGTCGCTGTCGGTGGAGGAGCAGTTCTACCTGGCCTGGCCGGCACTGCTTCTGCTGGCCGCCTGGCTGCGTCCTGGCCGGCGAACGGCTGCCGCCGTAATCGGCGTCGCCAGCCTCGCCTCCTTGGCCGCCTGCTTGTGGCTGACCAGCGCAGCACCTGCCTGGGCCTTCTATTTCTCGCCGTTGCGCGCCTGGGAGTTCGCCGCCGGCGGCCTGGCGACGCTGGCCCCAGTGGCTTTCCTTCGGTGGCGTCCAGGGCTGCTCTCGGCATTGGGCTGGCTCGGCCTGGCGCTGATCGCGGCGGCCTATCTCTTGTTGAGCGAGAACCTGCCCTTCCCCGGCTGGCGTGCCCTGCTGCCGGTTGCCGGCACCGTGCTGGTGCTGCTGAGCGGCGCCAGCGCGGAACAGACCGGCAGGCCGGCCCAACAGCGCACCGGCTGGCAGGCTTTTGCACCGGCCACCGCTCTGTCGCTGCCGCCTTTGCAATGGATCGGCACGCTCTCCTATTCACTCTATCTCTGGCACTGGCCGGTCATCGTCTATGCCGGGATGCTGGTCCCGGACCTGTCCGTCCCGCAGCGACTGGGCTGCGGCGTGCTGGCGCTGTCGCTGTCGGTGTTCACCTATCACCTGATCGAGAACCCGGCCCGGCGTGGCGCTTGGCTGGCGGCGGGCGCCCGGGCGCTGATCCCGGCCGCTGCCCTGACCGGTGCCGGCGTGGCGGTCGCCTATGCCAATGCGCATCTGGCCGCGCGCAACATCGACACTGCGCAGCGCGGCATCGAGCAGGCCGCCGAAAAACCTTCCATCGTGCGCGCCACCGACAAGAGCTGCCTGCTGGACTTCCACACGGTGACGCCAAAACCTTGCGTGTTCGGCGCGGCGAACGCCGCCCACACCATCGTGCTGTTCGGCGATTCGCATGCCGATCACTGGTCGACGCCTCTGGTCGAAGCGGCGAAGCGCAACGACACCAAAGTGATCACCTATCTCAAATCCTCGTGCCGCGCCTCGCGGCTCTCCACCTTCAATGCCGTGCTGAAGCGCGACTACACCGAATGCGACGCTTGGCGCGAGCAGGCTATATCGGACATCATCCGCCGCAAGCCGCGCCTGGTCGTGATCTCCGAATTCTCGATCGGCAATTTGATCCGCGACATGCCCGCCGCCGGCCGCGCGGCCGAAATCGCGCGCTGGCAGGCCGGCCTGCGCTCGACCTTACAGGCGTTCAGCCAGGCAGGGGTCGAGACGGCTGTCATTCGCGACACGCCGATCAACGCCAGCTTCGCCGACTCCTGCGTGGCGCGCGCTTTATGGTGGCGCGAAGCACCATCGCCGCACTGCGACACGCCCAGGACAGAGGCCGCCAACGACAGCACCGCGGCCGCCGAGCGCGCCGTGGTGTACAGCGTGCCCGACACACGCTACATCGACCTCACCGACCGCTTCTGCGACCCGACCGCCTGCCATGTCGTCATATCAGGCCAACTCGCCTTTCGTGACAGGCATCACCTGGCAACGGCGTTTGCCGAGACGCTGGAAGGGCCGTTGGAGGGGGCGCTGTTCTAGGGGGTGAGACGAATCCATGGAACGCTGCCGCGTCTCGGGGGTTATATTAGGTCAACCTTGAAGAGGAGGCAGCTATGAAGAAGCTCCTGCTTGTTTCGGTTATCGCCATTGCTTCCGCGGCGGCGATGATCGCCCCCGCTGATGCCCGCAGTCATGTCTTTATCGGCATTGGCGCCGGCTACAACGACTATTACGGCAACGACTATTACGATGGTTATGGGGCCTATGGCGGCCGCTACGTCTACAGCCCGCGCTACGTCTACAGCCCCTATGACGACTACGACAACGGCTACAGGCCGCTTTATTTCCACCGGCACCACCGTTATTTCCACCGTTGCCACATCGAAGTGGTGAGGCACTGGCGCCACCATCACAGGATCATCGAAGAGATTCGCATCTGCCGATAACCCTGATGTTGACAGATCCGACCGGCATTGCCGGCCGGATCAGTGCGCCGTCTCTCAGCCCATCCGCCTCCCGATCATCATTCCATAATGCACCGCCAGTAAATCCAGCCCCACCTTCAACATCTTTGTCACCACATCCCTATCCTCCCCCGTCTGCTCGGCCACGCCCTTGATCGACCCGCCCGCGCAGCAGACTCGTCGCACCACGGCGGCCACTTCCCAATGGCCCAGCGCCCTGGTAGCGGCGGCGTGGGCGCGGCCTGCGTCCAGCACGCTATCGACGATTCCGCCGCCGTGGCGGCCGCCGTCGACGCGCTCGCTCCAGCGCATCGGCTTGACGCTGGCCTGCTGGCTGCAGCGAAAATCCTGACGGTAGCGCAGGCCGGCTTCGCGCTGCTGGCTCGACAGCGAGGTGATGCCCAGCAGCGGATCGATAGTGCCCACCCGCACGATGCCGCCGGTGGCGGTGAAGCCGTCGTTCGACACCTCGTAGACGCGGGCAGCCTCCCGCGTGCCGGCGGTCAGCCGCTTGCGGCCGAAGGCGTCGTCCTTCAGTGCGAAATCATGGCCGATCTCGCGCCGGATGCGCACCTGCTCGGCCTCGCCCTTCGGCAGTTTGGGCGCTTGGGGTTTGGCGGGTTTGGTTTTCCTGGGCATGGGTAGGGTCCTCGCTTGGGTGTGGGTGTGCGGGAGCTGGCATGGTGGCGATCCTTCGCGCCTCCTCTGGCGTGCCGGCCATCTCTCCCCACGCGGAAGGGGACTGGCAGCTTCGTCCTCGCCGCCTTTCCCACGACGCTGACGATTGGCGAGATCCGAGAAACGTTCGACTCATCGCAGCACCTGCCCAGCTGTGCCGGCATTCGGTGTGATGGAACCAGCGCGAATTTTCGACGTTATGCGGCGTCTACGGGAGACATGTCGATGACAGCTTTCGTGCCGATAACCCTGCGCTTTTGCGACAACAGAACCATGCTGGTCGGGTCGGTGGCCGAGGCAGCCGGGGCGCTCAAGCAGCAATGGCCCGACAAGACTTCGCCGGTCTATGTCGAGGCGGCCCGGCTGGTTGCGCTCGCCGTCGATGGTACCTGCAGCCAGCGCATCGCCTTCGAGGCTCTGACCAAGGCAGCCAGGCAACAGAACATATTGGTGGCCAAGCCGAAAAGCCGCGCCCGCGACTGGCTGGACGCGGTGGTCAGTCCCTGAAAGGCGCGCGCTGACCGGAGAATTGATGCAACCGCCCGCCCGCACGGCGCGTTTAGTGGAGCGGTAAGTGAAGCCGCGCGCAAAGCGAAGGTGAACGCCGTGGGTACCATGAAGACCGGAGTGCCGCTTAAGGTGCGAATGAACGGAGATATCGAAGAGATCGACAGCGTCAGCGAAGCCGCCGATTTTCTGCAGCGCTGGCCGCTTGAGCGGCGCGGCCATGTCTACCGCAGCGCGCTTAACGCCTGCAGTGCTGCAATCGCCGCGCAGATTTCTGAAGCCGATGCCATGAAAGTGTTCACCGGCTTTGCCCGGGTGGCCAATATTCTGGTGGCCGATGGCGGCTCGACCATGACGCCCGAGGCCAAAACCATGCAAAGCCACATGCCCAAGCAGGGCCGGCAGGCGCCGAAATAGAGCGAAGAGGCTTCTTTCTCCCCGTTTACGAGGAGAAGTGCCCGGCAGGGCAATGAGGGGCGGCGCTTCGGTCGGATGCTTGAAGTTCATATCTGCTTTCCACTTGAGTGCTGACCCTCATCCGCCTGCCGGCACCTTCGCCCCGCGAACGGGAAGAAGGGACGCTTTCTCTCACCCCGCCTCCACCGCGAAAACCCTGCGGCGGAAGCGCGTCTGGTGATAGGTGCAGTAGCTCTTCAGCGCACTGGTCCGCATGCCGCAGCACAGCATGTCGGCGCCTGGCCGGTCGCCGGGCGCATCCCCCTCTTCAGCAATGGAAATGTCGGTATCCTCTTCCACCGTCAGGTCCAGCGGCGCGCGGCAGCGGGAGAACAGGCAGTCGATGAAGCGCATCGCCACGCCATGCGGCTGGCGGCCCACGGGTGCAGGCGGCGGCACCGGCACGGTGAAACGATAGGTCTGGCCGTCGGCGATCAGCACATCCGCCTCGGGCACCACCAGGCGCGGCGGCAGCCAGCCAGGCGAAGTGTCGCGCGTGGCGGCCGCCTTACGCATGCCGGTCCCATTGGCGGCGTTCGCGGCGTCGACCGTGCCGGCGACCGGCCTGGAGCTCTCTTTGCCGTGCGTCGGCATTGTGCTCGCCAGCTTGCTTCCAGCGTGCTTGCCCACGGCCTGCTTGGCTCCGACCGGCAGCCCTTTGCCATTGCCAAAGCCGATCGCGCCCAGCATGGCGTTGCGGTGCACGATGCCGACAATGGCATCGCGCGATACCGCACTGCCGCGCAGCGCGCTGAAAGCGGCGGCGATCCTCGAAGCGGAAAGCCCGGCCTCCAGCCAGCGGGCAATCTCCTGCAATTCCGCCTCGGTGTAACTTGCCATTTCCAGACTCCATCCAAAGTTCTGCCTTCGGCCACGCGCCGCCAGGCAAGCGTCAGGGTTTGGGCCCATTGGGCCGCACTCAGGGTTGTGTGGTTCGACGCCCGGCTTGCGCCGCCGGCTCAGCCGGACCGGGTTCGCTGTCCGGCCGCTTCGACGAGGCGCGAAAGCCGGGCCTCCGCCGTCTTTCTGTCGGGGGCCGAAACCGCCCTGCCGATCGCCCTGTCGCAAAGGATGACGGTGCCGTCTTCGGTGCGGATGTAGGATCGGCCAGATGGACCCGAAGACATCGGGCCGGCGCCATGCCGGTCGAATTGGGGGCCGGAGCCGCGGGGAGCGGCGGCTCCGGCCGTTCCGGTCGCCGTTGACGGGCCGACCGGACCCGGGGCTGGTGCCTTGGAGCACCGGACCTCGGGCTTCGCCCCGGCCGGGGAGGAGGACGGCCGGAACGGAAGGGTGCCGGCGACAGTCGCCGGATGCGCCCCATGGGAGTCAGGCGCCTCGGCGCCATGAAAGCTGGACAGGTTTTGCATCACCAGATATAAGCATAACTCAAAACATAATGCAAGCCATTCTTTCATAGACGAGAGCCGCTTTCATCGCTCACATGGGTGTCATGGCTAAAACGGAATTGTCGATCAAGGTCGGGGCGGCTATCCGCAAGGCGCGCAAGCAGCGCGGCCTGGTCATGCGCCACATCGCCGAGCACAACGACACCGATGTCGCCGCCGTCGGCAACTGGGAAACCGGCCGCAACCTGCCCAAGACCGAGAACCTCTTGAAGACCGCCGCCTTCCTGCGCGTCGACCCGGTGGCACTGGGCCAAGGGCAGGTCGTCTTCCTCGACGATGCCGGCCCGGTCGCCGACGCCGAGATCGTCACCGATGCCGCCCCCCTGCCTGCCGGGTCGATGGATATCGAGGTGCTGGGCGCGGCCGTCGGCGGCGACGATGGCGATTTCACCTTCAACGGCGAGCCGGCGGGCTATGTCCAGCGCCCGCCGGGCGTCCGCAACGTGCCAAAAGTATTCGCGCTGCACGTGCTGAGCGATTCCATGGTGCCGCGCTACGAGCCCGGCGACCTGATCTATTGCGGCGGCCGCGACGCCGTGCCGGGCGACCACGTCGTGATCGAGACGTTTCCAGAAGAAAACGAGCGCAACGGCAAGGCCTTCATCAAGAAGCTGGTCAAGCGCACCGCAGCCGAGCTGGTCGTCGAGCAATACAATCCGCCGAAGACGCTAACCTTCGACCGCTACGCCATAAAACATGTCTGGCGCGTGATTCCGCTGAAGGAATTGCTGGGGTATTGAGGATTCATCGCGCCCAAGTGCCATCATTCCACTGGCCGCGGCTTGCGCAACAGCGTATGATTAAGTCATACGCATCCCATTTGCCCAGGGGAATGACAATGCGCACCACCCAGCCACTGACCATTACCTTGCCGCTTGAGATGGCGCAGATGGTGAAGGACAAGGTTTCATCCGGCGAGTACGCCACCGAAAGCGAAGTCATCCGCGATGGCTTGAGAACGCTTGCCGCACGCGACGCAGCGGTCGATCGCTGGCTGCGGGAAGAGGTTGCGCCAACAATGGATGCGCTTCAGAAGGATCCTTCGCTCGTCTCACCTCTCGAGGAAGTACGCAAGCGACTTCACAACCGCATTGATGCACTGGCGGGCAAGCGTTCACGCCAAGCGTGACGCACAGGGTCGTCTTCAGTGAGGCCGCAGAAAAAGACCTGCTGGATTTGCTGATCTATCTGGTTCCACAGGCTGGCGAACGAATTGCGCGAGCCTATGTCGATCGCCTCATCGATTACTGTTCGGACTTTGATACTTTTCCCGAACGCGGGACGCGCCATGATGATGTCAGGCCAGGCCTCCGCACCGTGGGCTATCGCAGGCGGGCGACGATCGCATTCACCATCAAAGACAAGACCGTGACGATCGTTCGAATCTTTCACGGCGGGCGAGACGTCATCCTCTCCGACGAAGACGACGCCTTCTGACGGCCACCTCATCAAGCCCGTCTCGACCCCTCCAGCGGCACCTCGCGCTCATTCAGCATCCGCGCTTCGCTGCGCACCCGCTGACGCTCGTCGATGAACGCCGCTTGGATCGTGACGGTTGCCCCCGGCAGCCCGTCGGCACGGCAGGCCGAGCAGACGATGCGGCCCGACAATGCGGCCAGCGGTGTATTTCCCGTCACCCCGAACCGCTTCAACTGATCGGGCCGCCACCATCTGTTGCGGCCGCAATCGGCGCACTCGACCGAGATCGAGGCGACATGCGCGATCACTGGTTCCCTGCCAGGCAATGCCATCGCCCCTCCTCACCTTTTTTGTTCCTGATTTGTTCGCATATTCCTGTGTTTTGCGCCGGGAGTCGAGTCGCAGTTTTCAAACAGCCATAAAAGTTTTTCTTCTATAATTTTTTGAGTTATGCTTATGTCTCTTTGCAAATGTGAGTCGGGCCACGAACCCACCGCCACATTAGTCCTGGGAGTGACAATGGACGCCGCCGATTTCGCCCGCGCCTGCGGTTATGCCGGCGACAGCCCAGCTCTGCTCGAAGCTTTCGAGGCGATCCGCCGCAATGGCATCGCGTACGCCCGCCAGGATCACATCAGGCGCAAGGCTGTCATCGACGAGCTGAAATACTCGGAGACCTTGTTCCTGGCCGCGCTCGGCCCGGCACTGTCGGCTGAAGAAGCCATCACGGATGCCGTTCGCCTCATCGCCTGCTGGCGCAACTTGCCGCGCTGGCGCCAGGAGCAGCGCCTGCCTGACCTCATCCGAGCCAAACAGCAGCGTCTGGTGGCGCGCTACTTCCGCCGTTACAGCCATCTTCTGTGGGCATGCGAGGCTGAGAAGCGGTTCGCATAGCGCGGGGGAGATGTCCGGCAGGACAGAGGGGGTGGACCGGCGCTAAGCGCTCCTCGTTGCCTCACCTTCGCACCCGCGACTTCAGCCACCGGTCGAACGCCACCGCCAGGATCAGGATCAGGCCGATGACGATGCTTTGCGTGTAGGACGACACGTTGTTGAACTGCAGCCCGTTCTGCAGCACGCCGATCAGGGCCGCGCCGACCACCGTACCGCCGACCGAGCCGATGCCGCCGAACAGCGAGGTGCCGCCGATGACGACGGCCGAGATGACAGTCAACTCGTAGCCGATGCCAGCCACCGCCTCCGATGAATTCAACCGCGCCGACAGCACGAAGGCGGCGAGCCCGGCGAAGAAGCCGACGATGACATAGACCGAGACCAGGATGCGGTCGACGCGCAGGCCGGAGAGCCTTGCCGCCTCGGCATTNCGGCACGGGGCCGATCAGCCCGGTGCCGAACCAGCGCATCGAGGCGTCGAAGCCCGAGATCGGGCCGCCGCTGGAGATGGTCAGCGTCAGCCCGCGAAACACCGTCAGCCCGCCCAGCGTGACGACGAAGGGCGGCACTTTCAGCCGCGTGATGACAAGCCCCTGCACACCACCGGCCGCCGCCCCCACAACTACGGCGGCGAGCAGAGCGGCGAACCACCCAAAACCTTGCGTGCCGGAGGTCGACAGCGACAGCGTGTTGGCGGTGCCGCCCTTGGCGACCACCGCGGCGACCATGCCGCAGAAGGCGAGCAGCGAGCCGACCGACAGGTCGATGCCGGCGGTGAGGATGACGAAGGTCATGCCGAGCGCGATCAGCCCGGTGATCGAGATCTGCCGCGTGATGTTGAACAGGTTGATCGGGTCCATGAAGCTAGGCTTCAGCATTGTGAAGACCACGATCAGCGCCAACAGGAACAGCAGCGGCCCGAAGCTCATCAGCAGGCGCGCGAAATTGATGCCGCCGCGCTGTTCCTCCGCCACGCTCATGGTGTCTCCTTGCAGTCGAGAGCCATCAGTTCCATCAGTCTTTCCTCGTTTGCCTCGACGCCCGGCATCTCGCCGGTGATGCGTCCCCGGCGCATGGTGACGATGCGGTCCGACACGGCCAGCACCTCGGGCAATTCGGACGAGATCATCATCACCGCGATGCCGCGCGCCGCAAGCTGCACCAGGATCTGGTGCACTTCCGTCTTGGCGCCGACATCGACGCCGCGCGTCGGTTCGTCGACGATCAGCACCTTCGGATCGCGCGCCAGCCAGCGCGCCAGGACCACCTTCTGCTGGTTGCCGCCTGACAGGCCCTCGATAGCCTGCTCGGGCGAGGCCATGCGGATCGACAGCATCTTCCTGAAGCCGGCAAGCGCATCGCGCTCGCGCCGCTCTGCCATGAAGCCGAAGCCGTTGCTGAAGCTGCCCAGCGATGCGACGGAGAAATTCGGCAGGATGCCGAGCGCAGCAAAGATCGCCTGGTGCTTGCGGTCCTCCGGCACCAGGCCGATGCCGAGCGCAATCGCATCGGCCGGTGACGCCGGGGTGATTTGCTTGCCATCGAGTGTGATGGTGCCGGCCGCGATGCGGTCGGCGCCGAAAATGGCGCGCGCCAGTTCGGTGCGGCCCGAGCCGACGAGACCGGCGACGCCGAGGATCTCGCCGGCCTTGAGATCGATGTCGACGCCGTCGAGCACGATGGCGTGCGGCGCCTCGGGATCGCGCACGGTGCGCAGTCCGCGCACCGACAGCACGACATCGCCGGCAACCGCGCGCTGCGCCGGCCGCGCATAAAGTTCCGACGCCGCCCGGCCGACCATCTTCTCGATGATCCTGGGCAGCGCGATCGGTCCGCCTTCGCGGTCGAGATGCCCGGCCAGCCTGCCGTCGCGCAGCACCGTCATGCGGTCGCAGATGGCCGACGCCTCCTCCAGCCGGTGGGTTACGAACATGATGGCGACGTTGTCCTTGCGCAGCCGGTCCATGATCGACAGCAGCCGCTGCACCTCGGTCTCGGTCAGCGCCGAGGTCGGTTCGTCCATGATGATCAGCCGGCTTTTCAGCGACAGCGCGCGCGCTATCTCGACCAGCTGCTGTTCGGCCACCGACAGAGCCGACACCGGCGTCGTCGGATCGATGGAGAGGCCGACGCGGGCGATGATGTCACGGGAGTCCTGCTCCATGCGCCGCCAGCTGACCAGCCCGAGCGGACCAACTGGCGCGCGGCCGATAAAAATATTCTCCGCCACCGTCAGCGTCGGGATCAGGCTGAGCTCCTGATAGATGGTGACGATGCCGAGCCGCTTGGCATCCTGGGGGCTCGATGGCTGATAGTCGGCGCCGTCGAAAATGATGCGGCCGCCCGACGGCGGCATGACGCCCGACAGGATTTTCAGCAGTGTCGACTTGCCGGCGCCGTTTTCGCCAAGCAGGCCGAGGATTTCGCCAGGGCGGATGTCGAGCGAGACATCGCTGAGCGCGGTGACGCCGGAGAAATGCTTGGTAATGCCCTCGACGGCAAGCAGGATAGGTTCGGGCGATGCGGCTTCAGCAGGCGACAATGGTTGCTTCCTCGATGCAGTTCATCACGGCTCCATCAGCGCTTGAGCACCCCCTCTGTCCTGCCGGATGTCCGGCAGGACAGAGGGGGGTGCTGTCCCGCCGGCTTACCAATCGCCCCTACTTCGTCTCGCCAATCCGCTCCGCCTTGTCGAGATTGTCCTTGCCGATGACAATCGGTGTGAGCAGCACCAGCTTCTCCTTCGGCTCGGTCTTGTCCTTGGCAAAGGCGACCGCGATGCGGACCGCCGTGCGCGACTGCTCGCCGGGGAACTGCTCGACGGTGCCGGCAAGCTTGCCGTCGCGCACCGCGACCAGCGCTTCGGGAAGCGCGTCGAAGCCGTAGATCTTGACGTCGGTGAAGTTGCGCGCGGCACAGGCTTCCATGGCGCCGAGTGCCATGTCGTCATTGGCGCAGACGATGGCGTCCGGCTTGCCGTTGGCGGCAAGGCCGGCTTCGGTCACCGACAGCGCCTCGGCGCGGGCGAAGTTGGCGGTCTGCTCGAAGACGATCTGGTACTTGTCCTTCAGGGGATCGAGCACATTGTGCACGCCCTTGTTGCGGTCGATCGCCGGGCCGGCGCCTGGCTGGCCCTGCAGATGGAAGAGCTTGGCGCCGTTGGGGAACGCCGCAACCATCGCCTGGGCTTCGGCCTCGCCGCCCTTGACGTTGTCGGCGCCGACATGGGCCAGAATACCCTCGACGCCGTCGACGCGGCGGTCGATCGTCACCACGGGAACGCCGGCCTTGACCGCTTCCTCGATAGCCGGCGCCAGCGCGTTGACGTCGAGCGGCGAGATGACGATGGCGTTGACCTTCTGCACCAGGGCCGCCTCGATGTCGGCGGTCTGTTTGGTGGCCGAGTTCTGGCCGTCGCTTTCCGTCAGATTGACGCCCTGCGCGGCGGCTTCCGCCTTGATCTCGTTCAGCATGTGCACGAAGAACGGAAAGCCGAGATTGGGCACGGAGCCCAGGATGGTGAGCTTGTTCTGCGCAAAGGCCGAGGGTGCGGCAAGCATCATGGCGCCAAAGGCCGCGGACGACAGCAGGAATTCGCGTCTGTTCATGAGATCCTCCTCCACAAGGACGCACGACCCCGAGAAACCGGGATCGGTTTCAGGAAGTATCGTGCGTCGGTTCAAAGTGTTGGAGCATCCTCCCTGCGCCCGAAAACGCATGCCGCTCCAGCCGGCCGCCGCTGTAAAAAAGAGCCTCCCATCGACGCCTGCGCGGGGATGCTAGCCCGGGGTCAACCATTTGTGCAACATCGATATAACGGAGCTACCGGGCAACTTATCGGAATTGTCGGATTTTTGGATTGCGGCTTCCTGCCCTTTGGCGATCGGCTCGGGTCGGCCGGGCCTTGCAGTCCGTTCTTTTTCTGGGCCAGGAAGCGAAAGCGCTGCTCCGACACGTGCGGCCGTCTCGCGTGGTCGGGGCGCCTGACTTCCATTCCCTTGGTCCGGCACTACTTTGGGACAATGCAGATCGTCAAAAGTGGCACCGGTTTTGGGAGAACGATATGCACGACAACAAGACCTGAATTTTCGAAGCCCACGATTTGGAGAATTGCATGAAGCCGCAAATCATCTGCCATATGCTGGCATCCCTTGACGGCGGCCTCCACCCGAGCCGCTACACCAAGAGCCCCGACGGCACCCTGGCCGAATGGTCCAGCCTCTATGAGCATATCCACAATGACCTCGCGGGCGATGCCTGGATCGTCGGCCGCGTCACCATGGCCGAGATGAGCAAAGCCGTCGCGCATCCGCCGGCCAATGCCGGCAAGGTCGACCGGCCCTATCATTTCGCGCAGGCCGGTGCGGGCATTTATGCCGTGGCGCTCGATCCCTCGGGCAGGCTTCACTTTTCCAAACCCGACATCGGCGGCGATCATGTCGTGGTGCTGCTTGGGCGTGACGTTGCCGACAGCCATCTCGCCGAACTTGCCGCCGACGGCGTGTCCTATATCGTCGCGGAAACCGCCGACATCGATCTCGCGTCGATGGTCGAGGTACTCTGCCGCGAATTCGGCATACGCAGGCTACTGCTCGAGGGCGGCGCCGGCATCAACGGTTCTTTCCTCGCGGCAGGGCTCGTCGATGAGCTGAGCCTTCTCGTCGCGCCGGCGCTCGACGGGCGGGCGGCAAACCAGGGTTTCGTCGAGTTCGGCGAGAGCGGCCTGGCGGGCAAGATGCAGTTGTCCCTGACGAGCTGCGAAGCGCTCGCGCATGGGCTCGTTCATCTGCGCTACGCCGTCGCGCCCTGAATGGATGCGCTCTCGTACAAGAGGGCCGGTAATCTGACTGAGATTACCGGCCCCATCTTGTCCACTCTGGCGCCGAGGCTTCAGCCGTCAGTCGGCGTATGGCATGGCATCAAGATCGGCGATCAGCGTCGGGCCGGTCGGATGCCAGCCCAGCCGTGCCTGGGTCAGCGCGCTGGAGGCCGGCAGATCCATCGGCGCGAACATCGCCATCCTGCCGAAATGCTCCTCCGCCTTTTCCGGCGGTATCGAAACGACCGGCAATTTCAAACTCCGGCCAAGCGCCTCGGCGATTGCGCGCGCTTCGACACCCTCCTCGGCGACCGCGTGATAGCGCGCGCCCGGCTGCCGCTTTTCCACGGCGAGCCGGTAAAGGCGCGCCGCGTCGAGGAGATGGCCCGCGGAGAAGCGGTTGCGGCCTTCGCCGATATAGGCCGAGACGCCTTTCTGGCGCGCGATTTCGATGAAGAGCGTGATGAGCCCCTGCTTGACCGGATTGTGAACCTGCGGCAGGCGCACCACCGACAGGTTGATGCCGGCCTCCAGCAACGCATTGCCGGCCAGTTCCGACGCAATGCGCGGATTGGGATGGCTGGGGTTGAAGATGTCCTCGACTGCCGGTTGGCCATAGCCGGGGCTGCCCGCGCCGACGCCGGAGGTGATCACCAGCGGCCGCTCGGACCCCGCCAATGCCTGGCCGAGGGCCGCGATGACACGCTTGTCCTTTTCGCAATTCTCGACAAATCGAGAGAAGTCATGGTCGAACGCAGTGTGGATCACGGCTTCCGCCCTGGCCGCGCCATCGCGCAGGCCGTCGGGCTCTTCAAGCGTTCCCCGATGTACTTCGGCGCCAGCGGCGGCAAGCGCCTCGGCGCCGGCGTCGGAGCGGGTGACGCCGACCACCTGGTGGCCCGCCTTGATCAGTTCGGTAACCAGCGCCGAACCAATGAAACCGGTCGCGCCGGTGAGAAAGATACGCATGCAAAATCTCCTGCACAGTTGCCTGCGTAATATTGCTGGTCTATTATTCCATTAAAGTAGTGATCTTATCATGGTATAATGCCTAACAGGATGCCCATCAATTCAGCCGGCTCACTGGCAGCCTTCCTCAAGGACCGGCGCACCCGCCTCGATCCGGCTTCCTTCGGCTTCTCGGGGCGCAGGCGGACTCCGGGATTGCGCCGCGAAGAAGTCGCCCAGCGCGCCAACATAAGCCCGACCTGGTACACCTGGCTGGAACAGGGCCGCGGCGGCGCGCCCTCGGCTGACGTGCTGAACCGCATCGCCAAGGGGCTGATGCTGACCGAGCCGGAGCGCGAACATCTTTTCATGCTCGGGCTGGGTCGACCGCCCGAAGTTCGCTACAAGGGCGTCGAGGGGGTCAATCCGCGGCTCCAGCGACTGCTCGACACACTCGATGCCAGCCCAGCCCTGATCAAGACCGCCACCTGGGACGTCGTTGCCTGGAACCGCGCCGCGCAAATCGTGCTGACCGACTACAGCGCCCTGCCCGCCGGCCAGCGCAATATCCTGCGCTTCATGTTCCGCAGCCCTGTCATCCGCGCCAAGCAGCACGATTGGGAAAGCCTCGCCCGTTTCGTGGTGGGAGCGTTCCGGGCCGATGCGGCACGCGCCGGCGCGGTGTCGGAGGTCGCCCAACTGGTCGACGAACTTTGCAGCGTCAGCCCCGAGTTTGCCGCCTTGTGGCAGGAAAACGACGTGCTCAGCCACGGTGACGGGACAAAGCGCCTGAAGCACCCGCAGCTCGGCGACATCGAGCTGGAATACTCGGCATTCTCGGTCGATGGACGCCCGGACTTGAGCATGATCGTCTACAACCCGATCGACAGCACGGTCGCCGACCGTATCCGCGCCCTCGCCCGGCGCCCCTCAGGGCAAGGGTTGGACCAGGGCTGATATCTGCGGCGACGGCGGACGGCGCGGATGCCGCCATTGCCCCATGCCCTGCATACAAGGCAGCAGCACGGCTTGCGAAGCCATCGCGGCCCATGGCATCTGTCGGCTTCACCAACACAAATGGCACTATGACACCACGGCAGACACGACAAAGCGGCAGGCAGGCGGCGCCCGGCGTCAGCCTGAACCGGGCGCTGTCGAAGCTTGGCCTGTGCTCGCGCACGCAGGCCGAGGTGCTGATCGCGGAAGGCCGCGTGCGTGTCGGCGGCAAGGTGGTGCGCAATGCCTCGCTGCGCGTCGACCTCAACCGCGACCGCATCGTCGTTGACGGTGATCAGGTCGTTGCCGAGCGCAAGGTCTATGTCATGCTCAACAAGCCGCGCGGGCTGGTCACCACCCGCGACGACCCGCAACAGCGCGACACCGTCTATGCCTGCCTCGAGGGGCTCGATTTGCCCTTCGTCTCGCCGGTCGGCCGCCTCGACAAGGCGAGCGAAGGCCTGCTGTTGATGACCAACGACACCCGCTTTGCCAACCGGCTGATGGACCCCGCCTCGCATTTGCCCAAGACCTACCACGTGCAGATCGGCACGGTGCCGGATGAGACGATGCTGGACAAATTCCGCGCGGGCGTCACCGTCGACGGCGAGACCCTGACCGCCAGCTCGATCCACCTCTTGCGCAGCGGCGGCCGCACAGCCTGGCTGGAGATCGTGCTCGACGAAGGCCGCAACCGCCACATCCGCCGCCTGCTCGCGGCGCAAGGCATCGAAGTGCTGCGCCTGATCCGCATCGCCATCGGCCGCCTGCAGCTTGGCGACCTCGCCAAGGGCACCGCGCGGCATCTGACACCGGAAGAACTGGCTCTGCTGGTGGATTGAGTGAGGCGTGTCGCCGGTGTCGGCGCACCGCGTCGGCGCTCTCCTGACGGAGGGCTGTCAGGAGACTTGGTCTATATCTGCCCATGGGGCGGCAGCGGCTCCAGCAATCCAGGAGCCATGCGATGAATTTCGTCTCTGTCCGCATCATCACGTCAGATGTCCAGCGCCTCGTGCGCTTCTACGGCGAAATCACCGGCATGCCGGTGACCATGTACACGGAAGACTTCGCCGAACTCGCAACACCTTCCTGCACGCTGGCGATCGGCAGCACGCGCACTTTGATGCTGTTCGGCGGCGACATCGCCCGCCCGGCCGACAACCACACGGCAATCCTCGAGTTCCGCGTCGGCGACGTCGACGCGGAATTCGCCAGGCTCTCGGACACCTTAAGGGACGTCACGGTACAGAAGCCGACCACCATGCCCTGGGGCAACCGGTCTATGCTGTTCCGCGACCCGGACGGCAATCTGGTGAACTTCTTCACGCCGGTGACCGCCGAGGCGATCAGGAAGTTCGACAGATAGGACTCTTGCGCCCTACTTCTGGTTCCACTTGCGCACGACCGGCTCGCTCAAATCATGCTCGTAGCCGAGCACGCTGATACTGGCCGTATCGAGCACGAACAGCGCACCATCTTCGGGCGGCAAGCCGAGCCAGCGCGCCCCCAGCACGCGCAAAAAATGCGCGCTGGAAAACACCAATATGTCGGCATTGGCCTTGCGCAATTCGGCGATGATCCTGTCCGCTCGCGCGCCGACATCGGCCGCAGTCTCGCCCTTCGGGCAACCATCGCGAAACACGGTCCAGCCGGGCCGCTCGGCCTGGATCTGTCTTGTCGTCAGCCCCTCATAGGCGCCGTAGTCCCATTCCTGCAGATCGTCCTTCTTGACGCTTTCGGCACCGAAGCCAGCCAGCACGCTGGTGTTGTAGGCACGCTGCGAAGGGCTCGACCACACCGCAGAGAACGACAGCCCTTTGAGTCGGTCCGCGACACCCCGCGCCGCGGCCTCGCCGGCCAGCGTCAACGGCATGTCGGTGCGGCCGGTGTGCTGCCCCGAAAGGCTCCACGCCGTCTGGCCATGCCGGACCAGATGTATCTGCGGAAACGCGCTGCTCATTGGATGCCTTTCGATGTCGCCCGCACCTTAGGGAACGATGCCGCAAAGGGGAATCCTGCTGACGCAAACGTGTGTGCAGCCTGGCCCTGATCCGCATCGAGTTGGCCCTGTGATCAGCCCGATGGCGCGACTATATCAAGGATAGCCTCCCAAGGCTCCCGCCACCACAAGGGCAGCGGCCCTTGCACAATAGGTCGAGATCATCATGTACAAACATCTGCTCATTGCCACGGACGGATCGGAACTGGCCGACAGGGGCGTTGCCCACGGTCTGGCGCTGGCCAGCGGCATTGGTGCCGCCGTCACTTTCATCACCGTCTCCGAACAATTCCCGATCTTCGCCTGGGGCGGCGCCATGGCGGGCTTTGCCGCTGGCGATGAACTGGCCGCCTACCAGGAAGAAGCGCGCAAATATGGCAAGAAGGTTCTCGACAAGTGCAAGGCATCGGCGAATGCGGCCGGCGTCTCCGCGGAGGTCGTCCATGTCGAGGACAAAAGACCGGCCGAGGCAATCCTGGAGCTGTCGCAGGCTCAAGGCTGCGACTTGATCGTGATGGCCTCGCACGGGCGTCGCGGACTGGGCAAGCTGCTTCTGGGAAGCCAGACGGCGGAAGTGCTGTCCTACACCGAAATCCCGGTGCTGGTGGTGCGGTAAGCGCCTCCGCAAATCTCCGGCAGACCGTAATGACAATGTCATTACAGTCTGCTATGGTCTGATGAAGAAGGGAGCTATTTATGCCAACATCACATCATCCGCTCCCGAAGAGTGTTCCGCTCAACATCCGCGTCAAGCCGGAAGTTCGCAATCTGATTGACCGTGCAGCGGAACTGCTCGGCAAGAATCGCACCGACTTCATGCTTGAAGCGTCGCAACGCGCCGCTGAGGACGCGTTGCTCAACCGTCTCGTGTTTACCGTCGAGCCGGATGTCTACGCTGCTTTTCTGGCACGTCTCGACGCGCCGCCGCAACAGAACGATCGATTGCGCCGCACCATGACGGCAAAGACTCCGTGGGACGCTTCGTGAGGCTGTCGGCTCCAGTTCCGCTCGCCGACCATCACGAACTCAGCGAATTTTTATCGGGCATACCCTCACTCGACGATTGGTTGAAAAAACGTGCCCTGACCAATCAGGCGGGCGGTGCATCCCGTACCTATGTGACCTGCGACGGTAACCGTGTCGTTGGCTACTACGCCATTGCCAGCGGCGGCGTGAAGATGGTCGAAGCTCCTGGTCGCTTCCGGCGCAATATGCCCGATCCGATCCCGGTTGCGGTGCTGGGCAGGTTAGCGGTCGACCAGGCACATCATGGGCGAGGCATCGGTCGTGCGCTGATGAGGGATGCTGGTCTGCGAATACTCCAGGCTGCTGACATACTGGGAATCCGAGGCTTACTGGTCCATGCGATATCCGAGGACGCCCGAGCCTTCTATCTGGCTGTCGGATTCGAGCCTTCTCCGGTCGAGCCATTGACGCTGATGGTGACGCTCGCCGATCTCAACCAGAGTCTCAGCTGACGATTGCGGGCTGCAAAGCCTGCGCTAGCGCAGGGCCTCGCCCACAAGATACACCCCCAGCGCCAGCAGCCCGGCGAAGAACACTTTGCGGAAGGTCTCGACGCTCATCTTCTGGCGTAGCGCCAGGCCGGCGAACATGCCGGCGAGAGCCGGCGCCAGGGCCAGGACCGACCCCGCCATTTGCGCCGTCTGCGACGCGAGAGCACCGGTCCTGAACAGCCCGATAGCGAGCGCTGCCGTCGACACGGTGAAGGAAAGGCCAAGCGCCTGGATCAGGTCTTCTTTCTCCAGCCGCAGCGATTGCAGATAGGGCACCGCCGGAATGACGAAGACGCCGGTGGCGCCGGTGACCAACCCGGTCGCCACGCCGACCAGCGGCGACGCCCACACTTCCTGGCGCGCCAGCGTGATGAAGCCTGCCTTGGCGAGACCGACAAGGGCATAGAGCACCAGCGCCGCGCCCAGCCCCGCCGAGGCCACGCCCGTATGTGCGCCGGTCAGCAGACCGGCGCCGGCTACGGTGCCGAGTACGATTCCGGCCATCATCGGCCACAACCGCTTGCACAGGCCGCCGAAGGATGGCCCGGTCAGCAATTGCCAGAGATTGGTGACCAGCGACGGAATCAACAGCAAAGCGGCTGCCTGTGGCGGCCGCATCGTCACCGCCAGCAGTCCCATCGCCACGGTCGGCAGCCCCATGCCGACGACGCCCTTGACGAAGCCCGCAGTGAGGAAGACAGCGCCGATCCAGGCGATAATGCCAGCGCTCAGCATGATCGCACTTTCGCCGCCGGATCAGTCATGCAGCAGCATGTCGGTTGCGTCGGCATCCGCGCTGGCAGCCTTTGTCGGCGCAGCATCGCGGCTGACGGAAGCGACCGTCGCTGCACATTCCCGCAGGCCTGGCTCCGCTCGCGCCATGGCAAGGCCAGCNCTGCCAGCCTTCGGCCAGACCGAAGGCTGGGGCAAAGCCGACCGCCTTCCCCCAGGCCGCCGGGCTGTGTGCAGGGAGCAAGAGAATGCGCTTCGATCTGGTCGATCTCAGGCTGTTCCTGCTGGTGGCCGAGCGCGGCAGCATCACCCACGGCGCCGAGCTTGCTGGACTGGCCCTTGCCTCGGCCAGTGCCCGCATCAAGGGCATGGAGGAGCGGCTCGGCGCGCCGCTCTTGGAGCGCCGCCGGCGAGGCGTGGTGCCGACGGCGGCCGGACAGGCGTTGCTGCATCACGCAAGGGCCGTGCAGAACCAGATCGAGGCGTTGGCCGGCGATCTCGCCGCCTATGCCAGCGGTTTGCGCGCCCGTGTCCGGTTGATGGCCAACACCGCCGCCACCGGCGAGCTGCTGCGCGGCATCCTGCCGGCCTTCCTGGTCGCGCAACCCCGGATCGACATCGATCTAGACGAGCGGCCGAGCCATGAGATCGCGGAAGCCATGGCCAGCGGCGCTGCCGATCTCGGCATCGCCGCGACCTGGGCCGGCCTGTCGCATCTCGAGCAGAAACCGTTCTTCACCGACCGGCTGGTGGTGATCGCCGCGCGAAACTGGCCCGGCCTTCCAGGCTTGCGTACAGCCAGTCTCAGCGACGTGATCGGCGAACCCTTCGTTGGCCTCAGCACCGGCCATGCGCTGCAGGAGCACATCAGTCGCCAGGCCGCCCGCCTTGGCGGCCATCTGAATTTTCGCATCCGCGTGCCTGGCCTCGACAATGTCTGCCGGCTGGTCGCACAAGGCGGCGGCCTCGCCGTCGTGCCGGAAAGTGTGGCGCGCCGCTCGGCACGCTCAGTGCGTAGCCTGCGGCTGGCCGATGACTGGGCGACGCGCCAGCTCAACCTCTGCGCCCGCCGCTTCGACGATTTGACGCCGCAGGCAAAGTTGCTGGCCGCCGCGCTGGTCTGAATTCCACAGCCGAACAGCAAGCGGCTGCATCCGCGCCGGCGACCATTGTCCCCGTCAATGCGAAAACAACGCCTTGCATTTCAAAAATCCGTGACATAGCTTGTTTGCACATTGGCAAAGAAATTGCCGAAGTTTTTTCCTTTTGTGAAAGACGGGGACTTTGCGGGAACATCTCGATCTGACCGATCGGCGGCTGGTCAAACAGCTGTCGCAGGACGCCCAACCGGGCATCAACCGCATCGCCGAGATCTTGGCGGTTTCGGTTCCGACGGTGCGCTCGCGGCTGCGCAACCTGCTCGACCGCAACCTGCTCAAGATCGTCGGGCTGCTGAACCTGACCGAGCGGCCCGAGCTGATCTCGGCGATCGTCGGCATCAACGCCCAAGGGCGCGGCCGGGCCCGCGAGCTGGCGCAGCGCATTTCCGAACTGCCCTTCGTCAACTCGGCTTCGGTGGTAACCGGGCGCTTCGACATCATCGTCGACGTGACGGTGGCCGGTGATGTCGCCGATCTCTACCGCGTCACCAGCGAGTTGATCCCGGGCGCCGGCGAGCCGGGCGAAGTGGTGCGCAGCGAGACCTTCGTCGTCATGGCGTCCTGCAACAAATGGGTCAGCCTGCCCGAAGGCTGCTGGTCGGACGACCGCAAGGAGCCGGCATGAAGATCGCGGTTCTCGGTGGCCTCGGCCTGCAAGGCCGCGCGGCCATCGCCGACCTCGTCGTCAGCGACGGCGTTGAGGAAATTGTCTGCGTCGACACCGCAGCGGACGGTCCTGCCCGGATTGCCGGCCTGACCGACCTTGCTCGCGTGCGCTTCGTCGTGCCCGATGGCGCCATCGGCCCGGCGCTGGCCAAAGTGCTCGATGATGTCGACGCCGTCATAGATCTGTTGCCGCAGCCGCTGATGCGCGAGGCGGTGCAGGCCGCCATCGCCACGCGGACGCCGCTGGTCACCACCAATTACGCCAAGTCGATCGCCGACCTGGCGCCGGCGGCCGAACAGGCCGGCGTTCCGATCATGACCGAATGCGGGCTCGACCCCGGCATCGACCTCGTGCTCTACGCCCGTGCCGCAAAGCAGTTCGACTCCATCACGGCAATCGATTCCTACTGCGGCGGCATCCCCGAGCCGAAGGCGATGGCCAAGCCGCTTTGCTACAAGGTGAGCTGGAATTTCGACATGGTCCTGGTCAGCCAGAACCGCGACAGCGTGATGATCGAGGACGGAAAACGCGTCGCTGTGCCAGCCGGTCAGCAGCACGCCAACCCTTTCATCCATGAGATCGAGGTCGCAGGCTTGGGCAAGCTCGAAGCCTTCCCCAATGGCGATGCGCTGCGTTATGTCGAGATGCTGGACGCCGCCAAGGGGCTGTGCCGCTCCGGCCGCTACACGCTGCGTTGGCCGGGATGGTCGGCCTTCTGGGCGCCGCTGAAGGAGCTCGGCTTCCTCTCCGAAGACAAGGTGCCCGGCACCTCCAACAGCCCGCGCGAATTCCTCGGCCGGCTGCTCGGGCCCCAATTGCAATATGGCCCCGGCGAAAAGGATCTTTGCGTGATGCGCAATGTCTTTTCCGGCCTCGAAGGCGGCCGCGCCAAGACGGTGACATCGGACCTGATCATCGAGCGGGACCTCGTCTCCGGCCTGTTCGGCATGAGCCTCGGCGTCGGCTACCCCGCCAGCATCGTGGCGCAGATGCTGGCACGCGACGACATCACCAAGCCCGGCCTGCTCAACCCGCTGCTCGATGTGCCTGACGAGCCCTTCTTCGACTCGCTAGCCAGACGCGGCATCAATGTCACCGAAACGGTGGCCTGGGGCTGAGGATTTTCGAACGGTGGCTGCCGCCGGCAACGGTGCCGCCGCTCAAAAAAGGGCCCGAGGAAATCCGCGGGCAGATACCAACGACAACAGGGAGGACTACCGAAATGAAGATTGCCAGACTTTTCATCGCCGGACTTGCGTTCGCCGGGCTCGCCACTGCGGCCACGGCCGGAACACTGGACGACATCACCAAGCGCGGCGAACTTCGCGTCGCCGTGCAGACCCAGGGTCCCCCCTTCTCGCTGGTCGGCGCCAATGGCGAACGCACCGGCAGTTCGGTTGAACTGGCCGAACTGATGGCCAAGGAAATGGGCGTGAAAATCACCTTCCTCGACTTCGACTGGGACGGCCTGATCCCGGCGCTGCTCTCGGGCAAGGCCGATCTGCTGGTCGCCGACATGACGCCGACATTGGCGCGCGGCATGAAGGTCGCCTTCACCACGCCTTACATGTACACGGGCAGCACCGTCTTCACCAAGGCCGACGGCAAGTTCAAGACGACCGAGGATTGCAAGGCCAAGGGCACCAAGATCGCCGTGCTGCTGGGCGCCACCGGCGAGAAGGAAGCCAAGACCGCGTTCCCCGATGCCGACGTCAAGAGCTACAAGGGCGGTGGTCCACTGCTGCTCGATGCCGTCAACAACGGCCAGGCCGATTGCGGCGTCAACGACGTCTCGGCGGTCAAGGGTCAGTCGACGGCGTATCCGGCCGGCTCCTTCACCATCATGCCGGACCTTTTGTCGAAGGAACCGCTTGCCTTCGCCACCCGCTATGACGAGCCGGACCTGCTGGTCTGGATGAACCTGTTCCTCAACCAGGTCAGCATAGACGGCCGCCTGCAGAAGAACCTCGACTACTGGGTCAATTCCGACGCCTGGAAGAAAGACCACTGAGGAATTAGGGAGTAGCGAATAGGGAGTAGCGAGTAGCGAGTAGCGAGTGGTGAACGGCTGTTCCGGCCACGCTTTGCTGCTCCCTACTTCCCTACTCGCTACTCGCTACTCGCTATTCGCTATTCGCTACTCGCTATTCGCTAATCACCCTTCCCTCTTCACCGCCACGCGCCCATGCTCGAGAATTTCAGTTTCCGCACAATCGTCGAATATCTGCCCCTGTTCGGGCAGGGCCTGATCACGACCGTCTGGCTGTCGGCGCTGTCCTTTGTCGGTGCGCTCGTCGTCGGCATAGTGCTGTGCGCGGCGAACCTGCAGCGCGGCTGGCTATTCCGCACACCGGCCAAGGCCTATATCGACGCCGTGCGCGCCACGCCCCTGCTGGCGCAGCTTTATTTCCTCTATTTCGGCTTGCCCAGGCTCGGCTTCGTCCTGCCGGAGCTGGTCGTCGGCATCCTCGCGCTATCGCTCAACAGCGGCGCCTATATCGCTGAAATCATTCGCGCCGGCATCCTGTCGATCCCGCGCGGCCAGGTCGAAGCCAGCGTCGCCTCTGGCATGACCTATGTCCAGCGCATGCGCCTTGTCGTCCTGCCGCAAGCCTTCAAGGTGACTATCCCGCCGCTGCTCGGCCAGGCGATCGTGCTGGTCAAGGATTCCGCACTGCTGTCGCTGATCTCGGTTTCCGAACTGACGCGCGCCGGCCAGTTGCTCGCCTCCGACCGCTTCATGCCAGCCGAAGGCTTCCTCACCATCGCCGCCTTCTATCTGCTGCTCTATTACGGACTGAAGGGACTGGCTGGCCTGTCCAGCCGCTGGCTCGGCGCAGCCGGGGCCCGCACATGATCTGGCAACAGCTGCAAAGCCTCGCCGGCTCCTATCCGCTGGCCCTGCGCGGCCTCGGCATGACCGTGGTGCTGTCGCTGATCAGCCTGGTGCTCGGCACCTCGCTCGGCTTCGGTCTCGGCCTCCTGCGCACCGGTGGCAATCGGCTGATATCAGCCATCATCGGCGCCTGGGTCGACCTGATCCGCGGCACGCCCTTCCTGGTGCAGATCTTCCTGATCTTCTTTATCCTGCCGGAGTTGGGCATCGAACTCGACGCCTTCACTGCCGGCATCATCGCGNGAGTTCAGACGTGTGCTCTTCCGATCTGATCTTCCTGATCTTCTTTATCCTGCCGGAGTTGGGCATCGAACTCGACGCCTTCACTGCCGGCATCATCGCGCTGACCAATCTGGCCGCATGCTTCATCTGCGAGATCGTCGCCGCCGGCATCCGCTCGGTGCCGACAGGCCAGGTCGAGGCGGCACTCGCGTCCGGCCTGTCGCGCTGGCAGCGCATGCGCCAGGTGGTGCTGCCGCAGGCGATGCGCATCGTGCTCCCTCCGCTGGTCGGGCAGTATGTGCTGTTGATCAAGGATTCTTCCGTCGTCTCCGCCATCGGACTGACCGATCTCACCCGCGTCGGCTGGTTGGTGGTGCAGCGTGTGCCGAACGGCCTTCTGGTCTTCTTCCTCGTCGGCGTCGGCTATTTCATCGTCTGCTATCCCCTGATCATGCTCGCCCGCCGGCTCGAGCGCCGCATGGGTGCGGCGCATGGCGAGGTGCAGCTGTGACATCGAACCCGAAGGGCCCAAAAGATATGACCAAAACGGGCATGATCGACTTTCGCGGCGTCAACAAATGGTTCGGCTCGCTCAACGTGCTCAGGGATATCACGCTCAGCGTCGAGCCGCGCGAAGTGGTCGTCGTCTGTGGCCCGAGCGGCTCCGGCAAGAGCACGCTGATCCGCTGCGTCAACGGCCTGGAGGCGATCAAGGACGGCGACCTCACCGTCGACGGCCAGCGTCTCGGTGACCCCGCCACCAACATGACGCAGCTACGCACCGAGATCGGCTTCGTCTTCCAGTCGTTCAACCTCTACCCGCACAAGACCGCGCTCGAAAACGTGACGCTCGCCCCCATCCATGTCCGCAAGATCCCGCGCGCCGAGGCCGAAAAGGCCGGGCGCGAATTGCTGGCCAAGGTCGGGTTGGCCGACAAGGTCAATGCCTATCCCGCGCAGCTCTCCGGCGGCCAGCAGCAGCGCGTGGCGATCGCGCGTTGCCTCGGCATGCGGCCCAAGATCATGCTGTTCGACGAGCCGACCTCGGCGCTCGACCCCGAGATGATTTCGGAAGTGCTCGACGTCATGGTGGCGGTCGCCGAGGAAGGCATGACGATGATGGTGGTGACGCACGAAATGGGCTTTGCCCGCAAGGTCGCCCAGCGCGTGGTTTTCATGGACGCCGGCGCCATAGTCGAAAGCGGCACGCCCGACGAATTCTTCTCCCACCCCAAGACCGACCGCAGCCGGGCTTTCCTCGGCAAAATTCTCAGGCACTAACGGCGCACTGACACGCCGGTCAATTTACGCGTTCCTTGGCAGCGAGCACACTTCACCCGTCATAGGTGTCGTTCAATGTCCATTCGTTGATGTAGGATGCGGATGACATCTAAGGTCGTTTCGGATTGACGGAAGAAAACGAAGTGTTGCCCGACGGGATACTTGAAATAGTACTCGCGCACTTCGGTGCGGCGGCCGGTTTTGAGCCCGCTGGCCAAGGCCTCGATAGCGCCGATCAAATCGTGGTGATACCGATCCGCTTGTTCAAGCGACCAGTGCTTGAACGTGTAGAGCCAGATATCTTCCAGATCAGTTTCGGCGAGAGGTGAGAGTCGATATTGGCGGCACTCATTTGGCATGCTTGGCGCGCATCTTGCTCAGGAACGCAGTGCTATCGAAGGCAACGGGCGCGCCAGATTCCTCGCCAGCGATGAGCGCGTTTTGCAAAGCACGGACCTTGGCCTCATGCTCCTCGAGCAACCGCAGCCCTGCACGCACGACATCACTTGCCGAACCGTAACGGCCTGTCTGAACCTGCGTATCGATGAAGCCAGCGAAATGGTCGCCAAGGGAAACAGAGGTATTTCGGGGCATGAGCTCCATCCTAAGGTTGCGATGTCAACATATACCAAAAATTGGTATATGTCCACAATTGTGACCTCAGGGGCAAGATGCCAAGTCGCCCTGCCATCGCGCATGTCGTGATTCAAGCCGCCTCTTCCGGACTCCCGCCCATCACAAACGCAACCCGGCCGCCACGCCGCCTCAGCAGCGCGATGGCAAGGAAGGCGATGACGCCGCTCGCGGCGACGGCCACCAGCACCCACAGCGAATTGGCGACCGAAGTCCGCGCCATCATGAAGGCGAGCGCGAACGGCGCGAAGGACGAGGTGAACTGACGGGCGGCGCTCGCCCATCCGAGCCGCGCGCCATAGCCCTCGCGGCCGAAGAGTTCGAGCGGCAAGGTGCCGCCGACGATGCTGGTGAGGCCGGACCCGAGGCCAAACAGGAACACGAACAGGAAGGCGCCGGGCAGCCACGGTGTGGTCAACAGCAACGCGCACAGCCCGGCCGTGAGCAGCGAAGCTGCGATGACGGCAAGGTGCGTTTGCGGCAATCGCCCGCCAAACAGCATGTTGATCAGCCGGCTGGCGACCTGTGACGGGCCGAACAGGGTCGAGACGAAGAGGCCGGCGGTGCCGAGCCCAAGAGCCGCTGTCAGCGGCACCATGTGGATCAGGATCGCCGACAGCACGAACCCTTCGGTCGCGAAGCCCGCCAGCATCAACAGAAACGCAGCCCGGCCGCGCCGCGAATCGAGCGGCGCGCCCGCTTCCGGGGTCGGCCCGCGCTCTTGGCTCGCGGCCGTCGCGTGATGGCGCGACAGGCGCATCAGCCAGGCGTGGATCGGCAGGCAGAGCCCGAGATTGAGTGCCGCGAACAAAAGATAGACCTCGCGCCAGGTCAGTTGCGCATGCAGCGCCGAGGTCAGCGGCCAGAACAGCGTCGAAGCGAACCCGGCGATCAGCGTGAGGTGGGTTATGCTGCGTTGCGGACTCGGAACCCCGATCTGCACGATCGCCACGAAGGCGGCGCTATAGAGGACGAAGCTGGAGGCCAGCTCCATCGCCAGCAGCGCCAGAACGAAACTCACGCGGCCGGGCGAGACGGCGCACAGCGCCAGCGCCAAGGCTGCCGCGACCGAGCCCATGGTCATGATGCGCCCAGCGCCGAAGCGGTCGGCCCAGCGCCCGGCCGTCGGCGCGAACAGGCTGCCGGCGAACAACGAGGCGGATAGCGCGCCGAACACCCAGCCTTCGCTGAGGCTGAACTCGCTGGCGATTGCCGGCGCCAGGATCGAGAAGCTGTAGTAGAGCGTGCCGTAACCGATGATCTGGGTCAGCCCGAGCGCCCAGATCGCCTTGCGCAGGACAGATCGGTCAGGCATCGCTGGCTGCCATCGTCTCTCGCGCCTCGATGCCGGCCGGCGTGGTTGCACAGCCGCAGCCCGACGCGCCGTTTGCCTTGGCGTCCGCATCCCTGACGCAGCAGGCATCGACATTGGCGGGCGCGGGTCCGCCGCAGCAGCCAGCACTCTCCGACACCGTCACGACGCCGACGGCGCTGCACACGCCGGTTTCCGGCAGCACCAGCCGCACCTCGCGAGCCGCGGCATAGTCGCCGGCAATATCGGCGACCACCGAGCGGACCTGTTCGTAGCCGGTCGCCATCAGGAAGGTCGGCGCGCGGCCATAGGATTTCGAGCCGACGATGGTGAAGCCCGGTTCGGGATGCGCGAGTTCCCTGATGCCATGCGCGGGAACCGTGCCGCATGAGTGNAGTTCAGACGTGTGCTCTTCCGATCTGTTCGGGATGCGCGAGTTCCCTGATGCCATGCGCGGGAACCGTGCCGCATGAGTGGAAATTCGGATCGATCAGCGGCGCCAGCGCCGGCGGCGCCTCGACGGCGGGATCGAGTGCGATTCGAATCTCACTAAGGAACGACAGATCGGGCCGGAAGCCGGTGGTGACGATGATGCGGTCGACTGCCAGATTGAACGGCTTGCCGGCCAGGCTGGCGTCGATGACGAGCCCCTCGCCTTGCACCTCGATGCGGTTGACGGCGAAAGGCGCCAGCATGTTCAGCCGGCCATCCGCCATCGCCTGCTTGGCGGCCAGACCGAGTGCGCCGCGTTCCGGCAACTGGTCGTTCAGCCCGCCGCCGAGCAATCTTTCGACGCTGGCGTGGCGCAGCGCCCAGAAAATCTCGGTGCCGGGTGCAGCGTCCTGCAACTCCATCAGCGCCAGGGCGACGTTGATGGCCGAGTGCCCGCCACCGATGACGAGGACGCGCTTGCCCGCATAGCTGCTCCTCACTTTGCCGACCACGTCGGGAATGCCATAGGCGATGCGCCCGCGAGCCTCGCCCTCGCCGGGAACCGGCAGCCCGTCGACACCGATCGGGTTCGGCCGCCACCAGGTTCCGGACGCGTCGATGACGGCGCGCGCGTGGGCGCGGTGCTCGCCGCGGGCATCGCGGTAGCGGATGACGAAGGGAGCTTGCTTGCGGCCTTCATTGGCGACCTTGTCATGTCCCTGGCGGGTGATCGCGGTGACCTCGGCGCCGAGCTTCAGATTGGCGGCGATCGCGGGAAGCCGGCCAAGCGGCGCCAGATAATCGCGCACGATCTCGCCGCCGGTCGGCAGGCCTTGGCTGTCCGGCGCCGTCCAGCCGGAGCGGTCGAGCAGCGCCCGCGCCGCCGCGTCGATGTTGTATTTCCACGGCGAAAAAACCCGCACGTGACCCCATTCGAGCAGTGCAGCACCGACACTCTCGCCGAGCTCCAGGATCAGCGGGCGGATGCCGCGCTCGACCAGGTGCGCCGCGGCAGCGAGGCCGACCGGGCCGGCGCCGATCACCGCGACGGGAAGATCTGCCATCATGTCCATCGGTTCGATCCTTCCGGTATCTTCGAATTATACGTCCAAAAAAATCAGGCCGGCGCTTTGCTGGCGGCAGGCGCGCAGGTGGCGTCGGCGCAGCACTCGTCGGCGAGATAGCCGATCAGTGCGTTCATGCCGGGATAGTTGGCGCGGCAGATCAGCGTCGTCGCCTGCCGCTCCTGCGTGACAAGGCCTGTGTCGACCAGCCGCTTGAGGTGGTGCGACAGCGTCGAGGACGGAATGTCGAGCTTGCCCTGGACGGCGCCGACGGCAAGCCCCTCCTCTCCGGCGCGCATCAGGATGCGATAGAGCTGAAGCCGCGTCGGGTTGCCGAGCGCTTCGAGCTGCGCGGCTGCTTTTTCGAGTTTCATGGAAATAAGCTATGCGACACTTTTCGCGACGTCAATCAAATTTCGAAAAATATGGAAATAACGTCAGACGACACGCTTGCCCAAGGCGTCGATGACCACCTCGCCGTCCTCCTTGGTGAACGCGCCGATCTCCGGGTTGGGCAGGATGTCCAGCACCTTTTCCGACGGCCGCGCCAGGACGACGCCGAGCGGGCTGACCACGATCGGCCGGTTGATCAGGATCGGATGCTCGAGCATGAGATCGAGGATCTCCTCGTCGGTCCATTTCGGGTCGGCAAGGCCGAGTTCGGCATAGGGCGTGTCTTTCTCGCGCAGCAGGTCGCGCACTGTCATGCCCATCGCGGCGATCATTTCGACCAGCCTTTCACGCGACGGCGGCGTCTTCAGATAGTCGATCACCTCCGGCTTCTCGCCCGACTGCCGGATGATGGCCAGCGTGTTGCGCGACGTCCCGCAATCGGGATTGTGATAGATGGTGACGGTCATTGCGCGGCCTTCATCTGTTTGATCGGTTTCGGTTCGGCGAGCAGCCAGCCCGCCAGGGTCATGGCCAGCAGCGCCCCCAGCAATTCGGCGGCTATGAAGCCTGGTAGGTCGACCGGACGGATGCCAGAAAAAGTATCGGAAAAAGCGCGGGCGATAGCGACGGCCGGGTTGGCGAAGGAGGTCGAAGCGGTGAACCAGTAGGCAGCCGTTATGTAGAGCCCGACCAGCCAGGGGATCGCGTCGGAGCGGAAGCGCAGGCCTGCCAGGATGGTGAAGACAAGGCCGAAGGCGGCGACTGCCTCCGCGAGCCATTGCCCGGTTCCGGTCCGCACCGTAGCCGAGGCCTGCAGGATCGGCAGTTCGAACATGGCGTGGGCCAGAAACGTCCCGGCGATGCCGCCCGCGACCTGGGCGATGATATAGGCAAGCGCTGCGTTCGCCTCGATCTCGCGGCGAAGCGCGAATACCAGCGTGACGACGGGATTGAAGTGCGCCCCCGAGATCGGTCCCAGTATCGTGATCAGCACGACGAGGATCGCTCCCGTCGGCAAGGTGTTGCCCAGCAGTGAAACGGCGACGTCGTGGGTCAGCCGGGCGGCCATGATGCCGGAGCCGACCACAGTCGCGACGAGCAGCGCGGTTCCCAAGGCTTCCGCGACGATGCGGCGTGGCAAGTCACCTTCGGCAGGTTGCGGCCGAACTCGTCCACGCGCTTCTGGATCGCTCATCGGTGGTTGCCCCCTAGCAGTCACAGGTCACGGCATTGATGACAGGTCGACAGAGTTCCGGCGCGCCGTTGCAGCAATCTTCCATCAGATAGGCCAGAAGGTCGCGCAAGCCGGTCATGTCGGCGACGTAGCGCACGATCCGGCCGTTGCGTTCGGGACGGATCAGCCCGGCATGGGCGAGCACCTTCAGGTGCGCCGACATGGTGTTCTGGACCGTGTCCAGCCTTGCCGCGATCTCGCCCGCCGGAATGCCTTGCGGCCCGGCGGGCACGAGCAGCCGGAAGACATCCAGCCGCGTCTCCTGGCCAAGTGCGGCCAGCGCGTTCAAAGTGCCTTTCTTATCCATATATCCGAATCCTTGGATTTATGGACTTCCGGATATCGGGTTCGCCGCGATCTGTAAAGCGTGTTTGCACGCCGTCAGGTGACCGCCAGCACCTTTCCTGTATCGTGCTGGCGCACGAAGTCCACGCGGGCACCGTCCCAGTGATAGCTGTAATGTCGGCCCTGCACCGGAATGGTGATGACGTCTGGCCAGAAGATGCCGATGCAGCCGCCGCCCGGCATGCGCACGCTGTTCCACACCAGCCCGTCGCTGCCTGCCGCCCGCAGCGCACGCCCTTCCGCCTGCGAGGCGGAATAGTCGTCCGGGTCGAGCACGCCGGGCACCGCGTTGACGTCATCGAGATCGCGGTCGACGCTGCCGATCAGCACGCGGAAATCCGCAGTCCAGCCCGGATCCTCGTTGGTGGCGCGCATGAATTTCTGGTGGTGGTGGACGGTCTCGGCCAGCGCCACCTCCTCGCTGTCGCCGGCATAGTAGATGCCATAGCTGCCATCCGAGAAGCGCCCCGGCCGCAGCGTCGAGCAGTGCACGAAGGGCGCCATCACGAAGCTGGAGCCGGGTCCGGAAACCCGCCTTGCGGCAGCCACCTTGCCGAGATCGCCGATCTCGAACCTTATGCGCGGGTTGGTCTTCGCCTCGACCGAGGCCAGCGCCTCCCAGTCGCGCGGATCGGCAATGTCCTCGAAGAGGTCGGTCGGCGGATGGATGGAGCGGATGATGCGGAAGGTCTGCCGCCAGTGGACACGGCGACGGACCGCAAGTCCACTCACCATGCACCACGCTCCGCGTCGAGCCATTCGCGCATCGCGGCAAGATCGGAAATTTCGCCACGCAGCATAAGGTCGAGAGCCGACTGGCCGCCGAAGGCGGCATTGGGCTTGCGGATCCAGGCATAGCCGCGTGCCGGCTCCGTGAACAGGTAGCGCAGGCCCTTGTGGATGCCCATCAGATGCGCCATGCGGGTGCGCAGGTCACGGTCGATCCTGCCGATGCCGCCTTCCTTCCAACGTGCCCAAGTGCGCGCCGATATGCCACCGAGCAGGATGCAGGCCTCCAGGTCGGTCAGATTCCAGGCCTTGAACAAATTGACCGTGGTGCGCGCGAGCGCGCCCGCCTCGTCGTCTGATATGACACTTCCCGCTGCGGCCGGTGTGGTGACTATGGACTGAAGCTGCATTTTGCTCCTCGCTATTGGCAGATATATAGCACACATCTGCCAATTGGCAAGACGGCGCTCGTCGGGCCGGATCTATTCCGCCACTTCGTACCGAAAAGGCGCAACGGCCCAGGATGTTACCCGGCCGCCCATATCAGCCCGTCAGTCTCTTGCTCATATAGACCGTCACGCCATTCATGAACGGCTCTTCCCGGTCCACGACATAGCCGTGCCTCCTGTAGAGCGACACATTGGCCTCGAAGGCGCCATTGGTCAGCAGGCGAAGCTCGAGGCGACCCGCTTCGATCGCCTTTTGCTCGACCCGCTCCAGCAACAACCGGCCGATCCCCCTGTCCTGCGCATCCGGTGCGACGCAGACGTTCTCGATCCAGAGATGATCGTCGGCCAGGATGGTTTCGATTATCCCGACGATACGGCCACCCTCGACGGCAAGATCGAACGAATGCTCGGCAACGGCCTTGTCGTAGTCGGTGCGCATCGGCAGCGGCTCGCGGCCGATCACCGGCACCCATTTGGCATAGGCGGCCCGAACGATATCCCTGATCGCGGCGGCGTCCGCCGGCACGGCCGGCCGAAGCCGGATGGAAGAGACGATGGTCATGAAAATGCTCCAGAATATGAAAACCCCGTCGGCCTGCTTGAGGCGAACGGGGCTGGAAACGAACGAACCGGGCTATCGTACCGGCCTTCGTCGTCGCGCAATCAGCTTGCCGCTCCGCACTGCGCAGGGGCGGCGTCGCTTGGTGTTGATGGGCGAAAAGACGAACATGCCGTCACGCCGGGGCATGAAGCGTGGCGCTGTCAAGACGGCTGCTCAATCGGTAAAGTCTCATGTCATGAGGCGGGCCTCGGTCTTGCCTACCGCCGCAGGATCAGGTGACGGCCCATGCGGCGGACAGCAGGCTGGTGCGGGCGCTCGCCAACTGGTGCCCATCCCCGGCTACCACACTACTACCCCGCCGCCGGCAAGCCACGCCAGCCTTCTCGCACCTGGTCAATACCTTGCGCTACAAGGACAAGATGAGCTCGACGGGCAGAATCTGTTGCCTGCCTGATTGACGAAGCAGGACGGCATCGGCATCATTCTCCACGGCGTGGCCTGCGCCGAACCTCCAGGGATCGTCCCCAGCACGGTCTTGAACGGAGGCAAAGGGGCTTTCCAGTCTCAGGCCGCTGTCTTGGTCCGATCGTTTCGAGTGTGGTTGCTGGGGAACTTCATCCGGAACGTGAAAGGCCATGACAATGACCCAAAACGCAAATTTCAAACGTCGTGTGCGGGCTCGCGCTGCCAAGACAGGTGAGTCCTACACAGCCGCTCTCAGGCATTTTTACCGCCGCCCGCCGGACGATCCGGCGCCCGAAACCAGATCGATGCGATTGGCAGTCGCGCAAAGCACCGTCCATGACGACCCTCGCGACATCGGCGCGCTGCGCGACAGCGGGTTGGAGATGCGATGCTTGATGCGAGAGGCGCGGCAAGCAGGCGCAAGACTGCTGCACTTTCCCGAAGGCGCGACCTGCTCCCCCAACAAGCGCATCATGTCGGCCAGCGGTCGCGAAACAATCGGGCCGGCCGATTGGAGCCGGTTCGAATGGGCGGTCCTGCGCGACGAACTGGAGGCGACGCGGATGCTTGCGCGCGAGCTTGGCCTGTGGACGGTCTTCGGTTCGGTGCATCGGCTCAGCCAGCCGCGCCGGCCGCACAACAGCCTCTATGTCGTCTCCGATCGCGGCAAGCTGGTGACGCGCTATGACGAGCGCATGCTGTCGAACACCAAGATCTCCTTCATGTACACGCCGGGCTCGATGCCGGTGACATTCGAGGTCGACGGGCTCCGCTTCGGCTGCACGCTCGGCATGGAAGCGCACTTTTCCGAGATTTTCATCGACTATGAGAGGCTCGACGTCGACTGCGTCCTGTTCTCGACAATCACTGCCGCCGATGGCCCAGTTTTCGCCGTCGAGATGCAGGGACACGCGGCAAGCAACAATTACTGGGCGAGTTTCTCCATCCCCGCGCAACACAGCCTGACCGCGCCTTCGGGAATCGTTGCGCCCGGTGGCCGCTGGGCCGCGCAATGCCCTGCCGATGGAACCCCCGCGATTGCCGTCGTCAATATCGACAACAATCCGGGAGACCCGGCCCGGCCCTGGCGGCGAACGGCGCGGACGGGAATCTACCAACCGCACCTGGTGGAAGACGACCAGCGGAGCAACGATCGCGGCGTGTTCTAGGAAGGCGTCACGCACAGGGGGCGGCTGGCGACTGCCGGCCGCCCCCTGTGGTTGCTGCCGATAGAGCGCAATCCATCTGGATTGAATCCTCGGTCGTTCTATCTTCCTGTTCGCGCGAACCGAAGGTTCGAGACCTGGCACCAGCACCGGAGCAATCGCTGTGACCGATACCGATCTTGCCGATATCTATCGAGGCTACATCGCTTGCCTCAACAATCAGGATTGGCGCAACCTGCATCGGTTCGTCCATGACGAGGTGCACTATAATGGCGACCGGGTCGGGCTGGCGGGTTACCGCAAAAAGCTGGAGCGGGATTTATCCGAGATTCCGGACCTCTATTTCGACATCCAGCTGCTGATTTCGGATACGCCCTTCATAGCCAGCCGGCTCCAATTCAACTGCACGCCGATCGGAGACTTCCTCGGCCTGCCCGTCAACGGCAGGAAGGTCTCCTTCAGCGAGAACGTCTTCTACGAATTTCTCGACGACAGGATCAGGCACGTCTGGTCGGTGATCGACAAGGCGGCCATCGAAGCGCAGCTTTAGTCTCAATCGTTCGTAAAAATCGATCGTTCTAACGAAAATAATTCGTTGGAAAGATTGGTTCTGGAATGGCATTCCTCGGCGATACCAGCCCGGAGCATTGCATTGTCTTCCTTTACCCACATTGCGAACGATATTCCGAAAAGCCTGATTTCTGCCGATCTTCCCCGGGGACAAAAATCTCTCAAATGGAGCGGCATCGTGCCAGGCATCGTCTTGGTCGCGATGATCACCGGGGTCGCCTTCTCGGCCCGCAATGTCTCCGGCTTCGCTTTGTTCAGCCCGATGATAACCGCCGTCGTCGCCGGCATGATCTATTCCAACGTGCTCGGCACGCCCGCCCACGCCAAGGCCGGCATCGCGTTTTCGCAGCGCCGGCTGCTGCGCTTTGCCATCGTGCTGCTCGGCTTTCAGCTGACGCTTGGCCAGATGGTGTCGATCGGCGCCAGCGGTGTCGGGATCGTGGCGGCTACGCTCGGCGCCACCTTCGTCTTCACCATCACGCTCGGCCGGCTGATCGGCGTCGACGCCAAGCTGGCGCAGCTGATCGCCGCCGGCACTTCGGTCTGCGGCGCCTCGGCCATCGTCGCCACCAACATCGTCACCGATGCGCGCGACGAGGACGTCACCTACGCCGTCGCCTCGATCACGTTGTTCGGCACCGTCGCCATGCTCGGCTTCCCGCTCATGGCGCCTATGCTCGGCCTCGACCAGCACGCTTTCGGCCTGTGGGCCGGCGCTTCGATCCATGAGGTGGCGCAAGTCATCGGCGCCGGCTTCCAGAACGGCACCCAGTCCGGCGAGATCGCCACCGTCGCCAAGCTGACCCGCGTCGCCATGCTGGCGCCGATGGTCATCACGCTCGGCCTGATGGCCCGCCGCAAAAGCAGCGGTCAGTCGGCCGCACAGCCGCCCATGCCTTGGTTCGTCGCCGCCTTTGTCGCCGTCGTCGCGCTGAACAGCTTGGTCACCGTGCCGGCCGAGATGAAGTCGGCAATGGCGCTCGCCACCACCATCATGCTGACCATGGGGCTGGCCGCCATGGGCCTGCAGGCAGACATTTCGCAGCTGCGCTCGCGCGGCCTGCGCCCGCTGGCGCTCGCCTTCTCGGCCTTCCTGTTCATCGGCTGCTTCAGCCTGATGCTGGTGAAGTTCGCCTAGTCCAGACCCGGCCAGGGCATGTTGAGATTCAGGTCAGGCCGGAGCGAGAACGATGGCTTCCGAGAACCGGAGCGGAGCGTACTTAAGTACGTGAGCACCGGAAGCGCAGGAAGCCGCCGTTCGCAGCCCGGCCTCACCTGAATATCAGCATGCCCTAATCCTCGAACGAACTCGCCGCGGCGTAGATCGCCGCCAGCGTCTCTATGCCGGCCTGGTCGGCCTTGTCGAAGCGGGCCGGCAGCGGGCTGTCGAGGTCGAGCACGCCGAAGACGCCCTCATCGTCCTCCAGCAGCACCACCAGTTCTGAACGCGAATCGGCGTCGCAGGCGATGTGGCCTGGGAAATCATGCACGTCCGTGATCAGCATCGAGGTGCCGAGTTCGACCGCCGTTCCGCACACACCCTTGCCGACGGCGATGCGCACGCAAGCCGGCTTGCCCTGGAACGGCCCGAGCACCATTTCCTCGTCCGATTGCAGGAAATAGAACCCCGCCCAGTTGAGATCCGGCACCATCTGGAAGATCAGCGCCGCGGTGTTGGCGGCGTTGGCGATCGAATCGCGCTCGCCGTCGAGCAGCGCCTTCAGTTGCGTGGCGAGGTCGCGATAGAACGCGGCCTTGTCTGAGGTGTCGATGGCTTTGGCCGCAAGCATGGCTTGTCTCCGTAGTCAGAATCGCGGTTGCGTTTCCGCAAGCTCTCTGCACCAAACGACCACCGGACGATACTAGCTTGAACTCCAGTCGCAGCGAAAGTCGGAAGAAGATGCCTGTCCGACACTCGGCAGCACGGCACGTCCATCGAACCGTGCTGCCTTGATCAAGAAGGCAAGTCCATCAGCCGGCGGGTTTGTACGCGCCGGCTGCCTTTTTGGCGGCTGCGAGCACTGCCTTCATGTCGAGTTCTTCCAGAACAACCATCTCGGTCAGCGAGCCGCTCGCTCGCACCGCAAGGGACATGCCAATCCCCGCTGACTGGTCCGGCACCTCGCCATTGACGACGACGTCATAGATGCCGCGCGTGAACATCATGCTGGTCATCTTGCCGCCAACGCTTTCAAAAAGCGCCTTGACCGCAGCTTGCCTGTCCGAGCCTTGCATCAATCCTTTGGCGGCATGAGGCGCATAGTTTGCCAAAATAGTCACTTTCATGGGTATTTCCTCCAAATGTCACTGTCTCGTGGCTGCTCCATAATTCGAGCGGCACGGAGTGATTTTTCGGTAACAATCGCAGGCGCCCTTGGACGCGTTGGCGGCCGAGGGCCCGCTGCCTGAGAAATATGCGCCTTGGCTAATATAATGACAATACCAGACAGGCCGTTAGCAGCCACCGGATTGCGGAAGTGATCTGGCTGGATCTCGGCTCGGCCAATGGCATCGAGCTCGGGCCGAAAAGTGGCGGCGGCGCCGCAGATTCACATCGGGCGTTTGGGTTCGCTCTTTGATGGCTTCGGCGTGTTGAAATCGGATTTCTTGTGCTTGTCGGCGGCAATCCTGCGGATGCGGTCGAAGCGGCTTTCCTCGGTTTTTTCGGTCGTCACGACCGTCTCTGGCTTCCGCACGAACGTGATCATGGATCCGTCTCCTGGGCTAGAGGCCTGCACGCCGGGAGAAAATACCCCCGGCGGTAGTTATCCAGGCTCCATTGAAGAGCCGGGGTGGCTGAATTCAGGACAGGTCTGAAAGGTGGCTTTTATGAAATCACCTTTCGCAGGCCGGCCGAATCTTAGTAGCCGCCCATGCCGCCGCCACCGCCACCCGCAGGTGCGGCATCCTTGGCCGGAATGTCGGTGATCATCGCTTCGGCGGTGATCAGAAGGGCTGCGATCGAGCCGGCATCCTGCAGCGCGGTGCGCACCACTTTCGCCGGGTCGACGATGCCCGCCTTGATCATGTCGACATAGACCTCGTTCTGGGCGTCGAAGCCCTGATTGTGGTCCTTGCTGTCGATCAGCTTGCCGACGACGATCGAGCCTTCGACGCCGGAATTCTCGGCGATCTGGCGGATCGGCGCTTCGAGCGCCCGAAGCACGATCGAGATGCCCGCGGTGACATCGGCATTGGCGCCATTCAAGCCGGCCAGTGCCGACCTGGCACGCAGGAGTGCCACGCCTCCGCCGGGCACGATGCCTTCTTCAACCGCGGCGCGCGTTGCGTTCAGAGCATCGTCGATGCGGTCCTTCTTTTCCTTGACTTCCGACTCGGTGGCGCCGCCGACGCGGATGACGGCAACACCGCCGGAGAGTTTGGCCAGCCGCTCCTGCAGCTTTTCCTTATCGTAGTCGGAGGTCGTCTCCTCGATCTGGCCCTTGATCTGGGCGACGCGCGCCTGGATGGTCGCCTTGGTGCCGGCGCCGTCGATGATCGTGGTGGTGTCCTTCTCGATCAGCACGCGCTTGGCACGGCCCAGCATCTCGACAGTGACGTTTTCGAGCTTGATGCCGAGATCCTCGGAGATCATCTGGCCCGATGTCAGCACGGCGATGTCTTCCAGCATCGCCTTGCGGCGGTCGCCGAAACCCGGCGCCTTGACGGCCGCGACCTTCAGGCCACCGCGCAATTTGTTGACGACAAGCGTGGCGAGTGCCTCGCCTTCGACGTCCTCGGAGATGATCAGCAGCGGTTTGCCGCTTTGCACCACCGCTTCGAGGATCGGCAGCATCGCCTGCAGATTGCCGAGCTTCTTCTCGTGGATGAGGATGTAGGGGTCTTCCAGCTCGGCTCGCATCTTGTCGGCATTGGTGACGAAGTAGGGCGAGAGGTAACCGCGGTCGAACTGCATGCCTTCGACGACGTCGAGCTCGGTGTCGGCGGTCTTGGCCTCCTCGACGGTGATGACGCCGTCATTGCCGACCTTGTCCATCGCCTTGGCGATCATCTCGCCGACGCTGGCATCGCCATTGGCGGCGATGGTGCCGACCTGGGCGATTTCGGCCGACGACTTGACCTTCTTGGCGCGGGCCTGGATTTCCTTGACCACGGCGGAAACTGCCTGGTCGATGCCGCGCTTGAGATCCATCGGGTTCATGCCGGCGGCGACCAGCTTGGCGCCTTCGCGCAGGATCGAGGCGGCCAGCACCGTAGCGGTGGTGGTGCCGTCACCGGCCAGATCGTTGGTCTTCGAGGCGACTTCGCGCACCATCTGCGCGCCCATGTTCTCGAACTTGTCGGCAAGCTCGATTTCCTTGGCGACGGTGACGCCGTCCTTGGTGATGCGCGGAGCGCCATAGGCCTTGTCGAGGATGACGTTGCGGCCCTTGGGACCGAGCGTGACCTTCACAGCATTGTTGAGGATCTCGACGCCGCGCAGCATGCGGTCGCGCGCATCGGTGGAGAATTTGATTTCCTTGGCAGACATGATTTTTATCCAGTTTGGTCGGAGAAAATGAGATCAGGCAGCTTTCTTGGCGGCCGCGCTCTTGTCGATGACGCCCGTCTCGCTCTTGTCGATCACGCCAGTCTCGCTCTTGTCGATGACGCCCATGATGTCAGCTTCCTTCATGATCAGAAGGTCCTCGCCATCGATCTTGACCTCGGTGCCCGACCATTTGCCGAACAGGATGAAGTCGCCTGCCTTGACTTCGAGTGGAACAAGCGCGCCGTTTTCGTCACGGGCGCCAGGCCCAACGGCGATGACTTCGCCTTCCGCGGGCTTTTCCTTGGCATTGTCCGGGATGATGATACCGCCCTTGGATTTGATATCGCCTTCGGCGCGACGAATGACGACGCGGTCGTGGAGTGGCCGAAATTTCATGGGAACATTCTTTCTGGGGCCGGCACAGGCGGCCACGCCCCCTTTCTATAGACGCATTGGCACTCGATAGATAGGAGTGCCAAAAATTATTCGCGCCCGAATTAAATATTCAAAAGTATTATTTCGGCGGCCGGTTTCGTGATATCCGCAGATCGTCAAATAATTCAAAAGATTGAATTTTGCCGATCGAGTGCCTATTTGTCGGACGAGTTCACTTTCACGATTTCAGGTACAAGGGAGATTTCTTCGATGGCCGAAGGCAATCAGACGATCATGGAAAAAGCTGAAGCCCGCTTTGTCGACAAGCAGAAGAAGACAGCGGAGAAAAACAAGGCAACCGCCGAATATATGTCCGAAGCGAGGGCCCGGGAGATCAAGACGGCAAGGCTCAGGGAACTGCGGCTGGCCAAGGAAGAGGCTGACCGCGTCGCCGAGGCTCTCAATCCTACGCCGAAGAAGAAGCGGGTGACCAAGAAAGCCACGGAGGCCAAGACATGAGTCTCACCTTCCCCAACCGTAGCCGCAGCTATGACGAGGCCGGCCAGCGCATCCGTTTCGTCGGCTATGATGGCATGTTCCAGATCTCCTTTTCGGTCGCCGCCGACGCGATGGCGAAGATGCAGCCAGCAGCCGCAGCCAATGAGGCCGGTTACCTCGCCACATTCGACACCGAGGGCAGCGCCATCCGCGAAGTGGCGTCGAGGGCTTACGACCGCACCCACAGGAGCATGTATGTGCTGACGGCAGCCGATTTCGGCTGAGGACCGAATGGCGGCGACGGCGATCAGGGCCTGCGCCCTGCCCTCCGCGCGTCCTAACGCCGGGTCCGTGGCGCTCACGGCTCCACACCGCAGTCTTGGGTATCGATGGTCACGCAACGCAGGGTCATGATCGTCGAGGCCAAGACGCTTCCAAGTGAAAGCGCTGCTGGCCTCGTTCCGCCCACCTTTCGTCACGAAAGGTGGGTTAGGTAGCCTCGAGTTCCATTACCTTCACTGCCGCTTTGGCGAGAAATCCAGAACGGGTGTAACCATGAGCCTCGGCGAAGGCATCTATTCGCTGAAGAACGTCATCTGGTAGAGTGACGTTTACCCGCACCGCCTTTTTTGCTTCGGTTTTCAGGCCAACTAGAATGGCGACACCATCGCGGTTGACAGACGACGCCATAACCTCGGTTAGAGACGAGGGTTCTGGAATAGCCTCCCCATCTTCGACAAGCCCTTCCACATGAAAGGCAAGGGCCTCTTCGGCCATAACTCGCGCGTCATCCAAGTCCTTTCCTGCCGTAATCACGCCAGGAAAATCAGGAAAAGACACGCCGAAGTCGCTTTCGCCATCCTTATGGATAAGCCCAATATACTGCTTCATGTCTCTCACCTCAGTCTCAATCCGGACTGCTTTTCGATACTGCGCAGGGTGCCGATGGGTATGTCTCGCTTGGGGTGCGGAACAGTGACCCGTCCCGGTTTGTCGTTATGCTTGAACTGAGCATGACTGCCTTTTCGAGCAACTTCGAACCATCCATCGCCAACCAATCTTGCAATCATATCGGCGCTCTTCATGTGTGTATGAATACACACTTATCCTCGCGATGTCAATGAAAACTGGTCCAGGCCGAATCAGCCTGTATGACCGCGGCGGTCGCTTGGCGAACGCTGTTGTCGAAAGCAGTGCCGGTTCCATCGTGGTTCAATTCCCTGGATCATCTGGCTCGCGCTCAACGGCAACTCAGGCGATGAGGTCGCGGACTCAATGGTGCGGCCTGACGGCAGCCGGTTCCGGCCGATCAGCCGAGATCCATCTCCTCGACCATTCCAAACCTGAAGTCATTGCCCTGTCCAGAACCATTTTTCCGCTTGAACGACCATCAGATCTGGCTTAGCCTTGGTTTGAGAAAAGGTTTTTCCAAACATTTCCGATCGGGCTTGGCCATGTGCCGGGCCTCGCTCGGACCAGTAAGAGAAAACCTTTTCCCAGCTAAGGATTCTCGGCGCGATGCCATCGGACGATCTGCCTGTTCCGGTCTTTTCCAAGCCAGTCACCTTGCGTGACGTGGCCGCGCAGGCCGGTGTCAGCGTCGCTACCGCCTCGAAGGCGCTCAACAACCAGGGGCGAATGACCGGCGAAACGCGCGAACGCATCCGCGAGACGGCGCGGCGCCTCGGCTTCCGGCCCAACAGCCTGGCGCAGAGCCTGCTCCGGCGGCGCAGCTTCACTGTCGGCCTGCTCACCAATGATACCTATGGCCGCTTCTCGCTGCCGCTGATGTCGGGCATCTCGGACGCGCTGGTCGACAATGGCGTGTCGGTGTTCCTGTGCAATGTCGAGGAGGATCCGCGGCTGGGTCAGATGCATGTCGATGCCATGCTCGACAAGCGCGTCGACGGCATCATCGCCACCGGCAAGCGCATCGACCGCCATCTGCCCGTCGACCTCAGCAATCTGCGCGTCCCGGTGATCTATGCCTTCACGCAGCCCGATCCCGACGCCATCGCCTTCGTTTCGGACGATTCCGACGGCGCCCGGCTTGCTGTCGAGCACCTTTGCCGGCTGGGCTGGAAGCGCATCGCCCATGTCACCGGCCCAGCGAGCTTTGCCGTGGTGCACGCCCGCGCCCAGGCTTACCGCGACGTGCTGATCGAAAACGGCCTGCCGGTCACCGAGCCGCTGCTCGGCTCCTGGTCGGAAGCCTGGGGCCACGCGGCGGTGGCGCAGCTATTCGACGGCAAGAGCGAGAGGCCGGACGCCGTCTTCTGCGGCAACGACCAGATCGCGCGCGGCGTTATCGATGCCTTGCGCGAGCGCGGCCTGAACGTTCCGCGCGATGTCGGCGTCATCGGTTTCGACAATTGGGAGATCGTGGCCGAGGCAACGCGCCCGCCGCTGACCTCCATCGACATGAACCTGGTCGCACTCGGGCGCGAGGCCGGGCTGACCCTGCTTTCGCTGGTCGGCGGCAAGCCCGCCGCGCCGGGCATTCGAAAACTGCCGTGCCGGCTGGTGGTGCGGCAGTCATGCGGCCATCCGCTGGATGGCTGAAAACCAAGCGCCGCGCAATCGGCGCCAAGCCGCGGAGCGCGGTCAAACCTGGAGGAGGAGAACATGAGGAACCTGATTGCCAAACTGGCCCTGGCTGCTGCCGTTCTGGGTAGCGGTCTCGGCACTGCCGCCGCCGAGACGGCCAACATCTGGGTGCGCGCCGACGGCTCGAATTTCATGCCGAGGATCGTCGACGCCTACAACAAGGCGCACACCAACCAGGTCAAGCTGGACATCATCCCCAATGCCGAGATCATCCCGAAATATGGTGCAGCGGCCGCCGGCGGCACGGCGCCCGACGCGCTGTCGCTCGACCTGATCTACACGCCGTCCTTCGCCGCTGCCGGCCAGTTGGAGGATATCACCGACTGGGCCAAGTCGCTGCCCTATTTCGCCAGCCTGTCGCCGGCGCATGTGAAGACCGGCACCTACAAGGACCACATTTACGGCCTGCCGTTCTCCGCCGACGCCTCGGTGCTGATCTGGAACAAGAAGCTGTTCAAGCAGGCCGGCCTCGACCCTGAGAAGGGGCCGACCAACTGGGCCGAGATCGCGGCCGACGCCGAGAAGGTCAACGCACTCGGCGGCAACATCAAGGGCTTTTACTTCTCGGGCAATTGCGGCGGCTGCAACATCTTCACCTTCACGCCGCTGATCTGGGCGTCTGGCGGCGACATCCTCTCGGAGGACGGGTCCAAGGCGACGCTGGATAGCCCGCAATTGCGCGGCGCCATCGATCTCTACCGCTCGATGGTCAAGAAGGACCTGGTGCCGGCAGGCGCGCAGACCGACACCGGCGCCAACTTCTTCGCCGCCTTCGCCGCCGGCAATATCGGTATCTCACCCTCCGGCGCCTTCGCCATCGGCGCGCTCAACACCCAGTATCCCGATATCGACTACGGCGTCACCTTCCTGCCGGGCAAGGATAGCGGCTGGTCGTCCTTTGCCGGCGGCGACAATTTCGTCGTCACCAAGGGCACCACGAAACTGCCCGTGGTGAAGGAATTCCTCGATTTCGCCTATTCGCTCGAGGGCCAGACCATCCTCGCCAAATACGGCAGCCTGCCGGTGCGCGGCGACATCGCCAAGGAAGCGCTGAAGGATCTCGATCCGCGCTACCAGATCGCCGCCGAGGCCATGGCCAAGGGCCGCACGCCCTATTCGGTGGTGTTCAACGACCTGATCAACTCCGCCAACGGGCCGTGGACGCAGATGATCAACGAGGTCTTCTTCGGCGACGACGTCGACGGCGCGATCGCCAATGCGCAGGAGACGATGCAGTCGATCATCGACCAGGCGCCGCAGAAATAGCGGCGTCTGCCGGCCGCCCGCTCGTCTCCCTGGGCGGGTGGCCGCCCCAGCTCCCCCTTGAGGGGAGGATGACATCGCATCCGTCAATGCAGGCTATTCGACATGGAAGCTTTGAGACATCCGCTCGGCCTATCCAGCTTGGGTTCCTCACCCCCACGTGAGTGGGGGAGAGGTGGCTCGGCGAAGCCGAGACAGAGAGGGGGACTGCGCCCTACGAAGGCCCCCTCTCCGGCCGCTTCGCGGCCACCTCTCCCCCGCCTCTGGCGGGGGCGAGGAACCCAAGCTGGAATTCCCTCCTCACAAGGGGAACGGAAAGCAAGAGCAGAGCAGCCATGACCTCCCTCGCAACCATCACCGCGCCGCCCCGCGCCCGAAGACTCGTCGGCGCCGGACGGCAATGGATCGGCCTGCTCTATGTAGCGCCGGCCATCGCGCTGGTCGTCGTCTTCTTTCTCATCCCGCTCGGCATGACGGCATGGATGTCGCTGCACAACTGGCCCTTGATGGGCGAGCACAGCTATGTCGGCCTCGGCAACTATGTCGCTATCCTGCGCGACACAAGGTTCTGGAACGCGCTGCGCTTCACCGCCTACTACACCGTGATCGTCACCATCGCGATCTTCGTGGTGGCGTTCCCGCTGGCGCTGTTCGTCGAACGCCCACGGCCCCTGACCAATCTCTACCGGACCATGTTCTTCATGCCGGCGGTGGTCGGTTTCGCCTCGGCCAGCCTGCTCTGGTCATGGCTCTTGAATGTCGATTCCGGCCTGTTCAGCCCGGCCGCCTACGATCTCGGCCTGATCGACAAGAAATTCAACCTGCTGGCCACCTTCCAGCCGGCCTTCTGGTCGATCATCGCCATGGTCGTCTGGAAGGTCGCCGGCTTCACCATGATCATCCTGATGGCCGGCCTGCAGTCGATCCCGCAGGACCTGCAGGAGGCCGCAGTCATTGACGGCGCCGGGCCGTTCGCCAGGTTCCGCGCGATCACCCTGCCGCTGATGCGCCGCACACTGGCGCTCGCGCTGATCCTGTCGGTCGCCGGCTCGATCCTCGCTTTCGACCAGTTCTACATCATCCTGCGTGGCGGTCCGCGCAACCAGACGCTGACGGCCGTCTACTGGATCTTCAACCAGTCTTTCGTCTCGTTCAAGCTCGGTTACGGGGCCGCGCTCTCGATGGTCCTGCTCGTCGTCCTGGTGGCGCTCAGCCTCGTCCAGCTGTGGCTGCTGCGCAAGCCGGAGGGGCTCGACTGATGGCGCAGGCCGCTTCCCCCAACCGCCGGCTCCTCGCTAGCATCGGCGAGCATTCGACCGGCATCATCGCCTCGGTGCTGTTTGCGGCGCCGATCGTGTGGGCGGTGCTGTCGGCGTTCAAGCCAGCGGCCGAGGCACGCCTGCCGCCGCTGCCGCCCTGGCCGACATCAGGCTTTTCGCTGGAGAACTATGCCACGCTCAACAGCTTCGGCGACGGGCTCTGGGTCTCGGCGCAAAACAGCATCTACGTCTCGGTGATGACCGTGCTGCTATCTGTCGCCGTCAGCGTGCTGGCCGGTTACGGTTTTTCGCGATTCCGGTTTCCGTTCAAGGACCTGTTCTTCATCCTCATCCTATCGACGATCATGATCCCGTTCCAGTCGATCCTGACGCCCATCTTCCTGGTGCTGACCAAGCTTGGCCTGCACAACACGCTGACCGGCCTGGTCGGCGTCTATGTGACGCTGCAGCTGCCGTTCTCCATCTTCATGATGCGCAATGCATTCGACGCGGTGCCGCGCGAGATCGAGGAAGCCGCCCGCATGGACGGTGCCGGCAATCTCACCATGCTTTTGAAGGTGATGCTGCCGCTGGTCTGGCCGGGCGTCGTCACCATCGCGCTATTTGCCTTCCTCGGCGCCTGGAACGAATTCCTCGCAGCCCTCGTGCTGATGACCGACCAGTCCAAGTTCACGCTGCCGGTGATGATGACCGCACTGCAGTCGGGCCGCTTCGGCGCCATCGACTGGGGTGCGGTGCAGGCGGGCGTCACAGTCATGATGGTGCCTTGCCTCATCCTGTTCCTGGTCCTGCAGCGCTTCTACATCCGCGGCCTGATGGCCGGGGCCATCAAATAGACAGACCGAATGGAGTGAGTACATGACCGCATCGCCATCCGCAAAAACCGGAAAACCAAAGCTCGCCTTCCGCCCGCTGCCGGTGCCGCAGGTCGACGTGCACGGCTTCTGGGGCGACCGCGCCGACGCGGTAGCCACACGCACCGCCGATATCCTCTACGACCGCTGCGTCGAGGCCCGCATGCTGGAGCAGATCGACCCGGACCGGCCCTCGCCCGGCGTCGTCATTCCTTTCCACTCGCCCTCGCCCGACGAAGCCGACCGCCAGGGCGCGGAATTCACCGGGTCGACGGTGACCACGCAGATGTTCTGGGATTCCGATCTCGGCAAGACGATCGAGACCGCGGCCTATTCGCTCTACCGGCGCAAGAATCCAGAACTGGAGAAGAAGATCGATGCCGTCATCGACATGTACGGCAAACTGCAGCAGGAGGACGGCTATCTCTCGAGCTGGTACCAGCGCATCCAGCCCGGCAAGCGCTGGACCAATCTGCGCGACTGCCATGAACTCTATTGCGCCGGCCACCTCATCGAGGGTGCGGTCGCCTATTACCAGGCGACGGGAAAACGCAAGCTGCTCGACATCATGTGCCGCTATGCCGACCATATCGCGTCGGTGCTCGGCCCCGAACCCGGCAAGAAGAAGGGCTATTGCGGCCACGAGGAGATCGAGCTGGCGCTGGTCAAGCTGGCGCGGGTGACCGGCGAGCGAAAATACATGGATCTCGCCAAATACTTCATCGACCAGCGCGGCCAGCAGCCGCATTATTTCGACGAGGAGGCCCGCGCCCGCGGCGCCGACCCGAAGGCCTACCATTTCAAGACCTATGAATACAGCCAGTCGCACATTCCAGTGCGCGAGCAGGACAAGGTGGTCGGCCATGCGGTCAGGGCGATGTACCTCTATTCGGGCATGGCCGACATCGCCACCGAATATGGCGACGACAGCTTGCGAGTGGCACTCGACCATCTGTGGGACGATCTCACCACCAAGAGCCTCTACATCACCGGCGGGCTCGGGCCGTCGGCTCACAATGAAGGTTTCACCAGCGACTACGATCTGCCCAACGAAAGCGCCTATGCCGAGACCTGTGCCGCGGTCGGACTGGTGTTCTGGGCGAACCGCATGCTCGGCATGGGGCCGAATGCCCGCTATGCCGACATGATGGAACGCGCCCTCTACAATGGCTCGATCTCGGGCCTGTCGCTCGACGGCTCGCTGTTCTTCTATGAAAACCCGCTGGAAAGCCGAGGCAAGCACAATAGGTGGAAATGGCACCGCTGCCCCTGCTGCCCGCCCAATATCGGGCGCATGGTCGCCTCGATCGGCAGCTATTTCTACAGCCTGGCCGACGACGCGCTGGCCGTCCATCTCTATGGCGACTCGACCGCCCGCTTCGATATATCAGGCGTGCCGGTGAGCCTGACGCAGGCAAGCCGCTATCCCTGGGACGGTGCCGTCGAGATCACGATCGAGCCGCAGGCGCCGGTTGCGTTCACATTGCACCTGCGCATCCCGGCGTGGAGCACCGACGCTGCGCTCAAGGTCAATGGTGAGGCGGTCAAGTTGGCGGATGTCACCAGCGACGGCTACGCGGCGATCCGGCGGACATGGAAGAAGGGCGACCAGGTGCGGCTCGATCTCGAAATGCCGATCGAGCGGCTTTACGCCAACCCGCAGGTGCGCCAGGATGCCGGCCGCGTCGCGCTGTCGCGCGGGCCGCTGATCTACTGCGTCGAGGCGACCGACAATGACAGCCAGCTGCATCGGCTGACGCTGCCAAGGACGGCCAGCCTCGAAGCGCAGCACCGGCCCGAGCTTCTCGGCGGCGTGGTGACGCTGTCGGCTACAGCACTTGCCGATGCCGCAGACGGATGGCAAAGCGGGCTCTACAGGCCCGAACCGCCGGCCACGACAGAGACGCGCCTGACCGCCATTCCCTACTTCGCCTGGGACAACCGCGAGCCTGGCGAAATGCTGGTTTGGCTCAGAGATGGGTGAAGCGGCCTATCTCCTCGGCCACCAGTTCCTGCAATCGCCAAAGATTACGGTCGCGGATACCGCAGGTTTCGAGGTGACGGATGGTCGCGAACAGATATTCAGCGCCCGAGCCCCAATGACCGACGGCCGTGGCCAGCGTTGCCGCGATCACCTGCTTGTCGAGCTTGCCGGCATAACGCGGATTGGCGGGATCGACGACGAAGCCAAGCGCGCGGCATAGGCCGTCACCTGTCCTGACCCGCAGCCAGCGCGGCACGTTGACGGCGGGCAGAACGGTCATCTCGCGGCGCAGCAGCGCTTCGAGATTGGCCGCCACCGGTTCGGCGATCTCGAACACCATGCCCTGGCACTGGCCGCCACGATCGAGCGCCATCATCAGGCCGGGCCGCTCGACCGTGCCGCGAAAACGCTTGACGGTGAAACAGAAGGACCGATGCCAGCCCGTTGCCACCGCCCTTTCGCCGCCACGCAATTCGCCAACCGGATTCCACAACAGTGAACCATAGGCGAACAGCCTTGTGGGCCCCACCGGGGCCGAAGCCAGCACCTCGTCGCGGACGCGCGCATAGTCGGCGTCGGTCATGTAGACCATGCCCGGCGTCGGCCCGGCATCCTCGACCGCGCGCATGGTGCGGGCGACGAGCTCCTCGGTCAGCGCCATCGGCGCCTTGCGCGGCGATACGGCAGAAATCGGCTTGTTCATTTTCGCGCCCCCGGCCCTCTCCGCCATGTTTGCCCAAGGCAGAGGGATACTCAAGGTCCATGTGACCGGCGCGAAATCCGGTGACTGATGCCGGGCGTGCGCGATTTGCTCGCCCGGCTGCTGGTCTATTCTAGTGTTTGGTGCTCTTGCCGCCGATGGGAATGCGCTTTGTCCTGCTCTGCGCCTTCTCGGACTTCGGCAAAGTGACGAACAGCACGCCATTGCGGAAATCGGCCGCTACCTTGTCCTCTTCGACTTCGAAACCGATCGGAATGCGACGTTCGAAGCGGCCGTAGAACCGCTCGGAGAACTGACGTTCCTTGTCGTCGGTTTCGGCCTGTTTTTCACCGCGCAACGTCAGGACGCCGTCATCGAGCAACACCTCGATGTCCTTATCCTCCATGCCGGGTATCTCGGCCGTCACACGGATCTCCTTGTCCGTTTCGGAGATTTCCACGCTGGGCCAGCTACCGCCGGCCGAAGACAACATGGACGGAAGCCGTGAGCCGAAGCCGCGAAACATGTCGTCGACAAGGCGGCTCATCTCGCGATGCAGGCTCATGAACGGGTCCTGGTCGCGGTCGCGAAACAGGGTAGAAGCCTGGTTGGCGTCGCGGCTCCATGGCATTAGATCACGAATGGTCATTGCATTGCTCCTTTCTTGATCCTGGTTTTTGTTCGTTTACATGCCATGCTCCGGGGGACAATGTGCCGTCCGACCCACACCCCATTTGCGCTTTCTGTTTTTCGCTCCCTTCTGTTCCGATCCGCTCCACCTGGGAAACACCCTGGACCAGGTCTCGCGGGCCTTCATCGCCTCCGGCTACCTGGTGCCCGAGTTTGACGGCCACAAAACCACCACTCTCCGCGGCGCCGCCATGAAGCCGGCGCCCGCGTCGGCACCGGTATGATTGATTTGGGGTTTGCCGCGGTGGGGTCAAGATCCGATAATGCAATGTGATCGTAGAACTGCGGTGGCGCCGGCGCGCGTGGCGGTCACGGCGGAGGCCGCCGGCCGGTGCGAAATCCGGACACCGCGGAACGAGACCAAGTCTGAGGCGTTTTACTCAGTTGGAGGGCGTTATGAACGATGCGTCGGCGAAGCCCATCGGGCCGGTGCTTACATCGGCCGAACGGGTCAACACGCTATCGCATTTTCATCGCGCTGAGATCGCGCGCATGGCGGGGTGGCGAGATCGGCTCGACCGGACGACGAACTGGGCGATCACGGTGGTGGCGGCGCTGCTTTCGGTGTCGCTGTCCACGGCCAGTGCGCATCACGGCGTGCTGCTGTTCGCCATGCTGCTGATCCTCCTGCTGCTGTGGATCGAGGCGCGCCGCTATCGCTTCTTCGATTTCTATCGGGCTCGCGTGCGCCAGTTCGAGCGTCACTATTTCGCGCAGATCTTCTCCCCGCAACCCGACTTTGCCTCTGATTGGCTGCTCATCGTCGGCGAAGGCCTGCGCGCGCCGAAGTTTCTGCTGTCGCAGCGCGCTGCGCTGGCGCGCCGCCTGCGGCGAAACTACATCTACCTGTTCCTGATCCTACTGCTGGCCTGGATGGTCAAGATATCGACCCCCAGTCTTCAGGCCGTGGGCCTCAGGACCGGGTTTGTCGGTTCGCTTCGCGAGGCCGTCGACAGCGCCGCCCTTGGCCCCATTCCCGGTGTGGCGATCGTGGTCGTTGTGGCGGCATTCTATGCCGGGCTGTTCGCCATCGTCTTTTTCGTGGCCGGCGACGACGGCGAACTTTCCTTCGGCGACGTCCATGTTTGACGTCGATGTCTGGCGACACGCGGCTGCAACGCAAATGATGGCCTGCGCGTTGTGATGGTCAGTCTGCCGAGGCGTTTTGAGGGAATTCATGACCTGTCGATCGGCAACGACGTCACGCAGCATTGCGCCGGCCCTTTTGCTGGCCGTATTCGGTTTGGCGTCGGCAGGCACGACCTTCGCCGCGCAGCCGGCAGGCCACGCTTCGGGCATGGGTGGCTCGGCGGAGGGGGTGTTCGTCGCCGAGATCGTCTTGCTGCTTCTGGTCGGCCGGGGTGTCGGAGAGATCTTCCAGCGCCACGGTCAGCCGGCGGTCATGGGCCAGCTCATCGGCGGCATCCTGCTCGGGCCCTCATTGTTCGGCTGGCTGTGGCCCGACGCGCAGCACCTGATCTTCTCGACCGATCCGGCGCAGAAAAGCATGATCGACGCGGTCTCGCAGCTCGGCATTCTGCTGCTTCTGCTCTTGACCGGCATGGAGACAGACCTGCGCCTCGTGCGTCGGGTGGGCGCGGCCTGCTTTTCGATCTCGATCACCGGCGTCATCGTGCCCTTCGTCTGCGGTTTCGCACTGGCGCAGTTCCTGCCCGACACATTGCTGCCCAACCCGACGCAGCGCGTCGTCGCCGGGCTGTTCCTGGGCACGGCGCTATCGATCTCCTCAGTCAAGATCGTCGCCATGGTGGTGCGCGAAATGAACTTCATGCGCCGCAATCTCGGCCAGGTCATCATCTCATCGGCGATCATCGAGGATACGATCGGCTGGCTCATCATCGCCGTCACCTTCGGCATCGCCACCAACGGCAGCCTGCAGCTGCTGCCGCTGCTCACCACGGTCGCCGAGGTGGCGCTGTTCATGGTGTTCTCCTTCACCATAGGCCGCCGGCTGGTGTTCATGCTGATCCGCTGGAGCAACGACTCTTTCCGCAGCGAATACGCCGTCATCACCGTCATCCTCCTCATCATGGGCGTGATGGCGCTGATCACCAATCTGATCGGTGTGCACACCGTCCTCGGTGCCTTCGTCGCGGGCATCCTTGTTGGCGAATCGCCGATCCTGTCCGCCCACATCGAGGGCCAATTGCGCGGCGTCATCACAGCGCTGTTCATGCCAATCTTCTTCGGCATGGCCGGCCTGTCAGCCGACCTCACCGTGCTTGCCGACCCGACGCTGGCGCTGCTGACGCTGGCGCTGCTGGTCATTGCCAGTATCGGCAAGTTCGGCGGCGCCTTCCTCGGCGGCAGGATTGCCGGCATGTCGCTGAAGGAGGCAATCGCCGTCGGCAGCGCCATGAACGCACGCGGCTCGACCGAGGTTATCGTCGCCAGCATCGGCCTGTCGATGAACATCCTCTCCCACAACCTCTTCACCATGATCGTCACCATGGCCGCCCTCACCACGCTCGCCATGCCACCAATGTTGCGCTGGGCGCTCGGCCGCTTGCCTGTCGACGATGTCGAGAAGCAGCGCGTCGACCGCGAATTGCTCGACGAGCGCGGCTTCATCTCGAAGCTTGAGCGGTTGCTGCTGCTGGTCGACGACAGCCCGATCGGCAAGTTCACCGCCTACCTCGCCGGACTGGTTGGCGGCGGCAGCGGCATGCCGACCACTTTGCTCCATCTCAAGGATGGCAAGCTCGCCGGCCCGACCCGCGACAAGGGCCCGGAACAGTCAGTCAAGGAAGTGAAGAAGGGTGCGCGGAAGAGCGCAAAGGCCGTCAGCAAGGCCGAGGACACCTTGGTCGCGAAAGTCCATCTGACCACCCGCACTGAATCCGGGGCGACAGCCGCGACGATCGCCGAGGAGGCCCGCAAAGGCTACGGCCTGCTGCTGCTCGGCCTGGAAGACGCTTTCACGGTGAAGGGGTCGTTCACACCGGCGCTGAACGACATCACCGAAGGGTTCGACGGCCCGCTATGCCTGGTGCTGAAAGGCGCCGGATCCACCGGCAAGATGCCGGTATTGCGGACCGGAACCACCATACTGGTTCCCGTCAACGGCACCGAAGTGTCGCGCCGCGCCGCCGATCTGGCCCTGGCGCTGGCACGCCCGAATCGGGCGCGCGTGAAGGTTCTCTACGTCTCGAAGGCGGCGCGGCAAGGCGGGAGGATCACGTCCGTCTCGCACCGGCGCGAAGAAGCCATGCTGAAGGATATTGCCGATCTGGCCGTTCGGTATGGCGTACAGGTCGACACCGCAATCCGCACCCGCGCCCCTGACAAGGCGATCGCCAGGGAGGTCGCCAAGGGGGCTGCCCTGGTGGTGATGGGTGTAACGCAAAGGCCGGGCGAAGAGCTGTTCTTCGGCGATACCGCGACGGCGGTGCTTGCCGCCGTCACCTGCCCGGTGGTGCTTCTGGCCAGCGAACGCATCCGCTCCGCGGAGGCCAGAAAGGAGGTTACCGAGGTTGGCGCTTGATCTACACTCCGCCGGAAGACGGCATTCGAGCCTAGAAGCCGAAGAAGTGCTTGCCGATCATGTAGCCCAGCGCCGNCTACACTCCGCCGGAAGACGGCATTCGAGCCTAGAAGCCGAAGAAGTGCTTGCCGATCATGTAGCCCAGCGCCGCCACGACCAGCGGGAACAGTGCCGGTGCGGCCTTGCTGAACACGGAGATCCTGGCGTCCTTTGGCGGCATATAACGCGCGTTGCCGAGATTCTTGGTCATGGCTACTCCAGGCGGATCGCTTGATTAGCAAATGCTTATTAACAGCATGGCCGCATTAACGGTTTGCAAAGAAATTAGATCGAATAGCCGACCATTGGCCGGGGGGGCGCAGGGTTGAACAAGCGCACGCCATGCGTGCGCAGTCGAACAGGCAGCGAGGCCTTTAAAAAAGAAATCCGGGAGCTATGTCGGACTGGCCGCCTCTCGTTCGTCCTTTGGCCATTGAACAAACAATCACGAAAGGATCTGGAATATGCCCGGCACCGTACGTCTGCACCGCGTTCTGACGACCAGCCCGCAGAAGGTCTATCGCGCCTTCACCGAGGCGGATGCGCTGGCGAAATGGCTTCCGCCGAACGGCTTCACCTGCACGGTCGATCACCTTGAGGCGAAGGTCGGCGGGACGTTCAAGATGGCCTTCCGCAACTTCACGACCGGCGGCAGCCATTCCTTCGGCGGCGAGTATCTCGAACTCGTTCCAGGAGAACGCCTGCGCTATACCGACCGATTCGACGACCCCAACCTGCCCGGCGAGATCCAGGTGACCGTAATCTTGAAAAAAGTGTCGGTCGGCACCGAGATCGACATCACCCAGGCCGGCATTCCGGATGCGATTCCGGTCGAGGCCTGCTATCTCGGCTGGCAGGAATCGCTCAGGAACCTGGCAAAGCTCGTCGAACCCGAGATCAATCAGTAGGCTGCGGCCGCCAGCTTTGGGTGTCGCACAAAAAGCGGCACGGAGAGCTTGACCAGAGACGGCGCATGTGGACCTTTTCCACCCAAAGGGAGGTTTGCATGCGACGTTTCCTGGCCGTGCTTTGCGCTGTAATCCTTGCCTCTTCGGCTGAGGCCAAAACGATAGTGTCCTGAAGGTTCTGCAAAAAGTTTTGGAGAGAGAACGGTCGTCGCGCTGAGGCGAAAGCGGCCA